>JAFEGW010000010.1 GCA_018239715.1 Verrucomicrobiota bacterium
ATCTTTTAGGTACGCTCCCTAGTGTTAAGACACAATAACCGGTGAGATCGGGCAGCGCGGACGTCGGATAAGTCAAAAAAATCATATCACTCCGCTGTTCTAAACCTCTTAGCGAGCATTTTTTAAGATTTTCTCGCTTGTGGCGCAAAATAATAGTTGGAGGAAAGTAAAGCATTTCTTATAGCTAAGTTTTATACGTTTAGGAAACAGTATATATGAAACACCTAATCCTTTTCATCTTTTGTGGGCTGAGCTTGCTGTGGAGCGAGCCGAAAGTCGTAGGAATTTTTGGAGGGGAAAGCTGTCCCTGGTCGGACCAACTGCGCCGGGATGTCTGGGAATCGTCTTCTTTCCAAGCCTTATTAGCTTCCGCAGAGATCGTCAAAGAAGAGAGGACTGCTTCTAACAAGGAGCCTGAAACTCCTCTCCTCGTTCTGTACTCAGCTAAAGGCGAAGAGGTCGGACGTTTGGGTTTTTTAGTCATCCCTCCGGAAAAATATGTTTCGCTCTTCAAAGAGATGCTGGCCATCCATGAACTTTCCCAAAATGTCGATAAGCTGAGTGTCAGCCAATTATTACAGTTTTATCGGAAATGCCAAGTCCTCAACATGAAAACCTGTGAACAGAAAATCTTAAAAGCAGGGATCGCTAAAGATGCCGGTACCGACTTTCTCATCGAACACTATGCAAAAGTTTGTCGAGACCATCCTCGCCAAGCTCAAAAAATCAAAGCCGAGATCCGTGCTCGCAAACCTCAATCTTCCTCGGTCGAATGGCAGCTGGCTTTAGTCTCTTTCCAGCGCAATATTGAAAAGAAGAAAGAAGTTGACGAGATCGTGAAACCGCTGAAGAAATATCTCCGCCGTTTTGGAGATCAAGATCCAGACAACCGTTGGCGATGCCATCTCATTTTAGCGGAGTTCTACAAAGATAAATCGGTGATGGATAAAGCGCGTCTGCATGCGGACAGAGCGATTGCAGATGCCCCGACTGAATTGAAACAGATGATTGCGCCGCTAGGAATCGAATGACACGGGGAATTTTAATCGGATGCGACCAGAACCAAGAATGGATGCTGGAATGGTGGTGGGCCCACTATAGCCGTCACAACTGCTATCCTGTCGCCTTTGTCGATTTTGGTATGTCAGCAGAGGCCAAAAAGTGGTGCCAAAGCAAAGGGCATTGGATTTCTTTGGACGCCCCTAAAAATTTCGTCTTCCCCAAAAGCCTTATTTCAAACGATCTCATTGAAGAATGGGAAAAAATCTATGGAAAAGAACTCTGGCAAGGAAGAGAAAAGTGGTTTTATAAACCGTTTGCTCTTCAGCAAACTCCGTTTGATGAAACTATCTGGGTTGATCTCGATTGCGAGATCACAGGCCCCTTAGCGCCTTTATTTCATAAGATCCATGTCCATTCCAAGATGGCCCTTGCCCTGGAAAATCAGCAATATTCCGAAGAAGAAGTCTATAACTCAGGAGTCATCGCTTACCACCGCCAGTCTCCGCTGCTTTCGCTCTGGGCTGATCTATCTCTCCGCCACAACGATCGATTCCTCGGCGATCAAGACGTGCTGACGTTCATCATCCATAGCGAGAATATCGAAGTCGCCGAACTTCCCAGTAAATACAACTGGGTCATTCGCGATGGGATCAATTTCGAGGCCATCATTCTTCACTGGGCAGGCAAATGGGGCAAAGAAGTCATCCGCCGTCAATGCCTCAGTGCTGTCTAAATAGGGATTTTAAAAAGGTCAGAAAGGAATCATCTTCCAAAGGGATCAGCTTTTTTGTACGTACTGTTTTTGATGAATTCTCAAAGCTCCATTCTAAAGGGGAAACTTGCTTCAAAGACAGAATATTGAAGGGCCTATCAGCAGCAAAGGTAGTCCTTTGCGCAAGATTGGCAATGCGATAAGCAATGCTAAAATGCGGATATCCGGCTGTGCTACAGCTATCAAGAGCGATCACGCAATCCGGAGCTAGTCCTTCGAAGAGTAGCGGAGTGATGTCTCGAGAGCTTAAAAGCCCTGTTGTAAGGTTTCGATCCAGTTGAATGGAAGAAGGCTCTCCGTGGCCTCGGAGTAAAAGTCCCATGACTCTTCCCATTTGAGCAGCGGCTTTAATTTCTGTTTGGATATCCTCCACTTTATAGACTGTACGGAACTTGACATCGTACCTTTCACTGAGCCTTCGGATGATAGGCTTGATGAGCCACGGATCCAGAGCGGTATTGTGGTCAGCGTCAGCGCATAAAATTAAGAATTTTTCTTCAGGGCCTGTGCGTTTGAAATACAAGAATTCTTCACCTAAATGATTTTTAACAACTGTTTCATATCTCGATAATTCTGTTTTACGAGCTTCCAACGGGGAGATGAGAAGCCGACGCCGTTCCTCTGCGAGTTCTTCAGCATCTCTGCGAGGCTTGAACTCTTCGATTTGCAATAATAGGCCCTCGCAAAGGATATAAATCGCTTGCGTAAAGCGGAATAGAAACATCCCGAAATGAATGCAAGTAGGTAAAGCTTTGTCTTTGTCGGCTAGCCTAACGGCGTGGAAGAGGCCAGCTACGCCTTGCATCCATAAAAAAGCAAACTTGGTCACACGATTATTAAAGGTTAAAGCGATAAGACAGAAGATATTGCTGGCAATATGCATGCAAAGTTTTTCAAACTGCCTTTCAGAAGTTCGCTGGGTGTAAATTCGATGCGCAGCGGCAAAAATTTGATGGCTAATCGTCAAAATTTTAATCGCTAAAATGAAGCGGCGGCCGAGGGGAGATGTAGAGAGTGGCCTCTCAAAAAAGAGGAGGATCATATTGCCCAATGAAAGTGCTCCTTGGAAGGCATAGTAAGAAGCAGTTTTAAGATTCCTGCTCTTAAGGATCCTGTGAGCTATTTGAGTGACTCGAGCTGCTTCTGATAGCCCCGTGATAGCAGTTCCTAAAGGCGGAATTAGGGTCAGCACAGGGAGGAGATCCCAAGCCCATCTTTCGTACTTTTTGAAACTGCTTGGAAGTTTTGAAAGTGCCGGAAGATGAATGTCAGAAAAGTCCTCTCGCGACGGTTTTTGGCCCAGAAAACCTATCGAAAGAACAGACTCAGGGGCTAAAATTTGATTTGTTAAACTAATTTTCGCAGTCATAATTAATTTGAATACAAATACTATAAATTATTAATAAATTAAAATAAATTTAAGCAAAACTTTTAAACCAGTCAAATAGCTGCAATTTTCATAAGTTTTTCTTTGTAAAATAATTTTTTAAATTATAGATAGAATTATGAAGTGGATCTTGCTGTTAGCATCTGCGATGTGCAGTTTGGAGGCTCTTTCGCTGCAAGAGGCGGAAGCGATCGCTCTTTCAACCAATCCTCAGGTCCGAGCTTCAGAAGAGCTGGTCGAAATGGCGCGGCAGGGTCGCCTGGATGCCATCTCTAAGTGGCTTCCTCAGCTCAGCCTAACCTCGCAGGGTTTTAAAACCCAAAAGCCAATCGCCTTTTTATTGCTCAAAAAACCTTCGGCCTTTTTAACAGAACTCTCGATGACCCAGACCTTGTTCTCTACCCAGCTCTACTATCAGGTAGGCATCTCGGCGCTCATGGTCGAACAGTTTAAAAGGCTTTTAGAGGCAGCCAAAAATGACGTGCTTTACCAAACACGGACGCTCTATTTCCAAGTCGCTTTGGATCATAAAAAGTTAAAGACGGCGCAAGAGCATATCGATCTTCTCGACTATCTTGCCGATCGGATGGAGGGGAAGTTTAATATTGGGGAAGCTACCGCCTATCAAGTAAACCAAGCCCGTGTGGCGGTGGCCAACGTGACCGATGCCTATTACCAGACGCTCAAGATGCTGAGGTCCCATGAAGATGAGCTTTCCAAGGTTTTGGGATACGATCCCGAGACCTCTCCCTTTACTTTTAACCAGGAAGATATCGATATTTTTCAAATCCCTGAGCTCGCAGAAAAAGTGAAAGCGGCCGAGGTCATTTTTCAAGAGGAAAACATTTTGAAAAAAGCATTTGTGAGTATGGAGTCCAAGATCATGGACAAGGTCTTTACTCAAGCTGAGTTTGCCAAATGGAGCCTCTATGCAGATAGCCATCGGCCCGATGTCCTTCTCAGCGAAACGCATGTCAAGCTAGCGAACGAGACTATTAGATTGAAAAGGGGAGAATACTGGCCGACGGTTTCGATTTTAGGAAACTATGGCGGGGCGCCCACTCCCTATTTTTTTCAGCCTTCAACTCAATTTAACAACCAGGTTTTTGAATGGGCTGTCGGATTCTCGGTGAGCTGGAACCTTTTCGATGGAACGGGCAGATCGCGCAGAATCCAAAAAGCAAGAGCGGAAGCCAGGGCTGCAAAATTCACCGCGAAAAAGGTTTCTCAAGCGGCTCATACCGATGTCAGAGAGCAGCTTTATAGTATGCAAAAAGCTTTAGCCCAGTATCTGACTTCGAAGGCCAACTATAAATTGGCCGAACAGACTCTCGAGCAGGCCAAAAGCCAGCTTGAAATCGGATTCACGACGATTTACGACTACCTGATCTCTGTCGATGGCCTCATCCGCGCCAAAACGGCCCAAGATGAGGGCCGTTTCGATTTATTATCGTCCTATTACGCCCTGCTTCATGCCAGTGGCAAGGAAAAGGAAAAATGAGCAAAAAAATCCCTCTAATCCTTCTGGGTCTTCTCGTGCTTGTCGCTGCCAGCACGGTGGTCTGGCACGAATATTATCGTCCTTTTGTCCGTACCAATGATGCTCAAATCGATGGGTTTAAAGTCGCAGTGAGCTCTGATATCTCAGCGCGGATCATCAAGCTTTATGTCGATGAAGGCGACTATGTCAAAGCCGGCGATTTGATTGCCGATATGGACGATACGATCCCGCAGTCGCAAAAGGTCGAAGCTGAGGCCAAGATCATGTCTTTAAAGGCGTCGGTCATGCTGGAGGAGTTCCATCTAGAAAAAGTACGCAATGATTTTGAGAGGGCAGTGAAGGGATTTGAAGAAGGGGTGACGACAGCGCAGCAGCTCGACCATGCCCAGAAAAATTTTGCGATGGCTAAATCCAAACTCGAGATGACCAAGGCCGACCTTGAACATGCGATTACGCAGCTGGGGGTCATTGAAACTATCCTGACGCACACGAAGGTCTGGGCTCATATCGATGGAAAGATTGTCAAGCGGTGGGTCTACGAAGGGGATGTGATGGCGGCAGGACAGGCGATGTTTTCTCTCTATGATTTAAAAGATGTTTGGGTGCTTGCCAACTTAGAAGAGACCAAGATGGAAAATGTCAAAATCGGCGACGAGGTGGAAATCCATGTCGATGCCTATCCTGATAAGACGTTCCAGGGGAAAATTTTCGTCATTAAGGGAGCAGCGGCCTCGGAGTTTTCTTTGATCCCTCAAGACAATGCGACAGGAAATTATACTAAAGTCGCGCAAAGGGTCCCTCTTAAAATCACGGTCGAGGGGGCTGAAGGTCTCTACTTATTCCCTGGCATGTCAGCTGAAGTTAAGATCAAGGTCGCCCCATGAATTGGCGGGCCCCCACTTTCATTGATCCCTCTAATCGATTTCTCCCTTGGCTGATTTTGGCCAATGTCATCTTCGCGACCGTTATCGGCATCATTTCTGCAACAGCCGGATATATCACCGATTCGACGATCCAAGGGGCTCTTCAAATGAGCGATGACAATCTTCGGTGGATCTCCGTCAGCTTCATCATGATGCTAGGGATCATCCTGCCCCTCGGGGTGTATCTTGCCGTCAAGTATGGATTTAAGATCATTTTCTTCCTGGGACTTGCCGTGTTAGTGTTCGGCTCGCTCTTGAACGGACTTGCGTTTGATTTTTGGTCCTTGCTCATTTCCCGCATCATTGGGGGCGCAGGAGCAGGCGCGCTTTTTCCTTTGAGTATTGCGATCATTGCTCAAACGTTCCCTAAAGAAAAACTCGCTCTGCCTCTAGCGCTTTATGTCGGATTAGGATTCGGGATTGGGACTGTACTCGGATATTTGGTCGGAGGCTATTTTGTCCAATATATCTCGTGGCAGTCTTCATTTTATCTTTGCGCCGTTTTGGGCGTGCCTTCGCTCCTTGCCACCGCCCTTTTGCATCAAGAGACAGAGCCTACTGTTGGGAGCAAATTCGATACAGGGGGATATGTTGCTTTTATTGTTTTTATTTCCACCTTGCTCATGATCTTAAATAGCGCTAAAGCTGCCTGGAACACCGAAGGATGGACATCTCCTTTTATTCTCACATGCAGCGCCCTATCGGTATTGAGCTTGGTGGTGTTAATCATCTTAGAACTAAGAAACCCTCATCCTTTGATTGTTTTTTCTCTTTTCAAAACCAAATCATTTCTTTTGGGCTGTATCACGATCTTTTTTGTGGGAGCTCCGCTCTACTGCACTCAGATTTTATCGGTGACATTTCTTGACTATGATCTCCACTATGAAAAACATACGATCGGGCTTTACTTATTGACGTGCGGTCTGACACTTGGAATTGTGAGCTCTTGCGCCGCCTTTCTCACTAAATTCTTCAACATCCGTTTTCTAGCGCTCATCGGCATGGCCCTCATCACGATTAGCTGTTGGATCAACCCAAAAGTCACCATCTACAGCAGCCATGGGCAGCTTCTTTGGATGTGGAATCTCCGGATGATCGGGATCGGACTTTCCCTGGGGCCTGCGACAGCCTATGCCATGTCGGAGATCGGTCCGGCTTTAGGGGGCGCTGCTTCCGTCTTCATCACTTTTGCTCGTCAGATCGGTGGAACTATAGGTTCTCTCTCGGCTCAAGTTGTGACCATTGAAAGGCAGGAGTTCCACAATGAGATGTTTGGCTCTCAAATCGACACCGCTTCGCCGGCTTTTCAAACGGTCCTCCGCAATCTGGAGTCGCATCTGATTCATAACACCGGTGCGATACCGGCTGAGGCCTCGCAAACTGCAGCTTCCCTCATTCGCGCCAATGTGCTGACGCAGTCTCACGCCACAGCACAAAACGATGCCTTTTTCCTTCTAGGGATCGCAACGCTTGTGATTTGCATTTCTATCTTTTTAGAGATGGTCTGGGAAGCTTTCAAGAAACGAAGAAGTGCCCTACCAGCTGTCAAATAGCTCTCGCATCTTTTCCCCCAGTTACATAAGATATCGGATTTCTTAGGAGGTGATATGAAGATTTTTTTAATCGCAGTGACCGTCTTTATAATCTCAATTCAGGGTAGCGAAAAATCTCGCGAAGAGTATTTTGCTCTGATCAAACAATATCCTCCAATCATTCAGCCTCTTGGAGATTCCTCTAAAGGCGAGATCGAGATCTTAACCGATCCAGAAAAAATGGCTGCCATTGAAAAAAAACAAGCTCGCGATGTCGGTGTAGTTTGGCGTGATAAATATTGGTTGTGGGTCAATGACGCCTGTCGCTTTCCCAGCGGACATGAAGGGATCTATGCCCGGATGCTATGGGTCAAAAGCTTAACCGGTACACCCGGCGTGGCTGTGATGCCCGTGCTCCCTAATGGAAAAGTCGTTTTGAACTGCAATTACCGGCATGCGACACGCTCTTGGGAAATCGAACTTCCTCGGGGCGGCGTCAATCCTGGAGAAACCTTAGAAGCTGCAGCCCAGCGAGAGGCTTTGGAGGAGACTAAGATGGTCATCGATTCTCTTGTACGAGTCGGAGAAATTCCTCCCGATTCAGGAATGACGACGACGATTGTGCCGATTTTCGTGGCCAAAGTGGTGAAAGAGCAAAACTCTGAGCAAGAAGAGACGGAGGCCATCGAAGGAACTATTGCCTTAACAAGGGATGAGATCAAACAAGCTTTTGCGCGTGGTTATTACCTGTACAAAATTCGCGGGGAAGAGAAAAAAATTCCTTTCCGGGATCCTTTCTTGGCTTATGCGGTACTTTTATCGGACGTGAAAAAGATCTAATTGCTCTAGGAGTCCGTGCGCTCAACTGCGACTTGTAAAGGTTATGAAAGAGAGTCCTTGCAGACAGACTTCTAAACCTTCGAAAGCTTTGGAAAGACGGCGAGCTGCTGTTTCATTGATTTGAGTCCCTTTGGCGTTCAGCTTCTTTAACTGAGTAAAATTTTTAAAAATCTCTGTTTCAGAAATGGAGCAATTTTCTAAATCAAGATAGGCTAATCGCGGAAATAAAAGCGGCAATTGCAAAAGTAATTCAGGGGTTACATGCCGATGGTTTGAAAGATTTAAGGTCGTCATTTGCTGTGCATTCGGAAGAAATCGAAATAAATCTAGATTGTCTATCTTTTTAGAAATAATGAAATTGATAATAAGTTCTGTGACGGACAAGGGGAGATGGGGTTTGCTGGTCTCTAATACTTTTGGATTATCCACCAAATACGCAAGACACAAATTTGCTAAGGGCGGCACGATAAAATGTGCTTCAGTTGTCATCGGCACTCTCCTGATGCGGCTATTTTAACATGAAAAGGATTTACCCTTTCCAAGAAGTGACTTTGATGAGTTCTTTAGGGATCTCAAAGAGAAAGCGGGAAGGGGTCATGTTGACATCCTTGCCGTATCTTTTCCGCTGACGGGCCATCGAGAGGGTGAGATACCGCTTCGCGCGGGTCATCGCCACGTACATGAGCCGCCGCTCTTCTTCGAGACCGCCTTCGGCCATGCTTTTTTCATGCGGCATGATCTGATCTTCCAGTCCAACTAAAAAACAGAGCGTAAATTCTAATCCTTTGGCGCTATGGAAGGTCATTAGATTGACTTTGTTCTCTCGGCCTGCCTCTTCACGCTGGGAAAATTGATTGTCATCTAAAGCCATCGTTCCCAGGAACTCTTGAAGATCGGTGTATTCTTTCGAGGTCTGGACAAACGCTTCGACGTTTTCCCATTTGTATTCGCGGGCTTTATCGCTTTTGACTTCTTCTTCGATCGCTTTTCTATAGTTGATCGTTTCAAGGAGCCAGCGGAGAGCTTCATCAAAAGCAGGATGGGCAAATTTCTCGCGTCCTTGTTCAATAATCTCAATGAAATGCCGGATTCCTTTTAGAGCTCGGTCGGAGAGGCCGTCCAGCTCGGAGACTTCATGCAGGACTTTCCATAAAGGCTGTTTTTGGGTGCGGCTATGCTGAGTGATCTTATCTAAGGCTTGATCGGAGATGCCTCGACGAGGGACGTTGATGATTCTCAGGATTGCTTCTTGGTCTTGGGGATTGGAAATCACCCGGAGGTAGGCCGCGAGGTCTTTGATCTCGGCCCTCTCGGAAAATTCCGTGCCGCCAAAAGTCTGATAAGGGATGCCTCGTCGCCACTGCCCCTCTTTTTCCCAGCAGGCTTGCATCAGGGCCAGCTCTAAAGGCCGGGCTAAGAGGTTGGAGCGGTATAAAATCGCCATCTCACTCCAAGGGATTTTATGGTTTTTGTTATAAGCGATCATCCGCATCACGACGGCGGCCGCTTCATCTTGATCGTTGGGGGCATTGAAGACTTCAATGAGATCGCCGGGTTCTTTGGTGCTCCACAGTTCTTTGATATGCCGCTGTTGGTTATGGCGGATGACGGTATTGGCGGCGGTTAAGATGGTCGGGGTTGAACGGTAGTTTTGCTCCAGCTTGATGACGGTCTCCGACTCGAACTGCAAAATATTTTTAATTTCAGCTCCGCGCCAGCCGTAGATGGCCTGGTCGTCATCGCCGACGACACAGAGGTTATTATGGGAGGCGCTGAGCAGTTTAGCGAGTCGATATTGAATGGGGTTCGTGTCTTGATACTCATCGATCATGATATACCGGAACCGCGTCTGATATTTGGTGAGGACTTCGGGATGCTCTTCGAAGAGCTGCAAGGTCAGATAAAGCAGATTATCGAAATCGACCGCATTATAGGCGCGCATGATAGTTTGAAGGCGGCCATAGAGCTCTTTGGACATTTTGTCGCCTTCCATCTCATCCGGGGTCTGCGCTTTGTTCTTGGCCAGAGAAATGGCCTCATAGGTAGGGTCTAAAGAGGGGAGGTCCCCATCGACCCCCAGTTCTTCACGGACGAGGTGGTTTAATAGACGGCGGACATCTCTTTCGTCATAGAGGCTGAAATCTTTCGTGTATCCCAGCTTATGGATCTCTTTTCTTAAGATCTGCATGCAAAAGCTGTGAAAAGTGCAAAGCATGACCTGTTTAGCGAGCGACGGATTGATCATGCCGGCGACCCGGGTGCGCATCTCTTCGGCGGCTTTATTGGTGAAGGTCAGCCCTAAAATCGAGGTTGGAGGAGTATTTAAATTTTTAATGAGATGGGCAATGCGATGAGTGATCACACTGGTTTTGCCGCTGCCGGCGCCGGCGAGGATGAGGACGCGTCCATCGGTCGTGTGAATGGCTTTTCGTTGCTGATCATTGAGCATAGAAGTTCATCTTAAATGTGGTGGGGGATTTCAATCAATTACAGGAGGAGAGCAAAGTCTTCAAGAATCTCTTTGAAAGTCGGCATCGGTGTATCAGGGCGGGGCGTGACATGGAGGATAAGGCCCGGGGGAAGCTGGTATTGGGTCAAACGGAAAGCTTCACGGATCAGCCGCTTAAAGCGATTTCTTGAGAGGGCATTGCCAAATCTTTTGGAAACGGTAAGTCCCAGACGACGGAAAGGAAATTTTTCACTTAATACGTCAAAAATGACCGCACGTCCGGTAATTCTTTTACCGTATTTTTTTATACGCCGAAATTCATCACGGGTCTTGAGCCGCCTGGACTTAGGAAATTGTCGCTTTAAGCTGACAATTTCTTGCGTCCCGACCAACGACGACGATTGATGATTTGACGTCCTTTGGCGGTTTTCATTCTCTTGCGAAAGCCGCATGTCTTTGAACGTTTTCTTTTGCTAGGTTGATAGGTTCTTTTCATAATTTTTTCTCGAAAGCTAATATCTTAATCGAACGGGCTAAATCTCTCAAGGAAAACTTGTTGCAGAGAAATATCTCACATCATTACAATAGCTCGTACAAATTTTAGATTAAGGTTATGCTATGAAAGTTAGAGCTTCAATTAAGGCAGACCCTTCGAAGGGCGATAAGATCGTCCGCCGTCGAGGTCGAGTATATGTGATTAACAAAACAGACCCCAATAGAAAACAACGTCAAAAAGGCCCTGGGAGAAAGAAATAATGGCAAGAAAGAGTTTGGTAGCAAAGCAGAAACGACGCGAGCGTCTTGTAAAACTGAAATGGGATCGCAGACAACAACTGAAAAAGATCATCAAAGATATCAACAAGACCGACGAAGAGCGTCTTGCAGCCCAGATATCTCTTGATAAACTTCCTAAAAACTCCTCTCCGACCCGCCTCCGCAACCGGTGCCAATTCACAGGCCGTTCCCGCGGATACCTCCGTAAGTTTAAAATGTCCCGCCTTTGCTTCCGTGAAATGGCCAACCAAGGCCTGATTCCCGGCGTTATCAAAGCCAGCTGGTAAATTCTTCTACAGACCAAGAACTTTCACAGTTCTTGGTCTCTTTTAATAAATACGACTTCTCAGCTACAATGCTCATCTACGAGGGTGTAGATATGCATAATCCGCTGAAACAAATCGATACAAAAGAAATTGAGCTTCCTGAAACTGTCTATGTGCGCGACATCGAAACGAAGGTTTTTCAATCGATCGTGGTTCAATGTTTGCTCAGGATCGACGGCATTGCCTTAGTCGAAGGAAACCTGATCGACAACCTTTTCGGACGAGAGCCCGCAGAGAGGATTACCGGCATTTCGGTAGAGCAAGACCAGAAAAACCACTCCATTAGCGTCAAGCTTGAAGTGAACGTCGCTTATGGGGTCTGTATCCCCGAAAAAGCCGAAGAAGTTCAGACCAAAGTGACAGAAGAGCTCAGCCGTTTAACAGGGCTTCATGTCAGCTTAGTCCATGTTGTCTTTAAGAACCTCATTACAAAGTCTTCTCTTGCAGAGGCCGTCTCCCAAGGTCCTCAAGCTGAGAGTTATTCCGAAGAGTTTTAATGCGCATAGAAAACCTGCTTTTCTCAGCCGTGCAGTTTTTTATCACTTTGGGAATTGCCTGTGCAGGGCTCTTTTTTATCGCTCTGCCCTGGGCGCCCCATGTCAGAGTTGTCTGTGCTGCTTTTTTAACCGAGCGCGAGGATTTATTTGTTCCTCTAGGGGCAGTTCTCCTCGCTGTCGCGGCCATCTTAGGAATAGGGTTTTATTTTTTACAGCGGAAAGCCTATTTTCAAATCCGCATGACCACGGCGGTCCATGTCGAAAAAGAACTGCTCCGGTCGCTCCTTCATAATTATTGGAAACATCGATATCCGGAAGACAAATTGAAGACTGATATCGTTTTGCATGCAGATCAGAGAATAGAATTTGTAGCCGAGCTTCCCCTCTTAGAATCCCTCGAGCCTAAAAAATTGCTCAGCGAGATTGAATTAGAGGTAGGACGTCTGATAGTCCAGCAACTCGGCTACAAACGAGATTTTATCTTCACCTTTCAGATGAAATAAATCATTTACAGCCACCGCAGGACTTATTGCCGTAGTCGCATAAGATACAGCACTTATCTGCTTTCATGGTTTTTTTGCACTCAGGACATTTGCAGCTGCTCATGCATTTTTTGGGCATTTTCATCGAGCAGGAGCATTTGCACATCGGGCATGTGATCTGGGCCCTCATGCCGGTTTTTTTCTTAGCTGCTTTTTTTGCAGGTTTTCTTTTTGCTTTTTTCTTTGCCATCATGGACTCCCTATGACGATGTCTTCGTCTATTTATTTATCTAAATGCTAGAGAGATAATAATCAATTTTTTATTAGCTCTCATTGATTCTGATATCTATAATTATTTTTTCCATAAAGGAGGGATCATGAAAAGAGTTATTTTGTTTTTAACCGTATGCATAGGACAAGCCTGGGCGTTGAGCTGCTCAGCACCGGTGACGATTTCAGAGCCAGGATTTTATCATTATTGGCCAAAAATTGCTTTGAATGAACATGGAGAAGCTCTGGTTCTTTGGAGAACTAACAACGATGAGGAAGAAGAGGCCCCATCAGCAGCAACTTTGAATGCAGATAAAAAATGGTCTGCTACCGCGCTCGCTAAACTCGAAGGAGACATTTTTAGACATCAACCTCTTATCGATGAACACGGGAATTTTTATGCTTTTTGGAACCTAAAAAGAGAGAATGATGAAGGTAATGATGAATATGTCTATAAATTTGCAAAAAAAGAAAAAAACAATTCTTGGTTGGCAGCTGTTGATCTCTTTACTCCCATAGAGGATAAATATGAAATGAAAACTAGTTTCGATGCACAAGGAAATGTTTTGTTTTTGAGCTCACATGAAATCAAAGATTCTCAGAAATACAGTAGTTCGTATTGTCTAGAAGTTATGAAATATCTTCATCAATCCAACGAAAAAAAACTGACGATACTAGCAGACGATATAGGTTATAGCAGTGAAAAATGGATGTTTAGAAACAAAAAGGGAGCAAACTTGACCCTTTGGTCGGAATCCAAATATGAAAGTGGAAAAAATTGGAATCGTCTTCCAAAGACCTTAATAGCAGCATGGTCTCAGGAGGGCTTTAGATGGTCTACTCCTGCCACTATTTTTAAATCGAGTCATGCCGGTGGATATTTTAGCGCATTAAAAGCTGTTATGAACAACGCTGAAAATGTGGCAATACTTTTGGAAGATCATAATTTTGATTCTTCAATGAACAACCTGGTAGCGATAACGTATTTCAAGGGTGAGTGGGCCGAGCCTGTCCCTTTTGCTATCTCCAAAGAGAATTTTATGAATGTTAAAATTGCGCTCAATAATGAAGGAGATGTCGTTGCAGCTTGGGCTGTGAAGGAAAAAAAGAAAAAAGTGATTTATGTGGCTAACAAATCTAAGGGGCAGCTTTGGTCATCCCCCATTCCTATTTTTGAACAGAGGAAGTATGGAGGAAGCCCAAAAATTGCTATTGATGATGATGGAAATATTTTAGTCGCTTGTAGTGTTAAAGAAGGGAAAAAATCGGTTCTTCAGGTTGTTTGTAAGCCTGTAGGACAACCATGGTCTTCACCTTTGGCTATGACAAATAAGGAGAAAGATGTTGAAGACGTCAAAGTCAGAGTAACGAATAAAAATTGCTTTATCGTGCTCTGGAAGGAACGGCAAAAATCTTCCTCATCCATTTATGGAGCGACTTTGTCGACTGCAACGGGAGAGTGGTCTTCTGCTGTGTTATCGCCTGAAGGACAACAATACTATGAGTTTGATGTCGCTTTCAATGAAAAAGGACACGGTATAATTGCATGGACTATGAGAGATGATAACAAAGAAACTCATATCCAAGCAGCTGAGTTGAATATTGATTAATCCATTTCTTAAGCCCCCAGATCAATGGGGGCTGCATTTTTTTGCAATAAATTTACACTCCTAACTCAATATTCATGATCATCATGCAATAGATGAAAAAAATTACAAAAAACTTTCAACCAACCTGGAAACATTTCCGTTTCAAATCCTCTGCAATCCTCAAATACAAGTAGCCACTTTATGGTGAGCGCCTGGCAAAAATTGGTATTTTAGAAAATCGGATTACGATATTCAACAACACAGGCTCCAAGACAACGGTGGGTGGATGGGCCCCAAAACCCTCTGTAAATGTGGATGAATGTCTTTTGAAAAAGTATCGAGCAGCTTCCTCTGGTATCGATATAGGCAACGTTTCCTTGGGAAGTCTGGACGGTAGAGGGTAGCAGGTTCAAAGGAAGCAAGCACATGACTCCCCACCAGAATTTCATATTTTTTTGGCAAATTTTTGGATTTGAGCGACATCTTTGGAGGTGATCCCTTTCACTTCGAGAAGGGCGGATTCCGAGGCCTCTAATATCCGTTGGAGGCTTCCGAAATGAGATAGCAGCCTTTGCCTTTTTACATCTCCGATGCCGGGGATTTCATCAATCATCGACGTGATGGTTCGTTTGGAACGCCTGTTGCGGTGGAACCCGATGGCTTTCCGGTGAGCTTCGTCGCGGATTCTCTGCAGGAGAAATAACAGGGGAGAATGAAGAGGAAGAAGGATGGGTTCGGAATGGCCCGGAAGGAATACTTTCTCTTGAGTGAGCCCTTTCTCGTGCTTCCCTTCCTGCTTGGCCACAGAAATCACATCGACGGTGACAATATCGAGTTCTTTGAGAACAGAGATAGCCTGGGTGAGCTGCCCTTTGCCTCCGTCGACAACCACCAGATCAGGCAGGTCGTTTTCTTCTTTGGCACGGAGGAGGCGCCTAGAAATCACTTGATGGAGCGCGGCGTAATCATCGCCTTTGGGGATATCTCGGATTTTGAAAAGGCGAGTCCGCTTTTTATCGTATTTCCCATGGGTAAAGGCCACCATCGAAGCGACCAGATCAGAGCCTGAGATGTTGGAGGTGTCAAAACATTCGATTCTCTCGGGAAAGCGGAGGAGCCCAAGAGTTTCCTGAAGATCCAGAAGCATTTTCTCCGTCAGATCGTTTTCATCTTTTTCCTGTTGGAAGAGCTCTTTAGCGTTTTTTTCTGCCAGGTGGACGATCGCTTTTTTATCTCCTTTCTGAGGATAGAGCAAGTTAAGGCCTAAAATCTCTTCTAGGGTTTCTTGATGGGTGAGTTCAATAGGGAGAAGGATCTCTTGCGGCCGCACGGTCCTTTCTTTGTAGTACTGGAGTAAAAATGAAGTGTAAATTTCTTCGTCGCCTTCCGCGACTTCCGAAAACGAATAATGTTCCGACCCAATGAGTTTTCCTTCGCGGAAGAAAAGCTGGGCCAGCATCACCTCGCCGCCTTGCCGATGCAGGGCAAGGGCGTCGCAATCTTTGCCGGCGGCTTTGGCAATGATGCCGCCGCCTTGGATGATGTGCTGAATCTGTTTGATCGTCAAAAGAAAAGCGGCGGCTTTTTCAAATTCTAAGGCATCGGAGGCCTTTTGCATCTCCATCTCGAGCTCGTTGAGGATTTTTTGATCGTGTCCTCGCAGAAAATCGATGGCTTTATCGACATACGATCGGTACTCTTCTTTCGTGCAAAAGCCGACGCAAGGAGCAATGCACCGTTTGATCCCATATAGCAGACAAGGGCGCGTACGCCGTTTCAGCTCTTCATCCGAACATTGTCTTAAAGGAAAAATCCGGGTCATGAGCTCAAACGTCTGCCGGGCCGCATAGGCGCTGGTATACGGTCCAAAATAGATCCCGTCTTTTTTCGGTTTCCCTTTGTACCGGATCAGCTGGATCATGGGCCAGGGGTGTTTATTGTTGATCATCAGACTGACGAACGTTTTGTCGTCTTTTAAGAGGGCGTTGAACTTCGGCTTGTGTTTTTTGATGAGAGTGTTTTCAAGAAGGAGAGCCTCTTTTTCTGTCGTGACGACGATGATATCGATCGTGACGATCTCGGCAACTAAAAAGGGGATCATGGCCCGCTCATCGCGTCCCGCTGCGAAATACTGCTTCAGCCGCTGGCGCAGATTATTAGCTTTGCCAACATAGATCACCAGGCCAGCCTGATTTTTCATGAGATAGACGCCGGGCTCGGTCGAGTATTTAGAAAGAGAATTTACATCAAAAGAGGTCAAGCTGTTTGTCCTGGGGCTTGGAGGGCTTTTTTGCATTTTTCAGAGCCGTCGCATGGAGCTGATCGAGCATTTCTTGCGCTTTCTTGACGACAGGGAAAGGAAGGCCAGCGAGTTTCGCGACATGGATACCGTAGCTTTTGTCGGTTCCGCCTTTGACGATTTTCCGGAGGAAGACGATGCCCTTCTCGGATTCATGGACAGCGACATTGTAGTTCACAGCGCCCGGGACTTCTTCTTCGAGCTGTGTCAGCTCAAAGTAGTGGGTCGCAAAAAGGGTTTTAGCCTGTTTTCCTTTTTCTGTGAGCAGATAATCTGCGACGGACCAAGCGATAGCAATGCCGTCATAGGTACTGGTGCCTCGGCCGATTTCATCGAGGATGACCAGAGATCTAGAAGTAGCATTGTTGAGGATATTAGCCGTTTCGCTCATCTCCACCATGAACGTCGACTGGCCGCGGCTGAGGTCATCGCTAGCCCCGATCCGCGTGAAGAGTTTATCAATGACGCCGACTTGGGCACATTTTGCCGGGACAAACGAGCCGATTTGAGCTAGCAAAGCGATTAAAGCGACTTGCCGGATGTAAGTCGATTTGCCGGCCATGTTGGGTCCTGTGATCACGAGGAGCCGCTGGCTTGGATCGAACTGCACATCGTTGGGGATAAAAGCTTCCCGTTCTAAGGAGGCCTCGATCACAGGATGGCGCCCTTCCACAATGTGGAGGGAATCGGAGTTGTCCAAGAGAGGGCGTGTATATCTCTGCTCGCGGGCGACTTTAGCAAGACTTAAATAGACATCGATTTCTGCGATCCACTTGGCGGCAGTACGGATCGTCTCGGCAAAGGCGGCGATTTCTGATCTCAGTTCTTGAAAAAGACGGTTTTCCAAGAAAGTGATTTTATCTTCAGCGGTGAGGATTTTATGCTCGAATTCTTTCAACTCGGGCGAGATGTATCTTTCGGTGTTGACGAGCGTTTGACGGCGCTGGAAGGAAAGAGGCATCTTTTCCGATTGTCCGCGGCTGACTTCGATATAGTATCCAAACGCCTGTGTATAACCGACCTTGAGCGTTTTGATCTGCACCTCTTCACGCAGCTTCGTTTGATAAGAGGCCAGCCATGTTTGGCTGTCGGATTGAAGGATTTTAAGCGCATCGAGTTCGGGATCATAGCCCGGTCTAAAAATCCCTCCATCGCTGAGTCTCAAAGGAGGAGCATCGACAAGGGCGGCTTTAATTTTTTGGGTAAGGGCTGAAAAGTCCGTTAGACCAGCCATGCCCAGCTGAATTAAGATTTTAGAAATCTCAGGCAGCGGCTCTAAAGAAAAACGGAGCCCTGCCAGGTCTCTTGGTGTGGCATATCCCGTCTCGATCCGCATGATGAGCCGCTCGAGATCCCTCACTTCTTTCAGAGATTTTTGCAAAGCAGAGCTTTGCTCGGAGGCTCGGAAGAATTTTTCGACATGGTCTTGACGGACTTGGATTTCATCGACCGAAAGAAGAGGATGGAGGAGCCATTCTTTGAGGAGGCGCCCTCCCATCGGCGTGGCTGTCTCATCCAGCAGCTGCAGGAGTGTTTTTCCTTTATCGTGGAGAGGGTCGATCAGCTCCAGATGCCGCTGGGTGATCCTGTCGAGCGCCATGAACTTAGAAAGATGGTGAGGATGGATTGCCTTGATATGGCCAAAATGGAGATTGAGATCGTCTTTGACATAAGTCATGAGAGCGCCGGCCGCATTGATGGCCGCGGTCATTCCTTTGAGCCCAAAACCGTCGAGCGTATGGACCTGGAAGTGTTTGACTAAACTATCATAGGCAAATTGGTGATCGAAGTGCCACTCTTCGCGGACTAATGTCGAGCTGATCTTGAGTTCTTCCAGGGAAGAGCTTAAGTGTTTAAAGCACTTTTCTGAAACGACGATCTCTTTAGGATCTAGGCGGCCCAGTTCATCCAAGAGCTCTGGATCCTCTTGGAACTCCATCACACGGAAATCGGCCGTTGTGAGATCTAAGATTGCTAGCCCATAGATTGAGTTGACCTGCGCCAGGCAGGCCAGGAAATTGTGGGATTTGTCATTCAAAAGAGACGAGTTGATCACGGACCCGGGTGTGATCAGGCGGACGATTTCCCGTTTAACGATGCCTTTCACCTCTTTGGGATCTTCCATTTGCTCAGCAACCGCTACTCGAAATCCCCTAGAGACCAAACGGTCGATGTAAGTTTCACAGGTATGAGCGGGAATGCCTGCCATCGGCGTCTCTTGCCGTTTGGTAAGAACCAGATCGAGTTCTTTGGCCAAGATCAGAGCATCGTCTTCAAACGCTTCATAGAAATCGCCCAGGCGGAACAAGAGCAAAGCTCCCTCAGCTTTTTTTTTGCACGCGTGCCATTGGGACATCATGGGAGTTATTGTCATAGTAGAAAGGAATTATACCCACCTTGCTTGAAAAGTACAGTCTTTAGAAAGATGTTGGAGTAAAAAATTATTTAAGCTTAGAATTGCCAAGAAAAATTTGGAGGTTGTATGGCAGTCATGAATAAAACCAGTTGCGCAACGGTATTGCAGGATCTGACAACTGCTCTCGAATCCATCATTGCGAATGAAACTCATGGCTCTTCAAAGACTGCAGCGGCGCGCAGCGCCATGTTGGCTGTTGAAAACGCTAGGAATGTTTTCGATTATAAAAAAGTGCTAGCAAAAGAGGAAAGTGAAGTCGATAACATCTTCCAGAGGCAGCTCGACACGCTCCGAGGAATTGCAGAGACTGTACGATCAGAAAACAGCGAAGCGCATCAAAATATCGCTGCCCGCGTTCAGGCATTCATTACTCCTCTGTGTAAATGCACATGGAGGCCTTGTGTAACGGGGATCAATCCACAATATGCGGTCATCACTAACGGAAATGAATGCATTATCTCGATTTTTGGAAAATTTTACTATGCTGAGACTAGGGAGCGTACCTAAAAGA
>JAFEGW010000011.1 GCA_018239715.1 Verrucomicrobiota bacterium
AACCCTAACTTTGTAAACACCCTCCAAGAGAGGTGGAGATTTGAGCGAGCGTCCTGTGGAATGCAGTCAATGCAAACGTCCTGTCAAAGTCCTGTATAAAGAAATCCTGCGTGATAATACGATCAACTGCACCGAAATGTGCGCCGACTGCCCTGTCTTGCAAGCTAAACTTCACGGGGAGGCCAGCAAGACTGAAAAACAAGAAAGCCTCCTTTGCTGCGGCCATTGCGGGACATCCCTGGAATCGGTCCGGATGGGCCAGCCTGTCGGCTGTACCGAATGCTACGCTGTCTTTAACGACTTTCTTGTCAGCGAGATGATCGCGGCAGATGCCGTTCCGCTCGTTTTGCAAAAAAAGCTCGCTACACAAAGAGCGCAGGCAATCCATATCGGCAAGTCTCCCGACAAGCCTGTCGATATCACGCTCTCTACTAAGCTTGCTTCCCTGAATGAAGCCCTCAATGAGGCATTAAAAAGAGAAAACTACGAGCAGGCTGCTTGGCTCCGCGATCAAATTAAAACTCTGCGGGAGGAGCAAAAATGAGCTCGCTGCCCTCCTCTTTATCTCAACATACCCTGTGGGAAGAAGATAAAAATCCGATTTGGCTCGGATCTTCTCTAACCCTGCAAAGAAATCTATCCCGCTATAAATTCCCCTCTAAACTGAGCGAAAGCGAAATGAAAACTCTCAGCACTTCATTAGCGGAGGCCCTTCAAAAAAACCCTGCTTTGAAGTCGCCGATTTTCTTTCCCGCTGAGAAAATCTCTCCTCTCGATAAGGAATTTATCTTTGAACATTTTCTTTGCCTGGAAAGTTTTCAAAATGCGGATGCAGGACAAGGATTTCTCCTGGACGAGACAGGCCGTTTCTTAGCGCGCCTCAATCTTAAAAACCACTTAGCGCTCCAAATGATCGATACTTCGGGTGATATCAACGCCGCCTGGTCAAAACTCCTCGGCTTGGAAATGGAAATCGGCAAAACTTTGGAATATGCTTTTTCACCGAAATTCGGCTATCTGACGTCGGATCCCACCCAATGCGGCACTGCCCTTCAAGCGCTCCTCTATCTTCATATTCCCGCTCTACACCACACAGGTCAGCTTCACGAAGTGTTAGGCAAGCAAAAAGAAGAAGATGTCATGACAATGGGGCTGGAAGGAGCGCTCGACGATCTCGTCGGGGATTTTCTCATTCTGAAGAATCGTTATACCTTAGGCGTCACCGAAGAAGGCGTCCTCCACTCCCTACAAACTACCGCTCTCAAGCTGATGGCTGCGGAAAAAGCTCTCCGCTCGCATCTGAAAGAGACCGGCAACGCTGAAATGAAAGATTTTGTCAGCAGAGCCTATGGGCTTCTCGTCCATTCCTACCAACTTCAAACGAAAGAAGCTCTCAATGCCCTCAGCGCACTAAAACTGGGTCTTGATTTAGGCTGGATTTCCGGCATCTCGAATCAAGTGATTAATACGCTGTTTTTTAAATGCCGCCGCGCTCATCTAGCCCAGCTGCTCCATGAAAAAACCCTTGACACTCATGATATGCCTCACAAACGGGCCGAGTTCATCCACAAAGCCCTTCAAGGCATGACCTTGCAGGAATAGTTAATCCTCAACGGGGTTAGACAGAAAGCATGCATCGATATTAAATGTAGCTTTCTCCCTCCGAGGTTGAGAGGCGTGTGAATCCGAAATTCCTCCTCCATAGTAAACAGGAGGATAACAATGATGAGGATTGTAGTGACAATAGTGAGCATTTTCTTTCAAAAACCTCCTATCAGCGCCCGAATACCGTACTTTTCCCCGAATTTCTCCTCCCTCTGATGTATCTTCCTCGGGGAGCATCGCCACAATTTTTGGACCCAATACAGCTAACCCAATGACCATCATTGTAGATTGCCTTTCCACTGTCGTCAGTTTTTTCCAATAATGCATAAAAGTTGCAAGGGCGGCTATCTGGCAGAAAACCGTGAAGACTTTTCTGAGGATCTGGGGACACTGTTTCCGATGAACGGCAGCATCCAGAGCTAAGATAGAAAAAGCAGCGATTCTAAATTCTTTATTCCCTATGAAAGCTAGAGACACCGCCGCAACAAGGTAGTAGAATTGAGTAATATAAGTAGAGACGGATTTCTCCCTACGTGTAATTTTTCTGTTTGCATAGAAGCTCCATGCAAGGGCAACAGGTGTCAGATAGAAAACAGCTCGAGCGCATGATGTGAACGCAGGTGATTTAACACTGTTCTCTCTTAAGAGAGCATTGACCACTATGAACAAATGGTTCGCCGCTAAAGTGATGTTTTCCCAAGTAGGCTGTTTTTCTTTGGCTTGGGTGATTTGTCGGTATATGCAAGCGGTGGTAGCTGCTGCTATTGCACCTTGAATAAATGGGGTCATCGATTCATCTCCCTAAATAAATTATTTAATAAAAATGGATTATGAATCTATGTTTTTTGAATTAAAAAATCCATGCTTTATTTTGAAGAATAAAAAGATGCCTAAGACCGGACTCGAACCGACAACCTCCGCATTACGAATGCGCTGCTCTACCAATTGAGCTACTTAGGCCTGGTAAATCATCGACATTTTAATTAAAATGCAGAAGAAATGGAAGCATCGATTACAGCAATTCTCCTCATGGCGGGGATCGGAAGCCGCCTAGGCAGCTCCCTCCCCAAGCAATTTCATCGGCTCGGACAGCAAAAAATTTATCAACATACTCTTCAAACATTTTTAGAATCTAGACTTTTTGAGCAGATTATTTTGGTTTGCCATCCCGACTGGGTCGATGAAGTTAAAAAGGAAGTTCCGCCCGAGGTTCAAGTCGTGCCCGGAGGCCCCACCCGCCAAGCCTCTTCTTTACTCGGACTGCAGGCCTGCAACCCGGGGGCAGAGTTTGTCATGGTCCATGATGCTGTCCGGCCTTTTGTCTCCCCTGAGATTTTACAGCGCAATATCAGCTCTGTTTTAAAACATCGTGCTGTGGATACTTGCATTCCGAGCGCTGATACGATTGTGCATTCTGAAGAAGGAACTTTTATTACATCTATTCCTGATCGCAAAGCCTATTTACGCGGCCAAACGCCCCAAACCTTCGATTATCAACTCATCTGGGAAGCTCATCAAAAAACACGTCAGGTCCATGCGACCGACGATTGTTCTCTTGTCTTAGAGCTAGGGCATCCTGTGGCTGTCGTCCTCGGTGAAGAAAGCAATATCAAGATCACCACAGAATTCGATGTCGAACTCGCTGAAGGGATCCTGCAAAAAAATGAAAATCTCCGTCGAAGAAGCCCGCTCCCTTGCTCTTAAAAGCCAAGGGCTTTTAGGAAATGCCGGGTGGAAAAAAAATTCTCTTAAAGTCATAGAACATCTTGGCTATATCCAGATCGATACCCTAGCTGTCGTTGCTCGCGCCCATCACCATACGTTATGGTCGAGAAGCAATAGCTACCAAGAGAATATCCTTGATACGCTGCTCCAGGAAAAAAAAGTTTTTGAGTACTGGAGCCATGCTGCTTCTTACCTCCCCATGAAGGATTTTCGATTTTCTTTGCCTTGCAAGCAGATCTATGCTCAAGGTAAATCACATTGGTTCAGTCAAGACCGCCGCATGAAACAATACGTACTCGATAAAATCACCGCGGAAGGGCCTCTGCAATCCAAAGATTTTGAAGATCCCCGCCCAAGCTCGGGAAGTTGGTATACCTGGAAACCTGCAAAAAGAGCCTTGGAGCAGCTCTTCATGGAAGGCAAGCTCATGGTCGCAGAGCGGAGAGGGTTTCAAAAGCTGTACGATTTAACCGTGCGAGTCTTGCCTCCTGGTATCGATACTAGGCTTCCTTCGGCAGATGAATTTGCTCAGCATCTGATTCTAAAAGCTATCGCGGCTCACGGGATTGTCACTGCCGAAGAAATAGGCTACCTGCGCGGCTATGCGAAAAAAGCCATCACGAAAAATATCCGCAAGCTTCTAAAAGAGAATCTCATCATGACAGTCCAGGTAGAAGATACTGTGTATTATACGACTCAGCAGCTGTGTGAAACCCTCTCTAATCTCGATGCAAGGAAAGAGGTGCATATCTTGTCGCCTTTTGACAATGCAATTGTGCAGCGCAAAAGACTGCAGAGGCTCTTTGGTTTTGATTACATGCTGGAATGCTACGTGCCCGAGCATAAACGGAAGTTTGGCTATTTCTGCCTCCCAGTTTTATATGGCAATCGGTTCGTCGCCCGCCTCGATCCCAAGGCGGACCGCGCAGCAAAGACTTTCCATATACGAAGCTTTCACAAAGAAAAAGGATGGAAGATAACCGAACATTTTGAAATAACCTTCGAAGAAAAACTGAAAACATTTGCTGCTTTCAATAACTGCGAGAGAATGGAGGGAGAGAGGCTATTTATTTTCGAAAATGCTAATCTGTAAAGATGAAGAAAAAGCCGGCCCCTTGTTGGATTGAATTTATCCCCAAATCGTGGACCTTCCTTAATAATTATTCATGGACATTTTTTAAACACGACCTCATCGCGGGTCTGACGGTAGGCATTGTTGCACTGCCGCTGGCCATGGCTTTTTCCATCGCTGCAGGGTTAAGTCCTGAAGCAGGGTTGTATACAGCTATCATTGCAGGTTTTTTGATTTCTCTCCTTGGAGGAAGCCGCTTCCAGATCGGAGGCCCCACGGGGGCTTTCGTGGTGATCATCTATGAAATCGTTCAAAAATTCGGATATGATGGGCTGGTGATTGTGACCTTGATGGCAGGCGTTATTCTTTTAATCGCAGCGTTTTCTCGTCTGGGAGCTTTGATCAAATATATCCCTTATCCCTTGATCACGGGATTTACAACAGGGATCGCGGTGATCATCTTTTCTTCGCAAGTTAAAGACTTTTTGGGCCTTAAAATGAGCCAGGTCCCGGCGGATTTCATTCCCAAATGGGCTGCTATCTTTTCCGCCTTGCCCACAACTGATTTTTCTACTTTTGGTATTGCGGGAGGAACCCTCCTGCTCATCCTTCTGATCCGCCGCTTTGCTCCTAAGATTCCTTGGGGGATTGCTTCTGTCATCGTCGCCACCTTAGTGACATGGTTCCTTCATTTACCCATCGAGACGATTGCCACGCGCTTCGGCGAGATCCAGCGCACATTTCCTACGCCTGCCTTTCCTAGCTCTTCAATAACATGGGCTCATTTACAAACCTTTATCCCGGCAGCGATTACCGTCGCTTTTTTGGCAGGGATAGAATCGCTGCTATCGGCAATTGTCGCCGATGGGATGGCAGGAACCCGGCATAGGTCTAACTGTGAGCTGATGGCCCAAGGGATCGCCAATATCGGCTCTGTCCTCTGCGGAGGCATACCTGCAACGGGAGCCATTGCCCGCACAGCGACTAATATTAAAACAGGCGCTAAAACCCCTGTCGCGGGGATGATCCACTCCATTACTGTACTTTTAGTGATTTTAGCGTTTGCTCCCCTGGTGAGCCAAATTCCTTTGGCTGCTCTTGCCGCTGTTTTAATGATGGTGGCCTGGAATATGAGCGAACTCGACCATTTTGTGCATCTCTTTAAAGCCCCGCGAGGAGATGTCGCCGTCCTGCTGACTACGTTTGTACTTACCGTGCTTGTCGATTTGACAGTCGCTGTTGAGGTGGGCATGATCTTGGCTGTTTTTTTGTTCATGAAAAGAATGGGAGATCTTTCGGAAGTTGTTTCGCTGACAGCTTTGGAAAAGAAGTATGCAGAAGGTCCGGAAAAATACGAGATGGAATCCTTAGAGAAAAAAAATCTTCCTGCGGGTGTTGAAGTCTACGAAATCACAGGCCCCTTTTTCTTCGGGGTGGCAGATAGCTTAAAGAACATTCTGGCCAACCTAGAATCTCCTCCCAAGATTTTTATTTTGCGCATGCGGAAAGTTCCGATCATCGATGCGAGCGGCATGTATGCGTTAAAAGAGTTTCATCATAAATGCAGCAGAGATGGAACCAAGCTTCTGCTTGCGGGGATCAGCGACCGCCTATTCAAGAAATTGAAAAAATTCGGAATCTTAAGCTTGATTGGAGAAGACCATATCTTTCCAGATATGAACGCTGCTATTCAATATGCTCAAAAGAAATAATGCTGATCCTCTCTAAGGCTCTGCATGAGTCAAGCCTTTTAAAGGTTTTTTGAATCGTACTCCAGCGATAAACATGAAATGATCAGAGACAAATCCGGTATTTGGCTGTTTTTTGATCTTAGCTGTATCAGGAAGTAACTTCCTCGTAGCAAGATCGTATTTTCCTGCCCTTGTGTAGTAGACAACCCCTTCGGTCAAACCCCTACTGCGATATCCTGTATCTATCGTGACAAATTCCTTCCCCCTTCGGAAAGTGCCAGGCAATCCGAAGCAACCATATTGGTTGTAATCACGCATATCTGTCACAAGACCTGAGTCAATATACCTCTTAGCCTCTTCCTCGCCTGTCTTAGGGGACCAGTTGCGATCTCCCACAGATAAATACGGAATTCCCTGTTGTTCTAATGCACGAAGGGTCCGTAACTCTTGATCACAGGACTGCTCTCGGATATTTGTGCATCCTGCATGATAATCAAAATGAGAGACTAAAAAAACAAAAGCTTGGCTGGCGATCTTATCAACTAGGTGCACCTTCATTAAAACTGTCTGCCACGTTTGTCCGGGATGAGTAGGGAGCTGTTCACATTCAGGAGGAATTTTTACTTCAATCAGCGTGCCATTGATTAAAGCGGCGACAAACGTGCCATAAGTTTTCCAAGCATCTGCGGGATACTTTCTCTTAGCCTCTTCAAGGGATTCTGCCGTCTGAGTAGAAAAACCGATGAGTTGGTACTCTTTTAGCCTTCCCTCTTTGATTTCTTTTTCTAGGTCTTGAATTTGTATAAGATCCAACTCGCAAAGGCCTAGGACTGCAGGGCGCTCTTGAGCGATTAACTCCATAATTGCAGGGCATCGTGACGCCCAATTAAACTGAGGAACACTCTCTCTGTACTCTTGACCTCGAGTATGCCAACCATAAGTCGATAGAATATTCAAAAAACCGACTTTTAAAAAGCTCTCTTGTATCTGCGGGGGATGCCATTGAAACTCAGCGGAATGACGATGGAGACGATAGCCTTCTACATATGGGTTAATGATAGCCATAAAGACTCCTGGTATAGCCACGATACTACCATGAGTGTAAAAGAACAAAGAGCAAAAGATGCGGCATGATGGGCTTCTTCTCGTCATTAGCGAGAAGCCGGTTCGTGGCTTCCGCCACTCACTTCAAACCCATGCGCAAGCCAAGACTTTGGCTTGCTCATGTCTAAATTTTTTGGAAAAAAATTTGAGACATGATGGGCTTGAACCATCGACCCCCTCATTAAAAGTGAGGTGCTCTACCACTGAGCTAATGTCTCGAAACGTTGACCCCAAGGGGATTCGAACCCCTGTTATCAGAATGAAAATCTGGTGTCCTAGGCCGGGCTAGACGATGGGGCCAGTCTCTCCCTTAATAAGGGAGAGAGAAGCATTCTAAGGCAAGGCGGATTAAACCGCCATAATTTCCTTTTCTTTGGCCGCAAATAGGTCATCGACCGTTTTGCAAAATTTATCCGTGAGGTCTTGGATGATCTTTTCAAGTTTTTTCAAAACATCTTCGGTGATCAGTCCATCGCCTTTTTGTTTACGGATAGTCTCGTTGCTCTTACGGCGGATATCGCGGATAGCGATTTTAGCGTCTTCGGCTTTCTTTTTTCCCTGCTTGACAATCTCAGTCCGGACGGCCTGGTCCATGGGAGGCACGTTGATCCGGATAGCACCGCTTTCAAGAATAGGTTGTAAATTTAAATTTGCTTTTTCGATTCCTTTGGAAATCGCTGCGGCGGTTTGAGGATCGAAAGGAGTAATGAGAATTTGACGAGGCTCGGGAGCGGAAATATTCGCCAGCTCTTTAATTCTCATGTGGGTGCCATACACTTCAACAGAGACACCTTCCACCATGCCAGGATTGGCACGGTTAGTGCGGAGGTTCTTGAGCTCCTGTTTGAAGTGCTCAAGCGTGGCTTGCATCTTGGATTCTACTTCTTTTTCAGTGGACATCAGCTAGTCTCCTGTTACCAAAGAACCGCCCTTTCTCTCAGTAACAGCGGAAAGGAGGGCTCCTTTTTTGAAAAGGTTGATGACGTGGACGGGGATCTTATTTTCACGGCAAAGAGCAATCGCTGTGGAGTCCATGACATTCAGTTTTTTATTCAGAATGTCGGAGTAGGTCATCTGGTCGAATTTTTTCGCGGAAGGATAGCGGATAGGATCTTTGTCATAGACGCCATCGACTTTGGTCGCTTTGATCAAAACGTTGGCATTGATTTCGCTGGCGCGCAAGGCGGCAGCAGTATCGGTGGTAAAGTAGGGATTACCGGTCCCTCCGACAAAAATTACAAGGGCGCCTCTCTCCAAATGAGCGAGAGCCCCCTGCCAATGGTATTTTTCAATGATCGAATCGGTGTCAAACGCGCTCATCACATGGCTTTCACAGCCGAGGGCTGCTAAAGACTGTTGCAAAACCAAACCATTAATCATCGTGGCCAGCATGCCGATGTGATCGGCGGGAGTGCGGGAAAAACCGAACTCCTTGGCATGGGAGCCTCGGAAAATGTTTCCCCCACCGACAACAATACCAATTTGAATCCCCATTAAATGAATTTCATTGACGGCGGCGGCAATACTCTTGCTGGCCTTATGCTCAATCCCAAACTTCCCAGCGCCCATCAAGGCTTCTCCGGAAAGCTTGAGCAAAATTCGTTTGTAAGGGGATTTTTTGGCCATCACCCACCTACTTTCCAAAGGACGAAGCGGCGGATGGCTAAAGGTTTGCCCAGACGTTGTCCTTCTTTTGCCACCAGATCCGTAATCGTGATGGAGTTGTCCTTCACGAACTTTTGATTCAAGAGGCAAACTTGATCATAAAAAGCTTTCAGCTTGCCTTCGACGATTTTATCGGCGATCGCGGCAGGCTTGCCGGTCACTTGGCCCCGAGCAATTTCTTCTTCTCGGGCCTTTACATCCGCAGGAACCTCATCAGACCTTAAGTAGTCAGGCGACTCAGCTGCAATATGCATGGCGATCTCGCGTGCGAAAGCTTCTTGTCCTGCTCCGCCGTCCATTTCCACTAGCGTGACGATCTTGCCTCCCATATGAGAGTAGATCGCTAAAGAGTGATTAGAAGATTTAGGAAAGATTTGAAGACGTCGGATTTTAATGTTCTCTCCGAGGCTTTGCATGACTATGGCTCGGTGTTGATCGAGTGTCAAAGAAGGGTCTTTGCTAAATTTCTGCTCGAGGAAAGCTTCCAAAGAGGCAGGCTTTGTTGTCGCAACTTCGTGGGCAATATCTTTTGCAAACTGCTTGAACCGGTCGTTCTGCACGACAAAGTCTGTCTCGGCATTGATTTCGACTAAAGCAAGAGCATCGTTCGATTCACCGGAGATGATCATTCCTTCTTTCGTCTCACGGCCTTCTTTTTTGACAGCAGAGGCCATGCCGGCTTTACGAAGCAGATCGATCGCTTTTTCCATGTCGCCATGGGCTTGATCAAGGGCTTCTTTGCATTTGCCCATGCCAACTCCGGTTCTTTCCCGGAGTTCTTTCACCATGTCTGCAGTGACTTTGGTCATGGAGCTTCCTCCTCACCTTCTTCCTCTGCAGCGGCTTCTTCTGAAGACTCAGCTTCGGCCTCTTCCCCTTTGGCAAGAGCGATGTTCATCTCATTCTTCTTATCGATGATAGCTTGCGTGAGCGCGGACAAAATAAGCTTGATGCTCTTAAGGGCATCGTCGTTGCAGGCAATGACGTAATCAATCGGATCTGGGTCGCAATTCGTATCGACAAGGGCCATCACGGGAATCCCGAGTTTGATCGCTTCAGCTACTGCAATATGCTCGCGGCCCGGATCAACGACGATCAATAGGCTTGGAGGTTTGCGCATAGCGCGGATGCCGGACAAGTTGCGGTCCAATTTAGTCTGCTCTTTTGACATCATGACCATTTCTTTCTTGGTGAACCCTTCGCCGCCTGACGCAATCCGTTTTTCGATGCGCTCTAAGGTTTTTACGGATTGGCGGATCGTTTGCAGGTTTGTCAATGCTCCGCCGAGCCATCTTTCGCAAACATAAAATTCGCCACTGGCCTCTGCACATTCGCGGACCACGCTTTTAGCTTGCTTTTTAGTTCCTACAAAGAGAATGGAGCGCCGTTTTGCTACAGCGTCTTTAACGACTTCAACAGCCTTTCTAATTTGCTGAACGGTTTTTGCGAGATCGATGATATAGATTCCATTGCGTTCCTCGAAGATATAACGTTTCATCTTCGGATTCCAACGGTGCTTTTGGTGGCCGAAATGGGCCCCGCATTCTAATAATTCTTTTACGCTGACGATAGTCTCTTGCGATTTCTCTTGTGCTGTTGCCAAGCCTTGTCCCTCGTAGGTTACATTCGACACGGCATCTGCTTTTGAGAGCAGATTTCGGTCTTGGTTAATCATGTTTATAATGTTATGTAGGAGCAGGTCTTAAGACCTGCCCCTACAAAAGCGCCTGATCAGAATCGAACTGACACAAGTAGCTTGGAAGGCTACGGTTCTACCATTGAACTACAGGCGCATAGCTAAACAATTTACTCTATGTGACCGTTTTTTCCAAGTACAATTGCACACTCAGGGACCGTGATCGACGAGATTGTAAATAAATTTTACAGTTAAAAAATAAATTTACAGATCCCACTAACTAGAAAATGTACTATAGTGTGAAAAAGTTATGGACATTTCTCATAAGACCAATCGAGTCCTTCACTTCATTTCGCTTTGTCTGATTCTTATTTTGATTCGGACTTGGTATTTGGGAGTGGTCCAGCACGATTATCACGTGGAGCAGTCCAAAAAGCCGCAGAGGCGGGTCACTATTGAAAAAGCTGACCGCGCCACGATCCAGGACCGTTTTGGGAAACCGCTGGCCATCAATAAGATCCAATACAATGCTGCCGTCTCCTACGCCAACATCCGGCAAATTCCTACTAGCGTCTGGAAAAAAATGGAAGATGGCAAAAGGGTGCGGGTACCTGCGAGAACTCAATATATTGCCGAGCTTGCGCAAATGCTGGGACGTGAGCTGGGAATCGATGTCACCCGCGTGGAAGATATCATCCACGGAAAAGCCGCCCTGCTGCCGCATACGCCTTTCGTGATTAAAGAAGATATTTCAGAAGAGCAGTACTACCGGCTTCGGATGCTCGAAAAAGACTGGCTGGGTTTGCAAGCAGAGCGGGTCAGCCGCCGGCATTACCCTTACGGCAAAGTCGGCTGCGATGTCATCGGATATCTGGGGACGATGGACTCAGACAAATATCTGCAAATTGCCCAGGAGCTCAACACTCTGGAGGACTACTTAACAGCGAGAGAAAGGAACGAGAATCCCTTTCTGCCGGAGGGTTTTAGCTCGCCTGAGGAAGTTTACCACCGGTTTGTCGAACTGCAAGAAAAAGCTTATACGCTGAACGATCTCATCGGAAAACTCGGCGTGGAAGCTTCTTATGAAGAAGCTTTGAGAGGCTACTATGGAAAACACATCTACGAAATCGATGTGAAGGGAAACTGCCTGCAAGAACTTCCCGGCTCCCGTCCGCCTCTTCCTGGGAAAAAACTTACGCTGACGATCTCTGTTGAACTGCAGGATTTTGCCGAAAAGCTTCTTGCGGCTATGGAAGGATCTCGGCAAGACGGGCTGTTAGATGAATCGTGGATGAGAGGCGGCTCTGTGGTGGCCATGCTGCCTAAAACGGGCGAGGTTGTCGCTTTGGCTTCGTATCCCCGTTTCGATCCGAATGATTTCATTCCCATCCGAGACGCAGATCTGAAGAAAGAGAAGGAACTGGCCGTCAAAAAATGGCTGGAAAACGAAGGATATTTAAGTGCTATCTGGGATGGGAAACGGCCCATTGAAAGGGAGTATTTTTCTTTTACACAGGGAAAATATATCGAGGAAAAAATCCCGCTGACATGGGAAAGATATTTACAAGCCATCCTGCCGCACAAAGGACTTCTCCCGCCTGCCCTGCATCAAATCGGAGACCTTCGCACGGCTTTGCAAGTCCAAGAGCATGGTATTTACCATCCTGCCCTCCGGGAACTATCAGAAGACGATCGCTTACTCATCATCGATTTGTGCCACTTGATTGCCCCGCAAGAGCTCTTTGAACTGGAGCTGATCCCTGCAATGGGGCATCTCACATTAACCGAACATCGGCTGGATGAACAGCAAGCCGTGCAGCTCCTCGGGCAAATTAAAGAAGAAGTACAGGAACTTTTTTACGATTATGATTTCATTGATTGGAGAAGAGAACATTTTAAGGACTATTTGAAAGCAAAACGGGAGGAAGAAAAGGCGCAAAAACGATATACCCGGCCTTATACCGACTATCTGGACCGTATTGAACGGAAACTCTTCCGAGCTTTCTGGGACGCTTATAAATCTGTTTTTCTTTATACGGCGCTCACGGGGCAAGTGCCCATTTCATTGGAGACCCACCCTCACCTCCGCCCCTACTTTGCTTATATGAAAGACTTTCACACGGCAAAAAAACCTTCGCCATCGCTCAAGCAAAAGCTCGAAGAGCTCTCGATGCCGCTAGGGCTAGCGTATTTAAAAACGCTTCGCTCCTTTGAAGATTTAACCGCACCTCTGCAAGGTAAATATACTCAGCTCCGCACCCATCATGGAGAGCAGCTGGAGAAACACCTCGCTGCTGCTTTCTATCCGCTGTACGGTTATGGGTTTTCCCGCTCTCAGGCCTTCCGCCAAACCAGCGCTCAAGGCTCGGTTTTCAAAATTGTCACAGCTTATCAGACTCTCATGGAGCGGCGGGAGCAACATAAAGAGCTAAATCCCTTAGTCTTGATCGATGACCTGCAAGGAAATCATCTTTCCAATTCCCCCAAACAAATCCTCGGGTATGCCTTGGACGGGACCCCTTATTACCGCAACTATAAAGGAGGCCGCCTCCCCCGCAGCTCTCACAGCGGCATGGGAAAGATTGATCTTATCGGGGCCTTAGAGCAGTCCAGCAACCTTTATTTTGCCCTTCTTGCTGGAGAGCACATCCAAAATCCGATGAGCCTAGCCGGTGCAGCACATGCTTTTGCACTGGGAGAAAAAACAGGCATCGACCTGCCCAGCGAAGCCAAAGGCAATGTCGCCGATGACCTCGATCAAAACCGCACGGGACTCTATTCTTTTGCCATTGGTCAGCATACGTTAGAAGTCACCCCCTTGCAGACTGCCGTGATGCTTTCAACTTTTGCCAATCGAGGCGCCGTCGTCAAACCGCACGTTTTAAAAACGATGGAGGGCCCTGAGCGGGTCTTGCAGCATGAGATTCATCCTGCCGATCATGAGAGAGAGAAAATTTTTACGACGAAGACCATCGATCGGAATGAAAATATCGTCTACTACTGTCCCACTGAAATCAAAAGAACGCTGCCTATGCCCACGGATGTTTTTGATATCATCGCTGAAGGGATGCGGCGCGTCGTCATGGGATCTCGCGGATCTGCGCGCCCTTCGATTATGCGGAATTTCTATGATCATCCGTCAGCGCTGCGCGATTATTTTGAGATCCATAAAGAGATGATTGCAAAAACAGGGACTGCGCAAATTAAGTATAAACAGACTGTCTCGAAATCGGCAAAAGCCGTCATGAAAGATAATGTCTGGCTAGCAGCGATCTCCTACAAGGATGCCTATCCTCCACGGACCTATGAAGACCCTGAACTCGTCGTGGTTGTTTTCCTCCGGTATCGCTACGCAGGTCGCGATGGAGGAACGATTGCCGGCCAAGTCATCAAAAAATGGCGCGAGCTCCAAGCAAATGGTTCATTGCCCCGATGATTTTTTAGCGCGGATTTTCTCCAAAGATGCCATGTGAGCCATAAAATGGCGGGCATGGAACTCGATAAAAGGATCGTAGCACAGGGTCCCTTTCTTTAGAGTTTCCCTGAGCTTTTTTTGGTCAAACTGATCCTTTTTATTTTTACGAGACATATGTTGAATTATATTATTCGCAAAATCATTTTCGAGATTTTCGTAAACTTTATTAGCATTATAAGAAAAATACCCCATCGGTAAAGAGACAACGATAAGTGTATAACCAGCCTTCGCTCGACCTGTTAACGTGAGGCATATTCCTACAGTCCCGCCTGTAATACTCGCATACATCCCTGCAGTGGTATATCTCTCATAATGCTCAGCATATTCCTGAATACGCGTTTGATATTCCTGATATTGCGGGGTTTGTGCTGCAAGCTGATCTAAAGCTCCGCTCTCAACCACAGCCTTAGCGACCTTATCCGCCATGCCCTTCTTGACTGCCGCATCCACGATCGTTTCGGCTGCTGCATCAGCAGCTCTTTCCATCTGCTCTGATGCATAGGCAGCCCAAGTACTAGGAGCCCATACTGAAAACTGTGTAGACATAAGACTCTCCTTTTAGAAGAGTTCAAGCTTAATCTTACAAAGAATTTTTATGAAATATTAATAAAGATTATTTCTTTTGCTAATCTGATTTATTACTGAGAAAACAGCTTTTTGAAGTAATGAATAGTCTGGCCCAAACCTTCTTCCAAAGAGACTTTGGGCGTCCAGTCGAGCTGCTGCTTGGCGAGTGTAATATCGGGCTTACGTTGTTTAGGATCGTCTTGAGGAAGCGGCATAAAGATGAGTTTGGAGGAAGATCCTGTCATTTTGAGGACAAGATGAGCTAAATCGGCGATGCGGAATTCAACGGGGTTGCCGAGGTTGACAGGACCCGTGAAGTCGGGCCCGGTAGCCATCAGGCGGATAAACCCTTCAATCAGATCGTCGACATAGCAAAAAGAGCGAGTCTGGCTTCCGTCGCCATAAATCGTGATCGGCTCGCCGCGCAAGGCTTGAACGATGAAGTTAGAGACGACGCGTCCGTCTTGAGGATGCATACGGGGGCCATAAGTATTGAAAATACGGACGACCTTGATCGGAAGGCCGAATTGCCGGCGATAATCGAAGAAAAGCGTCTCAGCGCACCGTTTGCTTTCATCATAGCAGGAGCGAAGGCCGATCGGATTGACATTGCCCCAATACCCTTCGTGCTGAGGATGGATTTCCGGGTCGCCGTAGACCTCGCTTGTCGAAGCTTGCAAAATCTTCGCATTCAGAGTCTGGGCAAGAGAAAGCATATTGATTGCACCATGGATGCTGGTCTTTGTGGTTTGAACGGGATCCGATTGATAGTGGATAGGAGAAGCAGGGCAGGCTAAGTTGTAGATTTCATCGACTTCGACTTTGAGAGGAACGCAGACGTCATGACGGACAAGCTCAAAAAAAGGATGGTCTAAAAAAGGAACAATATTTTGCTTGGACCCCGTGAAAAAGTTGTCGAGGCAAAGGACATCGCATCCTTCCCGCAGCAGCCTTTCACACAGGTGGGAGCCGAGAAATCCGGCTCCTCCTGTCACTAGAACTCTTTTTTTAGTCATCAGTCACAATATACTAGTATTTGTTAATTTGATTCATCACTTGAAGGATGAGTTCAACAAAAACAAAGAGCATCAGCACGCAGAGCGACAGTTTACCGCCGGGAAGCTGCCTAGGTTGGTGTTCATATTTTTTAAGATATCTTCCCACCCAAGCCATCACAGGGGGCAGCAGGCCGAAAAGCAGCGCGCAGCTGATCCCGCCGGCATACTCTAAAGCAGTGATGAAAATACCAGGATAGCTCAAGGCAATCACAGTCGGCGGCACAAAGATACCGAGGCAAAGGGCAACCTTTTTCATCCCTTCTTTTTTGACTTTCAGGCCGTCGGCTAAAAAGTCCAAGAAAGCCAAAGCAAGGGCAATGTACGAGGTCGTCAAGACAAAGAAAGCAAAATAGCTTCCAATTTTGAAGACCCAAGGGTTTTGCAATAATTCTTTGAGCGGCATGACAGCTGTTTCGCCGTTGGCTTTGGCTTGGATGAGGCCATCGACGGGGATAATTCCCAAAATGAGCAGCTCCCAAATCAAGTATATGACCAAAGGAATCGAACTTCCGAGAATGATCGATAAACGGACTTTTTTAACATCCCGGTTCATGTAAGTCATCAGGGTCGGGATGATCAGCTGGTAGGTAAACGCTGTAAATAAGACCGGCAGTGCAGGCCAGGCCTTGCTCCAGTCGGCGTATTTCAATAAATCAAAATCCACCTTGCCTGCAGAGAAAATAATAAATAATACGTAGGTCGCAAGCACGCCTGTCATCATGATCAAGTTGAAACGATCGACCATACGAGTCCCTAGATAGACAATGGGAGAAAAAATAAGAACATAGACCACCATGGCTACACTTTGGGGCATTGCTACGCCAAAACTTAAATTGAGGACGTCGACCAAAGTGCTCCCTCCACCAGAGACGTGGGCAATCATGGCTGTGATGAAGAGGAATAAGTACACCACCCAGCAGACCGCTTTTCCGACGGGTCCGAGTAAACGATGGGTCATCGTGATCAGGTTGGCTTCAGCGGGCATCCAAGTGCAGACTTCCAGAAGGAGAAGACCGGTGCATAGCATGAAGAACCATGTGAGGATATAGACAAAAGTGGCTGGCACAAATCCCCCGGGACCTGTTGCGACCGGAAGGCCCAGCATCCCTACCCCAATGGTGGTGGCAGCGATCAGCAGAGTTCCTCCGACGACATGTCCCAAATTCCGTATGATATGCATGTAAAAATCTCCAAAAATAAAATTAAAAAATGCCGGTGTAAATTATAAAGTCCTCATTCAAAAAAAAGCAACCTTGAATTATGATGGAGATCTCTATGGAAATAATCAATTTGTCCTTGCCGGGTTTAAAATTAATACGCCTCGATGTTTTAGATGATGAGCGGGGGTTTTTTAAAGAGTGCTATCGAAAGCCTCGCTACAGCGATTACGAAATCGAGTGCGAGTTTGTTCAAGATAATCTTTCCTTTTCAAAAAAAGATGTGATCCGCGGGATGCATTATCAAAGCGAACCCGGCCAGGCCAAACTCGTCTCGGTGCTGCGAGGAAAAATTTATGATGTCGCTGTCGATATCCGGCCTCATTCCCCCTATTTTGGAAAATGGGAAGGAGTCTATTTGGATGCCGATAAACACGAGCAACTATTTATCCCTGTGGGATTTGCGCATGGCTTTTGCGTCGTCAGCAGTGAGGGAGCCCATGTTCATTACAAGGTCAGCGCTATCTACAACCCGGCGACGGAAAAAACATTTCGGTTTGATGATCCGCACGTGAAGATTGAGTGGCCAACAGAAAAGCCGGTGACTTCTGTGCGCGATCAAACATCCCCTTACTTTCATGAGGTCTTCTCATGAAATTATGGATTACAGGATGCCAGGGGCTCGTGGGGACAGCTCTTCGTCACCTCTGCATAAAGGAACAAATCGAATTTGCGGCGACCTCGCGTCAGGAGGTCGATATTTCTTCTTTGAAACATATCAAAGATTTTCTACATAGCCCCGCAGGAAAAGATGTCACCCACATCATCAACTGCGCAGCCTATACCCATGTCGATAAAGCCGAGCAAGAGCCTGAGCAGGCTCGCCAAATCAATGCACTGGGACCTGAAAATCTAGGGACGGTTGCCCATCACTTTGATCTAAAAATGCTTCACCTTTCTTCCGATTATGTTTTCGGACTTGTGGGGGACCGGCCGTTCACCGAGACTGATGTTTGCCGGCCCGAAGGCACTTATGCTGTGACAAAATACGAGGGAGAGCAGCGGCTTCTGGATGCCTTTCCTCAAGCTTGTATTTTGAGAACTTCTTGGGTCTTCGGCAAAGGAGGCAAAAATTTTGTCTCCTCCATCCTCGATAAAATCCAAAAAGAAGAAAAGCTCTATGTCGTCAGCGATCAGAAAAACCGTTTGACTTATGCCCAAGATTTAGCGCAGACCCTTTTATCCCTTCTGTGCCATTCAGGAATTTTCCATTTTGCCAATCACGGGGAAACTTCCCGCTTTGAAGTCGCTCAGCAAATGATTCAAACAGCGCAGAGCAAGGGTCTTTCGATAGCTTGCCGCGAAGTTTTTGCTGTCGATTCCTCCGTCTTTCCTCAACTGGCTAAGCGCCCTCTTTATTCGGCCCTGGATACGACCAAAATCGAAAACCTGCTCGGAATTTCCCCACGCCCCTGGAAGATCACCATCGAGGATTTTATCCATGCGCTATAAAAAATTCTTAGTCACGGGAGGAGCCGGTTTTATCGGCTCGGCTTTTATCCGCTATGGGCTTCACCATTTGTCACCGGAAAAGATTGTCAATCTCGACCTCTTGACTTATGCAGGCCATGAAAAGAACATGGAAGGTTTCTTGCATGATCCCCGCCATCTCTTTGTCCGGGGAGATATCTGCGACCGAGAGCTGGTCAAAAAACTCTGCCAAGACCACGGCATTGAAGCGATTGTCCATTTTGCAGCTGAAAGCCATGTGGACCGGAGCATTCAAAATCCTGCTGCATTTTTAGAAACCAATATACGGGGGACTTTTACCCTCCTCGAAGTCATCAGGGAGCTTCCGCATATCCATTTTCATCATATTTCCACCGATGAAGTGTACGGCTCGCTGCACGAAGGTTATTTTAATGAGCATTCCTCTTACCGTCCGAATTCTCCTTACTCTGCCTCCAAAGCCGCATCAGATCACTTAGTAAGAGCCTGGGGTCATACTTATGGACTCTCGACCACCCTTTCTCATTGCACCAATAATTATGGCCCTTATCAGCACGCCGAGAAATTCATCCCTCACATGATCATGAACTGCCTCCAGTCCAAACCGCTGCCTATTTATGGGCAAGGGATCAATGTGCGCGATTGGCTCTACGTCGACGACCATGCGGAAGCGGTATGGATGATTTTGGAAAAAGGCAAAGCGGGAGAAGTGTACGATATCGGGGGCGAGACCGAAATGCGCAATATCGACTTATTGGAGATGCTTATCGAAAGGCTTGCTGCCCGCACTTCTCAAGATCCTAAAAATTTTCGGAATCTCATTACTTGGGTGGCAGACCGCCCTGGTCATGACCTTCGCTATGCGATCGATTGCAGCAAAATCAAAACGGAGCTCGGATGGGCGCAGCGGCACACACTGCCCCAAGGCCTTGAAAAAACTATTGAGTGGTATCTTCAATGAAAAAAATTGCTTGTGTCATTCCTGCCCGTTTGAAATCGACTCGGTTTCCCCGGAAAATCTTATCGCTTCTTCATAGCAAACCTCTGATCCAATGGGTATGGGAGGCGGCTCGCTCTGTCCCTCTTTTTGATTCTGTCACTGTTGCTGTCGATGCTGACGAAACAGCCGCTGTTGTTCAGTCCTTTGGAGGACGCTTTATGATGACAGCAGAGAGCTGCCCTTCCGGTACGATGCGTCTGTGCGAGCTCCTCCATCGGAAGAAAATCGATGCCGATATTTTGGTCTGTTGGCAAGGAGACGAGCCGTTCCTTCATGAGAAAATGATTGCGGAGCTTTTACAAACGGCCCAGTCCGATGAAGCCGATGTCTGGACGTTGAAAAAGAAAATCACTGCTCCTGAAGATATCCATTCTCCTCATATTGCGAAGGTTGCCACGGACAGCGAAGGATATGCTCTTTATTTTTCACGCAGCCCGATCCCCTATCATCGCGACATGGCAGACACTGTCTATTATAAACACATCGGGATCTATGCCTATACAAGGAACGCTCTGGAGCAGCTAGCGCACCTGCCTTCTTGCCATCTAGCCGAAGCCGAGCAATTAGAGCAGCTTAACTTTCTCTATCATGGCCTTAAAGTCCGCGTCCATGAGACTTCTCACGAAGGTTTTGGGATTGATATTCCAGAACACTTAGAAAAGGCCCACGTGCTAGCTCGCGGCCGCTGACTCGGGTTTGGAGTCTGGAACTGCCGATGGCGCCGCCTCTTTTTGAACAAGGAAGCGATATTTCTTCTTATCTTCTTTCAAGATGAGAGAGAAATGATTTTGATATTTGGAAGCGCACCAAACCTTGTAATTTTTTTCTCTGGAATACGATTGACCCCCCAAATTCGCCGTGAAGGATTGTGATAGCAAAGGAGCCGCATTTTCGACTGTCGGAAGCTTGTCCACTTTATTCCAATTTTCAGCAATGAGTTTCATCCGTGCCAAATTATATTGATCTTCAAATACTAAATCGAGAAGCGCTTTCCGCTCCTGGTAGATATGATGGATAGACGATCGAATGAAATAGACGGAGAAAAGCCCCACCAAAAAGATGGCAATGACAATCTCAAGTAAAAAGATAGAACTTCTCCGTCTCATAGGTTATTGAATGCCGGCGCCTTTGAAAACAATTTTCTCATGCGTTTTCTGGTTCACAAGGAACATTTCAATATTCTGGTAGGAATATTTTTGCGGCACGAACACCACTCCGTTGAAAGTCGACAGGGGCTGGATGATATGCTCCCTTAAAGCTTTCGCTTCATAGTCGGCATCCAGAGCATCGTTGGCTTCGCTCGATTTTATACCATCATAGATCGCAGGAATCACCAAAGGGAAAATAAATAAGGCTCCGACTCCCCAACCGACCACGCGTCCGGCAGTCGAAGTATGCGCTTTGCTGGCCACCTCATTGACAGAGGCTAAAGGGATGTTAAAATTTTGAGGGTTAAAGTAAACAGGATCGGTTGAATTATTTCTGATCGTGAGCTGCAACGGCATATATCCTTCTGAAATCACATTGCGGCCGAGATATCTTTTACAGTCGCTGACATCAAAAGCTTTCCAGGAAACAAGGATATCAGAATTTTTTGGCGACTCAACGGCGCTATCTGCCGGAAGAGTGGCAAGTGTGGAGGCACTGTAGCTTGCACATCCTGTTAATAGAATTAAGCTGGCGATGAGGCATTTCTTACTTTTAGACATGGAATCTCCTTCGTGATACGGAAAGTATATGTCGGCAACGGTCAAAAAACCAGGTTTAAATGAGAGGGCATTCTAACATTTATCTATGTCGTTTTTCAGGGAAGCAGTATTTGCATGAAATGCCGCTTAATCTCTTTTTGGTTCATTAAACTTTTTTAATGTAAATGGATACAATACCTTTTGTCCTGTCAATATCAATATATTTGTCATCTTTCTTATCCAATACAGAGGCAACTACTTTGTAAACGGCATCAGACATAGGACTCGTACTATCAACTCGAGTATTATCGTAAAAAATTTTTTGGACTGTATCTTGTTTCCCATCACGCCTAGTTAATTGTGCTGTTAAATAATGGTAGCCTAGTCTAGCACTTTGCCCTTGAAAGTCAATTGACTCGTAGTCTGCTTCAGTTTTCGGGAAAAAAATCCTTATAGCCATGCAAGATCTCCTTATAAAATTCATCTAAAGAAAATAATTTGTCTTTGGAGATGCGATTATCTTTAAAAATTGCAGTAAATCCAAAGACAATCAAAATTTTAAATCCCAGAAAAATATCAATCCACGAAAATTTATAGATAGCTAAACTTCAGCCTTTCATCTTTAGGGCTCCCCAAAAATCATCCACTATCGACTGAAAACTAAATAATAGAACACTCTTCGAGAGTCTCATATATACATATTTTTCGCGTACTGATAAGATTTTTCCCATGAGAAAAGTAATTTTTTCTTTGGTTTGTGCGATGATGGTTGTCCTTTTGTACCCACGCGTCTTTTCTTTTGTCTACCGCTTAGTCCCTGTGAAATGGTGGAATGAACGGATCGCCTACGGTCAGATCCGGGATGTGTGCAATCCCAGGATCGAAGACTATCAGGCGCTGCAAAAATTCCTTGCCAAAGCGCGAAGGCCCTCCCTTGCCCGTTTGGGAGATATGGAAAAAAGGGCCCGTCATTTTTGCCTGATCGGAAAAGACCCCGTAGAGCTGCCTCAAGAGGGAAAAATCACTGTCAACTGTGGGAAGGACGAGAAAGAAAACTGCCTTATCATCTATGCCTCTTTCAACAAAGCTTATCCTCAAGGATTGAGACGGCTCGTCGATCATGTGTCAAAATCCGATTTTAAAGGCCACATCCTTTATCGCATCGGCGGATGGCCTAATGTGGCAGAAGGAGATTTGAAACTTGCGCATGTTCCCTACGCCTTTAAGCCGTGTTTTTTCAGAGAAGCACAGCAGCTCGGATACAGGCGGGTTCTTTGGCTGGATGCCTCGATCCAACCGGTCGTGAGTTTAAATCGCATTTTTGAAGAAATTGCAGCTAAGGGGTATTTTGCCATCGGAAATGGCCAGTATGTGGCTCCCTTTATCAATGAACAAGCAGCCGCCGGTTTAGGGATTACTTTAAAAGAATGCGAAAAAATCCCTTCCGTTTCCGCCGGTCTGTTTGGAGTTGATTTCTCGCACGAAAAAGCGGCTCTTGCAATAGCGAAATGGCATCAGGCGGCTCGAGATACTGCGGCATTCTTTTCAGCACGGCCTGATCAAAATGCGTTATCTGTCATCTTATTTCAGCTGGATATGCAAAATTGGGCTCCTTTAAGCAAGATTGCAGAAAGCTCCGAACTCCTATCGAAAAATATTTATTTTAAAATAGACCGAGGCTATGTCCAGTATGGCAAGTAATTTACAGCTTTATCCCAAAGCCTATTTCAACTGGATCCGGCTTAAAAAAGAGAATAATCCCTCCTTTCCTGTGGAGCCGTGGCAAGTCGAAGACTATCGAGAAGCGTCGATGGAGACCCTTTTCGATCGGCTTGCTGCTTTAGGGCTTACTCTCACCGAAGAGAACTTTCTTCTGATGGCGGAAAACTATCAAAGCCCTGAAGAACTGACCCATTATTTCTGGTCAAAAAAAGAAAATGAATTCCCTATCTATTTGATTTTGTTCGAGCTGTGGCGCCGCTTGCTCCCCGACAGGGAGTCTCTTTCGATCTTTTGCGATGAGCTGGATAACAGGATACAATCTTACCTCAAAGATCCTTCTCAGGACCATGGGCTGTCCAATACGATGGATCGCCTGGAAGAGCTTTTAGAAGAAAGCACGAATCTAGGTGAAGGGCCGCGCGCCATTTTTGCAATGCTCTCGCGTCATGTCGCCCATGATTTGGAAGGATTCCTCTTTGATTACATCTCCGATCAAATCGATGCCCGCCACGACTTAGAGGCCACGGAATGGCTCAAGACATTCTACCCTTACGTATCCGACACAACGTGCTTTGATTTTCTCCGTGCCCGCCTTTTGATTTTAGCGGATGCGCATGAAGGCAACCTCGCTTTCAAAAAGCTCTTAACGGAACTGCAGGCAGCGCCCGACCTCGATCTCTCTTTAGAAATCTCTGCTTTTTTGGTCCACCATGGCGATCCCTTTCTTTTCCAAAAAGCCGCTAAGCTCTGCATCAACCAGATCCAAACAGAAGAAGATTTCCAAGAACTCCTTGCCATTGTGGCTGATTACTGCCATTTTGTGGAAAAAGACTCCGAAGAACAGCAAATTCAATCGATATTTTCGAAAAGAATGGGCCTTAGCACCCCTACAAAGCTCAAAGCCGACGACCCCGATGTGGCTTTTCTCCGCCAGATCTTAGAGAATCCGGATTGGGCGAAAATCTAAATAATCGGCAGCTGTCAGATGGTATTTGATGCCTCGAGCCTCTCCAAAAAGAGGTTTTTCTTTCTTTAAATAGTGCAAATGGCCGAAGACGCAAATCTGAATTCCAAACTCTTCTAAAATAGCCGAAGTGCGGGAAGGTTGGAGGCCGGCAGAGATCGGGGGATAGTGAACCATGGCGATCTTGACTTTCGCTGACAGGCTCATTTGCCTTAGGCTCATTTTAAGACGCTCCAGTTCCCTTTCGAAGATAGCTTCTCCTCCTTCTTCTTCTTTTGCAGCAGGCCGGGCTTTGGGGTTTTCTTGAAAATGGACATAACCATTAAAGTTGTACTCAGGTGTATCCCAGAGTCGAGTACCCCCGATGGCGATATCGTTCCAATGGAAAGCTGTATTATGGATAAAGTGGACGGAAGGAGGGAAAACTTCCGACATTTTTTTCGCTGAGCTCCACCAATAGTCATGGTTGCCGCGGATCATCACTTTAGTCCCTGGAAGGGCATCAATCCATTGCAAATCGATTTTTGCCTCTTCCAGCTTCATCGCCCAGGAAATATCCCCCGGGAGCAAGATTAAATCCTCAGGCCGGACAAGCTCGCGCCAGGAAGAGGCCATCTTGTCCATATATCCTTGCCACTCCGGCCCAAAAACAGCCATATTTTTGGAAGGAACGCTTTGCGCTAAATGAAGATCGGCCATCGCCCAAATTTGCATATATCCACAACCATTATAATTAAATGAGAAAACATTCTGCTTTTAATTGGCAGAGGGCATATCTAAAGCTGGAAGCTTGGGCTGCCAACTTTCTGCCTTCCATCTTTCTTTAGAAGCTCGCCAAACAAAGGCCGTGGCGACAGAAAGATTAGTCCCCATGACAATGAGCCAGAACCACTCAGCAGGCCAATGGAGCCAATTCATCGTCATATAGACCGGAACAAAGCTGACCATCCATAATCCGCAATAACAACAGAATAAAAATAGCGTGTCGCGGGCTGCCACAATCAATCCTAAAGAAACGGTATTCAGCCCATAGGCAATAACGGCCAGCCACAGCCAGGGGCTCATTTGGCTAAATACGGCAGCCAATTGTGGATAGAACGATGAAAATTTAAAACAGCTGATAAAAGTCTGAGGGAAAATAAAGAAAGGGAAAACAAGTATTAGAGCAAAAATAGATAATAAAACCAATCCGGAAAAGTAAGAATTCCACACTTTGGAATAGTCTTTTTTACCGATTTGATTAGAGGCCGTGGTGACCGTGGTTTGCAATAAACCATCCCCAATAAAAGTCAGCAAATAGAAAATCGTACTGCCTATGCTAAACACTAATGAATGGGCTTCGCTTTTAGCTGACATAAAGTGCGATACCAACACCCAATCGCCTAGGGCAGGAAAAGCTCCTAAACCGCGGATGACCCCGGGGCGAATATAATGCCAAAATAAGCTAGGCGAAAATTTCCAGAGAGAGGTACTGTATTTTTCACGGTTAGAGCGAGCTAGAAAAGCTGTTAATAAAATCACGCACAAGAGCGCTTGCGATAACACCCTACCTAAAGCAGCCCCCGTCTCTCCTAGGGCTGGGATAATACCCCAACCAAAGATGAGGACAAAATCGAGCCCAATATTTAATAAACAAATGCCAATGGTTAAAAAAACAATAGGCTGAGTAATTCCTCGTCCCAGATAAAACGCCGTTAAAGCACTCCCCATCGGAAACAAAAAATTAAATATACAGAGCAGCGAAAAATAGTTAGATTCCGATGAAGCCACCGATGTCTTCAGATGAAATATGCTTTCAAAAATAAAACTTAAGATTTGCTCAGAAAAAAAACCTAAAGGAACCACTAGGATCATCGAAAGCAAAGAGAACCAAATGAGCTGCCAAACGCAAGGACCAATACTTTTTAGCTGATTAGCGCCGTGGTATAAGCCCACAAAAGCTTGACCGACGACGATGGCAGAAATGCATGCAGATTGAAAGACGCGTGCAAGAAAAAAACCATTGAGGCTACCGGCTAGCGCATCTTCGGAAAAATCCGCTAAAAATAGCCTTTCAATGTACCCTGTAATGCTGACAATGGCGAGCAAAAACATCACAGGAAGAAAAATCTTCGAGAACTGCTTAAAATTCGGTCGATCCAATAGAGTTATCTTGTCTTAGCAAATTGTACTAATGGAAAGCAGTCCGCTTCGTCCTTATGCATAATTTCAGGAATGAAGATTTTTAAGTCTTTTGCAAAATGAGGCATCGAATTTCGATAAAACCATTGGAGTGATGAATAGTCAATGGTGAAAGGAAGATGGTAGAACTCTTCTCCTCTAACAAAAGAAAGATAAAAATGATCTCTCTTTTCACCTTGTCTTATCAAATAGGTAAAAGAAGGCTTGAGACGCAGTAGAGCTTCAGCCTCAATGCCTGTCAAATCTCCATGCCAAGCACTGTGAGAGGTGATCTCACTGATTTTTTCTTGAACCCAGGGGTTCAATATTGTGGCTTGTTGCATAGTATTCATAACAACCTCCGTTGTAATATTCAGCCTACTTAGGCTTTTGAATCGGGAATAAATTTATCACCCCCAACAATTTAAAATCAATAACTGTCAACTTTTTTTCTTTTTTTTAGAGTTCTAAGCCTAAAATAACACCGAGCAACAAAGTCCAAGAAGACATATATCGTCAAGAAATCATGTACCTAAAATAACATGTCCTTTATCTTCTAAGTTCAATTGAGCACCTCTCCAAGCAGTGCAGGCAGGTCATCAAGTTGGAAATTAGGCGGATGGCTGATTTCTGAGGGAGCACATTATATATTATAAGGGCGGGTCGGTAAAATCATTTCAACCCGACTTGTAGACCTTTAGAATAAAGATATGGAAAAAGATAAACTTACCATTCTTGACCAGAAGCTCAGAGAGCTGATCGATCGCTTTCCCCGGCTTTTGGACAGCTCTCTTTACAAAGAAAGAGATCGTCTTGTTTCTTATTTTGACCACGACTTTCTTCAAAAGCGATCTATCGAACATTTATTGCGCCTTCTTTCTTCTCAATATCTAAAGAAAAAAAAATTACTCAGCGTCGTCTCCCTTTCCTCTAAAACAAGCGCCATTGAACTGCGCATATTACCGACAAAATTGGAATTTCCCTTTGGCTCGAAATGGGTCATAGGAATTTTAGTACAAATCGCTCTCAACAGCCGCTATGAGCTTTTCGATCAAGAACAATTACTTAAAGCTGTTCAAAAGTTCATTCCCAATTTGAGGATCGTCAAAGGCTCCGTCTATGCATTCCAAGGCCCTGTCGACAGCATCAAAACCCTATATGCTGAATTTGAAAAAACGGGCAATCAACTCTTTACATTAGCAGAAATCAAAACTCTAAAGACTCTGTTAGAAGAAGAGCTGTTCCTCCGGGTGGAACGTCTAGTTCCAGCTGTTTTTATGATTCGGAATCAAGAGGAAGTGCTGCGCAATATTTTGACTTTAAGCCAAGAAATTGAATCTGCAGATGATTTTCCTCAAGTCATGATCTCTTTTGAGACCCAAACAGCGGAAGAATTTGTTTTTAATGTCCTTTGCGTCCGCCCCGAAAAATATGATCTAATCGCCATTGATAATCTTTTGAAATACCGAAGTTCTTTTGTTGAGTGGCAATTAGAACGAAAACAGCTGGTCAAATATTTAGATCAGCATCAACCTATTTATGCTTATATCTTTAGAGTCCATTTAAACACCCATCCTTCTATCGTCCGTAATGACGGGTCTCTTAATTTTTTTGCTGCCCGCAAAAAAATCGGCAACTTTTTAAAAGAAACGATTGGAGAATTTCGGGATTTTAATGGCGGCATTCTGATTAAACAAGAAGAAACTCTGCACTCTCTAAAAAATGCATTGCCCGATGTAGCTCCTGAGCTGATCGAGAATGTATTTTATTCGATTACACCGATTGAAATGCAGGCGATTCTCCCCTTGTATATATTGAAGAATTTATTTCAGCTCTTCATCCAAGTCTCTGAATTGCCCTTATCAGATGCGGCGCAGTATGTCTTAAAGAGCTTTTCGAAAGACCATCATTTCTTGGTCATGATCAGGGTTCCGAATGGGGCTTTCTACGAGCTGGCAAAGGATCACCTTTTATCTTTCGACTTGCCCGAAGTCAAACAGGCCTCCGTCTCTCTGACCTTAAAGGACTCCTATCTCGTAGGGTACCTTCTGGAGACGGACAATATCAAATTGCAAAATCGTTTTTTTGAGTCGCTGGAGAAATTGCTGCTTTACTGGAAAGAAGAGGTGAGCAAACAGCAAGTTTTAAGGCTGGGCCTCGATAATCCTATTACTTCCTTGGATCCCCGTATTGGAGGAGATGGTGTCTCCGCTCTATTTTTGAAACTGCTTTTTGAAGGTTTGATGCGTAAAGGGCCTCACGGCAATCTTGAAAAATGCATCGCCGAGCATATCGATATATCGCCCGATCAGAAAACTTATTATTTCCGATTGCGACCTACCGTTTGGTCGGATGGCTCTCCTCTCACAAGCTACGATTTCGAATACGCCTGGAAAAAAATTCTATCCCCTCGATTTAACACCGCTTTTGCTTACTTATTTTATCTGATTAAAAATGCAGAGCTCGCTAAAAAAGGGGTGGTCTCGATGAATCAAGTCGGGATACAAGCCCTGAGCGATTCGCTATTAAAGGTCGAGTTAGAATCCCCTTCGGCCAACTTTCTAGAGTATCTTGCACATCCTTTATTTTCACCTGTTTCCCGGCACATCGATATCAATGAGCCGAATTGGCCTTCGGAAGACGGCCAAAGATATGTTTGCAACGGAGCTTTTAAGATTGAGAAAAACCACAAGGACAGCAGCTATACCCTTATTAAAAATCCCTACTATTGGGATAAAGAACATATCTACCTCGATCGAATCTTAATTACAACTAGCTACCATTCCCAAACCTACGACATGTTTTCTCAAAATAAAATCCATTTGATTGGCACTCCGATGGTCACTTGGGATAACAATTTCAAGCTGGGAGCCAATGATGAAACTTTAATCCACGTCGATGATGGTCTCTATTGGTGCGTCTGTAATACAAAATATCCTTACCTCAAAAATAACAAAATTCGTCAAGCCCTTGCACTGGCCATCAACCGTTTAGAGCTTCTGGACACTATTGAATACCCTAAAAACCCCGCTTATTCTCCTCTGCCCAGCTCGCAAAGCCAAATCCCCCATTCTTCCCTCTTTCAAACGGAGGATGAAAAAGCTCTTTTTAGGCAAGGACTTGAAGAAAGCGGCTTTTCTCTTTCAGAAATGCCCCCTATCACCATTGCTTTTACTCAACGCACCATTTTCGGCAAAGCCACCGCAGAGTTCCTTTCCTCTCAGTGGAAGCAAAAATTAGGCCTATCCTCCACGCTTCAAGGATGTGATTACAAAACGATTTTCACCAAACTTACAACAGGCGATTTCCAAATTGCTTTAATCCGCTGGCAGCCCTGGGTCAACGACCCTTTTTATACGCTCAACTTTTTCGCTAATGATGAGGAACCGATGAATTTTAGCAAATGGTCCCATCCCGACTTGCAAAACTTACTCCAAAAGGCCCAGCTGGAAACAAATGAACAGCTGCGAAAACAGCTCTTGTTTCAAATCGAAGAAATGTTACTGCGAGAAATGCCGATTATTCCTCTTTTTGAAACATGTCTTCAATATATGAAGAAAAAAAGCCTCCAGCTCACCCTCAACCACACTCTTATCGATTTTAAATGGGCCCGTTTTGTTTAAGAGGCGGTTAACGGATTTGGTTTCGTAAATTTTTGAAATTATTTTGTCCGCCCTCATGACTCAAGATTATTAGTTGCAAATAAATAATCTTTGTTTAAGAATTTATGCCTCTGAGAAAGCAATTTTCATTATGTAAACAGGAGTAAATGAGAGAATCTTTTGAGAGTCTGATGTCGAAAAAAGGTGAATTCTTTCTAAGATGAATTGTAAAAGACCCTTATATTTTCTATATCTGTTTTTACTGTTGTTATCTTCCTGTCAAAATAATTCTACACCTGCACGTCCTGAAAGACAAATTCTTCGCACTTGTCTAGTCGATATTAGTACCCTGGATCCCCGCAAAGGTGTCGACATGCCAACCCAAGGCGTTGTCCGAATGCTTTTTTCCGGTCTTGCTTACTTAGATCAGAACCTGGTTCCAAAGTTGGACCTCGCTAGTTCGTATCGAGTGTCTGAGGACTATAAAACGTATACTTTTTTTATCAGAGACTGTCAGTGGTCGGACGGCTCTCCTATCACAGCCCAAGACTTTGAAGAGACCTGGAAAACCGCTCTTACTCCTGCCTATTCGTGTGCAAATACAAACCTCTTTTTCTTTATCAAAAACGCTAAAAAAGCCTACCTAGGGACCATTTCGATCGATCAAGTCGGAATCCGCTGCCTAGACGATAAAACGCTTGTCGTGGAATTGGAAAAACCCAATCCTCATTTTTTGAGCGTCCTTATCAACTCTGTCTTCTCGCCCGTCCATAAAAGCCTGCGTTATGGCAAAGTTAATTATCATCATTTGGTCAGTTCAGGACCGTTTCGATTGAAAAAATACCTTTTACAAAACCAGATCATCCTCGAGAAAAATTCCCACTATTGGGACGCCGAAAATATCCGGCTCGAAGAGCTCGACTATTTTATTATTAAAGATCAAGCAACGGCGCTGCTGATGTTCGAAAAAGGAGAAGTCGACTGGCTGGGAGACCCCCTCATCAAAATTTCCGCTGATGCAATCCCTGATCTTCAGTCCAAAGGACTCCTCCATTGGGTTCAAGGAGCAGGAACGCATTGGCTCTTTTTTAACACCAAAAAATTCCCTTATAATAATGCCAATATCCGAAAAGCTTTATCTTTAGCTATCGACCGGCAAAAAATCCTCCATGATATTTTGCATTTCGATCAGCCCTCTCCGCCGCTGGGCCTGATCCCTAAAATTTTAAAAAAAGAAAAATGGCACCCCTGGTTCCAGGATAATGACATTAATTCCGCCAAAGAATACTTCTCCAAGGGGCTAAAAGAGCTGGGAATTACTGCTAAGCAATTTCCCGTCATTACCATCCAATATGCGACCAATACATTATGGGCAAAGGTTCTTCAAGCCATCCAGCAGATGTGGATCGATAATTTAGGCGTTCATGTCAACAATGAAGGGACCGATTTGGCCATCTTTGCTCATAAGTTCTCTAACCAAGAATTCGACATTGCCCGTAATGGATGGCTCATGCAATACGATGATGCCGTCAACCTGCTGGATATTTTTAAATTTAAGAACACGCAACCCAATTTTACCGGTTGGGAAAATCCTGAATATATTCAGCATACAGAAGCGATTCGCTCATGCTCTGAAGAAGAAAAATGGGAGCATATTGAAGCCGCAGAAAAGATCTTCTTTGAAGAGATGCCCTCCATCCCTCTGGTGGACACCGCAGCTCTCTATTTGGAGCAGCCTTACGTCAAAGGAGTTCGTGTCAACTATCTATTCCAAATAGATTTTAGATGGGCTTCTATTGAATAAGGAGGATCGGTTTAACTACTCTTTTTTGGCCGCAGCGAGCGCCTGCACTTCGCCGGCATTGAAAGAAGACCGGACAAAGGGGCCTGAGTACATCTGCTGAATTCCCAAACTATAACCGTATTCCTCATACCGTTTAAAGAGTTCGGGCGTAATAAAGGCTTTGACTGTTAATTTTCGACGATCGGCTTGCAGATAATGTCCAATAGTCACGATATCAGAGCCGGCGTTCTTCAGATCTTGGAGCGTTTCGTAAACCTGTTCCTCTGTTTCTCCCAGTCCGACCATGAGCCCCGACTTCACAAAGGAGGCCTTGCCTGAATCTTTCGCATATCGCAGAACAGCAAGCGTCCGATCATAGGTTGCTTTATGCCGAACTCGGGGGGTCATGGCCCTGACTGTTTCAATATTGTGATTAAAAACTTCCGGCCGCTCGTTCAAAACCAGGTCCAGCGCGGGTAAATTTCCATTAAAATCAGAGGTGAGCACCTCGATCGTACATCCTGGATTTTTTTCCCTCACCGATTTAATGATCTCAGCCATATGGGCTGCTCCGCCATCTAAAAGATCATCGCGCGCAACCATGGTAATAACTACATGCTTCAAGCCCAGCTCTTGCACGGAAAATGCGATGCGTTCAGGTTCGTCGCGGTCAGGGCTTGCGGGCTGCTTGGTAAAATCGATATCGCAAAACCCACAATTGCGCGTACAAGCTTTGCCTAAGGCCAAAAAAGTGGCCGTCTTGTGGGAATAGCAATGGAGGCGATTAGGGCACTTGGCCTCTTCACAAACCGTGTTAAGGTTGTATTTCTTTACAATCGCATCCGTTTTAAATAGATTTCCTCCCCGAGGAATCGTACGGTGCAGCCAAGAAGGAAAGCGACCTTGTCCTATTTCAGGATTTTCTGGAAGCTTATTGAGGACTTTTAGCTTCACGGAAGGGCGGTGGTCAAAAACATCCTCGTCCATTACTTTCGCACCTTGGGTGGCATATGCAGCGGAATGTCCATGGCCATGAGCCCTGCCTCATGCAAGGCTTCCGGAAGGGTAGGGTGCGCATGAATTGTGTCCGCCAAACAATCAACAGTCAATTCATTGGCGATGGCCAGCGCCATTTCTGCAATCAAGGACGACGCTTCATGACCGACAACCTGGGCGCCCAAGATCTGGCCTGTCTTTTTATCGATAATGACCTGCGCAAAACCTTCTGTATCCATAGAGGCAACTGCTTTCCCTAAGGCTTGGAAAGGGAATTTCCCTACGGCCGCAGCATATCCTTGTTCGATTGCCTGCTCTTGGGTAAGACCGACCATGGCGATCTCGGGCAAGGTAAAAATCACCGCCGGCACTGCATTGTAATGCATCACAGCTTCTAGGCCCGCCGCATTCATGGCAGCCACAATCCCTTGGTGAGAGGCCACGTGCGCCAACATCACTTGGCCTGTCACATCTCCGACCGCATAGATCCCTGGGACATTGGTCTCCATTTTATCATTCACCGTAATCGCTCCACGATCAGAAATCAAAACTCCGGCATTTTCTAAGGCCATCCCTTGAGAGACGACTTTACGACCCACCGCCACTAAGACTGCATCGGCCTCGATAGGGCCTTTGTCTTTCAAACGGACCGTCACCCCTTTAGCATGCTTGTCAATCCCTTCTACAAATACCCCCGTTTGAACATCGATCCCTTGTTTCTTGAATGCTGCCGTCAACGTGTCTGAAATCATCTTTCCTTGGGCTGCGACAATCGCAGGGAGAGCTTCCAAAAGAATCACCTTCACCCCAAGTTCGGCATAAAGGGAAGCAAATTCACAGCCGATATAACCTCCTCCAATAATCGCGAGCGTTTTAGGCAGCTGCGTCAGCTCTAAAATAGAGGTCGAGTTGAAAACCTTTTGATGGTCGCAGGGAAAAGCAGGGATATCCATCGGTTCCGATCCGGACGCAATGATGATTTTTTCTCCTTGGATCATGACATTGTCCTGCCCTTTTACTTTGAGCTCTTTCGGGCCCGTGAACTGTGCAGTTCCCCTCAAGATGGTAATGCCGTTGGATCGTATCAGCCCTTCTAAACCCTTCCGTATTTTGGTAATGACGCCATCTTTCCGCTCTTTCATCTTGGCAAAATCAATAGAAATCGCGCCTGTTGTGATTCCGAAATCAGCCGCATGTTTGACTTTCTCTAGAACTTGCGCATTGGCGATCATCGTTTTAGTGGGGATACAACCGACATTGAGGCAGGTGCCTCCGAGCTCGCCTTTTTCCACCAAAGCCACTTTCTTTCCCAGCTGAGATGCTTTGATCGCAGCGACGTAGCCTCCGGTACCTGCTCCAATGACAATTAAATCGTAATATTGCTTTTCGGTCATACGTATCCTTTTTCGTCAATTCTAGCAAAGAATGAGGTAAAAAAACATCGAAAGTTGTACGATGAAAAGACGAGGTTTAAAAAATATGAAGCCGGTTGATCGTCAAAAAATATGTCCTAATTGCGATGGAAGAATCGCCTACGATGCTACACAATGCACTTATTGCTTTGCAACGCTTCCTCAAGACAACACTTCTTCTAAAATTTTTGGCTCTTCCCAAGATAACCTCACTGCTATTTATACCCCTCCCTATCCTACCAAGGCTGAAACCGAGCCCAAAACAACCTCCAAAGCAGCCGTCTACCCCGAAAAGGAGAGCCCCCTCACAGAAAATGCCCCCACCGATGTGAAGAGCTTTTGGCCGCTCCTCCTCCTCTGCTTAGGAGGAAATCTTTTAACCTTAGGAATCCTTCAATTTTTCTTCTCCGACCGTGGTGTCGTCCGCCTGGAAATTAATGGAAGTTATTGGTTCTTAATGGTTTTACTCTCCCTGCCCCTGCTCTATTTAGGACTTAAAAATGCATCAAAAAACGACTCGTAAAGTCTTTTTATAAGTCCTTTAGATTAAGCATCATAGCTTTATCTTTAAAAAAATTATTATGATATACTATTTATTTAATAGATGTGATAAAATAGTATTAACTATTTTAATAGATATAATATATGACAATTACATTTCGTTTCACAAAAGACACTTCCTCAGAGGGTTTCAAATTATCAGGAAGAACCCCTCAAGATAATCCTGCAGCAGAGGCTTTTACAGGATTATTTATAAAACTCATGAAAATGAAAGAAGAGGCAGCTCAAAAATTTACAAAATGCCCTAAATTTAAAGTTACCCTATCCGCCGGAAATACTACTTCCCTTGTCGTTAGCGGAAAAAGCGAAGGCGTGCGCTTTAGCATCAGCATCCATAAACTTTCATCTGAAACCCTGACCTCACTCCGTCCGTTCTTACAAGATAGGCAACCCTCTACCCCAGCTCCACCACCCACAGCCGCAGCAAAGCCCTCCCTCACTGAACCTATTGCAAGGGCCTCTAAACTTCCCCCCGGTATTTATAATCCCAATACTAACTGCTTCATGAATGCGACGTTCCAAATGGTGATGAATGACACGGAGCTGCGCCGTGCTTTGTTAGATACCTTTAGAGTAGAACAGGGAAAATGCCAGGCTGAAATAGCGAAGGTAGATGGCACAATTAATACACTGAATCAACAAATTGCAGAAATTCAAACTCAATATCCCTATTTGTATTGGCTTAATGCTGGTTACAAGGCAAAGAACGAAACCCTTCAAAATGAGAACAACAGTCAAAAAAATTTACAGAAACTCTCTACGGCTTATGAAGCCTTTTTCAAAGCTGTCGAAATCTATGAGAACGGTGGGAAAGAAACCATCGACCTAACACCTCTGCGGCATCTTTTGACAATTTTTCCCGGCTCGGGATCTAGCGGCCAGTGTGATGCAGAAGAGTTTTTTAACGCCCTTTTTTACAAAGTTAAACTTAGCGGCTACAAGATTGGTTATGAGGAAGCTTTTGAACGAACTTATGCTCCCTTGGACCCCCATTCACAACTTGCCCAAGAAACCTACACACGAGAAAAATGGAGCACGATCCAAAAAGAAGATCTCATACAATTGCAACCTGGGAATAAAAGAAAAAATCCCAATGGAACGAATATTACGTTAACCTTAGCCTTAGAAGACGCAATAAAAAGAGCTAATGAGCTTAACGAGGCAAAAAAAGTAAAAGAGGTAATAAAGATCTCAGGCCAAGAACTTTTGGATACCCTATTCATGCCTTGCAATGTCAAAGACCCTGCATCACCAACCGCCTGTACAGATGGATATTATGTGATGCAAACGGAAAAAAAGACTTTTGAGAAGCCTCCTCAAAGGTTTCTAGTCCATTTAAAACGGTTTACTTTCGAAGGAGCTCCCAAAAAAATAAGCGAGCTCGTGTCGATGCCTGAACTGATAACGATTGAAAATAAACCCTACCGCGTGAAGGCGATTATCTACCATCTTGGAGGAGCTTCTGGCGGCCACTATAAGGCTTTCCTTAAAAAGGATCATATCTGGATTGAGGCTAATGACGCCTCCGTTACCGTCGCTGGAAAATCTGATGTCGATGAAGCGAAAGATAATGGTTACCTCTACTTGTACGAAGAGTGGGAACACAAAGTTGAGGAAATTGATTAACCCTTTTTTCCACTGGAGAACAGCGGGTCAAACTTTGAATTTTCTGCCTTTGCGGGCCGAATGATCGGACGGAGAGCGATATGCAGCTCACTCTCAGGTCTAAGATGATTCAAAAGGGAGTCTCCTTAGGTATTTAAAATTCAAAGTTTAACCCGCTTTTTGCATTTCAAATAAATTTTATACAAAATTCTACAAATGAATAATATATTTTAAATAAATAAATTTTATGATATCATAATTTATTATAATAATAGGTTAATAATTATGGTTTCATACGTAGACAATTCTGTTAAATTTTATTTTAAAAATGGTCGATTCACAAATGCCATTCAATTCAATTCATCTCATCAAGCTCCGCATGCTGCTGACGTTGTTTCCTTTATTTTTGAAACATTAAAGCAGAAACATCTCCTTTCGGAAAAAAAAGCTGCCCAGTTCAAAGATTTTTCAGTGACCCTTTTCCCTCCAGATGACACCCAAGCTACTTCTCGCCTTCTTATCCAAAGTGATCAATCATCTATCCATATTAAAACTCTCAAATCCGATACTGCTGCATTGTTAATCCAGGGATTAACTCCAGGCGAAGCCCCTCATACAGCACGGATCATCGATTGTCTCGCATGGTTTATTCAAGGCGTATTGACCTTAGTGGCAGAAGTTTTTAAATCTCGACAGAGCTCTACCACCCTTCGGGATACGCCGGAAAAATATCCCTTGCCGATTATGGACCAAAACATGCCATCTCTTGTACTACATGAAAGCACCCTCCGCGGCATCCCTGATCAAGATCATACCTCTTTCATCAACTCCCTTGTTCAGGCCCTTGCACACGCTCCGCAAGAAGTGCGAGAAGCGATTGTTAAAGCCCTGGATGACGAAGAAGAAGAAAACTTCGAAATGGCAAAAATAACAGACATCTTAAAAGATTTGAAAGCTCAGGTTGCTGATGGACAAAATGAAGTTCGAGAAATAAGGCAAAGCCAAGGTTTCTTTTCAGCCTGTTTTGATGCGCGCTTCCAAAAGCTCACCCGCGATATCGATGAAACTCTAAAACGCATAGAAAATCTTCAAATCAAAAAAAATAAAATTAAAGCCTACCAGCATGCTTCCCGAACGCTAGGCAAAAGTCTTCGATCTTACCGTGATAAGGGAAATCTCGACTTGAGAGCTGTCCGTGGATTAATACCTCATAGCACACCCGGTTTTGAAGAGGACGCCGGCGAGCTGCTCGATGCAGTGTTTGCTACCCTAGGGTACTCCCCTGAAAAAGAGTGCGATTATGCTCTACGTTTAGATGTGCCTGAGGAAGGCAATGTCGATCTTCAGGAACTCATCCATGAAACAAACTTAGAAGGATCTCCCCCGTCGCTCGTGATTAAGTTAAATCGATTCCCCCGAGGAAAGAACGGCCCTAAATTCGATTCTTCGGTAGAGCTTCCCAGCAATCATCTCTTAAAAATGGGGTCAGCGAACTACAAAATAAACGCGCTCGTCTTACATTACGGTAATGACGTGAGCGGCCATTATTACAATTACATCCAAAAAGAAGACCGTTGGTACAAAGTAGATGACGATGAGGTCACAGAAATCCAAGAGTTTCCTAAAAATACCACCAATCGCATCTACTTGCTCTTTTTAGAAAAAGTCGAGTAGTCACCCTTCTTGGGTAAACTCAAGCTCCGGCATCAGGGAAAGATTAGTGCGGAACTCAAGCGGCTGAGGCCGCTGGTTCCCTCTGCTAATGTCATCAGGACGACGTTTTTCTTCGGGAGACGGTGGCGTCTCCTCCGGCATCATCATCTTGAACTTAAAGAGAGCATGGGCGATTTCGACTTTGAGATTGATGCTGAAAGCATCAAAAAGCACAAATGCTTCATGCTTGAACTCCAAGAGGGGATCTTTCTGCCCGACGACACGCAAGTGGACTTCTGTTCTGAGGTGATCGATGTTGAGCAGATGCTCTTGCCATAGTCTGTCAATGCTGCGGATTAAAACGCTCCGGACAACTTCACGCAGGATTTCTTCGGCATTCAAGGCCTCTTGAGTATTTTTTTGAATCTCTTGATTGACTCCCTGAATGATCTCATTTTCATGCGCTATCTTATGACGCAAGGATGTCAAAACCTTATCGACCGCGGCATTTTCGATATCGGTGATCTGGAGATAATCGTTGTCAAAAGCTCCGGCATCAAAGGTCACAGGGAAATGGGTCATGAGCCACTGACGGTACCCTTCGGGGTTCCATCCGCCTTCTGTGGATCGGCTCACAAAGTACTGCTGCGCCATTTGAAGGCAGAGGCTCTCAAGGACTTCCTCTGCTAGCTTGATGGGAGTTTCACTATGAAGAACCTCGTTGCGGAATGCATAAATCTCCGCGCGCTGTTTATTCATGACATCATCGTATTCCAGCGTATGTTTGCGAATCTGATAGTTCCTTTGCTCCACTCTTTTTTGTGCGGTCTCAATCGATTTATTGAGCACTTTCGCAGAGATCGGCTCATTTTCAGGCGGACGGAACCGCTGTAAAAAAGAGGTGATGCGGGGGGATGTGAACAGCCGCAGCAGAGAATCTTCAAAAGAGACATAGAATTTTGATCTGCCGGGATCGCCTTGGCGGGCGCACCGTCCGCGGAGCTGTCTGTCAATACGGCGGGATTGGTGCCGCGTGGTGCCAATCACTTCAAGTCCGCCGAGCTGTGCTACGCCTTCTTCCAGCTTGATATCGGTTCCGCGGCCTGCCATGTTGGTAGCGACAGTGATCGCTCCTTTACGGCCTGCCATGGCAATGATTTCAGCTTCTTTCGCATGGTTCTTGGCGTTGAGGACGGTATGCTCGAGTTTATTTTGCCTTAAGATACGAGATAATTTCTCCGAGGCTTCGACAGATTCTGTCCCGATCAAAATCGGGCAGCCTTTCTGGTGGACCTCTTGGACCTCTTTTAAGATCGCGTGATACTTTTCCCGCTCGGTCATATAGACTTCGTCATCAAAATCTTTTCTCTGGGCAGGGCGATGGGTCGGGATCGACAGGACTTCAAGCTTGTAGATCTCTTTGAATTCATTGGCTTCCGTCATCGCCGTACCGGTCATGCCGGCGAGTTTCTTATAAAGGCGGAAGTAATTTTGCAGCGTGATTGTCGCGTAAGTTTGCGTTTCGCCTTGGATGGCAACGCTTTCTTTCGCTTCGATCGCTTGGTGAAGGCCATCAGAAAAACGGCGTCCCGGCTGAGGACGGCCCGTGTGCTCATCAATGATGACGATTTTCTCTTCGGAGACAATATAATCGACGTCTTTTTCCATGAGTAAATGGGCCCGGAGGAGCTGCCTTAAATTGTGCGCCCGCTCTTTTCTCAAAGCGTCGGCTTCTCGAAGTTCGACTTTTTTCTGCATTTTGGCAGATTCGTCGAGTTTTTCATCGTGATCGATGGCGGCGTATTCAAAACCTAAATCGTACATCACAAAGTCATCGGTATCATTGCCCGTCTCACCCCAGAGGCGGATGCCTTTGTCGGTCAGTTCGTACTCGCTCGCTCTTTCGTCGACAATGATATAGAGCTCGGCAAGTGCAGCTGCCCGCTCTTCTTTGTTGGGCTCGCCATAGTAATAGACATCCCACTTATCAATTTCAGCGCGGAGATTAGGATCTTCTTTGATCTTTTTGAGTACTTTGTTATGCGGCATTCCTTTGGTGACTAGCCAAAGCTTGCGATAAGCTTCTTTCTCTTCGGTGTCTTCCGCTTTGGATAATTTACGAGGCTCGCCTTCTGTAAATCGACCGAAATTTTCCAAAATCTTGCGTGCATCGGTGGCCAGCTTATTGCAGAGATCTCGCTGAAAGCGGACAATGTGGGCCGCGGGCTGCTGGAGCTTATCGTACATCTGCTTGGAGCCGGACGCAGGCCCTGAAATGATGAGCGGCGTCCTAGCTTCATCGATCAAAATCGAGTCGACTTCGTCAATAATTGCAAAATAATGGCCTCGCTGACACTGGTCTTCTGCTGACTGAGCCATCGAATTGTCCCGCAGATAGTCGAAGCCAAACTCGGAAGCCGTTCCGTAAACGATATCGGCTTCGTAAACTTCTTTTCTCTTGAAATGAGGAGTCGCATTAGTGAGCGCTTCGACACGGAGACCGAGCCAGCGAAAGATCGAACCGATCCATTCGCAGTCCCTCTGGGCCAGATAGTCGTTCACAGTGACGAGATGGACAGGTTTGCCCGTCAGCGCATTGAGATAAAGCGGCATCGAAGCTGTGAGGGTTTTTCCTTCCCCCGTCATCATCTCTGCAATGGAGCCATAATGCAATGCGATGGCCCCTAAGATTTGGACATCATAGGGAACCATGTCCCATTTTTGATTGTAGCCTGAAACATGGACTTCGGTCCCGCAAAGGCGGCGGCAAGCAGCTTTGACAACTGCATAAGCTTCCGGCAGAATCTGATCAATGAGTTCACCTTCAGCAATCCGCTTTTGGAATTCCTTCGTTTTCGCTTTCAGCTCTTCGTCGGAAAGGGTCATGAGCTTCTGCTCATGGACATTCACCAGGCGGACTGTTTTTTGATACTTTTTCAAGCGGCGGGACTGCTGCGTTCCAAAAATCTGCTTCAGAAGACCGAACATGTAAACCCTTTGATTATATTCTGTTAGATTATATCAGCTCGTTGAAATTAGTTAAATTGCCAATTGAAGAGGGCTATCTCTCTCAAGATTCTTGTAAAAAAGACTCTAGCGAAAAAGAGCGAAGTTGAGTCAAAATAGAACATTGTAACGATTTCAAACATAGCCCTCAGGGATAAGTTTGTGCTTAAAGTTTGTCAAAAATTTGTTTTAATCTCAGCCTTTTCTTTCATCTTTCCGCTGACTCTTTGGGGGTTTTCTAAAGAAGGCGAAGAATTAAAAATTTTAGATGAATTGATTGCGACTTCCGAGAGGCAGCTGTCGATTCAAAAAGAGCTTAAGTCCCTCATCACCGATTTCTATGCTCAACAAGAACTTTTTTACCAAGGGCCGGAAAAAGGGCAGCAAACCAAAGAACTCGCTTCTAAAATGGTAAAAACCGCTGTCACAATTCTAGCGATGGCAGAAAATAACCATTACCTCCATCTCTTTCCTCCCTTCTTTGTCGAAGAACTGAGACGTTTCGCTGGAATTGCCAAAAAAAATACACCTCCGACACCCGCATGACAGCCCCGCGCTATATCGATCGTAAAACTCATCAAGAGAGGACCGAAAAGGTCTACGGTAAATTTTTTATCGATCTTCTCTATGGCACGAGCTGGTTTTCGAAAGTTTTATCGCTACTTGTCCTTCCTCTTTTCTCTCATATCAATTTCTTATCTAGGCTCTATGGAGACATCCAAAAAAGCCGGCTCAGCAAAAAAAAGATCCAACCTTTCATCGAAAAATTCCATGTCGATGCTTCAGAATTTCTTGAACCTGTCGATAACTTTCAGTCGTTCAACGATTTTTTCATCCGTAAATTAAAACCTGAAGCCCGGCCGATCACTCCTGGTGCCGATATCGCCATTCTTCCTGCTGATGGCCGGTATCTCGTCTATCCCAATATCCAAAAAAGCGATGGTTTTTTTGTGAAAGGACGGAAATTTTCTTTGGAAACCCTTTTGAAAGACACCGACCTTGCACACAAATACGCCCAAGGCTCCATGGCGATCGTGCGTCTGGCTCCTGTCGACTACCACCGTTTTCACTTTCCTATGAATTGCATTCCGGATGCCCCAAAGCCCATCCAGGGTCCCCTCTTCTCCGTCAATCCCAAAGCTCTCCAAAAACACGCCCATATCCTTGCAGAAAATAAACGAGTCATCAACCACTTAAAAACAGAAAATTTTGGCCCCGTTCTCTTCATCGAAGTCGGTGCTACTTATGTGGGGACCATCCATCAAACTTTCATCCCTCACCAACCTCGCATCAAGGGAGATGAGAAAGGATATTTCTCGTTTGGAGGCTCTAGCCTTATTCTTCTCTTCGAGCCATTCCGTATCCAATTCGACCAGGATCTCATTGAAGCTTCTCATCGACGCATAGAAGTACTCGGGCAAATGGGACAGTCTCTAGGCCATGCATTTTAACCGGTTTTCTTAAAAAGACGGTTCCTTCATAATGTATTAAGAAAAACTTGCAAATTTTTTGATTTGGGAGTGAATATGTATAAAATAGCTCTAGCATCCATGCTTATAACAAGCCTTCTAGCTGCTGATGAAATTGCGAATACAGATGATCCTTTTCAAGCAAAAATAGATCCCTTAATCCATGTGAAACAGCAGCTTGCTCAAGCTCGCACGAAAGGCTGGAATTCTTCCCAAAAGCAAAATAATAATACTCTGACTAAAGACGCTCCTATGGTCACACTGGGATTTATTCCCGCGAAACCTCCTACATCGATGCAGCCCTCTAAAGAAATAGCCCATTTTTTTGAAAGCGACTGCTCAAAAAGACAAGCTGCAGAACTTTGCCAATAGCCAAAAAGTAGAAGTTGCCTTAAGATGACTTGGAATACTTAAGCACTTTTTACCTACTAAAAGAAACTTCTAGGAATTTTTGTTGTTTTAAAGTGTGACAAGCATAAGCCCTTGATTTTTTTTCTAGTTTTTCATTTGTGCCAAAAAAACGATTACAGTGCATATGCACAAGACTGTTTGCAACCTTATATTTTTTTTGAATATCAAGCGCTTCAACAAGATTTATAAGGGCCTCTCTACGGAGATCAAAAGCCTCTAGTATCTGTGGATCAATAGGGCTAAGTAGAATTTTTTTCCATTCACGAAATCCATCCAATGCTTCTCTATCAATTCCATAATGATCAAAAAAACCATCCACATATTTGACAAGATCCAAAATACTTAACGTTCCAAGAATAAAGTCAGGTAACCCAATTTGGTTTTTCTTCTTTAACAATTGAAGTACTACTTGGCTATCTTCACAAAAAAATTGTTCAGCTAATTCGATAGCTTGTTGACCACCGTATCTTTCTATTTCTCTCTCATAACTCTCTAAAGAAATTTTGCTAATGATACCTTCTTCTATCAATGAATTAGACCAATCATGTAGATGAGATAAAGAAAAACCCTGGAATCTTACTCTGATATGCGAACGCTCATCTCGATAGCGCACAAAAAACCATTGATTAATGAGTTTTTGCTCTTGAAGATACTGTGTAAAGGAAGTTAAATGCTTCGTTAAAAATTTCTCCTCATTATCTTTCGAAAGATAAAAATTTACAAATAACCACTCACTTCCAGGAAGACGCCAACGAGCTTCTGAAGCAATTTCTTCATAAAATGGCTTTTTTTCAACGCTATTGAGATGGCCAAATAGGGGATTCTTTCGCAAAGGAAGAACAAATTCTACCGAATGTTTGCCCTTTTGACTGCTGACCCATTGTCCCTGCTCTTGTTCAATTTTTTCAACAAGCTTGATAGAATGCGATTTTTTAATCTGATCTAAAATTATCTCAAGGTCGTCATTACTTTCTATGTCCAGCAATAACCGCTGATCACCATTGGTTAAAAAAACCAGCCGAGGCATTTGCCATATTTTCGCCCATTTCCGAAACCCGTCTTTATCGCCTTTTTCAAGTTTGTCTAATGAAACACGCCATTCTGCTGGTGATAAAATTGTTTTTTGAAAACGTATTCGGGGTAAAACTGGAAATCCTTCTAGCTTTCTCCATACAAAAGGAGCCATTAAGTCATATCTAGATTTTGATATCTCGCGTGCAAATCGTAAAGGAGGCGGAGCATATGTCGGATTCAAAACATTCCCAGCGGTAACATAAAATTGTTTTGTTCCATCCTTAGAAACTAGAAAAAGACCATCTGTAGTAGCCCCTACATAGAGATCTTCTAAAGAAATTGTGCTTTTACCAGCAGGGCTTAGGTCGATGACTTCTTTTCTCAAATTAGGATGAATCGCTACGTTTTGACTTCTTGATTTCGGAGGCAGAAACGAAGATTCGACAAAAGTTAAGCCCGGATCCAAAGCTTCTTCTTCACCTAAAAATTGTTGCAACTCCTGTTGAAAAGAATGGCCCAATACTTTCAAGAAACGACTGCAAGAACTCCCTCCTTGCCAGGTTAGATTCGTGAGTAATAATAAGTAATTTGCCTTATCTACTTCGTCAGGGGAATTCGCTATCAACTCAAAAAAAAGATCAATAGATAGAGGAGCTTTTTGTAATGGAGAATTGACTGACAATTTCTCAATAAGGGATTTATCAATGACTATTTCTAAGCGACGGTCCCAAAAAGCTTGGGCTAATTCATTATTGAGCCATTGTTGAAATCGATCGTCTTGACTCGACTGTGTTTTTAACCCTTCTGGCAAGCCTAATCCGCGATTTTCATCTAGCAATTCTAAAAGAGGGATAATTCTATCGGTGCCATATCTATTTAAAAACTGACTCAAATAAGATTGAAGTCCGAAGGGATCTCGATCAAAAGATAGCTTCCATAATGCTTCAGCTGCTTGAGCAGCTTCTAAACCGATGTGAAAAGGAAGTTTTACTGAAGTTTTAGGAATTCCTTGATCGACTTGAATGTAACAAGAAGAATCAGCCATTTCTTTCATCTTAATTGTCGCATTTTCCAGCAATAATCTTCCCTTTCCGGGTGCTGTTTTAGAATACAGCTCCAATTCCAATCGAATTTCGTGTAGTGCACTTGCATAAGGCTCAGGAATTTTATCCAAGAATTCTTGAAAAGGTGTGGGTGACAAAAGTGATGGGAAGATAGAAAACCATAAAAATTGTTGATCGATCAGCTTTCGAATAACTTCTTGAACCTTATGATCTTCTAAGGTTGGCAACTGCATTAAAATGCTTTTTATCAAATTCTCAATAGTTATTGAGTTTCGAGCAGCAGTGAAAATGGCTTTTGTCAAAGGAGAAATACGTATTGAAATCCCTTTTTGATCAGGTTTTTCAAGTAGGTAACCAATGGTATACCGATCCCCCTGGATAGTTAAAAGCGGATTACATTGAACAAGGATTTGGGAAAATACGTTCTCATCCTTACAAATCTGATCACCAATTTTTAATACCCATTGCATGTCAGGACGAACCCCTTTTATCACCAGATCAAGATCTAGTTCGGCAGCTGTCACCTCATTCCAACATCCCGAGGAAACTAACGAAAAAAGCCCAAAAGGTGTAGATCTTGATGTCATTCTGTAAAAATACTTCAGCAAAGTTGCTTTCATCTGATCATTGATAGATGTTTTTTTTAACTCCTCTGCGAGTGTTGGAGATGCAATAGCAATAGCTTCTTGAAATAGTTCATTCTGAGCATAGAAAGAATAAATAGTATTTCGATCCTGCTTTTTAAAAGACTCAAAAGGCAAACTAGGGTTTCGAACTAAAAAAAAAGAGGCTGGCAAAAATAAAGCTTCAGATTTCATCGATTAACAAAGGTAAGCGCCATAAAGATATTGGCGTATGAAGAGAAAGCAGAGTAAGCCATACCCCCGTAGCTCCTTCTAGCAGTCCTATTTTGTGCAGCATGATATAACCTCCTTCTTTTTTAGGATCTAAATCACAAAATCCAAAGGGCGACTCAGGCTGATAAAATTGCCAAAGAATCTGCTCCAGCTTTACCGCTTGCTCTTGAAGTTTTCGATCTTGAGCATCTCTTGCCATGAGGTGTGTAATCATCAAGAGCCCTGAAATTCCATGACAAAAGGTGGGCCCAGGCAGTTGCCACTCTTGTTGCGGAAGTTTCAAAATTGAATGAAGAGATTCCAATGCATATTGCTGTAATTCAACTCGTTTTAAAGTTTTGCCTACAAGATAAAGAGTGCGTGCAATTCCAGGGGTTCCATAACACCAGGCCTCTCGATTAGAAGATGGGACTTTATGGTGTCCTAAAATCTCATCTTCAAAAGCAATACGACCTTCCCAAAAAAGCCGATCTTCTCTCTCTACTCTTTTCAATTGTAACCATAATGCCATGCGCTCCATTGCTTCGACCTGCCCAGAAAGCCGAATTCCCCCTAAATGAGCCATTGCTAGAAAAGCCAGAATACCTGTCATCCCATGCGCTAGTCCTAAATTGAAATTTCCTCTGGGAAAACGGACTTTATCTTCAAGAGTAAATTGGTCTTCCGGCGACATATACCACCCTGGAACTAACTGTCCGTCTACTGGAATCGGTAAAGACAATTTAATAAGAAGTTGGACGATTTCTTCAACCCAAGGCTGGTTGCGTATAAGTCCATAAAGACCTATTCCAATAATTCCCTGCACAGGATCATATAATGAAGCTGGTGAGGAGCGTTCATTTCTCAGATTTGCTCTTAAAGGTATAAAATAATCACGCTCAAGCTTTTCCGCTAAAACACTCTCTAATTTTAAGAGCAACTTCTGATATCTGCTGCACTCACGCGAGGCACAATAAATAGCAAAACAAATTCCTGCAATCCCAGCATATAAAGACGCGGATTTCAAAATACCATCTTCTTCTAGTATATCTTTTATCTTAAGGATATAAATATGCGTTATTTCGTCCCATTTTTCCCCTGGAAAAAGATTATCAAGAGCTGCAAAAAAAACAACAAGGGAAGGATAGCCGCTTGTCAGACTCAAATCATTCCAATTTCCATGAGTAGGAAAGATCGAAAAAGCGTTTCGATTTGCAACATCGCATATGATCCCTTTAACATCGTCGGGATTTTGCCATGTTTTGGCTTTCTCAAAAATAGAAGATAGAATTGTCGACATTTTACCCTAGATTTTAACAATTAAGTTTTTCTTACTTGAAAATCTTTACAAAAAAACTTTTTATCTTCTACAATTTTCATGTGTTTCATAAGAAACACACAAAAAAAGGTAATTTTATGCAAATTAGCCCAACCCATATACCTTTCAATAAAATTCGTTCTGAGACATTTGTTAAGAATGAAATAGCTGTTGATCCTTACGACCTTGATGTTGAAGTTAAAAAAGAGGCTTCTAAAGATCAGTCAGGCGCAGTTAATCATTCTGATACACAAGGATGTACTGTATCTTGTGAAACTTGCGGATGTACTGTATCTTGTGATACCTGCGGATGCACAGGATAAATTATCTCTCGCTTGGGCGCTTCAAGAGCGCCCACTCTTCCATACTATAATAAACGAAGCTCAAATTAACAGATGACAAATAGGGCAATTGAGATGCTTTCCGCGCGCAGGGCAATGCTGGCGTGCAAAGTGGATGATTTGCAGGTGGATCTTGATCCAATCTTTTTTCGGAAAAAGCTTTTTTAGATCCGCTTCTACTTTTTCGACGGTTTTCCCGCTACTGAGGCCCCATCTTCTTGCACATCGATAGATGTGAGTATCGATGGGAAATGCAGGAATATGAAAAGCTTGACACATGACTACAGATGCTGTCTTGTGCCCTACACCGGGAAGGGATTCCAGCGCCTCGAAGGTATTAGGAACCTTTCCGCCGTATTCTTCGATCAGAATTTTTGAAAGATGCCAAATGTTCTTAGCTTTGGTGGGAGATAAGCCGCACGGCTTGATGATCTTTTGGATTTCAGGGATTGTCAGCTTCACCATTTCTTGCGGGGTTGAAGCCAAAGCAAAAAGATGCGGCGACACTTGATTGACTTTGGCATCGGTATTGCGCGCAGAAAGGACGACGGCAATGAGGAGAGTATAAGCATCTTTGTGATGAAGAGGAATGGGTGGACGAGGAAATAACTCATCGAGGATCTTCTGGATGAGCTGGGCTTTTTCTTGTTTTTTCATTTCCCTACGCAAAATTTAGAGAAGATTGCGCTTAAAATATCTTCGGAAATGTCAGTGCCGATAATCGTTCCGAGTTCTAATAAGGCCCTGCGCATATCCGCCGCTACAAATTCGGCGGAGACTTGGGTCTGCAATCCTTGGATGACAAGCTTAACCGATTCGATCGCTTGGTTCAAGGCTTGATGATGGCGGCTATTAGTGATAACGATCTCTTCTTTCGAAGGAGGACCCGAACGCCAAATTTTCCGATCAATCGCTTCATGTAGCTTTTCGATACCAAGACCTTCTTTGGCGGAGATCTCTAAAGCATGCTCAGGTTTTTGGTGTGAGGAGACCAAGTCGACCTTATTCCAAATCACCAGTGTTTTGTGGGAAGGTATACGTGCAAGAAGCTCTCGATCATTCTCTTCCATACCGCGCGTCGCATCCAGGACCAGTAGAACTAAGTCGGCCTCTTGGAGCGCTTGATGGGAACGGCGGATCCCTTCTTGTTCTACCAGTTCTTCGGTGTCGCGGATGCCGGCGGTATCGACCAGTCGAAAATGAAGCCCGCCCATCCGGAGATCGGCTTCTAAAAGATCGCGCGTCGTGCCGGGAATGGGCGTGACAATAGCACGGTCTTTGCCAAGAAGGGCATTCATGAGGGAGGATTTGCCTACGTTCGGAGCACCGGTGAGGCACATCGTCAATCCCTCATGGACGATTTTTCCATTTTGGAAGGTCTGGCTTAAAGTTTCCATTTTTTTGCAGGTAGCTTGGAGCGATGCGATGACTTCTTCGAAGGAGGCAAATTCTAGTCCTTCTTCAGGAAAATCGACCCAGGCCTCTAAGATCGCTGCAATATCGACGAGCTCTTTTTGAAAGCTTTCTATTTTTTGAGATAAAGCGCCTTGGAGCTGATTTTCAGCGGCATGGAGCGCGAGATCATTTTTAGCCGCAATCAGTTCTTGGACAGCTTCTGCTTGGGCTAGGTCGAGCTTTTCATTCATGTAGGCTTTGAAAGTGAATTCTCCGGGCAGAGCAGCGCGGGCCCCGGCATCGAGTGCGGTTTGCAAGACACGGCGTGTAATCAAACTTCCCCCATGGCAATGGATTTCGACGGTATCTTCGCCTGTATAAGAACGCGGGGCTTTCATCACGACGATTAAGACTTCATCGACGACTTCACCTTCTAGATTCACAATACGGCCGAAATGGACCGTGTGGCTCTGATAGGAACGGAGGGAGCCGGAATAGATTTTTTCTGCGACTTCCAGAGCCTTATCCCCAGAAATACGAATGACCGCAATCCCGCCCTCACCCGGAGGTGTGGCAACCGCAGCAATCGTCTCTCCTTTCTGATAGGGCCGATGAACAAAGTGCATAATTTGAGTTATTATAACTCAAATCTATATGGATCTCAATGCGCCTGTGATGAGTTCGCTTAAAGAGGGTTCTTTGCTATAGAGAGCAAGAACTTTTTTGATGGCTTTTTGAGCATCCAACGGATTGTAGCCGAGGTTCGTAAGGGCTGAAATGGCATCCGAGACCACGCTAGAACCTTGACCCGTAGAGGAACCGCTATCAGAGGCAGGCAGATTGTTAAATTTATCTTTGAGCTCAACAACCAGCCGTTCTGCTGTTTTTTTACCGATGCCGGGGATCTTCGAGAGAAGGGCGGTATTACCTTGGACTACGGCCATCTGGAAATCCCCGATATCGACATGGCCGAGGATGCCAATAGCGGTCTTGGGGCCTACTCCGGAGATGGAAATGAGCTGTTCAAAAAGCCTTTTGTCTTCGAGGCTCAGAAACCCGTAAAGAAAATGGCCATCTTCACGGATGACAGGGGCGACATAAAAGAATACCTCCGTCCCGATGGCAGGAAGCTTTTGAAAGGTTTTAAGGGAAATCACCAGCCCGTACCCGATACCTCCGACATCCACAACGGCTTTGGAAGGGATCGACTGCACCATTTTTCCGCGAATAAATTCAAACATGGAATTTCCTTGTGTGAGCGTGGCATAGGGCTAAGGCAAGCGCATCCGCTGCATCAGCAGGCTCGGGGATTTCGGAGAGTTTTAATTGCATCTGGATCATCCTTTGAACCTGGAACTTGCTGGCCGATCCGCTTCCTACAACGGCGAGCTTGGCTTTGCTAGGCGCATATTCAAAAACAGCCACACCTCGGCGTGCCGCAGCGATAACCACTGCGCCGCGGGCCATGCCCAATTTTAACGCACTTTGCGCATTTTTGTAGACGAATTGCGTTTCGACAGACACTGCCTCAGGCTGGTATTTTTCGAGCAAATGGTCAATTCCTTCGAAGATCGCCAGGTATTTTTCATGCATTTTGAGCTTGAGCGAAGGACGGATGCAGCCAAAATCGAGCGGCTCCCAATCGCGGCCCGTTTCACGGATCACTCCATATCCGGTCACCACAGTGCCCGGATCGATACCAAGAATAATGGGTTTTTTTTCGCTCATTTGAGGTTGATCATATCTTTGACAATGCTGACAGCTTCGCTCATTTGCAGATCGTTCACGCCTGCATCCAGCTCTCCTGCGTCATGATCCATTTTTTTCAGAAATACTTGGAAATCGGCATCGTGATCTAAGCGATAGCTGCTGTTTGTTTTTAGTTTCGGGACCATCTGCACCCAGGCTGATTCTCTTTTTTGAAGATAAGGGAGATAGTTTTTCTGGAACCATAGCTGAGTATGGGCAGGAACATCGGTCAAAGGATCGGCATAAGCTGGAGAAATCTGATCGTTCTTGAGCGCATATTCCAAATACCGCTCGCCAATATTGTAAGCCGAGTAGAGGGTGGGAACCACAATGTCTGCTTTCACTCCTTCAATCTGCGTCGATCTTCCTGAGACTGTGTAGTATCTTCCCACCGTGACTTTGAAAAAGGATGCGGCAGATGTATCCGTGACGGTTTGGTATTGGATGGTTCCTTTCCCGTATGTCCGCTCATCGCCCACAACGATCCCCACGCCATAGTCCTGGAGCGCTTGCGCCACGATTTCAGCAGCTGAAGCCGATATCTTCGAGGTCAAGATCACCATAGGTCCGTTATAGTGGATGCGAGGATCGAGATTGCGCAGGTATTGAATTTCCCCTTCTGCATATTTGGAGATGACCACCACCCCGCTGGTCATAAAAAGACCGGAGACTTTGACGGCCTGGGCTAAAAATCCTCCCAGATTATTGCGCAAATCTAGGACCAGACCTAAAATCTTTCCTTTTTTTCTTAAGTTCTTCAAAGCTTCACGGATATCAGCCTCACAGCTCGAGCTGTCAGAGCTTTCATAAAACGACGGAAGGGTCAGCTTGGCGATAATCCCATCGGCAAAGGGCTCCGAGCTGAAAACCAGCCTCTCGTCTTCCATGATGATTTTTTCACGTCTTAAGCTGACTTTAACAAAATTATCGGTTCCATTTTCACTCCGCTTCACCCCTAAAGCTACGTCCTTTCGGCCATCTCCTTTCAGCTGGTTGAGAACATCGTAGTAAGAGGCGCTGACAATCGGTTTGCCATCAATTTCGACTAAAATATCCCCCACCTGGATCTTTCCGCTGCGGGCTGCGGGCCCTCCTTTGACGAGATCAGAAATTTCAACACCATCCAGCCCTTCTCGCAGGACAATGCCGACCCCTTCGAATTGCTTTTCCAAAGAAGAGCGCATCTCGGTGGCCTCTTCGGGACTGAAGAACGAGGTGTGGGCATCAAGCCCGCGTGCCATCGCTTTCAAGATATGCATGGCAAAATAGTGCTCGCCCTTTTCCAAAGAAGTCAGATAGGAGTCTTCATAATGGGCAAACCGCTTTTCAAAAAGGGCGCAAATCTTTTGTCGCCTTTCGGTGGTCCAGAACTGAGGATCACGCCCCCTGTTCTCCAGCTTGAACAGATGGATCAGCTGTGCTCTCAGCTGTTTCTTCAGCTGGCTAGGATTGGAACAATACGCACTGGAGATATCGGAGTTGGAAACCGAGACAGCTTCCCCTTCTTTGAGGAAGTCAGCATACAGCTCTTCCCGCCATTTTCTTGCCCTTTGGATAGCTTGGACGATCGTCTTGTTCAAAGTGGCAAATTCGGGATAGTCATCGCTGTAATAATGGTTAATAATACTTTCGATTTGAGAAGTACTCAGCTCTAAGAAAGGTTTAACTTCGGCTTGTGTCAGATAGATTCTTTGAGGATCGAACTGTTCAAGATAAATCTTGAAAGACCGCTTGATCAGCGTGGGGGTCATTTCCCGGGTTTCGACATGGTAGCTGAACATTTCCTCCATCGAATTGCGCACATCGGCTATCCGAAGTTGGTGCCTTTCCGAAGCTGCATAGAGGGTAGAAATGAGACAAAAGAACCCAACGACCCATTTTTTCATGCTTATTATCCTTTCCTACTAAAATACCCACCAAGCATTAAAATTCATCTGTAATTTTTTTATTGAGGATTTCTTGGCTGGATTATCTGAGCGCCTTTTAGAATTTAAGTTAAGGGGATGATGGTGGGCAATAATCCCATTTCTAAGTCACATCCCGGTGAAATAAGGCATCTAACGCTCTGACTGTATTCATTGTCAAATATCCATATCCCAGACCTCGGATGCCTATAGAGGTGTAGTAAGGTGCATTTCTTTCAAAAATTTGATTGACTTTAGAAATATTCAGTAAATAGAAAAAGGCTGCAATCCCTAGTGTAGTAAACAAGGACCCCTTCAGTTTATCATCTTGAGAGAAAAAAGTATTTGAATGGCCGGTCTGCTTCGAAAATTCTATTCTTTGTTTAAAATATTCTTCTGTTTTTAGAGCCAGTTTCATACCGGCCCAAAAACTCACCCCTGCGGCTCCTAATAGCAGAGCTTTCCCATAATCTGTGTGATAGATCTCATCCTGAGGCAGCTCATATTGCAAAGGTAATTTGTATGCAGCAATAGCTACCAATCCATTGACCAAGCGCCCCGCGAATTCTAAACTGATTAAACTCATCTGGGATCTCCTTTTGCCAAAAAAGAATAATATAAATGAGTTATTTAGGATCTATCTAATTTTATTTTAACTCCCTGATCTTAGGTCTCCTTCATTGAGAAAAACTGTAATTTTTTTGCAAATAATCGCTGCGTCGGCTATAGTCTCTAGCTATTCTTAGAGATTATCCCTGAATTATTCTTAGACGGAATGGATTCAAGGAAACTCTATTAGGTATAAATTTTAGGAGAACTGATGCCGACAATTAACCAATTGGTCAGATTCGGTCGAGGAAAGAAAACCCGACGTCGTAAATCTCCAGCTCTGCAGCAATGCCCTCAAAAACGAGGCGTCTGTTTGCAGGTGAAGACGAAGACACCGAAAAAACCGAACTCTGCCCTCCGAAAAGTAGCCTGGGTACGTCTCTCAAATGGCCAAGAAGTCATCGCCTATATCGGCGGAGAGGGGCATAACCTTCAGGAACACAGCATTGTCCTCGTGCGCGGGGGCCGTGTGAAAGACCTCCCTGGTGTGCGCTATCACATCGTTCGAGGATCCTTAGACTGCGCTGCTGTCAAAGACCGCAAGCAAAGCAGATCTAAATACGGGGCCAAACAGCCCAAGTAAAAGACCTTGTTCTATAACAAGGTCTTAAGTAATTGAGGATGGCTTCTAAAAGTCATTCTGGTTCGAAAAATCGAGCCGGCTCTTGCAAAGAGCACAGTGAAGAATTTTAAAAATATAAGGAAAAAAAGTTATGTCACGCAGACGTCGCGCTACAAAGCGGCAAATTGATCCAGATCCAGTTTATAACAGCTATGTTTTAGCTAAATTTATCAATAAACTCATGATCGACGGCAAAAAATCGACCGCCCGCAAAATCATCTACAACGCCATCGACAAATTTGCAAAAAAAATTAAAGCTGAAGACCCTTTAGCTGCTTTTGAGCAAGCCCTAGAAAATGCAAAACCTACGCTGGAAGTGAAATCCCGCCGTATCGGTGGAGCTACCTACCAAGTTCCCGTCGAAATTCCTGCTGACAGACGCACCTCCATGGCCATGAAATGGATCATCCAATACGCCCAAGAGAAGGTCGGCCGCTCTATGGAAGAAGGTCTCGCACAAGAGCTTGCAGATTGCTTCAACAATCAAGGCTCTTCTATCAAGAAAAAAGACGATGTCCACAAAATGGCCGAAGCCAATAAAGCTTTTGCCCACTACAAATGGTAGGAGAATAAGTAAAAATGAGCGACAAAAGTAAACGGCCCGAAACAGACACCTTACAAAATGTCCGCAACATCGGCATCATGGCCCACATCGATGCGGGTAAAACCACCACGACAGAGCGTATTCTCTACTACTCAGGGCGCGTCCATCGGATGGGTGAAGTACACGAAGGTGCTGCGACCATGGACTTCATGGAGCAAGAAAGAGAGCGCGGCATTACCATCACCTCGGCTTCTACGACCGTCTATTGGAAAGGAAGCAAAATTAACATCATCGACACCCCGGGCCACGTCGACTTCACGATTGAAGTTGAAAGATCGCTCCGCGTCCTAGATGGTGCGGTAGCTGTTTTTGATGCCGTTGCTGGTGTTCAACCTCAATCCGAAACCGTCTGGCGCCAAGCGACCCGCTACGGAGTCCCTCGTATCGCGTTCATCAATAAAATGGACCGCGTAGGTGCTGATTATTTCATGGCTGTTAACTCGATGCGCGAGAAGCTCGGGGCCAACGCTGTGATGGTCCACTGCCCTATCGGCGCAGAATCCGATTTCAAAGGAATGGTCGACCTCGTGGCTATGAGAGCCTACCTCTTCCTCGACGAGACTCTCGGTGCTAAATACGAAGAAGCTGATATCCCTGCCGATCTCGCTGATAAGTGCAAGCAAATGCGCCAGCAGATGCTGGAAGAGATTGCAACAGTCGATTCCGATGATAACTTCATGATGAAGGTCCTCGAAAACCCCGACTCTCTTTCCGAAGACGAAATCCATGCAGCGATCCGCCGAGGTGTCATCTCTAATAAGATGAACCCCGTCCTTTGCGGAACAGCCTTTAAAAACAAAGGGATCCAACCACTCTTGGATGCCGTTGTGCGCTGGATGCCTTCTCCTCTAGACCGCGGCAACATCAAAGGGATCAATATCAAAACAGGAGAACCGCTCGAGCTCGTTCCTGATGATAATAGCCCCTTGGCTGCGCTGGCCTTCAAAATTATGTCCGACCCTTATGTCGGCCGTTTGACATTCGTCCGCATCTATTCGGGGACGCTGACCCGAGGAACCAACCTCGTCAATACGACAAAAGACAAGCGCGAGCGCGTCTCTCGTCTTCTGGAGATGCACGCGAACCAACGGAAAGACCGAGATGACTTCTTCACGGGCGATATCGCCGCTTGCATCGGGTTAAAATATACCTCAACAGGCGATACTCTATGCTCTGAAGACAACGAGCTCCTGCTCGAGAAAATGGTCTTCCCTGATCCAGTTATCTCCATGGCGATCGAGCCTAAGTCGAAAGCTGACCGCGATAAACTGTCTCAAGCGCTTTCGTCTCTTTCCGAGGAAGATCCTACCTTCCGCGTCAATACGAACGAAGAGACAGGCCAAACGATCATTTCCGGAATGGGCGAGCTCCACTTAGAGATTCTACGCGACCGTATGTTCCGTGAGTTCTCTGTCCAAGCTAACGTCGGTAAACCCGAAGTGGCTTACAAAGAGACCATCACGACTCCTTCCAAAATCGAGACCAAGTACGTCAAGCAATCGGGCGGACGCGGACAATATGCGCACGTCTGTCTTGAGATCGAACCGAATGAAAAAGGCAAAGGGAATGAAGTCGTCAGCGAAATCGTCGGCGGCGTCATCCCGAAAGAATACATCCCCGCGGTTATCAAAGGGGTGGAAGAGGGGCTTACAACGGGCGTCCTCGCCGGTTATCCTCTGGTCGATGTCAAAGTCGCGATTGTGTACGGTTCTTACCATGAAGTCGACTCGAACGAGATGGCCTTTAAGATTTGCGGATCGATGGCTGTAAAAGACGCCTGCCGTAAGGCTCAGCCGGTTCTCTTAGAGCCGATCATGAAAGTGGTCGTCACAACGCCTGAGCAGTTCATGGGCGATGTGATCGGCGATATCAACCGCCGCCGTGGCCGTATCATGAACCAGACTTCCGTCAAAGGAATCGTTGAAATCGAGTCGGAAATCCCTCTCGGTGAAATGTTCGGATATTCCACTCAGCTTCGCTCCATTACCTCGGGGCGCGGAAGCTACACCATGGAACCTAGCCACTTCGAAAGGGTTCCTAACAAAATTCAAGAAGAGATTACTAAAAAGTAAGGAAAAAATATGGCAAAAGCCCAACCCAAAGCTCAACCAAAGCCCCAGCCTAAACCTCAGGTTCGGCAAAAGATCCGTATCCGGCTTAAAGGATATGATCAACGGGTGCTTGACCGAGCTGTCGCGGATATCGTGGAGACAGCTAAAAGAACAGGAGCTCGTATCGCCGGCCCTATCCCTCTTCCTCGCAAGAAAGAGAGATATACGGTTCTCAGCTCCCCTCACGTCGATAAGAAAGCCCGTGAGCAGTTTGAAATGTACACCTACAGCCGCGTGATCGATCTCGTCAATCCTACTCCTGACACGATCGACAAGCTCAAAATCCTCCCTGTGGCTGCAGGCGTGGACATCAAAATCAAAGCCTAAAACAAAAGAGCGTTTGCATCCTTGCAAACGCTCTTGCTTATTTCTCTCATCGCATTCTATTCTTTTTGTCACCTTCTGGAGAATTTATGGCTACAATTTCTATCGTTCAACAGGCATCTCTGCAAATTTCAGTTCTTAAAGCTGAAATAGAAACCAAGAAAACTAGCCAGCAAGGCTTTATACTTCCTTTGAGGCAAAGACGGGGGGAACCGGCACCTTTAGCACCCGATTCTGTATTGCAAATGCAACTTAACAAAGCTTATCGAACTTATCAAAAAATAATTTATGATATTATCAATACCTCTCAACAAATTGAAGTACTACTTGAAAGACAAATCGCTTGGCTAGATAGTATGGTCGTCCATATGAGCAGGACGAAAAGAGGGGTTGATCTAAGCGAAGTATTAGAAAGCTTCGGAGCCCAAATCAGGGCTCTAGAAACCCGCGTTCTACAACAACAGAGAGACCTTCAGGCAGAACAAGCTGCAATGATTATCCTTGCAAATACTGAAGGGAGAATTTAGGCCAGCACTCGTCTTGAACCGGGCAAGCATCTTGAAATGTTAAATAAGGTATGCGCAAAGAGAGGAGGAACTATATTCAGCTGACGATCTGCTCCTCCTACAGCGTAATAACTCCATAGGGCCCTTAAAGCGATGCTTGTTGTCAATTTATAGGTGCGCAATAACCCCGTGAATTTTACACGCTCTAGTAATCCAAAAATCAAACTGTTTGATAGCACTGAAAAGTGAAAAGCCTTCTCAGAGTCGATGCATCTGATGACAACCTCTCGGCAAACAGCCCAGCTTAAACCTGCTACTGCGTCCCATTCCCTATGCTTTTTCTGAACTCCAAGTCGTGGAGACTGATCCGAAGGACGTATTGAGCTAGAAACCCCTTCGCCTAATATGGTAGAGACTACAAAACGTAGAACGGTGAAAAAAACTGTCCTTTGTGTATTTAACAGTGCACACGTATAAAATAGTTCTTCTACTCCGACGCTAACGAGCCCCCCAAATATCCCTGGAAGAAGCTTTTCCTCACTATTAACAGGTATTTGATAACCACGCGTACAGATCCATTTGATAGCTCGATCGGCAAGTGTCGATACAGCAAAGGCTTGAAAGCCTAAAAAGAACTTCCCTTCCTGCTGAAAATAAACCGATATCAAAGCTGCACTAGAAACCACTAAGTCAAATTGCAGATTGGTTAGGGGGCAGTCGCAGCTGCGGAGATTGTTTAAATTTTGAACCCAAGATATCATGAGCAACCTTAGGGAGCGTACCTAAAAGATTA
>JAFEGW010000012.1 GCA_018239715.1 Verrucomicrobiota bacterium
GTCGAAGGGTTCCAAAGTTGGATGTTGCCAGCACCAGATCCGCTGGCTAAGATACCGCCCGGCAGCACCGCGAGAGAAAAACCATATTTTGCCTCCAGGGTCCGGAGGCACTCTCCTGTCGAAGGGTTCCAAAGTTTGATGGTTCTATCCTCAGATCTGCTGGCTAAGATACCGCCCGGCAGCACCGCGAGAGACTGCACAAAACTTGAATGCCCTTCCAGGGTCCGGAGGCACTCTCCTGTCGAAGGGTTCCAGAGTTTGATGGTGAAATCATCATATCCACCGGCTAAGATACCGCCCGGCAGCACCGCGAGAGAAGAACCATCTTCTGCCTGCAGGGTCCGGAGGCACTCTCCTGTCGAAGGGTTCCAAAGTTTGATGGTTCTATCCTCAGATCTGCTGGCTAAGATACCGCCCGGCAGCACCGCGAGAGAACGAACAGCACGTGAATGCCCCTGCAGAGTGTGTAGCATAGTGCCTACAATGGAATGGACGGGGGGATTCCAATCGACCCTTTCATTTTTTAAAATCGGAGTATAGCCTTGACGCAGAAGCCAACGAACGGACTTTTTATACGAGCGTTGGATGTCAGGCGGAAGTGAAGACGCTACATTTGCGTGATCTAGAGGAAAAGTTTGTTGAGAAGCAAAATTGTTGATTTCAACGGAATTTTCATGGAACGACATGACAACATGGGATGAGAGATAATGGGCAAGATAGGGAAAAGCTCCTTTGATGATACTCATATTTTCTCCTCTAAAATTGTTATTAACAGTCTTTCAAAAGAAAGATAATCTCTTTTTTATCTATTAATGCAAATTAAAATGTTGACTCACATATTTAAGTTGATTTTTCAGAAACACGAAATTGGGCCTAGCTGTCCAGTATTTAGTTGTGAGTATAGGAGCTCCATTACAGGCGGCTTTCGCCTGTGGAGCTAGGTCAGTTACAATAGGAGAGGATTATGACCTTCCAATGATAGAGAAATTTTCAAGGCGAATGAAAGAGGTAGAAATGAGCCTTTGTTTATTGAGCTGCTAAGGCTAAGTCCATCTTATTTCCTAGTGAGGTAGGATAGAAGCAGGCCCCTAAACATTTTATAGATCAACTCCAGCTTGGCTCTTATTCATCTAATCTAATATTTTAGATTAAGAATCTGCTTCAAAAGATGCCTCCTTTATCGAGAAAAGTGTTTGTTAGGAACAACTGTTACTCACGGGACAAAAATGTTGGATCTTCCTGAGTTTTCTTATGATTGCTCAAAACACTTCTCCCTTACTGTAACGTTTCCCAAAATCTGTATTGTTTATATTCTTTGTGTAGATAGAATGAGAAAAAAGGGACTAGCATGAGACTCAAAAATAAAACGGCAATCATCACAGGCGGAACCACTGGACTCGGATTTGAAATGGCCTGCCGATATCTCGAGGAAGGATCCCGCGTTCTCATTACAGGCCGGTCTCAGGAGAAAGTCGATCAAGCTGTTGCCAAGTTAGGAAAAAACGCCCACGGAATCGCTGCCGACTCGAGTAAGATCGGAGATCTTGAAAAGCTCGCCAAAAAAGCTCAAGAGCTCTTCGGACATGTCGATATCTTGATTGCCAATGCCGGAAGCGGCATCTTTTCAATGATTGCTGATGTCGATGAAGCGACGTACGATCGTGAATTCGATTTGAATGTGAAGGGTGTTTTCTTTACGGTCCAAAAAATCTTACCCCTCATAACAAAAGGGGGAGCTATTATTCTGATTGCATCCGCTGTGAATACCAAAGGAGCCCCTTCCGGCACTCTCTATTTCGCTACGAAAGCGGCTGTGCGGTCCTTTGCCCGCTGCATGGCAGCAGAGCTTGGACCTCATGGGATTCGCGTCAATAGCCTAAGCCCTGGGTTAATTCCCACGCAATTCTTCCAGAATTCCAACTTAGGAGAAAGAGGATTTGGTCAATTCGAGAAAATAGTCATCGAAAAAAATCCTATCAAGCGCCCTGGAACACCTCTCGAAATCGCTCATGCAGCTGTCTTTCTCGGATCGGATGAATCGTCTTACATCACCGCTGAAGACTTGGTCGTCGACGGCGGCTATATGAACGTTTGAAAAACGTTTAGGTTGTATTGTTATGGTAAGTGATCGTCATTGATTACCAAGTGCTCAGGACTGTAGATAGATGGGTGGTCGGGACTTTTAGATGGTCCTGACTGCGTAAGTAGCGGCCTTCTGTTAAGAAGTTTTGTTGTAACTTGTGGCGTTGGAAGCTGACAGGAAGAAGAACTGCGGAAAGATTTAAGGGCTAATTCTAAAGAATGTTTAGCCTCAGTATAGCCCTGGTGATGAAGAGTCGCCCCTAAAAAAGCTCGGGCAGCTTCTGTAAAGCATTGCTTTTCAAAAAGTGTTTTTCCTTTTTCATATAACAATTTGGCTGCTTCAGGAATTTCGCCGGAAACATTCGTCGAAGTAAGCTCCTTCCCTAATGAAGATGTTCCTTCTTGCAAAAGGGCTCTAACGATGAGGCTTACACGGTCTTCATTCCCATACAAAGAAGGTACTCGGTCATGTTGAATACAGGATAGTCCATACAACTGGAGAGCTTTAACCGTTTCTTCGTTATAGTAGCAATAGCAATTGAGCTGGACGGCATCTGTCAAAGGTTTTAAAGAGATGGGATCCCTACAGAGTTCTGACAGAGAGGGGTTTAAAGCTGAGATCGGTTTAGCCGCCATAAAAAGCTCCTTTTTTGATAGAAAAGTGCATTAGTGCGTAGGATTATAATTCAATCATGCTTCTAATCAAAGAGAATTTAATCTTACGTAACGGAAAACAAAAGATGATTTTTTATACATCTCTTCATGATCTTGTTCTCGATAGCTGAACATTTGAACAACGAAAACTGCCGCTCATCATTCCTTTCTTTTTAAGTCTAAGAGACATTACGCCTTCTTCCGACCGAAGAAAAAAGGTCTTGAATGCTTTGCTTAGAACTGACTTGATAAGCAATATCTGCCAACCGCGGATAAACATACTCTTGATAGCCCGCATCGATCTGAAAAGATTTAGTCAGATCTGTTGTCTTAACAAGCAGCTGTGCGAATTCCAAATCCCCTCTTTCGCAGGCCTTTAAAAGGGCTAAGTCTGCATACGTCAGTGATTTTACGAGATAGTTGCTCTTCTGGTTACTTAGGATCAATGAAAAATACTCATGCTGTGACCTTGCAGAAGGATAAAAAGCTTCCTTTTTACCACAGAGCAGCTGCAATAACGGAAGGTTTCTTTTATCTGTCACAATCCACAATGCTTTACTAACTTTTGCTCCCTTGTCCAACAGCAATCGTACAAGCCCAGGATTTTGGATCTCGCAAGCAATATTCAGAGCAATCTCTCCTAGTGTGATCTCACTTATCGTAGGGCCGCTGTCATATCCTTGTGTATAATCCATGGGACTTTGCAAATTTATCTTCATCTCATCGATGAAAAATAAAACCATCCCGCTATCGCCCTCTCGAACGAATATCTCAAAGACCTCGCACTTACTTGAATAATGGTTAAGATAGACTTCTTGACCTCGAGAAAATAAAGGGGTATTGCTTCGAGCGAGGATTTTGACGACTTCGCTGTTATGCACCTTGGCAGCAGCAATTAACGAGGCTTTAGCATCTTCTCCATCGGTTTTAGCGCCGTTGTCAATCAAGAGCTCCAATACCTCCGTCAAATTGCCCTCACAGGCAGCCTGAAGAGGAGTACGATATTTTTCATCCTGAACGTCTAGTTTTATTCCGTCCTTGTGCTCTAGCAAGAGATCCACCATGTCCCTCTCTTTCCTATCAATAGCTTTAATGAGGGCTTTTCCTCTTCCTTCAGGCGTTTTGGCATTTCTCACATAGGCAGGAAGCTCAGGAGCTGCAGGCTTATTTTGCGGGGATGCAACAGCGGCAGGAGCACCTCCACTACCAGGAGCTGCGTAGTTGATGTGATAGGAAGTGTTAGTATAGTGTGTGGGGGTATAGGTTGACTGGGGAGCATAAATATGCCGAGACTTATCGACAACTCGGCGCGCATCCGTTACCCGAGTCACAGGCGCATAGTTCACTCGGGGCGCATAGGTGGTCTTGTTATTGTGAATAATGGTCCCGGTATTCAACTTATCGATATGATAGACAGGCGCTGGCGCAGGACTTTGAAGAGAAGCAGCAGCTGCGGCAGGCGTAGGCTCGGGATTCGTGCGCAGAGGTCGAGTTGTAGAAGGTGCAGTAGTGCCTGGCATGGGTAAATCAGAGGAGGAGATTTGCGGGCCCGCGGAAGGACCGGGTATAAATTTAAGGGCTGATGCGAAGGAGTTCTGCGCTTCGGTATAGGAGGGATAGTGGAGGGTCGCTCCTAAAAAAGCTACGGCGGCTTCTGTAAAGAGATGCTTCTGAAAAAGAGCTTTTCCTTTTTCATAGAGCGATTTGGCAGCCTCGGGGATTTCTGTAGAAACATTTGTAGGAGTCAGCTCTTTGCCAGAAGAAGATGTTTCTTTTTGCAAAACGGCTTTGACAAGCAGAGCTAGATGTTCTTCATACTCATAATAAAAAGGAACCTGCTCATGCTTAATACAGGGTAATTGATACTGATGGAGAGCTTGGGCCGTTTCTTTGTTATAATAGCAACCACAACTGAGCTGCACAGCATCTGTCAAAAATTTTAAAGAAATTTTATCCAGGCAGTGTTCTAATAGAGATGGGGTTGAAGCAGAAATCGGTTTAGCCGCCATAAAAAGCTCCTTTTTTGATAGAAAAGTGCATTAGTGCTTATGATTATAATTCAATCATTCTTCTAATCAAAGAGATTTAGATCAATTCACCAGGCAATAAAAAGAATTCCTGCATCTTTGCAAAAGATCCTGTCCTCATTGACAATTGGATGAACATTTAAAAGTAGAAAAAACCCTGTTAATAGGAGAGATGGTTTGTCCGAACTGCGGCAGGGAAAAGATCTTTGATGGCCTGCTTTGAGCTTGCTTGGAAAGCAATCTCTCCTAAGCTCACATAAACATATTGCTGATATGACGCCTCTATTCTGAAAGTTTTAGTCAGATCGGTTGTGTTGACTAGCAACTGGGCAAATTCCATATCTGCCCTTTTGCAAGCCTGGATAAGGGCTAAGTCTGCATATGTCGCTTTATAGATGGAATAAGGTCTTCGTTCATCTTTTAGAGTCAAGTTACAGGAGGAAGATTCCCAAGCGTAACAATTCAAAGCTTTCTTCTGACTGCAAAGAAGCTTTAAAATCGGTAAATTCCTTTTCTCTGTTGTTATCAATAAGGCCTTATTGACTTTCGCTCCCTTGCTTAATAGCAATTGCACAAGTGAAGGACTCTGAATCTCGCAAGCAATATCCAGCGCACTCTCTCCCAATGAAACAGCAATGAGGGCGACAGAGTTGACGGCATCATTATTTCTCGCATGGTAATAACGGACGACGGTCTCCAAACTCACGTGCATCTCTTCTAAGAAAAAAGTAATCAGCTCGATGTCGCCATTTCGCGCAGCCGCCTCAAAGACCTCGCAAGGGCTATAATTATAGCTAGGATATTCAGACAATGTCCCAGCGAATAAGGGGGTATTATGCCGGGCAAGGATTTTGACGACTTCCCGGTGCTGTGCTTTTGCTGCTGCAATCAAGGAGTTTATAGCATCCCCTCCATCCGTTTTAGCTCCATTTTCAATCAAAAGCTCCAATACCTCCGTCAAATTGCCCTCACAGGCAGCCTGAAGAGGAGTACGGTATTTTTCATCCTGAACGTCTAGTTTTATTCCGTCCTTGTGCTCTAGCAAGAGATCCACCATGTCCCTCTCTTTCCTATCAATAGCTTTAATGAGAGCTTTTCCTCTTCCTTCAGGCGTTTTGGCATTTCTCACATAGGCAGGAAGCTCAGGAGCTGCAGGCTTATTTTGCGGAGGTACAGCAGCGGCAGGAGCACCCCCCGCACTGGAAGAAGGGGCCCCATAGGTGATGTGATAAGATGTATTGTTGTAGTTTGCGGGAGCATAGGTTGTTTGGGGGGCATAAATATGTTGTGACTTATCGACCACTCTGCGGGCATCCGTTGCCTGAGTCACAGGCGCATACTTCACTCGAGGCGCGTAGGTGGTCGTGTTATTGTGAACGATGGTCCCGGTATTTAACTTATCGATATGATAGACAGGCGCTGGAGCAGGAGTTTGAAGAGAAACTGCCGCTGCAGCAGGCGTAGGCTCGGGATTCGTGCGAGGAGGTTTAGTTGCAGAAGGCGAAGTAGTGCCTGGCATGGGTAAATCTGAGGAGAAGATTTGCGGGCCTGAAGAAGGATGGGGTATAAATTTAAGGGCTGATGCGAAGGAGTTCTGAGCTTCGGTATAGGACGGGTAGTGGAGGGTCGCTCCCAAGAAAGCTATGGCAGCTTCTGTAAAGAGCTGCTTCCGAAAAAGAATTTTTCCTTTTTCATAGAGCGATTTGGCAGCCTCGGGGATTTCTGTAGAGACATTCGTGGGAATTAGCTCTTTGCCTGAGAATGATAATGTATTCTCGAGGATTGTATGGACGATAGCTCTTAGACGTTTCTCAATGTCATAATAATTAGGAACTCTGTCATGTCCAATACAGGGCAATTGATACTTCTGGAGAGCCATAGCCGTTTCTTCATTATATGTGCAACCACAATTGAGCAGCGCGGCATCTGCTAAAGGCTTTAAAGAGATTTCATCCTGACAGAGTTCTAAGAGAGTTGGGGTTGAAGCTGAGACGGGTTTTGCTGCCATAAAAAGCTCCTTTTTTAAGAGAAAAAGTGGATTAGCGCATACGATTATAATTTAATCATTCTTGAGATCAAGTGATTTTTGAATCAATTTTAAAGAAAATAAAACGAAATTCCTTCATCACCGCAGAAAACCTGGTCGCCGATGGCGGCTAAAGGAACGTTTGAAAAACAGAAAATTCCCGTTTATTACTCGTTTCCTTTTAACTCAAAGGAGTATAGCTCCCCGCGCGGATAGAAGAAAGGAAAAGGTTTTTAATATCCTGCACGGAACTAACCTGATAAGCCATCTGATCTAAGCGCATATAAACAGGTTTGTTATAACCAACATTGACCTCATAATGTTTTATCAGATTTGTTGTTGTTATAAGCAACCGTGCAAATTCCAAATTCCCGCTTTTACAGGCCTTTAATAGGGCGAGGTCTGCATACGTCAGGTCAATGATGGGATAGGAACTCTCATGATTCTCATAAGTAAGTGTAAAATACTGGAAAGCTGGTTTTGAAGGGCTAGGATGCAAAGCTTCCTTTTTGCTGCAGAGAAGCTGCAAGATCGGAAGATTCCCTTTTTCCGTCGCAACTAACAGTGATTTATTTATTTTCGCTCCTCTGTCTAAGAGTAATTGAACCAGCTGGAGATTTTGGATCTCACAAGCAATGTCCAATCCATACTCTCCCATCAAGAGCGCCTGCAGGGCAATGAGATCACCTCCACGATTCCTTGACTCGGTATAATTAATGGGGTCCTGCAAATCGATCTTCATCTCGTCTATGAAAAAAGAGACCAGCTCGCTATCGCCATTGCGAACAGCCAATGCAAAGGCCTCGCATCCACTTACAGGATGGCCGTTATATCTCGATTTAACTTGCGAAATGAATAGCGTGTTACTCCTGACAAGAATCTTGACGACTTCTCGATATTGTTCCTGAGCGGCCGTAATTAACGAGGTTCTAGCATCTTCTCCATCGGTTTTAGCGCCATTGTCAATTAAAAGCTGCACCACCTCAGGCCAATTACCCTCACAGGCAGTCTGAAGAGGCGTGCGGTGTTTTTCATCCTCGACGTCTAATTTTGCCCCCTTCTCCAGCAAATAGTCCACCATGTCCTTCTCTTTTCTATCAATGGCTTTAATGAGGGCTTTTCCTTTTCCTTCGGGCGTTTTGGCGTTTTTGACATAGTCGGGAAGCACAGGAGCTGCAGGCTTATTTCTTGGAGGTTCAGCAGCGGCAGGGACAACCCCGCTACCAGGAGCTCCGCTTATATGATAGAAGATGTTGTCCTGAGTAGGAGCAAGGGATGTTTGGAGTGCGTAAGTATTTTGAACCTTTTTATCCACCCGACGGCCATCCTTTACCATGGTCACAGGCGCGTAATTTATGTGGTAGGAGGTGTTGTTGTAGTGTGTGGGAGCATAGGTGGTTTGGGGTGCGTAAGTATTTTGAACCTTTTTATCCACCCGACGGCCATCCTTTACTTTAGTCACAGGCGCATAGTTCGTTTGAGGCGCGTAGGTGGTATTGTTATTGTGAACGATGGTTCCGGTATTTAACTTATCGATATTGTTGACTGTAGGTGCGGGGGGAGGATCTTGAGATGCTGCTGGCGTTGGCTCTGGCTCCGTGTGACGAGGTCTACTTGTTGTAGGCGCACTATTACATGGCGTCGAAAAAGCTAATGAGGAAATTTGCGGATCTGAAGAAGGATCAGGTAGAAATTTAAGAGCTGAATCTAAGGAATCCTGAGCTTCTGCATAAGAGGGGCAATGAAGGGTCGCTCCCAAAAAAGCCCGGGCGGCTTCTTTAAAGAACTGCTTTTGAAAGAGTATTTTTCCTTTTTCATAGAGCGATTTAGCCGCTTCGGGGATTTCTGTTGAAACGTTGGCAGGCGTTAGCTCTTTCTCAGAAGAAGACGTTTCTTTTTGCAAAACGGCTCTAGTGATCATGGTTATGCGCTCCGCCACTTCATAATAGAAGGAAAATTTTTCATGTTGAATACAGAGTAGGTGATACCTCTCGAGAGCTTCGGCCGTTTCTGTGTTGTAATAGCAACCACAGCTGAGACGCACGGCATCTGCTAAAGGCTTTAAAGAGATTTCATCCTGACAGAGTTCTAAGAGAGTTGGGGTTGAAGCGGAGACGGGTTTTGCTGCCATAAAAAGCTCCTTTTTTCGAAACAGAAGTGCATTGGCAGGAATGATTATAATTTAACTATTCTTGAAATCCAAGAGATTTTGAATCAATTTTAAGGGAAATAAAACGAAGTTCCTACATCACCACAGCAGAGTGGTCATCGATGGCGGCTACATGAACGTTTGAAAACTGGAAACTGCCGTTTACTCCTTCCTACATTACTTAATAGGAACAAGTCCTCTTGTGCGCAGAGATAAAGGAAAAAGGTTTTTGATGTCCTGCGTCGTACCAACCTGATAAGCAATTTCTGCTAAATTCAGATAAAAACATCCATAACAACCATCGTCGATCGTAAGAGTTTTAGTCAGATCTGTGGTCGTGATAAGCAGCTGCACAAACTCCAAATCTCCTCTCTCGCAAGCTTTCAAAAGGGCTAATTCTGCATACATCAGTGATTGTACGACATGGTTACTCTTTTGATTCCGATAGGTGAGTAAAAAATGCTGATAAATTCCCGTTGAATGGAAAGGATGTAAAGCTTTCTTTTTACCGCAGAGCAGTCGTAAAATTGGAAGATTCCTGTTATCTGTCACAATAAGTAACGCTTTATTAATTTTCGCTCCCTTATCCAAAAGAGCTTGAACAAGCGCAGAATTTTGAATCTCGCATGCAACATCCAATGCATACTCGCCCATCGACATTGGATACTCATTAGGACTAAGGGAGACCCGTAAATTGATCTTCATCTCATCTAAGAAAAATGAAACCATCTCTAGATCGCCATCTCGAACAAAGATTTCAAAGGCTCCGCATCCACCTTTAAAGTATCCCCTTTTATAATGATTATAACCCCATGATTCACCTTTCCATATAAATGGCGTGTTATGCCTGAGAAGAATTTTGACAACACCTCGATATTTCGCTTTAGCGGCAACAATTAATGAGCTTGGCGCATCTTCCCCATCGGTTTTAGCACCATTGTCAATTAAAAGCTGCACCACCTCAGGCCAATTACCCTCACAGGCAGTCTGAAGAGGCGTGCGGTGTTTTTCATCCTCGACGTCTAATTTTGCCCCCTTCTCCAGCAAATAATCCACCATGTCCCTCTCTTTCCTATCAATAGCTTTAATGAGAGCTTTCCCTCTTCCTTCAGGTGTTTTTGCATTTTTGACATAGTCAGGAAGCACAGGAGCTGCAGGCTTGTTTTGCGGGGATGCAATAGCGGCAGGAGCACCTTCCCTACTGGAAGAAGGAGCTCCATAGTTGATGTGATAGGAAGTGTTGTTGTAGTTTGCGGGAGCATAGGTTGTTTGGGGGGCATAAATATGTCTAGACTTATCGACAACTCTGCGGGCATCCGTTACCTGAGTCACAGGCGCATAGTTCACTCGAGGCGCGTAGGTTGTAGTGGTATTGTGAACGATGGTCCCAGTATTTAGCTCATCGATATTGTAGACTGCAGGCGCTGCGGCAGGAGTTTGAAGAGAAGCTACCGCTGCAGCAGGCGTAGGCTCGGGCTTCGTGCGAGGAGGTTTAGTTGAAGTAGGCGCACTAGTCCCTGGCATTGGTATGGCAGACGAGAAGATTTGAGGACCTGAAGAAGGATCGTCTAGAAATTTAAGGGCTGATGCTAAGGAATTCTGAGCTTCTGTATAAGTGGGGCAGTGAAGGGTCGCTCCCAAGAAAGCCCGGGCGGCTTCTTTAAAGAACTGCTTTTGAAAAAGTATTTTTCCTTTTGCGTAGAGCGATTTGGCAGCCTCGGGGATTTCTGTTGAAACGTTGGCAGGGGTTAGCTCTTTGCCTGAGAATGCTATTGTATGTTCGAGAATTGTTTGGACGATAGCGCTTAGACGTTCTTCAATCTCATAATATTGAGGAACTCTCTCATGTCGAATACAGGGCAATTAATACTTCTGGAGAGCCTCAGCCGTTTCTTCATTATATGTGCAACCACAATTGAGCAGCACAGCCTCGGTCAAAGGTTTTAAAGAGATTTCATCCTGACAACGTTCTAAGAGAGATGGGTTCAAAGCTGAAACCGGTTTAGTCGCCATAAAAAGCTCCTTTTTTAAGATAAAGAGTGCATTAGCGCGTACGATTATAATTTAATCATTCTTCTAATCAAAGAGAATTTCACTTGCTGTAAGCCCAAAATGATAATGTCACCCATCTCCAAAGTAGAAATGTCACCTTTGCTAGGCTAAATGCCTGGTGAGGTGCTCT
>JAFEGW010000013.1 GCA_018239715.1 Verrucomicrobiota bacterium
AATCTTTTAGGTACGCTCCCTAGCCTTTTGTAAAGAACAGGCAGACTCTTTAAAAGCATCCGCTCCATCTTCAGGACCCGCCCCTGCAGCAGCTGGTGCTCCTTCTCCATTAATATCTGGAGCAGAGCCCCCATCTTCACCACCACCACAGCCTCCTGCCCCGCAGCCTAAAAGTCCTGTTCCTCCTCTCGACACTGCAGCATTTCGGCATACACCTCCCCTTCCTGATGCTCCACCCTCTGAAGGGCCAGCTCCTCATGTTCCGCAACACACAAGCCCGCGGACATCCCCCCGCCAAGCGGCTACGGGTGGACCAGGATCTCCTAAGAAAGTCACCTCTGGACCTGTCGGCAGCACTTCTAGAATAAGAGTCATCTTTGGACTCTCGATTGCAGCGGTACTCGCTGCTATTGCAGGAGTCGTGATTTACAAAAGATGGTACGTTAAGAAGTAGCTTTCTGAATCACAAAAACCGCTCGCGGTTTTCCGGAAGGAAGCGAGCGGTTTTTCCATTCTTGGACCGCATGCGTTTCAACAAATTGCCCGGGCCCCATGAGCTCTAAGGCCATGCAGAGTTGATCTTGCGGTTGTAAAATCGTCAGAAGCGCTTTGAAAAGCTTTTCTGTCCGATAAGGCGTTTCAATAAAAAGATGGGCCATTCCTTTGGGCAAACTGCGGATTTTTGCAAGCAGGTCTTTCTCTTCGCGAGGAAAATACCCATGAAAAGCAAACGCTTGCCCTGAAAATCCCGACAGTTGGAGTGCAAGCGTGATCGAACAAGGGCCTGGCACCGCTTCAACGGGGATCCCTCGTTTTTGAGCGGCAGCGACTAATGAGCTCCCGGGATCTGCCAGACAAGGCAGTCCCGCATCGCTAATCAAGCCGACATTGTCCTCTGTGACCTTGAGCAGCTCTTCTGGCCGCTCGGTATGTTCGTTGAGAAGATAGACAGGAAGTCGGGGCAGCCCCATTCTTTTGAGGAAGCTATAGCCTCCCTTCTCGCTTTCTGCGATGAGGGCATCGAGAAGTGGAGGAGCATAACTCCAGCTCGATTCTTCGTGTAGAATGTTAGGAAGAAGATAGAGTTTTTTCATAGAGTTTTGCTTGGAAGAGATCGAACAACACCCCGATATCGAGGGGAGAGCTTTTAGCTGCAAACTCCAGCTGATAGAGCGCCTGAAGTCCCCGATGGAAAAAAATCGGACGGCGGGCTTTCGCGGGGGCTGTGAATTTCTCGAGCTGCTGGGGTCGGAGTGTAGGAAAATGGTGTTTAATATCGCCAGGAGAGGCTTTCTTTTCTAAAAGTTCAGAGAGTCGATAGCCGAGCTGCAGCTGATAACGGAGCTGCCCAATAAACGGAAATATAAATCCTAAGTCAGAGAGCTTTTGACCCAGGGAAGTGGGCCGGTCCCAGACGATTTTTTCAGCCAGCTGCCAGCCGGTGAACAGGTCGCGCGTGCCGCAGATGGCTTTGGCATCTTCCAGCTCAATGCGGGGTTTTTCTCCGACAAAGCAGATGAGCTTGGTGAGTTCTTGATCGAGGGTCGCAAGATCGGGTCCTAAATGCTGCATCAAATAATGGACGACATCCGATTGAAGATTTTTTTGCTGCAGGCGTGCTTGCTCCACCAACCACTCTTGCAGCCGTCGTTCTTTTTCCCAGGGCTTTTCATCGCTGAGATCCAGAGCGACAACGTCTTTTTTTCCCTTCTGATAGAGCTCGGAAACGGCTTTAAAGCCGCTAGCCCCTAAGATAAGATGGACTCCCGGAGGAAAGTGGTCTCCGAGAAGGGCATTGTTTTTGACTTTGTCGACTTCGGTATAGATGACGAGAGTCAACCCTCCCCAGAGGCTCGGGGTCATAAGCTCGCCCTTAACTTGCTCAAGGGAAGATTCCAGGCCGCTGAGACGGACCACACGAACCGTAGGATCTTTTTTCTGAATCAACGCTGAAATTTTTTCGATATTCTTCTGCCGTTCGTAGTCGCAAGGGGTCACGAGAAGGAAAATCGGCGCCAGATGGTGAGGAAATGCTTCTTTAAGATGTTTGTCGAAGGCGGTGATCGAAGAAAATTTCACGGCTCTCCCCAATGGAAAAAGAACTCTTGCTTCGTATCGGGATGAAGCGATTGATGGACGGGGCAGTGGCTTCCGGCAGTTTCTAATTTCTGGGTCGTCTCTATGTCAAAGGTTTGAGGGCAGTAGACATGGACAATCAGCCGCCCTATCCGGCGGGAAGGGAGCTGGGCCATTTCCTTATCGACGGTCAACCGAAGTCCCTCTAGGCTGATTTTCAGGCGTTCGGCGGCCATTCCCATGAGAGTGAGGACGCACGATCCTAAAGAGGCCGCCAGGAGGTCCGTGGGGGAAAACATCTCCCCTTTCCCTTTAAACTCCTGAGGGCCGTCCGTGATGATCTCACGCTTACCCTGGACAGAGCGGGTTCGCAGGCCCCCTTCATAGTAAATATCAATTTGGGTCATAATCCTCTGATCCTACCGTAATTTTTTGACGAATGCGACTAAAAAAATTTCTTGACTTTACCCCCTAAACCGCTCTATACTGAGCCTAGAGGGGTTTATGTTTAAGAAAGCACTCAAAAAGCTTAGAAAAGTGGCTACGGGACGTGAAGAACCCCCTAAGACCCCTAAGTCTAAACCCTCTTCCCCATCGCCCTCTCCCCGCCTACTCACCGCAGAAGGTTGGAAACGGCTCATGATGAAAAAATATAGAAAATCGTAATTCTTTATGCTATGCTTTAACCTCTAAAATATTTAGTGAGGTAAAGCATGGTTTCAATGAATCTCAAAGGTAAAAAAGCTTTTATCGCCGGAATCGGAGACGACCAAGGCTACGGCTGGGCCATTGCGAAGGCTCTGGCTGAAGCAGGCGCTGAAATCCTCATTGGGACCTGGACTCCTATCGTTAAAATCTTCACTCAATCGTGGAGCATGGGAAAGTTCGATGAGTCCCGCAAGCTCTCCAACGGCAAGATGCTCGAATACCTCAAGGTCTATGCATTAGATGCCTCGTTCGACAAACCCGAAGACGTCCCTGCCGATGTCCGTGAGAACAAACGTTACCAAGACGCTACCGGGTATACGATCTCTGAAGTCGCTACCCAGGTAGAGAAAGACTACGGCAAGATCGACATCCTCGTCCATTCCCTTGCCAATGGTCCCGAAGTGAAAAAACCTCTCCTGGAAACCTCCCGCAACGGCTATTTGGCAGCTGTGAGCTCTTCGGCCTATTCCTTTGTGAGTTTGCTCCAACATTTTGGACCCCTAATGAATGAAGGCGGATCGACGATTTCCCTGACCTACATGGCCTCCGAAAAAGCCGTCCCAGGCTATGGCGGAGGGATGAGTTCCGCCAAAGCTGCCCTGGAAAGCGATAACCGCATGCTCGCCTGGGAAGCAGGCCGTAAATGGGGCATCCGGGTTAATACCATTTCCGCAGGCCCTTTACGCAGCCGTGCAGCCCGTGCCATTGGATTTATTGACAGTATGATTGCCTATTCCAAGGCCAATGCTCCTGTCTCCAAAGATCTCGAAGCCGAAGAAGTCGGATATGCGGCAGCCTTTTTGGCAACGGCCACCGGTGTCACAGGAACGACCCTCTATGTCGACAACGGGATGCATGCGATGGGCCTTGCGATGGATAGTCCTGCATTGCATATCCCTCAGGCTTAAACCATGGATCTATTTATCGCGAATGTCGAGTGTGCAATCGAACATGACGGTAAATACCTCATTATTCGAAGACCTGCAGGTGTTCATGCAGCAGGTCTGCTGGCTTTTCCCGGCGGCAAAGTGGAATACAAAGATGGGCGGGAAAATGCTCAAGTTTTGTTTGAAGCTGCGAAACGGGAAGTTTTAGAAGAGGTCGGTCTGAGACTCCTCGATCCGCTCCATTATGTGTCGAGCCGTTATTTTATCGCTCCTCCTGATAACCACGTCCTCGATACGATTCTCTACTGCAAGCTTGAAAGAACCATCGTCCAGGTGATTCCTTCCCCTAAAGAAGTCCCCGCATACTTCTGGCTCACCTCGGAAGAGATCCAGCAGCATCCTGCTGCTCCACCATGGCTCAAGAAAGACTTGCTAGACATCGAGTCGATGTTATCATCGTTTTCGTTTTAGCTTTCGGCGCATCCAATCGGTGCCGTCGATTGCCAAACGGAGCGGCAAGGTCGCAATAAAAAGCAGTGCGGAGAAAATGTGCTTGCCCAGCGTAAAAAGAGACCGAAAAACATTCCGGTTTTCGTGAAGAGGATTGATTTCAATGACGACGGTCGGGTTACAGCCGACAGGCCGCGCATGGGCCAGCAGAAAGTTCCGATTGGCCTCGGTGATCACTCCGTAACAGGTAAAATTCTTGCCGGTCGGATGGTATCCTAAAGAGGGAACGAAGTCGTCGACATGGTAAAAGGCAACACCATGGATTTTATGCATTTCTTGGGGCTTTAAGAAAAGCCCAGGAGGAACGTAAGCAAAAACTGTCACGCGGGATCCATACGTTCTTCCGAGATGATAGGCCAGCGCTCCTCCTAAACTGAGTCCATAGCACTTGACCTGAGGTTTTTTATTCATCCAGGCGTCAATCCTCTCCCTCCCCTCGAGAAATATCGACTCTCCGACCGAACGGAAGGGATGGAGATCGCTCTTAATCGCCTCCCAAAATCCTTTAGCAGCAGGATAAGGAGTCCCGCAAAACAAAATCAAGGGAAGAGCCTTGGGATTGCTGACTGGCGTCAGTCCATAGGCTAAGACTTTATCTTCCACCAAGGGAATCGGCTCTGTACGGTAACGGACCAAGTTCCAAGATCCTTCGATCTGCTGAAGGATATCGACTTCGCCCTCGGGCATCGGATCGAAAAGCGGATAAAGCGCAATCAAGTTGCCGATGAGCATCTCGGTGACTAAGGGATCGTGCTGGGTCCAGATCATTTGGTGATAGAGGTCTCGAAAGATCTGTTCGAACCGCTCTCGGAACTGTGTGATCAGGGTTGCATCATATTTCCAAAAAAGAGCGAGCTTTTCCTCGATCGAGAAATCGACATCGTGAAGATTTGTCCGGTCATCAAAAAACAACCGGAAAATCGCTTCTAAATGAGGATCTTTTGCAGTCGGTTTCCAGATTTGGAAGCCGATCATTTCGATCCCTTTGACGAGAGTGCGAAAGGCTTCTTTAAGTTGTTCTGTCGCCTCTGCGTTCAAGTCGAGCACATGGCTGCCCCATTTCTTCACGCCGGCATTTTGGCAGGCGTAATGGCGGATTTGTTTCCATTTCGTTGCAAGGAACTGTTTTTGATCAGGATTCAGGTTGTGGGCGGCAATTTCGAAAAATTGCCGATCGAGTGTTTCTAAGCGGGCTTCCGTCGACATAGTTTTCCTTTGTAACAGAAAGTCATGATGAAATGCACGAAAAAATTTTAGTAAATCAGGTATGACAAAAGTCTCTTCTTTTGTTACTCTTTATGTCGAAACTTTGCATCAATTTGAAAGAATCACAGATTTATGGTTTTAGGAGTTACTCTAGTTCAGACAGAAAGATATATCGGCGTTCCACGAGAGGTATTATTTCAGATCCTATCGTATCTTGATGTTCAAGTATTAGGACATGTTGCGCGTGTTTCAAAAGCCCTTTTAGAGGCTTCTGAGGATAATCATCTGTGGGAGTCCATCTATGAGCGTGCATGGGCAAAGCCTGCAGAATGGATAGGATCGCCCCCTACTCGATGGAAAGATTATTTCTTGACCGTGGCCAAAGTTCGTCGTTTTGCCCAAAGAGCTCCGCAGCACGAATCCTTCATTTTCTGGAGCTTTGGCCTGCCTACTGAGTCAGCCCGTTCGAGAACCCCTAACCCACCTTTAGCTTTACAAAAAGACTGTGTCTCTGCAGCAAGGGGAGAAATTCCGCGGCTCCACGTCATAGATACTCCCCTGCTCCCTCTCATAAAAAAAGAAGATTCCAAGCTGGATGAAATTTTTATGAAGGCTTTCCTGATACTCTTCCGATTTCGGCGCCCTGACACCGGCATGGTTCGCACCGTCTTTTTCGAGCATAGGCATCAGGTAAGAGATTATTCACGCCTCTTAGAATGGTGGCTCTCTCAAATTGTCGCCTCGTCTTTGCCGTGCGAAGACCGCCATTCCCTACTTTCTTTTCCTTTAAGCCCAGAAAAAAAGGAAGTACGTGATTTTCTACAAGGGTTCTTCCTCGTTTGGCTTCAACACGGGGAAGAAGCTACTCATTTTAACACCTTACGCGCCTTAAGAAAGTTAGCGAATGATATTGAGCAAGAGGAAAAACATCCTTCTTTTTTGGAAGAATTCCTGCTCTGGAAAGTCTCTAGAAACTGCTCTCCAAACCATCTAGAACATTTGGCAAACATTTATTCACATTTTCCTCTCCGTCCCACCAGCTCCTCCTCTAAAAAAAACGTGTCGTTCGATAAAAAACATTTAGAAAGACTTGCTGTGAAGCAGGGCGATCTAGAAAAAGCCCAGCGCCTTTATCTCCAAGCGATCCGCTTATACGAAAAAGAGCAAATACCCTTACAACTTGCTATTTATTTAAGCCAAACTTTGATGCAGCTAAAAAAACTTCATTCTTCTAGCTCACTCTCAAAGAAGGCCCAAGAGCTTCCTCTGTTTATTTTCCAATCAGCCGTGGCTCAAAATGTAGAAATCACCATCCCAGATTTTGAAACAATCCTTCGATTCGCAACAGCCTTTCAGAGATCTCAAGACTATCCATTTCTAGGAGCATGTTTACAACGCATCCGCCTCCCCTACAATACCCAAAGGCGTGAGCTCATGGCCTCGTTCAAATGCCAAGGCATGAACATCAGAGATTTTCAACTGATCACTCAATGCACCGCTATTTTTCAGAAAACCCCCGATGGACGTTGTGTTCAAGCACTCCCGTTACTTTTTCGCCCCTCCTATTACGATGAGACTCTTGAACTTATCGTCTCTTTTCATAACGCCCAAATCCAGTTTTATCTCCAAACACAAAACTTTATGGAGGCTCTCTATGCGTGGATGGATTTGTGCTGGCTTCTTAGCAAATCCTGGCACTCTGAGGATCCTGATCTCTTTAAAAATCTGTATTCTATCCTAGACTCAAACCTCCAAGTCTGCGAAGAAATGATCCTGGTCCATTCTGACATTATCGCCATGCGGCTAGCGATTGCTTACGCCTATCATCGGTTAAATAGACTGGATGAATCGCTTCAAATCTTACAAAAAGCCGTTGAGTGTTTTGATAAGACAAAACTCTCATGGCTTTTAAAAGCAGGAGAAACAAATTATAAAGCGGCTGAACTCTATGCCTGCTGTTTAAATACCATCGAAGATGTTGAAAAGCATTACCTAGCTATGCTTAGCCACCATCCTCAAAGGAGTTTTCTGATTTATCATAATCTTGCTACAAGAATCTATTTTCAACCTACCCCTATGCCAGATTCAGATGATGAGGGAGATACCATAGAAATCAAAGCCGTGGATCCTGGCACAGCTTTAAAATACGCCCAGATGGCCCGCGAACTGAATCCCAACGCACCCGAGACCCACTTTTTAATAGGACTATGCCATTCTGCAAGAGGAGAGATGGATTTGGCACACTCTGCCACGCTCACTGGCCTTCAACTTGCTCAGGGTCGATTTGCTGCGGATCATGCATTCTCTAAACATGACCTTCTGCTTTCCCATTCCGAAAAATAGAATATCCCGCGAAAAAACTCTTTAAAAAGTCTATTCTTTTGTTACTATGGATGTCCAATATTACACCGCTATTTAAATAACGGAGTTTTTATGGCTTCAAGAATAGCTCTGGTCCCAACTGAAGGTTACAACTGCCTTCCTCCTGAAATTTTATTTCGTGTCCTATCCCATTTGGATGTTCAAGCATTAGGACGTATTGCGCGTGTTTCAAAAGCGCTTTTAGGAATTTCGGAAGATAATGCTTTATGGAAATCCCTTTATGCGCGTCAATGGACACTTCCAACAGAATGGATCGATAGAGAACCTCCAAAATGGAAAGATTATTACCTAACTGTCGTTAAAGTCCGGAAATGTGCTCCCGAAGATTTTGAGGATGAAAGAGCCATCTCCAATTTTTGGTGCTTCGGTCTGCCCGATGAATCCGCTAATTACAAAGCTAGACAAAAAACCTTAGCACTACAACGTGCCTGTGTGATGGTTGCTAATGGTGCTATTCCCAACCTTGTTGAAGATGATAAAACAAAGATACAACCCTCCTTGAACGATGAAGGTTGGGAGGATGAAGACTGGAATGGAGCAAACAAAGCGGAGATTATGTGGAGTTTTCAGTTTCCAAACAGTTCAAAAAATCTTCAACGCAATATTTTGAAGCAGCCAGCTGCTTGCATATCTCTCCTCGTTCCAGACTCTGAAGATCATAGAATATTCTTTATAGTTTTCCGCATCCTTTCACTCCATCATCTAAAAGATCAGACACAAGCGGTTAAACTATACTTAGATAATCGGAAAAAATTGAGTAAATATTCGTCACTTTTAGGATGGTGGCTCAGTGAAGTTCTCTTCCCAGACAAAGCTCAGCATAAAAATCCAGATAAAATTACTTTACCCATTCACAAAAATCCTCCCAAAAGAAAAAGACAGAATTTCCTCCAAGGATTTTTCCTAATTTGGTTAAGGCATGGGGAGCCAGCCACTCATTTCAATACACTCAGAGCCCTAAGAAAAATTGCACATGATAGTAAACTAGTCTATCATGATGCATTGTCTCATTCCGGTACTTTCTTAGAAGAGCTCATCGTATGGAATCTTTGCAGAAATAACTCTTCTATAGCTTTAGAAAAGTTAGCAAATCTTTATTTATATTTTCCACATCATTCCCCCCGAGAAGAGGAACTCAAAAAAGCAATATTCCTCTACGATCGTGTCATACGATCATTCCCGGCCGACTTAATACCTTTACACTTGGGAACTAACTATTGTTTAGGATGGCTTGGGCTTAAAGAGAATGATGCTGCCTGTGTCCCCAATGAAAGAGAAAGCCTGCTCCCTGTTTCAATTTTCCAGAAAGCACTTCATCACCGTGATCCTATGAGGATCAAAGATCTGAAGTGCGTTGCAGACTTCACCTATGTTTTCGAAGTCAAAAGGGCCTATCCTTTCATTCGAGCGTGCTTGAATTGGATTAGGTTTCCCTTGAATGAAAAGACCCTCCAAGACATGGTGTTTCTCCTTTGCACTAAAATCAACTTCTTTCAGCAAATAGGAAATTTCGCAGAAGCTTTTGATGACTGGATTAATTTATGTTTCCTTTTCGCCAAAGAAAAGAAAGCTAAATTGGAAAAGAGTCTTGATCTCTTTCAAACTCTTTATTCCATTTTAAACGCTAGTAAAGAAATCTGTGAAGAAGCCCTCCTTCTTCGATCTCAAATTCCTGAAGTTAAACTTGCTGTAGCTTATGCTCTATATCGACTGAACAGAATCGATGAGTCCCTCCGAATCATGGTGCAAATAGCCCGGTATTTCTATCCATCAGATTTAGAGTGGCTCAAAACCTTAGGCCAAGCCGATCTCCGAGCTGCAGTCATTTATTCCTTATGTTTAGAGACTGTTGAAGAATTGGAACAATATTACTTAGAAGAAATGCTGGATTACCATCATACGCAGCGATTCTTTATCTATCACAATCTGGCAACCAGAATCTATTTTATCGAAAAAAATTCGGATGAGGAAGATGATGCAACTCGAGCGTTAGACCATGCCGAGGAAGCCATCAGAATAGATCCTCATCAACCCGAAACACATATCTTAATAGGACTTTGCCATATCTATAATGGAGACGGAGCAGAAGGACAAGCAGCAATAAAAGTTGGAGAAACACTGCTTCCAGAAAAATTTTCCCTGAAGAAACAGTATACGGAAAAAGATCTTCTCATTTTTCCTATCGAATAAAAAAATAACAATATGGCAAAGTCTTACCTTTCTCAAACCCTGTAAAAGGAGAATTACTATGGCATCATCTATTGATTCTCGCATGTCTACGGCCGTTATTGGAGGCTGAGCCCTTCTGGGCCTTTCTCTCATTCTTTCTAAAAATCCTATGAACGGTGTGGTTGGTGCTACCTTTATGGGTATCTATGAAAGAGGACAAACTATCTTTGATAAAACCATTTACGATTCCCCCGTAACTGCTCTTTCCTTAGCGGTCGGGTTTGGTGTGAATCAAGCCTTTAGTAAGTGGGCTCCTGGGTTATCCCCATCCGCGGGATATGAGGGTTCCTTGAAAGTTGCTCAATTCGTGGGTGCTGCTTTCTTGCTGAAATCTGCCCTTAGCCCTTTTCTTGCGAGAGTAATTCGGGAAGAAGTACGACATGCAGAAAAATATCAGAGAATTCACCATCTTGCTGTGCGTTATTTAGTGCCTCTGGCAATCTCTACCGTGGTTTTGCGCTCGTATGGCTTTCCAGTGAAACCTATTCCCGGTGCTTTATTCACTATGAGTATTTTTTACGGGATGCACCTTTTAAATCGTGCTTATCGTAAATCCTATGATATGTACGATGAGAGAAAGGGTTATGCATGGTATTCTAAGATGCCGAAGTGGTTACAACTCTAATAAAAGAGCTGGGTCCTCTTTGGATCGTTCGAAGGCCTATGACCCAGTCGTAGGCCTCGTATTTTTCTTCCCCTCTGCAAGAAATCTGTCCAGGTCTATTGCCCCGATAGAGATGGCCCCAGAACTTTCCTTCCCCTTCCAGACTAATAGAAAGCTCGATGCGTCGATCTTTTGAAATAATCTGGATCTGATCCCCGAGTTGAAAAGAGGTCGCTTTCTGACGGTTGATGAAAATCTCCGTCTCGGGATGCAAGTTGCAAAAATAGGCCACCTCGACCTCTTCTTGCACTTCTTTTTCCGGAAGAGTAATCAGAAGGCTATCCATGCTTTCGGTCACTTGTCCTGAGGTCTGGAGCACGAGAGAGTGAGTAGGTTGGCCTGTGCCCCAAAATTGAGAGCGTAAAGATTGCTGTGGTCGAGAGGAAATCAGGGCTTCGTGAGGATAGATCAAACTTGCGCGTAGATGCACCGGATGGTCTTGCAGCGCTCTTGCAGAATATTTTCCACCCCATTCTCCGAGAAAAAGATCATAGAGAGTAAGAGCCGGCTCTCCCCTCTCTTGCCTTTGAGGGCCTATGAACGCTAAGCAAGCCGGATCCCAACATTGAAAAGCCGGAGTCTTATCTTGGCCAGTCAGCTGCGCGTGGATTAAAAACTCGGACCACTCTTCAGGAGTATGCGGAGATTCTACAGCTGGAAGAGAATACCGGTCTTGGAGTTTTTGCAGCTCAGATCGGAGCTTATCGCCTAAAACCGTGTGAAAGTCCCTTAAAATATAAAAGATCACGGGATAGAGCTTCGACCCCAGGCCTGCATAACGGCAAAGGGGATATTCATGGAGGTAGACGGGAAACTGTCCTTCGACTTGAAAAGCCAAAAGCTTATCGAGGAGGGCCTTGGCCTCAAGGACATTTTCTGCGATCTTGGTGCGTAAAAGCGCGAGCGCAAAGCAAAAGTTTTCATAGGCAGGGATCGTCTCCGAGCTCTTTTCGGGGTGCTCCTGGCAATAATGCACAAAGCGAGTGACTTCACTTTGCCTCTTGCGTCCGGCTTTCAAGGCTATTTCGAGGGATTTCATAGAAATATTCTACCGCTTTTCTTGAAAAAAAACGATATTCAATTCATGATAAGGCCATGATTCAATTAATTAATTTTTTACTTTTGGGAGCTGTGGCTGCTCCAACTGAGCCTGCTACACCTACTCCTCCTGAAGCACCCCTGGAAGCACCCCTGGAAGCACCTTTGGAAGCACCCTTATCCCCCACCCCTGTCGATATAGTCCCGGGATATGAAGGGGCTTTTCTTAAAATGTTTTTGGTACTTATTGCTTTGATCGTGGGAATTTTTATCACGGTTTGGCTGCTCAAAAAGCTCAGCCAAGGCCGCTGGGCCCATGGCAATAGCAATCGATCGATTAAGATCATTGAGAAAAGACCTCTCAGCCCTAAAACGATGCTCTATATCATCGATGTCGATGGGCAGCAGTCGGTCATTGCTGAATCGCAGCTGGAAGTCAAACACATCATGAATATCCAAGATCTCAGCGCAGAATCAAAAGAGAAATGACGTGCGCGGCATGAACGGCGAAGACTCCGTAAGAGCAGCTCATCCAGAGAATATCTTCTTCTAAGATACCGATGGAAAGTAAAAAGAGCCCTATACTGGGAATAATTTCTGTACCGATAGGAAACAACAAAAAAATCCCACCCATCGCCATCAGCCATCCATTGAATGTGATCAAAAGCGGATGGTGCTGATAAATCGTTCCCCGCGGATGCGCGATCTTCTCGAGCTTGTGCAAAAATCTCACCGTGTAAGAAATGTAATGCGCAAAATGGTCGCCGGAGACTTTTTTGTGACGAAGGAATTTAGGCAGCCAAAATTTTTTATGAAGGGCCGTCCGTATGCCCATCCAGATGATGAGCAAACTCACGACTACCCAAAATCCCGGCACCTGATAACATAGAATAAAGGGAAGATAGAGGATCCAAACGATCAGAGATTCCTCCGACCGGTCCATGAGATGGAAGATCTCTTGGATCGTCATCTGCTGGCGCCCTCTGCATTGATGAGCGAGCTCTACAACCTTTTGCGATAATGTCCGTGCCATTTTTTGGATTATGTCACAAAAGAAAGGTCACGGCAAGCTTGGCACGTTTTTTCTATTTGCTCGTCGGTGTGAGCGCTGGAGACAAAGTTCGCTTCATAGGGTGAAGGCGCCATGTAAATCCCTTGCTGGAAAAGCTGTTTGAAGAACTTGCAATAAAGCTCTTGGTTGAGAGTCGTTTTATGGCGCATCTCAGAGGGGCCAAAAAACGGCGTGAACATCGATCCGAGCTGATTGACACATCCGGTGATCTTTTTATCGTGCATCATTTGACGTAAGGCTTCGACGAGAACAGTCGTCTTCTTCTCTAGCTGCTCATAAAAGCCCGGCTGTTCCAGTTGTTCTAGGGCTGCAAGTCCAGCTCTCATCGCAACTGGATGACCCGATAGGGTTCCGGCTTGATAAACTTCTCCGAGCGGAGCTAAATGATTCATGATGTCGGCTTTTCCGCCAAAGGCCGCAGCAGGAAAGCCTGCGCCGATGATTTTACCAAGACATGTTAAGTCGGGAGTAATTTGATAGAGGCCTTGAGCGCCTTGAAGGCCTACTCGAAATCCGCTGATCACTTCATCAAAAATCAGAACAATCTCTTTTTTCTCGGTCTCTTCGCGGAGCATGGCCAGAAAATCAGGATCGGCAGGAACCAGTCCCATATTGCCTGCAATCGGCTCGAGGATCACAGTCGCAATATCATCTCGACTACGAATAAAATCGCGCACGACGGCAATATCATTGAAAGGGAGGCAAATCGTATGCCGGACAAAATCGGAAGGAACACCTTTGGAAGAGGCCTCCTGGTTGATCTGCACGACAGCAGATCCAGCCCGGATAAGAAGTCCATCGGAGTGGCCATGATAATGGCCTTCAAACTTAATCACTTTATCTTTGCCGGCGTAGCCGCGTGCGAGCCTGATGGCGCTCATCGTGGCTTCGGTGCCGGAAGAGACAAATCGGATTTTTTCCATGGAAGGAAGATGCTGGCAAATCTTTTGTGCAATCGCAAGCTCGGGCGGAGTCGCCATGCCAAAACCTGCGCCTAAGCGCATTTGCTCCGTTGCTGCTTCGACAACAGCCGGATGGCAATGCCCTAAAATCAACGCCCCCCAGCTGCAGCAATAATCGATATAAGAATGGCCATCGGCATCCCAGACGACGGCTCCTTGCCCGCGGGCGGCAATTAAAGGCGTCATGTCGAGTCCTGGAAAGGCGCGGGTGGGTGAATTAACACCTCCGGGAATCACTTGACAGGAGGCTTGAAAAATATCTCGGCTTTTAAGTCTTGTCGGCATGTGAAGGAACTATAATCTTGAAGGGTATATTTGACAATGGAAAGAGAACTCTTGTCTCTGGCAAGATAGTTTCATGTTCAAGAAGCTGGTCTTATTTATTCTACCGATGATGGCGGCAAGCTGCTTAGAGTATGCTGTCCATTTCATTGGATTAAATGACACCGAAGCTTTGAAAACGGTCAAGTCCGCCTCGTTTTTGACCACTTTGAAAAAACAAGCCCCCACTTCGCTCAATGCGCTGAGATTCCGGGCAGAGTCTGATATTCCCGCTATGATCAAAGCGCTCCATTCTCACGGATATTATGACGCCAAGGTCGAGGTACGGATCCAAGAAGAAGACGAAGTCCAGATTTTCGTGATGATCCTGCCTGGACCAGCTTATTTACTCAGCGCTTTCCAAATCGATGTCTTCTCCGAAGGTCACCCTTTTCTGTGCCAGAGCCTGGGACCGCAGAATTTAGGAATTGAGCTCGGGAAACCGGCGGTTTCCGTGCAGATTTTAGATGCCGAAGAAAAAGCTCTTGCCCTGCTGGGAGAATGCGGCCATCCGCTAGCTAAAATCGAAAGTCAAGAGATGGTCGCCGACTATAAAACGAAGACTTTTGCCGTGCATTTGAAAATAGATGCAGGGCCCCTGGTGAAGTTCGGAGCGACGGTCATTGAAGGATCGCGCCATGTCAAAAACAAGCTCTTTGAAAATAAGATCAGCTGGAAAGAAGGAGATCCTTACGATACGCGTCTCATTGATAAAACCCAGCAAAAGCTCCTCGATACAGGCCTCTTTACTTCGATTGTGATTGCGCACGATGTGGAGCCCGGCAGCAATAAAGAACTCGGCATGAGAATCGATGCCACGGAAACCAAGCACCGCAGCATCAACATCGGTGCGAGCTACGAGACGTTTTTCGGACCCGGTTTGACCTTCGGTTGGGAAAATCGGAATGTTGCAGGGTTAGGGCGCAAACTCTCCTTGCAAGGTGATGTCACTGCACATTCGCATACCGGCACAGGGATCTTTTTCGTTCCCGACTTCTGGAAAATCGACCAAGATTTTGTAGCGCAGGCCCAGGCTCTTCAAGAGTCTATCCTGGCTTACAATGAACAATCTTATAGCGCCACTACCCGCGTCGAGCGAAGGATCGGGACTAAATATCGCATTTCCATGGGGGTCAAAAGCGAGCGTCTTTATGTTAAAAAATCTGTCCATAACGGGACTTTTACACTGTTAGAATTTCCCCTCTATTTCCGCTGGAGCTCGGCAGATCATCTCCTCCATCCGACCCGCGGTGCTACCTTGGAGTTTAAAACCATCCCATCTTTTAATTTCAGCGAAGACGAATGGTTTTATCTTTACAACTCTGTCGTCTATCGGAATTATTTCACTGTCATCGGAAAGGATTTTTTAGTCCTTGCGCAGCAGGTCATGGCGGATTCCATTGTGAGCACCGATTTAGCCGCCGTGCCTGTTCCCAAGAGAATCTTAGGCGGATCCGATGAAGATTTGCGGGGCTACCGGTACCATTCGGTCAGCCCCTTCCATGGACGCAAACCGATCGGCGGCCGCTCGGGAATTTTTTATACCTTTGAAACCCGTTTTCGAATCAGCAAAACGATTGGACTCGTCCCGTTTTTCGATATGGGAAGCGTCTATCTGACTCCTTGGCCCAAACTGGATGAAAAATGGTTTAAATCGGCGGGTCTTGGTTTCCGCTATTTTAGCTTCCTCGGCCCTATGAGGTTGGATGTGGCTTTTCCCTTGGACCGGCGTAAGTTCCCGCATCGACACAAACACGTCGATCCGATATACAGAGTCTTGTTCAGCATAGGTCAGACATTCTAATGAAATGGATCAAATGGATTTTAACTTCTGCTTTTATCCTCCTGGCGCTTGCTGTAGGGCTGTTTTTACTCGCTCAAAGCCCCTGGGGCAAAGATAAAATAGGCATGATCTTAGAAGAGATCGCGCTGCAGCAGGGCTTTAAGCTGAAGATTGAAAAAATTGAAGGCGATCTTCCTCTCAAATGGACCCTTTCTCAAGTCCACCTCGAATTGAATCAGACCGATTCGATCGATATCGACCGCCTGCGCATCCGCCTGTCGATTCTGCCGCTGCTCCGTAAAAAAATCGGCATCCGCTACCTCAGCGCAGATAAAACTATCTATCGATTCAAGCCTGCGGAAAAAAGCGCCTCTTCTTCTCTCCCTCCTTTACCTCCTTATCTTGCCATTCATATGATGAAAATAAATCATTTAGAAGCGGTCAATCTTTCGACAGGAAATCAAGCCTTTTACAGCCTCTCAGGAAACTGCAATATTAAGAGAAGGGGCGCCGTTTTCAATCTTCATGCCAAAGTCCGCTCTTCGGATCTTGATTTGACGCTCTTCATCCAGGGAAATAAAAAACTCGACTCGATCATTGCCGATTTGAATGTGTCAGTCGAGTCGCAAAAAGCCTTTGCTCCTTTTGTGTCACTCCCCTTCGACATAGCTTTCCATCTCGAAACATCCTGTGCAGGGCCCTGGAAAACTTGGAAAACTTTTCTGGCTTCTCCCCAAAATCCCCTCCTTCCTCACCCGATCCAGGGAAATCTGAAATTAGATGTCAAACAGCTGACGCTTCCGGCGCTGCAAGGCCTGGATGAAAACTTGAGCGCAACGACTGCCTATTCTTTGCTCTCCGATCGGTCTATCAAGCTCTCTGCCCTCAATTTGAAAAGCGATCTGCTCTGCATCAAGGGAGATGCCGAGCTCGATCGCTATTTTTCCCCTCGGGGCCTCGAAGGCTCCTTTTTACTCCCTCATCTTTCTCGGCTCTCTCCTGAGCTCAAAGGCATTGCCAAAGGCGATATCCTCTACAAAGGAGACCATTGCAAAATCTCTCTTAAAAGCGACCAGCTCGATATGAGAGAAGCGGCGTTTACAGACGCTAAGCTCTATCTGGAGGCCCGCCAAATGAGCGGAAGCTGGAACGGAACATGGGGATTGTCCGCTCTCCATCCAGACTTGAGGTTTCAGGCTTCCGGTTCCTTAAAACTTCAATCCGAGCGCCTCAATATCGAGGGGCTGTCCTTGCAAGCCCCTGAAACTACTCTCGCGGGAGATTTTTCCCTTGATCTTCCTCAGATGAAAAATCTCTCCGGCGGCCTTTCTTTCCAAATCGGGGATTTAAAACCTTACTCACAGCTCCTGCCTATAGCACTTGCAGGACAACTCGCCGGTCAAGTCAATTTTCAAGGTGAAAACACCCGCTGCCATGCGATTGCCAAAGCTTTAAAAATAGGAAAATTTCTCTCAGACCAAATCGATATCGATCTGAATGCGACTGACATTTTTCATGGGCTGAAAGGGAAATTCGACATTGAAAGTCAAAAAGGTTACCTAGCCGATATCTATTTCACCTCGGCAAGCTATACGATGGCATGGGATAATGACCTTTGGAGCTATGCACTCAAGATGGATGGCGAGTGGAAAAATCCTTTCAACATCCGCTCGGAAGGGCATTTCTCTTTTTCCCCTGAAAATTTCGAGCTGAACTGCCATATTTTAGAAGGTGCACTCCTGCAAAAAAATCTCCATCTCGAGCAGCCTTTCACGGCTATCATCCAGCCTAAGGCCGTTTCTCTTACGGACTTTAAGTTGAAAATTGAAAACGGCTTTATTCACTCCTCTTTTCAACTTTCTCCTGAAAGTTCAAGGATGACGGTGCAGGCCGAGCATTTTCCGCTCGACTTTCTCACTCTGCTCTCTCACCGCTTTTCCCTCCAGGGGCTGTCTTCGATCGATTTGGCGCTTTCCGGCTCGAATCGAGATCTCACCGGCCATTGCAATCTTCTTTTGGAACATGCCGATATTTTCCCTGCCGGCGGTACAACGCCGATTAAAACCAAAGCCTCCTTACAAGCCAACCTCAATCATGATACCGCTCAGGTCCATACCCATATCGTGGCAAGCGGCGAGCAATTTGTGGATCTTTCGGCTACACTGCCCGTCTCGTATCAACTCTACCCTTTCAATATCACTGTGGACCGTCAAAAACCGCTTGCCGGACAATGTACGATCGAAGGCCATATCGAACAATTGTTTGATTTTATCAATATCGGGACTCAGCGCTTTGGCGGGCTGCTCTCTACACGTCTTGTCGGCAGCGGCAGCCTAGAGAAGCTGGCCTTTTTCGGTCCTCTGACAATCCAAAACGGCTTTTACCAAAACTATTTCATCGGAATAGGTTTTCAAAATGCTGCTATTGAGGCAGTCGCCAATGGAAGCACCCTCGATATCCATCATATCGATGTCCAAGATGAAAGCTCCGGCACAGCGACAGCTACCGCCGTTTTCCATTTAGAGCCGAACCTTCCCTTTTCTGTGGAGGGAGAGATTTCTCATTTCCGCGTCATCCGCTTCGACTGGCTTGCCGCCTCTTGCAGCGGGCCTTTTACCATTACCGGTAACCTCGAATCGGCCTTAGCCGAAGGCTCCCTCACGGTGGATGAGGCAGAAATTCAAATTCCCGACCAGCTTCCTACGACCTTGGTCTCCCTCCCTGTCACTTTCATCAACCAACCGAAGACTTACACACCCCCTGTCTCTAACCCCTATCCCTTCCATTACGACCTCCGAGTCCAAGGCGAAGAAAATATTCACTTGACCGGACGGGGCCTCGATGCTCAGCTGGCCGGCAATCTCCATATTGCAGGACAGAACCTCGATGTCGTCCCCTCAGGTGCCCTCAAAACACAAAAAGGAAAATTTTCTTTTTCCGGCAAAGACTTCAAGATTACCGAAGGAGAAGTCTCCTTCACCGAGGCCGGAAGCTTTGTCAACATCACCGGCAACTTAGACCTCACTGATCTTAAAGTCCTCGTGACTTTTAGGGGCTCCTTGAAATCCCCCCAGCTCCTCTTCCAATCGAATCCTCCCCTCCCCACCAGCTCGATCCTCGCCCGGATCCTCTTCAATAAAGATGTTTCTGAATTAAATGCTTCCCAAGCCGGCCAACTGGCCTATACGATCATCAGCCTCTCCGGCGGATCGGGCCCCAGCATCTTGGAGACTATTCATAAAAATCTTGGCATCGACAGACTGGGGATTTCTTCTAATGAGCAGACCGGAAAGATCTCCGTTCAAATCGGCAAATATCTCACCGAAGGGGTCATGATCACCCTCTCTCAAAGCACTGAGCAAAGCCATGTTATCGTCGAAGTCGAGCTCAAAGGAGGCTTTGTCCTTCAGGCCGAGACTCACCTCAATGATCAAGGTAAATTAATATTTAAGTGGAATAAAAATTATTAATTCCAAAAACTCCTTCTTAATGTTATGCTAGTGACATTAAAAAAATGGAGTATCTATGACAACAGTATTACCTGCAGGCGGACATGGGACAAAATTTGAGCCCGTCGAATTGAAGCAATCCCAGCCACTTCCCGCTGATCTTGAACAGCTCTCTGAACAGACGTATGCCGATAGCAATATCCATGGCTATAAAGCTAAGCTTGAGCAGCATGAAGTCAACGTTGGAATGCTACTGCCTGGCATTGGGATGGCTCAAGAAGCGCTCAGAGATCAAAGATTAGCGGCAAAAAATACCCAGCTCCACGAAGAAAGACAAAACCTGGATGCCATTACGACATTCCTCGATAAAGTTAATCAACAAAAAAATAATAAAGTTATTGATTTTACAGGTGAAAATGAGCTTTTAGACAGACTTAAGAGTATTTTACCCGACGAGAAACGTCTGAGCAACCCTCAAATGAAAAGAGAAGATGCAGAGCTTCTCTGCCGGGCACTCACTCGTAAAAGTGAAAATCACATCACACCGAAGATTGAAGAAATTACTACTGACATGACCCATATTATCGAAGATCTCGATAAAATTCTGCCAATCTTGAAAGAGATGCTGCAGGCTTATGCGCGCTTGATCGAGCGTATTAATGGCAATAGAAGATAATGGCCATTGAAGCAACGAGTTCATCTTCCGCTTCTTCCGTGAAGTTTCCGACAGGAACTATCTTAGGAAATTTAGCCGAAGAGATGGACAAAACCCGCAAATCCTTGGAAAGGCATAAGCAAATCACGGTTCTCCGGCCTTTGAAAGAGAACGGTGCTCTCTTGGACCAATATTCCCAAGCAGAACTGGCTGCTTTAGCCGAGGTAGCCCAAGCGAGAGACAACCAAAATCGCTGGGCCTATGCTCACCTCTTCCATTCGATCCTTTACGCCATCTCTTCCATCTCTTATGGGGCTTATCTCATTGCCGATGGCAAAAAAGAAGGTTGGAACTTGGTTAAAGCTGGAGTTTTTTTATTTGGAAATACTGCAATGGAATTTACAGGTGGATGGAGACTTGCTTCTCGCCTCTTGTCCTTTGGCAATGAGATGGGCGAAGAAGTGCTGAGTAAACTGCTCCCGATTTTGACGACTTTTGGCATATCTATCTACACTTCTCAAAGTTTCACCAAACTTTCAGAAGAAAACCGCCAATTCATGGAAAATCTCAATTGGCTCATGTCATGGATCAATATGATTATACAAGCCACGCAACTCTACACTTCTTGGGTTAAAGGGCAAGCTGAGCGTCGGCTGATCTCTATAGAGAGTAAAATCACCGCTGTTCGGATGGGAATCGATCCTCTTACGCAGCTCAATGAATCTCAGACAGCTATCAGCAAAAGTATTAATGATCGCATTAAAAATGGAATTAAACGTATATTTAATGGAACATCTGCTCTCGCACAGGGAGCTTAGGAGGAATTTATGACAACAAAAGTAGCATTACCACCCGCAGCATTACCAAAAAGCGAAACGAAACAGGTCTCCGCTAAACGAGAATTTGAAAAGATCATTCTTGAGATTTGCCGTAAATTTGCAGAATCCCGCGCGATTGCTGGTGAGTATATTGAAGCTCTCATCAAACGTAGTGAAGAAAATTATTCCAGTCGAACATTCTGGCATTGGGCTGGTACTCTTTCTGAAGCAGTTACTGGAGTAGGTACTGGAGCTGTAGCTTATAAATTAGGTTCGAAAGTGCCTGAGGCATTTCAAATGGGCGTAAAAGTAGGAGAAGTTTTTAAAAGTGGTGTAGGATTCAGACAATATTCACAGAACATGGAACAAGAAAAAATCCAACACGCAAATTCACAATGGTCAACATTTGCTAATGGCGCACAAGATGCGATCCGCAACTTAAAAGCGGCTCAGCAGCGCCTCCAGCAGATGGAAGATAATATCAATCGCTAAACACTTTAAGCATTCCAATCTAGAAAGAGCCGCAGTTTTTCTGCGGGTCTTTTTTTTTGGAATTTCCATTGTTCTTTTAATACCTATAATTTAAATTTTTCTTCTAAAAAGGAGACTTTATGGCTGCTGTTGGACCTTCTCTCTATCCATCGACTTATTCCCTCCCGTCTCCTAAGAGTGCTTCTATCGGCCCTGTGCCGATGGAATGTTTTAAGACTCTAAAAAATGACACTGCGGGCATTACGGCAGTTGTGCCTTTTTCAGATGGAAGGTTTGCTAGCGGCTCTTATGATAGCAAGATCATGGTATGGAATCATGACGGAGAACCCATCGATACTTTTTGGAATGATTATTTTAATGTCCGTGCTCTAGCACCCATTTCAGATACACTTTTAGCCTGCGGGCTGGCTGGAATCCCTAATGGGCGAACGACCGGCATCGTGAAACTCTGGGATCTCCATACCAAAGATTCTCAAATTTTAGGAACCTACCAAACCGATATTACAGCTCTTGCTGTATCTCCTGAAAAAAGACTTGCAAGTGGAGACAGGCTAGGTTTTTTTAATATCTTTAATCCCTTCTCTAAAAAGCTTGAAATCGGCTCAGTTCCCACCGGATCTCAGATCTGGTCTCTGGCCTTCGTCCAGAATGGAAAAATGCTTGCAACGGGACAGACCAATGGAGAAATTCTTTTTTGGGACTCTCATACGGGTAAATTTTTGAAATCTTTTAAGATGCACAAAGATGCCGTTACAGCTCTTACGGTCCTCCCTGATGGAACTCTTGTCAGCGGATCTTTCGACGGAAATATTATACTATGGGATACTAGCAAAGACCCTTCCCAGGCTTGGATTAAAACTCTGAAATCCGGACCTGTGACTTCCTTGGCAACACAAGGTGATATTCTCGTGAGCGGCTCCTGGGATAAAAGTTTTACGGTTTGGGACACAAATACTGCCGCTTTCTGGCAATCCCCTTTCACGGAGCACCAAGGGATTATCTATGCAGTAGCTGCCTTTGAGGATAGGGTTGTAACTGGCTCCGAAGATAAGACCCTTAAATTATGGCAATCCAAGTTAAAAGCCCGCTTATAAGAATTATTTATTCCATGATTCTTTATCACTCTTAAAAATCGAAAACCAGGTATGATAAGGCTAAGACCTCTCTTGAAATAAAATTTATTTCAATGAGAGAGAGAAGATAAGGAAGCATGGAATCGGAAAACGAAGAAGTCCTCGAATGGCGTCCGTGGCTGAAAGACCGCCTCAAATTTATTGAAGGTCTGGGAGAGTATGCGACCCTGATCAGCAACGTGCTCAAGGCTGCGGTACAAAAACCGCCGGCTCTCCGTCTCTTTTTACAACAGCTTTATGACATCGGCGTCGCCTCCCTTCCCGTGGTGGCTATCACAGGATTATTCACGGGGCTTGTTTTGTCGGCGCAATCTTTCTATCAGCTTGCCGACAAAGGTCTTACTGGCCTGACGGGGCTTCTCGTCGCCAAAGCCATGATCACGGAACTGGGGCCTGTTCTGACCGCTTTCATGGTCACCGGCCGTGTCGGCGCTGCGATGTGCGCCGAGCTGGGAACCATGAAAGTCACGGAACAGATCGATGCTTTAGAGACCATGGCGGTCAACCCGCATCGGTATCTTGTTGCCCCTCGCGTCTTGGCAGGATCTTTTATCATGCCTTTGCTGACGATTTTCAGCATGATCATGGGGATTTTTGGCGGATATACGATGGCGGTCTACTTTTTCGGCATGACCCCGACCGCTTATTTTGATCCGATGCCGCTGCATATTTCGATGTTTGACCTGTTCACCGGTATTGTTAAAGCGTTTGTCTTTGGCTCCCTCATCATGACGATCTCCTGCTATAAAGGGATGAAGACCACGGGTGGTGCTGCTGGGGTAGGACGGGCCACGACCCACAGCGTCGTGCTCTCTTACTGCTGCATTCTTTTTGCGAATTTTTTCCTCACGCTTGCTTTGAATATTTTCCGGAGTCAATTGCAGAAACTCTTATGATCAAAATCCGCAACCTGAAAAAAAGCTTTAAGGACCATCAGGTTTTAGACGGCCTGAACCTCGATGTTGAAACCGGAGAAACCCTGGTCATCCTTGGACGCTCCGGCATGGGTAAGAGCGTTCTTTTAAAACATATCATCGGCATCTCCAAGGCCGACGCAGGCACGATCGATATCGGCGAGAATCGGATCTCGGACCTCTCGGGCCCTGACCTCTATAAAGTCGTCATCAACATGGGGATGCTCTTTCAGGGAGCCGCTCTGTTTGATTCAATGAATGTCGAAGAAAATACCGGTTTTTTTCTTCGAGAACATGGCGACCTCAGGGCAAAGAAAAAATTTACCTCGAGTGAAATCCGCGATAAAGTCAGCCAAGCATTAGAGATGGTAGGACTTGCCGGCACTGAAAAGAAAATGCCTTCCGAACTCTCCGGAGGCATGAGAAAACGGGCTGCACTGGCACGCCTGATCGTCTACCGCCCTTCGATTATCCTGTATGACGAGCCTACGACAGGGCTGGATCCCATCACGGCCATGCAAATCAATGAGCTCATCGTCAAGACCCAGCACGAGCTTAAAGCCACGAGTATTGTCGTGACTCACGATATCCTATCAGCCTTGACCGTCGCCGACCGGATGGCTTTGCTCGACGAGGGGAAAATCCAGCACATTGCAGAACCTGATACTTTCATGAAAATCGACAATCCTATAATTGAATTCTTAAGGAAGAGCATGACTCCTATTGCCAAAAGGCCTCAAACATGAATAAATCGATTAAAAACTTTCTCATTGGACTCTTTCTACTGGGCGCCATCGGCATCTTTGTGGGCCTGGTGATGTTCCTGCGACCCAAAGTTGGAGATGGAAAACAAACCCTCTACCTCCGCTTCTCCAATATTAACAAGATCAATGTTGGGACACGGGTCATGTTCGCCGGCAAACCCGTCGGAGTGGTCGCTGCTGTCGACGAGATCTACCATGCCCGGGAGACGCAGCCTACGGATGAACTCGGCCGCCTCTATTTCTACCAGCTGACACTCAAAATCGACTCCAGTGTCCATGTTTACAGCACCGACCAGATCAGTTTGCAAACATCCGGCCTCTTGGGAGAGAAGTCGATCGCCATCGTCCCCATTGCACCCCCTAAAGGCACCGTTCCTGAAATGCTCACCGAAAAAACTCCCGTTTATGCCGCCTCGATCGATCCTGTCGAAAATACCTTCAACCGCCTCTCTGATATCGGAGAAAAACTCAATGAGACGGTCGACGTCATCAAAGACTGGTTTGAAGGAAACCAAGGGAATATTACTCAGGCCGTTTCTTCGATCGGCTCTGCCATGACCCAGATCGACACCCTAACGCGCTCGATCAATGACCATGAGCTGATCCCCCAGATGAAAGAAGGATCCGTTGCTCTCACCACTTCGGCTCAAAAAATTGACAGCGCTTTAGCCCAAATGACCCAAGATGGAGTCTTTGAAAATCTAGGCCCCACTGTCAATAATTTAAAAAACGTCTCAACCTCTTTCGATAAGATCTGCCAAGACATGGCCTCCGGTGAAGGAACGGTCGGAAAACTCATCCAAAATAACGACCTTTATCTCCGGATGTCCGCCATTATGAGCAAACTCGATACCCTCATGAACGATGTCAATCATTACGGCGTCCTCTTCCATCTGAATAAAGGATGGCAGAGAACTCGCATTAAACGCATGTCGGCCCTCAACGCCCTTGAAACTCCCAGTTCTTTTAAGAACTATTTCGAAACTGAGATCGACCAAATCAACACCTCGATGGCGCGCATTTCTATGCTGATTGAGAAAGCTAAGACCGCTGACAATCAAAAAGTCCTCGAAAGCGAAAACTTTAAAGAAAACTTCGCCGAACTCATGAGGCAGGTCACCGAGATGTCGAATAATCTTCATCTCTACAATGAACAACTCAGCCAGGCCATCAAGCCATGACTCCAGAACCCTACTCCCAGCTCACCAAGGGAACTTTCCTGATCGCCAGCCCCGATATTACCTCGGGGATGTACTTCCGAGGGGTGATCCTCCTTTGCGAGCATGGGCCCACAGGATCGTTTGGCATCCTCGTCAATAAACCTCTCGATGTGGAAATTCCTGAAGAAGTGATCAATATGAAAGAAATCGCTAACCCGCGGGTCCAAATCCGCGCCGGCGGTCCGCTCCAGCCCAACCAGATGATGCTGGTCCATTCCAACAATCAGCTCCCGGATCAAACGCTTCAACTCTGCGATGGGGTATTTTTAGGAGGAGATCTGCAATTTTTGCAAGAAGCGATGGGAAGCTCGAGCGGCCCTGATGTCCGCCTTTGCTTTGGGTACTCTGCCTGGGGCCCGGGCCAGCTTGAAAGAGAACTCCTCAGCGGGATGTGGTTCCTCTGTCCTGCCCAAGCCAAACATGTCTTTGAGACTCCTGCCGAAAAGCTCTGGCAGACCGTTCTCCGTGAAATGGGCGGCAAATACGCCACCCTTTCCATGATCCCGGAAGACTTAAGCCTGAATTAATCAGCAACAGTATCTTCCATCAATTCCAGCCGCTGTTTTTTCTTTTTTTTCTCTTTCTTTTCCGCTTTAGCCGGATCAGCGCTCTCTATAGCCGAAGCCTCTTGTGCGGCTTTTTTCTCTGCTTTTTTGGCTTTCTTTGCAGCTTTTTTATCTGCTTTTGCCTCATCGGAGATCTCTTCGACATCCGCTTTTACGTGATCACCATTCTCTATAGCCGAAGCCTCTTGTGCGGCTTTTTTCTCTGCTTTTTTAGCTTTCTTTGCAGCTTTTTTATCTACTTCTGCCTGATCGGGCATCTCTTCGACAGCAGGTTTTTCTTTCTCGATCTTCTCAGGACGAAGACCTGCTTTCCATAGATATAAGCTTAAGTTGACAAAGCAAGCGGTCATAATTAATGCCGAAAGCGAACCCGTTGTCGCTTGACCATCAAACTTACCCAGAAGTGCCATCAAAGAAGCGATACCAATCAAAGGCAACAGCATCGACAATGCACCTTCCCGACTCAATATATTCTTTGTGAGGGGCTTTAAGGGAGTATCCATGTTAGAGGCAATCATTGCACCCAGACCGGGGTTAACTTCAGCCACAACTTGGCCTAAAAAGAGGGATAAGACGACAACGCTTCCAAGTATACCTGTTCCTTGGGCCATTTTTTTACCCACGGCCTTTTTATTCTCCCAAACACTCATAGCAGCATTTTTGATTTTAGAAATTCCATTGCTTTTCCAATCTTCGAATGTCTCTGCCCATGTCAGAGCCTTAATCTTTTTATCTTTCTCTTTTTTCTCTTCAGGTTGTTCCGTTAAAATGTCCATATCCAATTTAAAAGTACGCATGAGAATATCTGTAGAAACAGCACTTAATCCTGTCAAAATAAAGTTAACAAAACTATGGGAGCTCCCACCTTTTGTTAAACAGTACAGACTCGCTGTACTGGTAACAGACAACAAGATATAGATAACTTTTAAGATATCTTCTCGTGTCATTGTAGCTCGAAGCTTTTCAAGCTTGATGGGCTCAATTTTTTCAATCATTTCCCAAATATAATTAACCCCTTCCCGCATATTGGTTTTGAGCCAAAGGCCTGCCGCCGCTGCAATAAAGGGACCCATGACATCAGGGTTCATTAATCCTATTGCCAGGGCACACTGAAGAAGGGAGAAACTCATTTGAGCCCTCTGTAGATGAGACTCTTTGTTGTTAGTATCCACTAAATGTAAGTCATGTAAGGATGTTACACTGCCCTCTATCAGCTGATCTTTGATGACTTTCAGGTCACCTTTAATGAAGACTCCAAAAGCAGTATTTGTGAAAGGAAGCGATTTTAAAATATCTTTTAAAAGAGAAGGATTTTTAGGATCGACGTGGATTAACTGTACAGCTATACCCATGGCTAATGATATCATGGCAACAGTTCTCATCACAAATTGAGCATTAGATCCAGCAGGCATGCTTTTATAACCTACTCTGACGAAATCGCCGGTTGCTGCGACGGTACTAACAGCAATCATCGGCTGCTTGTGAAAGACGGCAGCTAAAACCAGGGAGTAGATGATTCCGCCGACCATGGTGAGATACTCTTTTGTCCCCATCTCTGCTCTATTTTTCTTTTTTTTGGGGGCCGAAATAGCAGCCTCTTCATCCGCACGCTGATGGAGCCTTAATAATACTTCTCCTTCTTGCAGATAGGAAGGATCAGGTAAAGATGACAAGGTACGATGATGGGGATCTTCCGGAATCACCGATGTGAGGAGGGGTGGCATGATTTGAGCGACTTCTTTCTTTTTTTTCTCGGCTTCGCCATCTTCATCTTCATCTCGATGGAATTTCCACCAATTTTCTGATAACTTCTTCGCCGTCTCATCGCTGAGCTGGAATAAATCAAAAAAATCAAAAACAGCTTGGCCTATTTTCCTTATTTCTTCTTGGACGGCTGGACTTAAAGGTACTGATATAAAGGGTCTACGGGCTGGCTCTCCATGAGTATGAGTTGAAGGTAAAAAGGGCAATAAGGCAGACATTTGTTATTCCTTGTTTATTTATTAAAAATAATAAAATTTATTATAACCAAATAAAACATATTTCAAAACAAAGAAATTTATATACAAACACAACAATCTAATATTAAATAATAAAAAAACAATATGCAGAAATATACAACATTACATATTGAGCTTTAAAAGCTTATAAAGTTTTAATTATTAGATATTTGAGAAGATTTTGCTTAAGCTACTTCCGTGATTTTGATCTGGGCGAGCGGAAGCTCAGGAAGGAGATTCGCACAGGCCTGGAGGATAGAATGCCGATCTTCTTTCATGGCTGTTTCAAAATGGTCTAGCGACGAAAGAGCCCTTTGGAACACCAGGGGGGCAATCGAGCGGTGCCGGATGAGCAGGGCAGGGCCAAAAAAGGCAAATAAGAATAGGTTCTTATCTTCCTCGGTCCACGGTTTGATCGTGCTGAGCATCCGCGTAAAGCCATAAAAGGCAGCGGCCATCCCTGCACCCGTATCGACCCCATCTTTGCAGCTAAAACTGATCACATCGGGTTTTTCGACATCGATGATCCGGAGCAGGAGGAAGAAATAAAAGATCTCAATAAAATTGAGCCGCTCTTTTCGGGAGAGGGTCTGTTTTTCATGGAAAAACTGGTGATGAACGAATTTCACCAGGTCCTCGATAATTTTAGGGGTGATCATCCCTGTCGGAAAGTAAAACCCACAATCGGTACCGCTGAGCACTTGTATCTCGCATTGCTGGCAGAACTCTTTGGCCGTCGCTACTTCGGCATAGTCATGGATTTGATGGTAAAAATCGGTGTTTTTGGCGAGCGTTATCACCCGCAGTACTTCTCCAAAATCGCTTTCTTTGGAAAGATCTTCGATCGCCGCGCAGCGAGCATGTTCTTTCCAAGAAGTTCTGTCTTGAAGGTTGATATACAGGTGCTTTCGATTTCCCAGGGAACGGAGATATCCCTTGAATTCGGGGGCTATCGTCACCCTGTCGATGTAGTCTTGATGCACGGGGCAAGGTAAATGGACCACGCTCGTATGGGCCGTTTCCGATGTGATGTTGAAAATTTGACTGGGGGGATTTTGCTGAATCAGCGGATCGAACCCTTTCTTCTCTTCTTGGTAGCGGAACACCTGCAGGATCTTCATCAGCGGGCCATTAGGATAATTGCGGAGCTCGGAGCGGAGAGCGTTTTCCGTGGAAGATAAGGTGCCCCATAGCGTCGGAAGCTCGACTGCTTTATTTTCTACGACATCGCGGATAAAGGTCATAACCTCGTGCCGAGCCCCACTCCGTAGAAAGAGTGCATTGCACAGAAAATGAGCGAGCTTAAGGCACAAGGTCTTAAAAGGAGTGAGGCTTTCCGCCGAGAGAGATCTCCACTGCGTATAATCCCCCGCCTGAAGAGCCTGTCGGAGATAGTTTTCAAAATCGACGAAATAATCAAGGGTCGACTTTCCCTGGGAATTATGAAGAAGATTCTTGGGATTAGCTGCTAACATCAGCGCCATAACGGCTTTACAAAGCGCAGCCGGCCCCTCCTGATCTCGGTGCTGCAAGGCTTCTTTGTAAAATCTCTGGATGAGATCGGCCCCTTCTTCTAAAACCTCCTGGGCAGAAATATGGAGATCACGGTCGAGGATTACATCCATGCGTCTTAAGAGATCCTCTTGATCTCTGGAGATTAAACTTTCGTCGAAGTTTCCGACCATCCGGATATGCCGGAGCAGCTGCGGAGCAAAAAAAGGCGTCCCATCCTCTTTCGCAATAAAGAAAAGCTCGTACTCGTCATCTTGCTGGACAGCTTCTAGGTCTTTAAGGGCCTGCCGCTCTTCATCTAAGCTTTCACTGCCCTCTTGTTCCCAGCTTTCTTGGGGTTTTTCTTGTTTAACTTTGGAAAAGACCTTTGAAAGGTAAAAATGCTGGAGCTGCTTGTACTCAGGAATCCCCTCTTCCGCTGTGTGGACTCCTTTGAAAAGCTTAGTATATTTGCCGACTTTATCGACAGCTTCCCCTGCCAGCTGCATCATCGCCTGGATCCCTTTCTGCGTTTGGGGATTGCCTAAATCTTCTCGCTGTTTTTGATAGAGGTGCTGGAGGTACGCCGTTAAAATCTTGAATGTTTCCCGAATGGTATCTTGATTTTCTTGGATCTTAGAGGGGTCCATCCATTCGGTTGCCTCTTTTTTTTCGACATTGAGGTCGGCCAAATGAGAAAGATTATCGACCGCTTCCAGAACTGTAATCCGTCCGCGTTTCTTCTTTGCCATTATTTATGCTTTTTATTTTAATTATAATAATTAATTATATTAATTTGTTTAATTAATATAATTAACTTAAGACAAGATATTTAAGAATATTTTAAAAACGGAAGCAGAGGCTAGAGCCGCTCCGGGGAGGGTCAAAACCCATGCCCAGACGAGTTTTTTGGCTGTCGACCACTGGACCGCCTTAGCGCCCCTAGCCGATCCGACCCCCGTGATGCTGCCTGCGATCATATGGGTGGAGCTGATGGGCATTCCCAGGAAGCTGGCGAGCAGAATCACCACCGAAGCGCTGGCCTCCGCTGCAAACCCCTGGATGGGCTTCAGCTCCGTGATCTCAAACGCCATCGTTTTAATAATCCGAAATCCTCCCGTCGCAGTCCCCAGAGCCATCATGACCGCACAAGAGCCGATCACCCAGAGAGGAATATGCGGTGTCGGGATCATTCCCGCTGCAAGAAGCCCTAAAGTGATAATCCCCATGCTCTTTTGAGCATCGTTAAGTCCATGGGAAAGGGCCAAAAAGCCCGCTGAAATCATTTGCAAGTATCGGAAGATCCGTTTGTCTTTTGTCTTGAGGAGCAGCCGCATGACCAAATAAGCTAAAAAGAAGCCCACAATCGGAGAAAAGACCATCGGAATGATGACCTTAAAAACGATATTTTTCCAGATCACGGTCTCGGCCCCCCCCTGCACCAACGCTGCTCCTATCAATCCCCCCACTAGTGCATAGGAAGAGCTGCTAGGAATGCCGAAGTACCAGGTTAAAAAATTCCAGAAGATCGCCCCTACAACTGCAGCAAGAACCATCGACTGTGTGGCGTCATGGGCCTGCACGAGGCCTGTCGTGATCGTCTGTGCTACACCGCTGATTTGCGTCGCTCCGATAAAATTGAAAATGGAGGCAAGGATGATCGCCACTAGCGGAGTCACGATCTTCGTCGCAATCGGAGTTGCAACGACATTGGCTGCATCATGAAAACCATTGGTATAGTCGAAGAGAAGTCCCAAGATGACAATGAGAACGACGATTTCTAATCCCATGATTTCTTAATAGCGAGAGTAGACATTTAACAAAAGGTTCGTTAAATGGAGATTAATAGGGAGCCATGTTATGAAATTACTCACCGCTATTGTTTGCATATCCTTAGGTTTTTCTGCTGCGGCCTTTGGAGCCACTATCGAAGGAGACGGACAAGGAGAAGTCCGTGTCATTCCCATGAAGGCCACTCCCGAACCTGACGAGGTTGAAGTCCGGATTGCCTTTCCCGAGCAAGGGGAAGTCAAAACAGAAAATCCTGTGACAACTCAGCTCCGTTTAGAAGCCTATCCTCTAGGTTTTGCCAGCGACTTCCCCCGCGCCCGCGAAATACGCGACAATGATGAGGGGCAAGCAGTTCATATCATTCTCGATGGAAAAAAGCATTTTGATATCAATGAAGCTATTGACGACATTGCTGAAAACGAGGAAATAGACTTTGATCAAATCCTCGAAATGAAAATTCCGTATAAATTAACGCCTGGCATTCACGTTCTCCGAGCATTTCCAGTGCGGTCATTCGGCGAATCCCTGAAAGGACCCTCTTGCTTTGATGCCATTTATTTCTATTTTGGCAAAGCTGATAGCAAGCCGTCCATCGACCTATCCAAACCTTACCTGACTTACAACTCTCCTGAAGGAGAATATAAAAGCGGCCAGCCGATCCTGCTCGACTTCTATCTCACCAATACCCAGCTCTCCCAAGACGGTTATAAAGTCCGCCTGATCATCGACGGTACTGACAAGCGTATCTTGACTCAGTGGGTCCCCTACTACATCTACGGGCTCAAAAAAGGTTCGCATACGATCAAGTTGGAGCTCCTCGATCCGAAAGGCAGCGTGATCCCGCCTCTCTTTGATGATTTGCATCAGACGATTACTGTGCGTTAGGCCATCGGCCTGTAGCTAGCCCCGTCGCCAGAGGCTCACATTTATCTGCTGCCCCATAGAGCCAGGTATTTTTTTTCTCACCGGTGTTTTCAAGACGCCTGCTATATTTCTCATAGTGGCCCAAAAACTCCAAAGCTATGGTCACGTGTAAAATCCCCTTTAAAGCCCAGTCGGTCGGAGCTTCCTGCAGACTCCAACGAGCAGAAGTAAATGCCCCCAGTTGAAAAACCCCGTACACCAGCAGATACAAACCTATCCCCAGTTGCGATTCGGGGAGTTTGTTCGAGGCAAAATGAGCAAGGATTATGTAGGAAATCCTCATAGATCCAGTTTGCACCGTCGCTGAAAAGAACCTCTTTGTGACCTTGCAAGCAGAGGCAATTTGGCCTACCATCCATAGAGAATAGGCGTAAAGACGGAGCGTCGATAGGGCCTCCTTAATTAAGTACGCATTGGAGATGAGAGCAAGAGGTTCTACTGAGAATGTAAGACGCGCCAGGGTCAGTGAAAAACGGAAAACAGGAATCGTTAATTTTCTCTGCATAGCCTGCCCTTTATAGAGAGCAAAAACAATGCTCCCTGCAAAAGCAATCCTAAAAGCCGATCTCAAAAAATCTCGGGCTTTTTGTCGAATCTCGGGATCAGCTCCTGAAATCCAAGCGATCGGAAACGCGCTGAGATCTTTCGCAAAGAGAGTTAAGGTAGTCATATCTACTCCATTCGACATAGCATGCTACTATAAAAAAAATTTAATTTAAACATTTGCCAACCTTTGACATGGGCTTAAAGATCCAGTATTCTTGTCTACCTTATGAGATGGATCTTCAAAATAGTTTTAGCCGTCCTCTGCTTTTTTGCAGCCGAGAAGTTTTGCCGAGGCAAACTGAGCGGCTTTACTGTTCTGAGCATCACGTCTAATCTATCTCACTGCCCCGCATGGGAAGTTTCTGCGCCTTCGCCGGAAGAGATCGTCTCCCTCAAAAAAATTCTCGATCAGCCGTATAGTTATCTGGGCAAAGGGGTGCAATCTTTTGTCTTCGCCTCTCAAGACGGCAAATATGTGATCAAGCTTTTCCGGCACGATAACCTGAGCGCTCCTTTTTTTTACCCTCAGCTGCCGTTTGAATGGGCCCAGCGCAGAGTGGCTAAAAAAGCAGGCCGTCTGAACCACGACTTTACAAGCTACAAACTCGCTTACGACCACCTGAAATTCGAGACCGGGCTCCTCTTTCTCCATCTCAACCCCACCTTTTATCTTCAGCACCATTTAGACCTCGTTGATAAGATTGGTATTCATCATCGAATTCCCTTGGACACCACGACATTTTTGATTCAAAAAAGGGCCGCGGGACTCTACCAAACCCTCGATCAGATGATCCAAGAAAAGCGTCTAGACGATGCCAAAGCCCTCTTGACCAAGCTCGTCCAGTTCCTCGCCTTCCGGGCCCACAAAGGGCTACATGATAAAGACCCCAACCTCTGGACAAATTTCGGTGTGATCGGGACCGATCCCGTCCAAATTGATGTCGGACGATTTAGGATCAAGCCTGACAAACTTCAAAAAGACGACATCCCCCGTATTACTCGCCTTCTCAATCAAAATTTAAAAAATAAATGTCCTGAGCTCAGCACCCATCTCCAAACAGAAATTGAAAAAATGACTAAGGAGGAGATTTGACAGAGCTTTCTCTTTCCTGTATCCTTGATATCCTTCTATGAGATGGATGCTTAAAATCACTCTTTTCATCGTCTGCTTTTTTGTGACGGCCCGTTTTTGCAAAAACCAAACCGGCAAATTTACGGTCCATCGCATCACTTCCAACTTGAAATACAATCCTGCCTGGGAAGTCGCCCCTCTCTCTTCTAAAGAACAAACGGAGATCCGCAAAATCCTTAGCCAGCCCTTCTCCTACCTCAGCAAAGGCGTGCAATCTTTTGTATTTGCCTCTGAAGATGGGCAATATGTCATCAAATTTTTTCGGCACGACCATCTAAGCCCTCCCTTTTGGAGAAGTAAAAAGGAGACTCGGCACCATAAAGACTTTTTAAGCTATAAAATCGCCTACGAATCCTTGCGGCAAGAAACCGGCGTGGTCTTCCTTCATCTCAATAAAAGCGATTTTAATCAAACCTTAGACCTCGTCGACAAAATCGGCATCCACCATCCGATTCCCTTAGGCCGCTACGAATTTCTCGTTCAAAAAAGAGCCTCGCTTCTCTATAATGCTCTCGATGAAATGATCCAGGCCCGTCGCCTGGATGACGCCAAAGAAACCCTTACCAAGCTGGTCCATTTGCTCGCCCACCGCTCTCAACTCGGCATCTTCGATAAAGACCCTGATCTCAATACGAATTTCGGAGTCATTGGGACTGATCCATTACAAATCGATGTCGGCCGCTTTAGAAAAATCTCTCCTAAACTCGATAAAAACGAGATCATCCGGATCACCGATCACCTGCATCAACATCTCATGCAGCGGTGCCCCGAGCTCGACGAGCACCTTAAAACCCAAATTGAGAAGCTATGAAATTTAAACCTTGGGTCTATCTTTTAGCCTCCTGCGCCCTGGGTTATGGGGGTTATAGCCTTTATCAGCGCTCTGCCAATCCACCCCATCAATTGAGCCTCTCGGCCATCCAATACGACCGCCCTTACGAGCCTCTTTACGACACCCGCCCTCTCACAGGTGAAGAGCAGCAAGAAGCCGAAAAAGCCCTCCGCCAAGATTACACCTATTTCGGCTGCGGCGGACAAGCCTATGTCTTCTTCAGCGTCGATGGAAAGTACGCATTAAAGTTCTTCGATCAAAGACATTTCCGGGAGCCCACTCACCTCAACTACATTCCTTTCATCAAAAAATATCGCGACCTTAAATACGCCAAACGAAAAAAGAAAGTCCAAGGAGAATACGGTAGTTATAAAATGGGCTTTGAACAGCTCCCTGAAGAGACCGCCCTTGTCTATGTCCATCTCAATAAAACTTCCCATCTAAAAAAAAGCATCACCTACATCGATAAGCAAAAAAAAGAGCACAAGATCGACCTGGATAAAACCGATTTTATCATTCAGCGGCGCGCTGAGCTCGTCCACGATAAGATCCACCGTCAGATGGCCGCGGGGGATGTCGAAGGTGCCAAACAAACTATTTCCAGCGTCGTGAACCTCATTGTCGCGCGCTGCAAAAAAGGGTATTCCGATAAAGACCCCAATATTGCGACGAACTGCGGAATTTTAAATGGCCGAGCCATCAAAATCGATGTCGGCCGCTTTGCTATCGACCCCCGGATGAAAAACCCTCTCTTCTTCAAGCCCGAGCTTTTTCATCTGGTCCGGCCTTTTCACCATTGGCTCAGCCAAAAATACCCCGACTTAGCCGAGCACCTCAACCACGAAGTCTTTCAGGTCATCGCCCATGAATAAATGGCTCAGAAGAACGCTCAACTTCACCCTCTTTTGCATTGCATTCAATACCCTGGAGCATTTTTGTCATAAAAAGACAGCCGGATTCTCCCTGCTCCGCCTCCAGTTCGATGATGAAAAGCCTGAGCTCATCTCCCCCGATTCCGCCACCCTCTCTCATCTCAACCAGCCTTACCGGTATTTCGGACATGGAAACCAATCGTACGTTTTTGTCTCCGAAGATGGGGAATATATTTTAAAATTCTTCAAATACGCCCGTCCTCCCGTTCCCGGCTGGGCCTCTCGCATCCCGCTTCTCAACCAGTTCAAGCCCTTCAGCCTGAAAAGAATTAACAAAGCCGCCGCCAAAAAAAAGCGCGACTTTGAAGCTTATCAGCTCGCCTATAAAGAGCTGCGCGAAGAAACAGGACTCCTCTATCTTCATCTAAACCCTAGCGAAAATACCTATCCCGTCATCCCCATCCGCGATAAATTTAATAACGCTTACGCCCTCGACCTCAACACAACCCCTTTCGTCCTGCAGAAAAGGGCCGTCCCTGCTTTTCGGCAATTCTCCCGCTGGATTAAAAACGGCGAAATTGAAAAAGCTGAGCAAGGCATTCATAACCTCTTCGACCTATTTTCCCGCCGCATCGCCAAACATATTGCCGATGACGACTCCAACTTCTATTCTAACTGCGGTTTTATTGGAGAGACTCCCATTCTGATCGACCCCGGTCATTTCATCCTCAATCCTGCCCTCTCATCCCACGCAGAGCTGCACGAGCTCTCCCTCGAACTCCAAAAGTGGTTTGCCAAGCATTACCCCCCTCTGGCCTCCCATGTCCACCCCCTTTAAATTCCTCCTCTTTGTTGCCCTCTTTGCTGCTGCCTATTTCCTCTGTGATCAAGCAACGTGGGGATTTACGACTGCCCGCCTTCCAACGACCCAGGATTTAGGCTTTTCTCCTCCTCAAAACGACCCTCCCCCCTACCTTCAGCAAAAATTCTATCTGCGCGATCAAGGAGGACAATCGTACGTCTTTATTTCGGAAGATGGAAAATACGTTCTGAAATTCTTCAAAGACATGCCGCGCCCTTGGCTACGTTGGCCCTCCTACCAGAAGAAAAAATTCGGCAAACTCAAAAGAACCTTGACCGGCTATCAGCTCGCTTACGACCGGCTCCGTGAAGAAACGGGCCTCCTCTATCTCCATCTCTCCCCTTCCTCTTCTCCCCTTCCTGCCCTCCTTATCGATCGCCTCCATATCACCCATACCCTCGACCTCTCCTCCGTCTATTTTGTCCTCCAAAAACGCGCCGAGCCTCTTACCTCTCCCCAAAATTTCCTCCCGCAAATCCAGCAACTCCTCCAAAAAAGATCCTCTGCTCAAATCGCCGATCACGACCCCCGCCTTCATTTCAACCTCGGCTGGATTGATCATCACCTTGTCTTCATCGACCCCGGCCGCTTTACCCATGACCCTTCCGCCACTTCCGAGCTGCCCGCAAAATTCCTCGAGCACCTTCCATGATCAAGCGTTTTTTCTTCGGAGCTCTTTTACTCCTTGCTATCGAAAGGCTCTGTTATTTTCAGACCGGCGGCTTTATCCTCTCTAAAATGCTCCTCGACACGAGCTATCCCTCTACCCTCTCCACCGTTTCAGATCCTTTTTTTTCCGAGCCTCTGACCTTTATAGGTGCCGGCAAACAATTCTATGCCTTTGAGACCGCCGACCATCAATATGTCGTCAAGTTCATGAAGTTCAGCCGCCGCCGTCCCCTTCCCTGGCTTGAAAAACTCCCCCTCCCTTTTTTCTTGCACGATTGGAAAACAAATTATCTTGCCCAGCGCGCCAAACGTCTAGCCCACCTCGAAACTAGCAGCCGCTTAGCTCTGAATCTTCTCTCTGAAGAAGCCGGCCTTATTCCCTATATTCCTGTTGCAAAAACCGCCACCCTCATCGATAAACTCGGCATCTCCCATCGCATTGACCTTTCTCAAACTCAATTCCTCATCCAAAAAAAAGCCGTCTCGTTCACCGACTACCTTCAGCAAAATCCCTCAGAGGCCCACCCGCTGATCACCTCTTATCTGCAGACCCTCGCGTCGCAGTGCCATAAAGGCATCTGCAATTTAGATCCTGTCCTTGAACGCAACTATGGCGTTGCCGAGCACCGGATGATCTTAATGGATATAGGTTCACTGCTAGCACATCCCAAGATGCATTCTTCCACCGGCATCCGGCGTGAGATTTTCATCGAATCGCTTCCGCTGCGCGACTGGCTTCAGAGGCACCATCCGAAGTATTTACCGTATTTTGATGCAGAACTTAAAAAACAGACCGCTCCTTAAAACATCTATTTCTTAATTATTGCTTTCTGAAATTTCTGACATTTCTCCTATGAATTTAACGTCGGAGCAAAAGAGATTTCGTTCAAACTAAGTGAGTTGAATACGAAATCTCTTGCTCTTTTTTAAGATCCAATTTTAAAATTGTGGCCTCTTATCTTTACAAAAACCTTCAGGAGGTTAAATATGGCAGTAGGAGAAACACCCCCTTCACCACGAGCAGACTTTAATTCTAATCATACATCCCTATCCGCTAACCTCAAGGATGTCGTTTCGCCTTTGACACAAGCTTTATGGGCTCCTGGCGGTTCCAAAGAACTCAAAACTTACCTCCTGCAAGTTATTGACTCCTCGAAGAACAACAGGTTTCATGCGTTCTGGGTCGCCACCATGATTGCAACACCCAGGTCTGGACTCGAAGCCATCGTGGCTGTCGGCAGAGGACTCTTGCAATATGCCACTTGGATGGTGGACTTGAACCGCTACCGGGATGAAGGTTCTCAAATCCTCATCACCAACTTCGTCGATTCGATTAAGTGTGTAAAAATGGCCGTTCTTCTTCCTCTCCTTTCTATCGCAGGTCTTGGATGGCCTACCTATTTCTTTGGTTTTCTCAATTATATGCCCATGACCTCGGAAGAAAAAGCCCAACTTAAAATAGGTCCCGCTGAGCAGAGGCTCCACCGTTTAGGGAACCGATTGACCAAAAAAATGAAAGAGATAACGGGTCTTGCAGCTCGCTTCGCGGAGGATCAAGCAAACTCCACAGCGCTAACAGCTGAAGTACATGGTCTTGAAACGCAAAAAAGTAAATTGAGCACAGATATAGAAGATCTTGAAACTCAAATACGAACATTGACACCTAACTTAAAGCGCCTCGATGAACAATTCCAGGCCCAACAAAAGGCGCTGGCTGAACTTAACCCAGAAATTGCTCGGCACCAAGCAGAAGTAAAAAGCTTAACCACATCACTTTCCTCCCTCCGTAGTGAAACCCAAGTGTTAGAAGCTAAAAAAGAAGCGCTTAATAAGAATATGGGTATCGAGGAAGAAAAACTGACAAAACTTCTAGAAAACTTAGCGGAAAAAGAAAGTGAGCTTAAAGCAGCCGAAGGACGACAAGCAGCGTTGCAAAGCCAAATTTCTGGTTTAGAAGGAAACCTGAAAGCTCTCGAAGATTCTGCAAAATCCGATGGTGATAAAAAGAGCGCATTCACAGCAGAACAACAAGGACTTATAGAAAGCCTTGCAAAGCTAAGAGCAGAACTCGGAAAAGCTCAAGAAGAACAGCGCGGGCTTTCCGCTAGCAAGCAACAATTAGGCAAAGATATAGCTAACGTACAAGAAAGAAACCGTGAGCTTTCAGCTAAAAATGAGCAGTTATCTGCTGAAATAGCTCAAGCTACCACCGATTTAGCTCAAAAGCTAGCAAGAACAGAAAAAGTAAAGAAAGGCTTAGAAAGCCTACTTCAAACACAAGCAGAACGCAACAAAGAAAACCAAGCTCTTAAATCTCAAATAGCTGAACTCTCGGCAAAGAAAACAAATCTTGAAGGCGAGTGTCAAGCTTTACAAGCTCAAAAAAATCAACTTAACGAAGACATTCTGTTAATAAAAGGACAAAAAGAAGAAGCAGTAAGAGGGGTTGGAAAAGCTATAGATAAAGAACGAAAAGAAAAGCAAGCAGCCTTGGAAACAGAACTCGCCGCTCTTCTTCGTCAGAAAACTGAGGGCTTAGATGCTGAGATTGCTCAACTTAAAAGCGAAAAAGAAGCCGCTCTTGAAACAGAGATCACTGCTCTTCGTACTCAGCAAACACGAGGCGTAGATGAGCAAATTGCTGAGCTTAAACGGCAAAAAGAAGCAATCCTCGAAGCTGACATCACTAAAGTCAAACGTGAAAAAGAAGCTGCTCTTGAAACAGAGATCACTGCTCTTCGTCGTCAAAAAACTGAAGGCTTAGATGCTGATATTGCTGAACTCAAACGTACTAAAGAAGCCGCTCTTGAAACAGAGATTGCTGCTCTTCGTACTCAGCAAACACGAGGCGTGGACGAGCAGGTTGATGAGCTTAAAAGGCAAAAAGAAGCAACCCTCGATGCTGACATCACTAAAGTCAAACGTGAAAAAGAAGCTGCTCTTGAAACAGAGATCACTGCTCTTCGTACCCAGCAAACGCAAGGCGTAGATGAGCAAATCGCTGAGCTCAAGCGACAAAAAGAAGCTGCCCTTGATGCTGATATTGCTAGAGTCAAAGGCGAAAAAGAAGCCGCTCTTGAAGCACAAATCACCGCTCTTCGTCGTCAGAAAACTGAGGGCTTAGACGCTGAAATTGCTGAACTCAAACGTACTAAAGAAGCCGCTCTTGAAACAGAGATCGCCGCGCTGCGTGGCGGGAACACTGAGGGTTTAGACGCTGAGATCGCAGGACTCAAACGTATCAAAGAAGCCTCTCTTGAAACAGAAATCGCCGCTCTTCGTCGTCAGAAAACTGAGGGCTTAGATGCTGAGATCGCTCAACTCAAACGTACTAAAGATGCTGCTCTTGAAACAGAGATCGCTGCTCTTCGTACTCAGCAAACACGAGGCGTAGATGAGCAAATTGCTGAGCTTAAACGGCAAAAAGAAGCAACCCTCGAAGCTGACATCACTAAAGTCAAACATCAGCGTGAAGCCGCCCTTGAAACAGAGATCGCTGCTCTT
>JAFEGW010000014.1 GCA_018239715.1 Verrucomicrobiota bacterium
ATCTTTTAGGTACGCTCCCTAGCCCCTACCATCTCATCTTCTTATATCTATGCTGGACTTCCGGCTGTGGATGACGATCAACCTCATTTTATTCGAACAGCTTTTGAAAAAGCAGGTCTGCTGGTGACAATGGGAAATCTGGACTCTTTTGCTTTTTTAGGGACATCTCAAGAGATAACTACCACCTTAGCTTTCAAAAGTGGACCCTATGAATCTACCTCGCAATATAAAGCAGGAGCATTATCTGTTCAAAGCGGAGCCACTCTAAAAACGCTCTGGCATATACACTTATATATCGGGTTCTTCTCCGTACATACGCCCTTAGATAAGCTCCACCAGCTTTTTGAGATTCTGAGCAAGTTTATAGCTGAAAAAGGCATCCATCTAGACCATCCGCTAATGATTAGTTCAGGCATTGCCGATGATTCTGCTCGCTTTATCCTCTATCATCATCTTTACACCCATTTCAAAACACTCGTTGAAAAGGAATCAAAAGATCAAACGGATGACCAAATTGCCGATAAGGTTCTTCAAAATAATGATATCCAAGTTCTCCTAGAAGATCGACAAGGTCTGATAAAAAAGCTCTTAAACATGAATTTCGCAATCCATTCTGCAGAACACCTAGCAAAGTATCGAGAATTAGTCCTGCAACCTATGATCCGACGTGTGCGACAGGGCTCTGCTGACCCTTCAAAACAAGAAAAAATTAATAAAAAACTAGAGATGTTAGCGGGCTTCAAAGACCTCCTTAGTATGGATCCTGATCAAAGTATGAAGGAATGGGACGCTTTTATTACACAAATGCAAACATGTTATGAACAGCTCATTCCGATATGTTCTAACAGTAGCATCGACTCTTATCTGACAATTTGGGGCCATATTTGTGAAATAATGCCCCTATCCCATTGTCATCATTTTTATAAAACCATGATCAGACGCGCTGAAAGCGATCAAATATGCCGCTTATATCGAGACTTCACTTCACAAAAGCTCCGAGAACAAGGATATCTCGTTAACCAAGTTAATAAAGAAGGTCGATGTGTACTGAGCTTTCACCCGACGGGCCTTCTCAAAACGCTGCAAGCATGGTATGAGGCAAAGCAGCCTGACAAAGCCCACGCGTTGCAAAGGTTCCTCGAAGACTTAGAGCAACAAAGAGGAATTGATAATCCAGACTTTGAAGCACTCTTAATGCCCCTCAGTGATTTAGAAAAAGGGGGACTGCAATTTGACCTTCTAGAAACTCTCATTATAGCTTATGAGAAAGAGCCCACGATCGCTGTGAAAGATTATCTGAAAAAAGTCCTCATAGCTATGCCCGATAGTTATATCAACCACAATTTGATGAAAAAGATTGAAAATAGCCCAGAACTTCTTGTTCTCATGGGGGAATGTTTAACCACTGCAGACCGTGCTTATTGTTGGCTAGGAGTTCTTTACAAAGAACCGATTGGTAAATACGGTTCCGAGTCCGATACATTAAGTTCCTATGGTGGACTGGATCCTGCTGTATACTCTAGGGTGAAAAGTTCTCTGATTCGAATCCTATCCCATCAAGCTTTGCTTGTTGATATTATCGGAGGGAATCTAGGTCGCGTTGCTATTGCCTGTATGTGGCTTCAAATAGATGAGGAAATTCTTCTACAAGCTGCGGAGCTTTTATTTAATTCCGGCATTCATCTAGATCAATTCATTCCTAGGTCAGCTCTTCCGGTTATCTGGAAAAAATTTGCTTCTGACCCTATGCGGATCCAAAAACATCCTCAGGTTTGCGATCAGATGTTAGAGTTAATTTTTAAGATTTGGTTTTCTGCTTACGAACGAAGACCCTCAGTAGAAAGGCGGAACGGTCTACAATCCTCCGAATGGGCAACTTTACAAGAAATCCCTACATTACCTCTTTTAAAGGCTGCCTATCAAGCAGCATTTAACTGAGTTCATATTCTTGTGTAATGGCTTTTAAATGAGGATGAGATTCTGAAATGATTTCTTTCAGGTCAGGAAGGTGTTCTTTTCTCGCTACTGCAAAAGCAGTTTTCACCTGGTGCTCCTGCCCAGCAGTATATTTACCATGACCCCACCCGGAGTGCCATTGTTTAAGATCAGGCCTCTCCCCTTGTGGACTTTCAAGTGCTGGCCATTGATAGACCTTTGAGTTTTCATACATGCCTGACCATTCATCCACCGTTAAAGCTTTTTCAGGATCGCTGGCAGGATCTAAAACCAACAACTCTCCGCTGGGGATTTTGACTGCAATCGCTTGGTGATAGCCCCATCTCCGACCATCCGGTGTTTTAAAGGATACTGATTCTTCTCTGCTCATTTTTCCCAATCGCACATAATAGAGCTGCTGCGGATCTACATTAAACCCCTCTAAATATTCGCAGGCTGCATGGGAACGTAGTTCACAGTAAATATAGTCCTTCCAGGAGAAAATTTTAAGATTTGCAAGATAGGAATTTAAAGCATCAGCGTCTTCTCGAGTTTGTACGACATAGTAGTCTTGAGGAGCCGGCGCATTGAAATACTTTTTGACCACCATATAGGGATTCGACACAGGAGACCCATCCAAATCGATTTCAAAGTTCTCTTTTCGATCAAGAATATCAGCCATTGCTGCCTCTTCATTCCAATTTTCTTTTCCTCGAGCGGGAATGATCGATTGAGAGATTCTTTCCCAGCATAAAAGCCTCATTTGAGGCGGCTCGACAACCTTGCCTGCCAAGACCTTACCGTAATGAAGATAGACAGGAATTCGAACGTGATGCTTGCGGACATTCAGCTCTGCCTTTAAAAGGTCTCTGACATCTTTGCTCTTTTGATCGACTTTCAAGGCGGTTTCTAGACAGTTTTTGGACTGCCCAAGCCAGTGGGTGAATTCATGGTCGCTAAGTCGATTAATCCCATTCCCTTTTAAGAGCTTAATGCATCCATCCGCTATCTCTTCTGGGGTCTTTAGAGAGGATAAAAAAGCTAAACTTTCTGGAATAAATTTATCAATAATTGGAAACATATTACACCATTAATTATAGAAATAATTATAACATATTTAACAAATATTGATAAGTATAATTTTAAATTATAAATTACTGATAATTAGCGCATTAAAAAGAAACTAACTGCTCAAACCGGGCTCGGTCGAATCCCACACGGCTATTCTCTTCTGAAAGGGGCACCACATTTTCGACCTTAAAGGGTGGGGTATTGATGACCGCTAAGATGAGATCTTCCTTCGGCAGAACATAATGGGCAGTCTCTGGAGGAATCACAAGAAAGGATCCTTTCTCCAAAAACTGCTCTTTACCACCCACTACAAAAAGACCGCTTCCTTGCAGGATAAAATAGACCTCCGTCTCCAAATGATGGTAGTGCGGCTCAGCGACTTTTAGGCCCCGCATATCGGCAATGGCAAAGCTTTCTAGAGGACGTCCTACAGGATTAACAAGCTCATAGATAAGCCCGCATCCGGTTTGCCTGGGCGTAATCCCTCGAATAAGATCTTGCCACTCTCCTGCTGTATTGAGATGGCTCTGCCAACCAGATAAAAGAGACTCCAATGAAGAGCTAGAGAGAAAAGAAGTCATTTTTCATCAGTATTCAAAGAAAGGAACAAAAAATCAAGGCTCTGCTGCTGATTGGGAGGGGGCAGGGAGCTGAATTCCTCGTCGCTTGAGAATAGCACTGAGTTCCACATCCCTTTTGAGTTTTTTAGATTGGGCAATAGTTTTACCCTTCGATTTCTCTTGATTAACTTGTGCACCTCGATCGAGCAAAAGATTCACCACCTGTGCACGCTCTCCCTTCTGAGCCAGCTTAAAAGCAGCGTAGAGCGGTGGACGTCCACGAATATTGCATTCTTCCACGCTGGCCCCACGATCGAGAAGCAACTCAATAAGATCTACTTTTCCTATACTAAAAGCTTGAAAGAGAATAGGACTTGTTTGTCCATCGACATCTTGACTCTTTCCCCGAGCATCAGCTCCCTTCTCCAATAAGAGTCTCATCATAGCTGCATTCCTTGTTGATAAAGCTACATTCAAGGGTGTCGTGACATGACGATGGTCCGGGTTGATTCTTTCATGATTCGGACTAGCTCCAGCTCCCAGAAGTAGACCCGCAATATCACAAGCTTCCACTGTTGCGGCTAGAAGTAAAGCCGTGTAGCCGTCATGATAAACTAAATTCACATCAGCCTTGTATTCGAGGAGCAATTGAACAAGCTCTAAACTTAATTTCCGGTGCTCAGAATAGTGATACTTTTCAATCGCGCGATGCAGTGGAGATTTATCTTCTTCTCCCAAAATATTGGGACTCGCTCCCAGCTGTAAAAGTATTCGAACTGCTTCGATACTTCCCTTTTGAATAAATCGATGTAAAAGGGTATTGCCCTTTTCATCTTTTTGCTCGAGATCAAGATGAAAACTTTTCATCAGAGAAGAGGCTATGGCGAGGGAATTTTTCTCCAAAGCCTCCTTCAATAGCTCTTGCGCTGGCAGGATTTTTTGAATCTTGTCATACTGTGCTTGGACCTGTTTTTGTTGAGAGTTCATGCATAAAATGACCTTCAATATTGAAGTGATCCAGGAGCCAACAATGCTCTCCAAAGTCTGAACTCTAACGGCAAATTTTTTATCAAAAGCCTCCTTCAGCTGATCAGCAGAGCTTTTTAAAAAAGGACTTAATCCGTCTCTTTGGGCAATCTGTTTAATTTTCTTAAGTTGATCTGCTGTGGAACTAGGCTTGACCGGGGCTTGCTGACACTGATAGCCCTGCTCCTGAATCTTAAACTGTAAATATACTTTAGTAGCCATTTAACTTTTCTTTGACAAAGATGATAACGAAGAAATAAAACAATAACATTATGACAGGTTTTCTCTCTAACAATCCTTGAGCAAAAAATAATTATGGGCTAGAATCTATTGCTTATGGTGAAAAAATCTTCTCTCCTGATTCAAGTCCTGATTGCCCTTACATTGGCCATCATCATCGGAGGCCTATCCAGCCCTGATTCGGTGATTTTTGGAATCTCTTATATTAAACTTTTTGGATTCCTAGGACAGCTCTTCCTCAATGCATTGACCCTTTTGGTCGTCCCTTTAGTCGGCTCTTCCATTGTGAACGGCATTAGTCAGATGGGCAAAGATCAGTCGTTTCGCAGGCTGGGAGCTAAAACTTTTTTCTTCTATATCTTGACGACCTTCTTGGCTGTTTTGACAGGGCTTCTCATGGTCAACTTGATTAAACCTGGAACATACATGACAGCACCGGCGGCGAGTTCTGCGACAGCCCCCTTGTTAAGCGCAGCTCCCCAAAACCACATGGAAGTGCTCGGCCAAATTTTTCTCAAACTCATCCCGATCAACGTCTTTGAAGCCGCTTCTCAGGGCAACATGCTAGGGATTATTTTCTTTGCTCTGCTGTTTGGTTTTGCACTGGCGAAAATTGAAAGCAACGCGTCGGACCATGTCATGAACGTGATCAAAGGAATTTTTTATACCCTGATGAGGATGACTCATTTCCTCATGAAAGCTATGCCGCTGGGAGTCTTCTTCTTGGTCACCAAAGCGATCGCGATGCGCGGCCTCGGCAGTATTGAATCTCTCCTCTATTTTTTTATGACTGTTTTGGTGGGCCTCGCTGCCTTCATGTTCATTATTTTGCCCCTTTTCTTACGGATCATGGGACTCAATCCCTGGCGCCATTTGCGCGCTATGGCGCCCGCCCTTCTCACGGCTTTTTCGACTAGCTCGTCTGCAGCTACACTGCCCATTACGATGGACTGTGTCGAAAAACGGGCAGGCGTCTCCAATCGTATCTGCAGTTTTGTGGTTCCCCTGGGAACCTCCATCAACCTCTCAGGCTCGGCACTTTATGAGTGCGTGGCCGTCTTATTCATCGCCCAGGTGTTTGGATTTGAGATGTCAATCCTCCATCAAGCCATTATTGTCATCCTATCGCTCTTGACATCGATGGGAGTTGCAGGAATCCCTTCGGGCAGCTTGGTGGCAATTCTGATCATCTTGAATGCAATGGGATTCCCCGCGGAAGGACTAGCTTTGATTCTTCCTGTCGACAGGATTTTGGACATGTGCAGAACAACGGTCAACGTTTTTAGCGACGCTTCCTGTGCAGTTCTTGTCGCCCATACGGAAGGCGAAAAGGTCTTAGAAGTCCGTAATAATCCCTAAACTCGTCGAATCCTTACTTTGTAGACACCCTCTAACTGACTTTGACAGGGACAACGACGAGCTCATCGCCATCCAAGTCTTCCATGGAGACGGAAAACGTGTCATAGAAGGATTTTTGTGGGATATAAAGTAGCCGTTTGACAAGTGAATACGGCAGAACGACTTCATCGACTTCTTTGAAGCCTTTTGCAGTCAATATCTTCACAATCGAACGATGTTTTTTGTAAGAATGGATGGAGTCAATTGTGCTTGGAATACTGAAAGGCCAAAAGACATAACTCAGGACTTTCCAGCCGATCGCACGAGGGATCCCCCCTACCGTGTACTTCCAAGCCACATCTTTAGGCTTTGCCGAGCTCATCGCTGTGCTTGCCATTGAGATCGTATAGGCGTGATCGCCCTGATTTTGGATCGTGATTTCCACCGGGATATATCCCATATCGACTAAATCAGTCTGCAAAATCTGGCGGCTTTCCTCAGCCGTATAGGCCTTGGCCGTAATCTGGAGTTTTCGATCTTCTAAAGTAAATTCTTCAGTAAAAACTGGTGGGATAGGGCTAGGTTTCCAACTGGCAAAAATAAGGAATAAAGACCCCCCCAGAGCATATACTAAGCCTTTAATTTTCATTTAAAACCTCATTCGATGATTTTACAATTAATTATGTTTAAAACAAAATTAATCATTGTTTTAATTTGTTTTTTATAACAACGTTGTTATTCAAAAAGTTAGAAGGTGAGTTGATTTTTTAGTTGTCAACCCTCTATAATCTTCTTTTCAAAAAAGGGGGAACTTATGGCAGCAGCCGTTCAAAATGGGCTTTGGACTCGATGTACGAATGCCCTCCGAAACTTGCCCTTGGATTCGGGGATCCATTTCCCCTGGACTTTCCTGGTGGAGCGGCTTTCGCTGGATAAAGGGTCGCTTGTTCTGCCTATCTTTGATTTTTCTGAAGACAATATTCAACAAACAGCAGGCCGAGTCATTTATGTGCTGATGCTCATGGACCCTTTTTGCAAACTGGCTGCTTTATGTAATGGAGTCCTAGGTAGCACACACTTTGTCTGGTGCGTCTGCAATATTCGAAGATTCCACGCTCAAGAGCTCGATCGGAAAGAGTTTGAAAAAGCTATTATCCGCCTCTCGACGGCTGTGTATGATGTGGCTGTTGTCTTTCTTTTAAGCCGCTATTGCCCCGGCTCAGGATATTTAAAAGGCCTCTTACTTTTGACGATCGCCTTATCTCCACAACAATTTACCCAATTTCATCAGGCGATCTTTTCCCTTCAAGAAAAGCCGAAACAGGCGACAGCCGCTGATGCAGCGAAAGAGGAATCTAAAGAAGAAGGGAAGCTAGCTGCGGAACCTGCAAAAGAAAAAGACTATTACCATTTACGCGAAGACTGTCTAATTCAAGTTTTTGCTCAAGGCTGTACTGATGCTTGGCTCCCTCCCCAGCCTCAGTCGACCTGGAAAGACCGTTTCATGTCCCTTCCTAGCGGGCTCACATCTTATGCAGGAAGTGTTTATCAGAGCTTCGCGGCGAAAGTTTTTATGCGAGCTCAGGGTGCTGCCAAATAGCCTGCTGAGCTAAAGCCTGCTGAAAAAACATCGGAAAGCCATTGAGGACGAAGCAGCCTTTGCGCTGCGCCTCTTTGAGAAATTCGGTTTCGTAAACGGCAATATCCATCACTATTTTTCCCGACAATATGGCTTGAGCATCGATCGGCATCGACACCGAGGTCGTATTAACGAGGATATCGTAAGACGGGATCTTTTTGCTCCAGGCGCATCCCATCAGCCGAGCGAGCTCCTCGGCTTTCTCCGGCGTTCGATTCACGATTACGACATGGCAGCCCCGCTGTACCGCAGTATAAATGATAGCTTTTGCCGCCCCTCCAGCTCCTAGAACCACTAAGGTTTTATTCCGGGCATTGCCGAGGATATCAAGGGCGGCATCGCCATCAGTATTGTATCCATAGACCTTGTTATTTCTAAAAGCGAGCGTGTTGACAGCGCCAATAGCTTGGGCTTTAGGGTCGATGACATCGATAAAGGGAAGAATGGCTTCCTTAAGAGGAGCAGTAACGCTAAGTCCTGCAAAAGGAAGTTTTTTGATCGCAGTAAAAAACGGTGCGAGTTCTTCGGGTTTTATAACCATTTTCACATAGACCGCATTTCTATGATGCCTCCGGAAAAAATCATTATGAAATAAATGGCCGATGCTTCGATAGACTGGATCGCCGATCAATCCAAAGATTTTTGTCTGAGGATTTAAAGCTCTGAAGTGATAGATCTCCTGAAGCTGATCGACGAGCAATTGCCCCGGAGCATTTTTCTCTTCTTCCTGTAAGGGAGCGTACATAATCGGCACTTGGAAAAGAGGCGCACAGATCCGTGTAATTGTCCCGAGCTCTCCCATGCAAAGTCCAATCACTCCTGGATGCTTTTGGAGGAACTCCATCATCCTCAGACTATCGAGTGTCGAGCGTGCCATCGTGGCAATCTTATAAAAATGAGCCTGAGGATGGGCCTCTTGCAAAATTTTTAAGATGTCATCCAAATCAGGCGTCTCTTCGAAGTTGTGATAGGAGACGATCACCTTTCCTGAGGGCAAAGTTTTTGTTTTCCAGTCGATATCGATATAAGCTGCTTTCCCGATAATTGTTTTAAAACCTTCCTCGTCGATTTCTTGAAGATCGACTTTAGTGGTGGTTTTCATTTTTTTAACAGGCGCACATAGCAGCGTCATGTAAGACCTGAGTGAGGATTTCTAGAGGAACTTCTATGCAATACTCCCCTGCGCAGGCGAGAGGTATACCGATCTCTTGGAGCAAAACAAAGCGAGGATAGCCATGGGAGGATTTTTTATCTGTGCGGAGAATATTTAAAATTTCTTCGGGAGAGAATGCAATAGAAACAGGAGGAAACCGCTCTTCAATCTGCTCTAGAGATTCTTTTTTTAAAAGTCCCATTTCATAGGCCATCCGAGATTCTAAAACGATGCCGGCAGCGACAGCGCGCCCATGTGAAATCGTATACCGAGAGAGCGTTTCCACTGCATGTCCGATCGTGTGGCCGCAATTCAAAGTGCGGCGGAGCCCTTTTTCATGGGGATCCAAGGCAACAATCCGGCGTTTAATCTCAATCGCACGGGCGATCGCATTTTCCAAGGGGATCTTTTCAAATGCTTGAAAAAAACCCGCATCGGCAATGAGACCGGCTTTGAGCATTTCTACTTTTCCATTGAACATTTCTTCTTCAGGTAGTGTTTTTAGAAAACCCGGATGAATGAGCAAAGATTGAGGAAAGTAAAATGTGCCGATCATGTTTTTACCCAGCTCGGTGTTGACACCCGTCTTTCCCCCAATGGCAGCATCGACCATCGCGAGAAGCGTGGTGGGAATCAGAATTAAATGGACTCCACGGCAAAACGTCGACGCTAGAAACCCCACTAAATCAGTCACAACTCCCCCGCCTAGTGCCAAAAGAGTTGTATCGCGGCCATAACCCTGCGATAAAAGAGCGTCTTCGAGCTGCTGTTTGGTTGCGCGAGTCTTAGAAGGCTCCCCTGCTGGAAACGAAAAAAGTTGGATGTCGTGTCCTTGCGCCTTCAAATGTTCCAGGAGAGTTTTTCCATAGAGCTCTTTCACAAGGTGATCGGTGATGAGCGCATACTTCATAGACGTGCGCACCGATCCATGAGCAGAGCATCAGCAAGCACTAAGGCAACCATCGCTTCTACCACAGGCACCGCACGGATCGCCACACAAGGATCATGACGCGAGCCGGAGGGAAGTTCCAAAGTGGCTGACTCCCCTGCTGTTGTTAGAGTAGGTTGGGATTTCCCGATGCTGGAAGGAGGTTTGAAGGCGATCCGGCCCATGAGCGGCATGCCCGTCGAGATACCTCCCAAGGTTCCCCCAGCGCTATTGGTTTTCGTTTGGATTTTTCCTTCTAGCTTTTCATAGAGGTCGTTATGTGCTGACCCTTGCATCGAGGCCGCTTTAAATCCTTCTCCCATTTCAAAACCTTTGGTCGCCGGCAACGACAGAAGAGCTTTCGCAAGATTCGCTTCGAGCTTTTCATAAACCGGATCTCCAAGACCGACAGGAACTCCTGTGGCTAGGAATTCGACAACGCCGCCCAGTGAATCTCCTTCGGCTTTCACACGATCGAGCTGAGCGACCATGAGCCTAGAGGCTTCCGGATCTGGGCAATAGACCGGACTTGAGGGAACAAAAGTTAGATCACCTGGAGCGGCTTCAATCGACCCGATCTGCTGAATATACGCTTGGACAGAAACGCTGAAAAGCTGGAGCAGTTTCTTTGCCACAGCACCGGCTGCCACTCGACAGGCAGTTTCGCGCGCAGAAGCTCTTCCACCGCCTCGATGATCAAAAATGCCGTATTTAGCGAGGTACGTAAAGTTAGCATGACCCGGGCGCAGTAAATCTTTAAGTGATGTATAAGCCTGAGAATTTGCATCTTGATTGGGAATCAGGATCGAGATCGGAGCGCCGGTCGTTTTTCCTTCAAAAACACCGGAGAGGATTTGAGGCTGATCGGGTTCTCGCCTGGGTGATGTATGGGGATTTATGCCAGGAGCGCGCCGTTGCAGATCGGGAAGAAGATCTTGCTCAGAAAGCTCAAGCCCCGCAGGACATCCATCAATCACGACTCCGATCGCAGGACCGTGCGATTCACCCCAAGTTGTGATGCGAAAAATATTGCCAAACGAGTTGCTGCCCATGAAGGGTTATGATGGCCATTTTAATTTTTATTGCCAATGATTTTTGGAAGCTAAAAGTTCCCACAGATCTTCTTCATGTGCAACTATAAAATCAGCAGCTTGTTCGTAGAGGCCAAGACGTTCTTGATACATCTTTTCAAAAGATACTTCAGGATTTTGAGGATCCAAAAAAGCTGGAAAAGGCTCGACTAAGAGACGCCGCTTGAGCTCTTCTTTTTCGACTTGGAGGTAGATAAGCTTCCCGAGGTTTTTTAAAGCCATGGCATTTTCGGGATCTATGATAGCTCCCCCGCCTGTGGCTATCACCGTATTTTGAAAATCGGCTAAAGCTCGAATCACCTCTTTTTCAATTTCTCGAAAAGCCTCAGGGCCTTGCAGATAGAGCGCCCTGCAATTTTTCGAGACAAGCTCATCCGTGTCGATGAAATGTCGACCTGTTTTTTCCGCGATTTTTTTTCCGAGGGTGGTTTTACCTGAAGACTTGAATCCAATCAGGATGATGTTACTCAATCTTTGCTCCAATATCCCTCAGACGGTCAAAGAAGCCTGGAAAACTCTTAGGCACCACTTCGACTCCGTTAATGACTGTCTCCCCTTCTGCCGCCAGGCCCGCAACTGTCAACGACATCGCCATTCGATGGTCAGCATAGCTCTCTGTTAAAGCGCCTTTCAAGGTCGACGGCTCGATGATCATGCCATCTGCTTGTTCGATAATGCGGGCGCCCATTTTTTTCAGCTCGGAAACAATCGATTGGATCCGATCGCATTCTTTAAAGCGCGCGATCTTTCCGCCGACAATTTCGGTTGTTCCTTCTGCAAAGCAACCCAGCACGGGAAGCAAGGTGATCGCATCGATAAAGCTGCTAACGTCAATCTTACAGCCTTTCAAGCGCGATCCGGGCAAAACAGTGAGAGAATGTCCCTCGATGTGGAATTTCGCGCCCATTTCTTGGAGAAGTGTCACCAGTTCTTTATCGCCTTGTGCATCTTTAAAATCGACCCCTTCAATTGTCAGTTGAGAATTTGTAATGAGAGCGGCGGCAATGGGATACGCAGCAGAACTCCAATCAGCAGGAACAAAATAATCAAAACCTTCAATAGTCGAGCCCCCGGGAATCAGATATTTTTCATGATTGTCATTTTCATAAGGAATGCCGAACTTGTCGAACCAGCTGAGCGTCAAATCAACAAACGGTTTTTCGCCGGGATTTGTAACAAAAAGCTCTGTTTTAGAAGGAGCAAACGCCGCTGCTATCAAAAGCCCGGAGACAGGTTGTGAATCTTCTCCCTCAATGAGGGCTGTTCCTCCTTTCAGAGGCCCTTTCATAATAATCGGAGCATGATCATCTCCGCGGGAAGAGACGGCAAAAGCTCCGAGCTGAGTCAGCCCCTCTAAAAGCGGCTTCACAGGACGCCGATGGCGGATAGAAGGGTCTCCGGTGATGACCGTATATCCTTCCGTCAGTGCACTGATCGCTCCGATAAAACGAAGCACAATGCCGGAGTTGCCTGCATCGATCACATCTTCGGCTGGACGCAGGCCTCCTTCAACTTCGAGGATCTCGGGCATCACTTTGATCTGAGCTCCAAGCAAACGGCAGGCGTTAATCATAGCCTCCGTATCGGGAGAATGTAGATAATTGCGGATGATACTGCGACCTTGGGCCAAAGTCGCGAAACTCAAGGCTCGCATCGTTTGAGACTTCGAGGGAGGAATTTTATGAACTCCTCGCAGTGAAGAAGCTTGGATGCGAACCTTTTTGGACATTAGTTAATGCCGAGAAGTTCCATTTCGAACACTAACGTCGTGCAAGGGCCGATCTCGTTGCCAAAACCTGCTTCTCCATAAGCGAGGTAATGAGGAACCACGATCTGCCATCGATCTCCGACTTGCATATGCTGCAGCGCTTCGGACCAGCCGGGAATGACGCGGTTCACGGGGAACACTTGCGGCTTACCTCTCTCGTAACTGCTATCAAAAATAGCGCCGTTGATAAAGCTTCCACGGTAATGGACGGAAACGACATCGGTGATGCTCGGTTTAGGTCCTGTGCCATTGTGGAGAACTTTGTATTGGAGTCCGCTCTTGAGGACTTTGACGCCGTCTTTTTGTTTGTTCTCTTCTAAGAAGGCTTCTCCTTCTTGACGGTTTTGCTCGGTCATTTTCGCTAAGTACATCTTTTGCTGCTGCTCGATTTGCTGGCGCAGGGCTTGCATGATCGATTGGATCTCTTCCGGGGATAATTGGGGATTTCCATCGGTCACCCCGTCTTGAAAACCTTTTTGGAGAAGGGCTTGGTCCATATCGCTGAACTGTCGCTTTAAATTTTTACCTGTCTCGAGACCAATGCAATAACTGACTTTTTCACGTGTAGAATTCATATCACACTCCTATTTTAGGAAATATATAACGCAGGTTTGAAAACCTATCAAGCTCATAATGTCAAAATATGGTAGAATGGTGGCTATGAAAACGAAAATTCAAGAAAAAACTTCACTTTTGACCGTTTTGCAACAACTCAGCCCCGATAGCTCAAAAAATACTTTAAAGTCTTGGGTTGAGCAAGGCAGGGTCTCTGTGGATAATGTCCGGGTCGACACCTATATGCAAGAGCTTCTTCCCGGGCAAGAAGTTACCATCGGCCACAAAGTCTCTTTTTCAGATGCAGGAGTCAAAATCCTCTACGAAGACCGTGACCTCGTCGTGATTGAAAAACCGAATCGCTTATTAACGGTAGCCAGCCTCTCAGAAACCGAAAGGACTGTCCATACGATCTTAAAAAGACGCCTGCGGCGGATGGTCTATCCTGTCCACCGGCTAGACCGCGATACCTCCGGAGTGATGATTTTCGCTTACACGCCTGAAGCCCGCGACCACCTTAAGGAGCAATTTTTAAAGCACTCCATTGAACGAGTCTATTACGCTTATGTCGAAGGAACTCCCTCCCCTAAAAAAGGGACCTGGCGCAGCCATTTAATCGAAGATGATTTTTACTATGTGAAGAGCATCGATGAAGAACCTCAAAGGCGCTATGCAAAAACTCCTCTAAAGCCGTCTTTTAAAATTAAAAAAGAGGATGCTCCTAAACTTGCCATCACCCATTACGAAGTGATCGAAGAAAAGAAAGACATCTCTCTGGTGAAGTTCAAACTAGAGACAGGCCGTAAAAATCAGATCCGCGTCCATGCTTCAGAAGCGGGTTTTCCTATTGTCGGAGATTGTAAATATGGAGCTCAGACTCAGCGGCGCGGCAGGCTCTGCCTCCATGCGCACATCTTAGGCTTTGAGCATCCCACCAAGCAAAAGAAGATGAGATTCATTTCTCCCCTACCGGCTTATTTTTCAACTCTCTAACACATGAACCATGGAAGAGATTAGTTATTGAAAATGACACCTATCAATAGCCAAAGTAAGGATGAACAAGTCGCAATGATTTAACCTGAATACAAAAAAATCCCTCCATGCAGGAGGGATTGAATTCAATATTCCACTATTTTGAGTGTGCAGAAAGTATGTCTGCAGCGATTTTTTCACCCATCACATACAGAGTTCCATTGGGCCAATAGACAGTCACAGGGATGATACTGTTATCGCAAACTCGCAGGCCTTTGATTCCATAAACGCGTCCCTTCTGATCGACAACAGCTAGTGGGTCGCTCGAGATTCCCATCTTACAAGTTCCTCCGGCATGGTGACCTCCCACATGGGTCTTCAAAAATGAGGTTAATCGAGCCTGATCCACATCCGCCATCGATGTAAAGTTGGTAACCCCGGGAACCAGAATGTCTGCTGGTGCGGGATACAATAAATTTAGAAAGTAACCCGACGGTTGCAGCGCTAGCATCATTGGCAGCACCGTGTTATTCATGATATCTAACCAATCCTGTAAATCCTGGGGATCTTGAAGATAGTTAAACACGATCTTGGGCGGCACTGTAGGATCATCCGATACCAGTTTGACATAACCTTCCGTCCGATTATTTTCTTCCTGCTCAATCAGCATGCTCATGATTGAGTTAGGATCGACGATGATAGGCTGGAAATAAGGCGGCGTACAAGGGACCACTGGATTGGCGCAAGCTTGGGTAGGATCTAACAAAATATTGTTAAAATCATTCCTCACATAAGATTGTAGGATGGAAGGAAGATTTTTTGTTCCCACCCAATTCTTTTGCACAAAGGGATCGGTCGCCTCAAGCGAGGTAATTCCGACAGTATTTCCAATCAAGATTTGGAAGTTGGGATACGGTTGAGATACGGTCGACTTCGCTGTCAATAGCCCCACACTTTGAGTATTTGTTGTCCCTGTCATGATCTGCCAGAAAGGAAATAATTCTTGGTTATCTACTAGATGTTTTCCAACTCCCGGCAAATGTTTTTTGGTTTTAATTCCCACACTCTTGAGTTCATCTTTATCTCCAATACCTGACAGCATCAGAAGCTGAGGAGAGTTGAAGACGCCTGCACACACGATGACTTCCTTCCTTGCATACACTCGACGAGTCCCTTTCTTCTTAGCCTTTTGACTATTGAGTGCTGCATCTCCCGTCGATCCGCCGTAGCCAGCATTGGCGTCAGGATTTCGACCTGTTTGATAGATATTCCATCCTTCTAAATACTCCACCCCTTTGGCTTCTTTACCCTTTTCTGAAATCAGCACTTTTGTCACAAACACTTCAGACTTGATGGTCAAATTAGGTCTTTTTTGTGCCGCATATAAGTAGGTATTGGCAGCCGAAGCTCTTTGAGTGGGTGTCAGACCTGTAAGCCCCAAACTAGCGAACTCAGGAGGATATTGAAATCCTCCATCCTGATAAGGATTATAGACATTATTGATATCAACAGCCACGGATTGACCCGGAGGTACAATGGTACTGCCAGGTGCTTGAAGACTTTGCGTCAGGTTAGATAAACTCAAGCCACCCTGAGCTGCTCCAGTCGGCCAATCGGCATCGACTAAAAAAGTAGGATATGCAAACGGGGCCAACGTTGTATTGACAATATTCTGAAGGATACCTGGGACAAAGTTGGTGGGATCAAATAACGCAGGCGCTTGGTAAATCAAAGGAACCATTCCATTGAATCCGTAAAATACCGGGTCAAAAGAACCGATATGTCCGAGCGGCACAGCAGGATTATAAAGCGTAAAGAATCCACTAAAGATTTGTGAGCGATTTTCTACCAACTTATAAAAACTTTGGATATTGTCAAAAGACCATTCATTTAGACCTAAGGCAGCCCACTGATTCCAGTTTTGAGGAGGATTTCGGACTGTGATGCTCACATTGTGCGAAGTGCAGCCTCCCCAGCCTGAGTGTCTAGCATACGTAGTACTCCGTAGAGGATCAGGTCCGTTGTAATCTTCTCTTTCATAAAAGTGCCAAGCTCCAAATCCCCTGCTAATGAGAGGGCCAATGAAAGTTCCCGTTAGGGTTGGAGTACCGCGGACGTATTGTCCCCAATGGAAATCCCCCGGTTGAGGAATATTTGCCGGCGAGGCTATGGGGAGGATTTCAGGAAGACGCGCATCATCGCGGCCTGCCTCAAGGACACAAACCGTAAATTTTCCATTTTCACTCAAACGGTTAGCTAAGACGCAACCTGCATTACCTGCTCCCACGATCACGAAATCGTATTCATTGCAACTGTCCGAACGATGCGTTTTAGAACACCGCTTTTTCTCGCCATCTCTTGATTTATCATTAGCACTTAAGAGCATGGGCAGAAAGGATAAAGCAAAAAAGGCGCCTAAGCTTCTCAATGTTCTGCTGGACATCATTTTCCTCTGTTTATGGGTTGAGCATCTTCGCTATTTTATTGACCCTTCCAAATAAGTAAAATAAAAACTTTGATGGAAGTTGCCTTAAAATTCACCTTTTCATAATGTGCAGTTAACTACTGGAGGAGATTTCCTTGAGAAAAACGGTAATTTTTTTAGCTTCGGGCATGTTTGCAATTTCTAGCCTATTCGCTGCGGATTGCAAGCCCACACCTAAATGCACTCCTCCGTCCAAAAAGACACCTCCTAAACAGACTTGTGACGAGAACATTTGTAATCCCACCCACTGGAGTCTGGAGCTTCGGGGTGCAGCCTTCATTCCTTTAAAGAAGCAATTGCGCGATATTTATGGCTCGGGGCTTCCCACGATAGAACTCGAAGGCTCTTATAGCCTGCTAAAAGATTTCTGGCTTTCATGCGATCAGTTATTACTATGGGGAAATGTAGGATGGACCTTTAAGACAGGTGAAACCCTCGGCGCTGGTTATTACACACGACTGAACTTAGTCCCTATCAGTCTAGGCATCGAATATCAAATCTATTTAGGTAAAGGTTTTGATTTTTATTTTGGAATCGGCCCCACTTATAGTTTTTTACGGATTGAGAATTACGATTTCGTCGATCGACACCATATCCGCAAAAGTCAATGGGGGCTAACAACCAAAACAGGTTTTCGCTATACGTTCTTCACCAACTATTTCATCGATGTATTTACGGATTACTATTATACCCAGTTTGGCAAGATGCATGACTCCATTCAGAGCATAGACAATCATTTCAGCGGCTTCATTATCGGCGGCGGATTCGGCGGTAAGTGGTAAATCAGACTTACAAAAAAGCTTTCAGCGGCTGAATATACAGCAGATAGATCAATGCGCCCAGCGCACCACCCAAAAGGGGGGCCACAATGGGTATCCAAGAATACGCCCAGTCGGCTGACCCTTTTCCTTTGATGGGAAGAACCGCGTAGGCAATGCGCGGCCCCAGATCACGGACAGGATTGATGGCATAGCCTGTTGGCCCGCCGAGAGAAAGGCCGATCGCAAAAATCAAGATCCCCACCGCATACGGCCCCATTCCGCTGGCGATCCCATTATGCATATCAAAAATCCCGAGGACTCCGAGCAGTAGCACAAAGGTCCCGATCAGTTCGCAGACGAAATTCCAGGTATAATTGCGAATTGCAGGCTGCGTGGCAAAACTGAGGAGCTTCATTTGAGGATCGGGCGTTTTTTGCCAATGAGGAAAATACGAAAACCAAACCAAAACAGCCCCTAGAAGAGCACCGATAAACTGTCCCGAAAGATATAAGGGGATGAGGTCCCAAGCTGTTTTCTTGGCGATACAAAAACCTAACGTGACGGCAGGATTATAATGGCCGCCGCTTGCCCAGCCGGTGATATAAACGGCCATCGCCACCGCAAATCCCCACCCGGCGCTGATGACAATCCATCCGCTATTATGCCCTTTCGTTCTTGTCAGCAAAACATTGGCGACAACCCCATTGCCGAGCAACACTAAGATCATGGTGCCTATAAGTTCACCCCAAAAAATACTCATTGAACTTCTCCTCTTGAAAACAAAACTATAAATGCCCAATTTAAAAATATGAAGTACATTTTAGCGCTCGACCAAGGGACCACGAGTTCCAGGGCTGTTTTAATCTCGCAGGAAGGCACTATTCATGCCACCGCTCAAAAGGAGTTTAAGCAGATCTTCCCCTCTCCCGGTTGGGTGGAGCACGATCCCCAAGAAATCTGGTCCTCGCAAGCTTCGTGCATGAGCGAAGTCCTCGCTAAAGCCCAAATTACTCCCGATCAAATCGCTACCATCGGCATCACCAATCAACGCGAGACGACCCTTGTCTGGGACCGAAAAACCGGCAAGCCTCTGATGAATGCGATTGTCTGGCAAGACAGGCGTACGACGGAAATTTGCCAAGAATTAAAAAGCCGCGGCCTCGAGCCTTTATTTCGACAAAAAACAGGGCTGCTTTTAGATCCTTATTTTTCGGGAACCAAGCTGTTTTGGATCTTAAAACAGATCCCCGGCGCTCTGGAAAGAGCTAAAAAAGGCGACCTAGCTTTTGGCACGGTCGACTCTTGGCTCGTCTGGAAACTCACAGGCGGCGCCTGCCATATCACGGATGTGACGAATGCTTCTCGCACGCTTTTATTCAATATCCATACGCTGGAGTGGGATGAAGAGCTGCTTAAAATTCTCAATATTCCTCGCGAGATGCTACCTGAAGTTCACTCTTCTAGCGAAATTTATGGAAAGACCTCCACGCCTGTTTTGTCCGCCTCGATTCCGATCAGCGGCATTGCCGGCGATCAGCAAGCCGCCCTCATCGGCCAAGATTGCTTTTCGACGGGCATGGTCAAAACGACATACGGGACGGGTTGCTTTCTCCTGATGAACACCGGCAAACAGCCCGTCATTTCCAAAAACAATCTTCTGACAACCATTGCTTATCAAATCCAAGACGAAGTCGCTTATGCCCTGGAAGGAAGCGTGTTTATCGGCGGCGCTGTAGTCCAATGGCTGCGAGACAACATGGGATTGATCAAGACCTCGGCAGAAGTCGAAAAGCTCGCCTCCTCGGTTCCCGATAGCGGAGGCGTCTATTTTGTGCCAGCCTTTACAGGGCTTGGAGCTCCTTACTGGGATCCTTATGCCCGCGGTGCTATCGTCGGGCTTACTCGAGGCACTACAGCCGCCCATCTAGCACGCAGCGCTTTAGATAGCATTGCCTATCAAGTGATGGATGTTCTAAAAGCAATGGAAGCCGATGCCGCCATTTCCATTGCGGAAATCCGGGTCGACGGCGGCGCCGTCGAAAATAACCTTTTGATGCAATTCCAAGCCGATCTCATGGGCGTTCCCGTCATCCGACCCCAAATTACCGAACTCACAGCTTATGGCGTCGCTTTTCTAGCAGGCCTCGCCATCGGCTTCTGGAAAGATAAAAAAGAGCTTTCATTGCATTGGAAAGAAGACCGGCGCTTTCAGCCGAGTATGCCGCACGACAAGGTGCAGATACTCCGCCGTAAATGGGAAAAAGCGATCGATTGCGCACAAACTTGGGAGGAGCGGTGAATCGGGAGGAAATGATTAAAACCCTCGATCGCGAGTGGGACATCATCATTGTCGGAGGCGGGGCCACGGGCCTCGGCGCTGCGGTCGATGCCGCTGCGCGCGGCTATAAAACACTCCTACTGGAGCAGGATGATTTTGCCAAGGCTACTTCCAGCCGCAGCACCAAACTTATCCACGGCGGACTACGCTATCTGCAGCAAGGCAATATTGGCCTTGTCACCGAGGCATTAAGAGAGCGCGGCCTGCTCACCCAAAACGCCCCTCACCTTGTTCACCCTCTCCCCTTCTTGGTTCCTTTATACCATTGGTGGGAAGGCCCTTTTTACGGGATCGGCCTTAAAGTCTACGATCTTTTAGCCGGCGAGCTCGGCATTGAATCCTCGCGGCATCTTTCCCGCAAGCAAACGCTCTTAGCGATCCCCAACATTGAACGGGAGGGACTCCGCGGCGGCTCTCTCTACTACGATGGGCAATTTGACGATGCACGGCTTGCCATTACGCTCGCTCAAACCGCTGTCGATCAGGGAGCGACTGTGCTCAATTACATGCAAGTCACCTCCTTCCTGAAGAAAAAAGAAAAAATCGTTGGCGTCCGGGCGACCGATCTCGAATCCGGAGCTCACTATCATCTCCACGCTAAAGTCGTGATCAATGCCACCGGGATCTTTACGGATCAGCTACGCAAGATCGATTATAAAAAAGCCGAGCGGATGATGGAGCCCAGCCAAGGCGTCCATCTCGTTCTTCCGGCCTCGTTTATGCCGAGCAAGACCGCCATCTTAGTTCCTCATACTGAGGATAAAAGGGTGATTTTCTTAGTCCCTTGGCATGGTAGGCTGCTGGTCGGAACGACAGATACTCCTGTCAAAAAAGCATCTCTAGAACCTGCTCCCCTTAAAACAGAGATCGATTTCTTATTAAAACATGCCGCCCGCTACTTAGAAAAAGATCCTACGCGGGAAGATATTTTAAGCATTTCCACAGGCCTAAGGCCCCTCGTCCGTGCTCCTGGCAAGACAACCGCTGCTTTGTCGCGCGATCATGTCATCTCGGTTTCAAAGTCAGGGCTCGTCACCATCGCCGGAGGCAAATGGACGACCTACCGCAAAATGGCTGAAGATGTGATTAACAAATCGATTGCTGTCGGACATCTTCCTTCCCGGACTTGCGTGACGGCCAATCTTCACCTACATGGATACCAGAAGGGGGTAGATCCCGCTGACCATTGGAGCTTTTACGGCTCAGACGCTGCCCAGATCCAGCGGCTCATCCGCCAAAATAAAAAACTGGGGCAAACAATTGCAGAACATCTACCCTATACCGCCGCGGAGGTGGTTTGGGCAGTTAGGCAAGAAATGGCCCGCTCGGTAGAAGATATCTTAGCACGCCGCACTCGAACATTATTTCTCGATGCGAAATCAGCTCTTACTGCTGCACCTGCAGTGGCCCGTATCTTAAAATCCGAGCTGAAAAAATCTGCCGCCTGGGAATCCAAGCAAATCAAGGAGTTCAGACGTGTCGCTCAAAACTACCTCCCTTGAACTCTACCTCATCCGTCACGGGGCGACAGAATGGTCGCAGACAGGACGGCACACAGGAACGACCGATTTGCCTCTCACAGAGCTGGGCAAAACAGAGAGCCTCCAATTAAAAGAGCAACTTAAAAAAGAAAAATTTTCCAAAGTCTTTTGTAGCCCCTTAAAAAGAGCTTTAGAGACCTGCCACCTTTGTGAGCTTAATCCGACGATCATCCCCGATCTTCGAGAGTGGAATTACGGAGAGTACGAAGGGCTTACAACAGAGCAAATTCTCGAGAAGAACCCCGAATGGAGCCTCTTTGATCATGGAGCCCCTGGCGGAGAATCTCCCGAGCAGGTGGCAAAGCGAGCCCATCACTTTTTGCATCAAGTTCATTCCTTGGAAGGCAAGGTTGGTATTTTTTCGAGCGCTCATTTCTTGAGGGTGTTTGCCACCCAGTGGATAGGCGTCTCTCCGACATGGGGTAAAGCTTTTTATTTAAACTCAGCCTCCATCTCCGTTTTAGGCTATGAACATATCAATCGTGTCATCATCCGCTGGAATGATATTGCTCATTTAAGTATAAGTTGAAACATGTCATTAGCATGGATTTTTCTCTTACTCGCCGGTTTTTTTGAGATTTGCTTCACTATCTCGCTGAAATATAGCCAAGGATTTACCAAAATTGTCCCCAGCATTATCACGGTGATTTTCATTGTGCTCAGTTTTTTCTCGGTTTCGCAAGCCATGAAGACTATTCCGATCGGAACAGCTTACGCCGTTTGGGCAGGGATCGGGGCTGCGGGCACCGTCGTGACGGGGATTATTTTCTTTGGAGATTCATCCCACATCGTCCGGCTCCTCTCCATTACGCTGATCATCATCGGCATTATCGGCCTTAAACTCGTCCACGTGGATTAAGCGTGCTTAGCTGGTTTTTTTTTCTTCTGGCTCTCAGGTCTTACATCTTGGCTTGCCAGCCCAAAAAATCTGCCACATCTCGATCCGTTGATATCGTCCTTGGCACGTTTGCTCTCATCTTATTTTTTCTGCTTCCTGCGGAGTTTTTTTGGAAGCCGTTTGCCGTCCTTGCAGCGATGGTTGCCGTTTCGATCTATCTCCGTTTCACGAGGCCTTATACGTTTTCTTTTTATTCGATAGCAGGCTGGGGCTGCCTTTATACGATAGGAGCCTTCGCAGCGATTGCTTGTGCGGTATTTAACCTGGCGGAAAATAAAAAAGTCGCCAAAGTCATTTTGACGGGGCAGACCCGCTGCGAGTGGATCACTTGGAAAAATCCTTCGCAGTTAAATATTGACGGAGCTTGGTTTGAAAGCCATGAAGTCATTGTGCAAGATCTCCAAGGTAAAGAAATCTGCCGCGAGTATGTGTATGGCGATCTCGTGGGACTCCGCGCTGAAGTGGTCACCATCGAATGGCCGTTTCGGCTGCTGGGATTTTCCAACCTGTGCCATTTAGAGACTCTCTATAACGGCTACAAGACAGCCCAGCGGCATAATCGGCTTCCGCATGCTGCCTTGGCACTCCCCTTCTCGGCGGTTTTTTTTCAACATCTCTGGGAAAATCTGTATCTGGGCAAATGGCGGATCCCCGGCCTTAAAACTGCTGCCTTAGAGTCCGCTTATCTCCCCCTCAATATCCAAGGAGAATATTGGTTGGTCGTGGGAAGCTCCGGGCTCATGGCTGAGCCCCTGGAAAAGTGATGTCCTTGTCTAGCACAGCACCCAGAAAGCGAGTTTTACGCTTTAAGATCGTTAGCGAGTGAAACAAAATACCCGTCTGGACCGGAATCTAAAAGACCAAGTGCATGGGAATTGCTTCCATGGAACGGCTTTGCGAACACTTTTTCCCCCGCCTTTTCAACATGACTAACAATTTCTTCCAAAGCTCCAGTAAATCCAGGAAAAAATCCGCTATACTTAGTACGTAAAACAGGAATGAGCGATTCAGGTCCAACCATGCATCCAAAAGCAACGAGAACATTTTCTCCTTTCAGGATTCTTCGTACGCAATCTTCAATATATTCTTCGCGACCATAGTTGGGATCACTGATCGGGCGAGAAACTCGAACAGCAGGCATTCCTTGAATAGCCATAATAAACTCCTATTTAAGAGCTCTATCATAATATCCCCCCATTTAATTGCCATTATCATAAATTTTTGCAATAGCTTTGCTGTTTTGCATCTCGGTTTTCATTTATTCTAGGAACCATTATTCTCTTTAAGGTGTTTAAAAAAATTTGTTTTGCAATAGTACTTTTCGGAATGATTTTTGTGGGACTGGATCGTTATTTCCACCCCAAAAGCGTTCGATTTGCTCCTTCGAAAATTACTACCTACTCCTCGAACCCTGAATGGGAAATCCCCCCTCTTTCTCCTCGTGAAAAGCAACCCATTACCGAGATTTTAAGCCAGAAGTTCACTTACCTAGACAAAGGATCTCAATCGTACGTCTTTGTTTCAGAAGACCAAAAATATGTACTGAAATTCTTAAAACAAGGCAAATTGCATCCCCAGACCTGGCTCGCTTATATCCCTTTCTCCTTTAATCCCTACTACAAAGAGTTTCTTGCTTTGCAAGAGAAGCTACGCAGAACCTATCAAGCACAGAAAATCGCTTTTACCGAGTTTAAAGAGCAAACAGGACTCCTCTATGTTCATCTCAATCGAACGCATCACCTGAATAAAAACATCGTGCTGATCGATAAGAAAGGAAAAAAGCATACGCTCTCTCTCGATAACGCCTGCTTCTCGCTTCAAAAGAAAGCTGATCTTTTTTATCCCCAACTGCAGAGCATGCTACAGCAAAACGATATCGAAGGGGTCAAAAAAGTGATCTCTTCGCTTTTCTGTCTGGTGGACTGCTTTGTTAAGAAAGGTGTGGCAGACCATGATCCGATCATGAAAAAGAACTTCGGGCTCATTGAGAACCAGGTCATCCAATTCGATATCGGAAGAATGAGATTAGACCCTCGCCGACTTACGCCTTCGGAATATCAGCAACGGATAGGTAAGCTGACAAACAGCCTCAAAAAATGGATCACCATTAATTCTCCCGAGCTCCTCCCTTATTACGAGCAAAACTTGAAGTTTTACTCAGGAGTTTGACTTATGGCTTCTGTTAATCTACCGCTACAAATACATGCTTGCTTTACAGAGCTGCAAGAGAAATTTGACAACCTTATCCCCTGTTTTACCTGGTCCTTTCCCGACGAGAATGAAACCTGGCCCGAAAGCGTTCGTCTCAGTATGGAAAGCTGCATTCCAAAAATCGCATACCTGTTTGAGTTAGCCATAAAAGATTTCGAGTGTCTTTATAACGAAGTGTATAACGAAGTGTATAACGAAGCAAAATCCCTGACCGCTTTTCCAGAGAATTATCCCCCCATCATGGCAGAGCTCTTGACCGATCAAAAGAAACGCTACTATGAAATGTTCTGCGACCCCGGTAAACCTTCTCTCTTCTTCTTCTACCGCTTTGTCCGAGGTTATATTTATTTCGTCTTTCTTGATCGGGGACATCCTTATAAGAGAAGATCGTTTGCCTTCAACTTACAAACGAAGGATGTCCAGCCTTTCTTCACAGCTGATACCGTCAAAAGTGCCTGGAGACATTCTTATAACTCACAAATAGACAAATGGGCTTCTGTCATCTCTCACCTACCCCCTGAGATCGCCCAGTGGGCTGTCAAAGATGAACAAGACTTCCCCCTCCCTGACAATTCAAGTCAAAGGGGCTTTAAAATCCACCAACCGAAACTGTTAATTGGAGTGCAAATTTAATGGAGACACCAACGAACATCACTTATGATGACTTTGTTAAAGTTGATATCCGTGTGGGAACTATTGTTCAGATAGAGAATTTTCCCGAAGCTCGCAAACCAGCCTATAAACTCGTGATTGACTTTGGACCCGAAATCGGACTGAAAAAGTCTTCGGCTCAAATCACTGTGCATTATCCCCAAAAGGACGATCTCATCGGCAAGCAAGTTCTGGCGGTGGTGAATTTCCCGCCTAAGCAAATTGGGCCGTTTCGTTCGGAAGTATTGACATTGGGAGTCTCCGACAGCTCCGGAGTCGTTTTAGTCGGCCCTGGGAAAGCAGCCCCTAATGGAGCTCGTCTTCATTGAGAGGCTTTTTGAAGCCGGTCCATTAAAGCTCGATCTTGTAACATCTCCGCATCGCAAAGGATTAAGATTTCATCCTTTTTTTCAACATCGGCCTGGCGCAGCAAAGCATACAAACTTGCCCCCTTGACTTTTGTCAGAATCTGACGTGGCTGAACGGTAGTTGTTTTTAAGTAAAGATCGAGCTCGCTGGGACTGGTAAAAAGTTTCACGCGCGCAGAAGGCGCATAATGGCGGTAGCGAGTTCCAGGCGAAGACAGTTTATCTTCCCTAGAAGCTTCTTGAAGTTCCCGGCCTAGCACTTTCTCAATCTCTTGGGGGGATAATGCTCCGAGCCTGAGCAAACGGGGCACCTTGGCAACTAAGCTGATCACCGTTGACTCCATCCCGTACTTTGTTTCTCCTCCCTCGATCACAGCTCCAATTTTCCCCTCAAAATCCGCTATGACATGCTCAGCTGTGGTACTGCTAGGCTTGCCTGAGAGATTGGCCGAAGGGGCCACCAAAGGCTGGCCGACGGCCACAATCAAGGCTAATGCGACAGGATGGCTGGGCATCCGCACTGCGATGGTGTCCAGCCCACCGGACACAATGGAGGGAACGCTAGGGTGCTTTTTTAAGACAATCGTCAAAGGGCCTGGGAAAAACGCCTTCGCCAAAAGATAAAATTCTGGTGGGATATCCCGAGCTATTTGCTCCACTTGAGCAAGCGAAGCAACGTGGGCAATGAGGGGGTTATCGGAAGGACGGCCTTTGGCAGTATAGATCTTCGAGATAGTCTCCGGATGGAAAATAGGTGCCCCTAGACCGTAAACTGTCTCGGTGGGAAAAGCCACAAGCTCTCCTTGGAGAAGGAGCTGGGCTGCAAGAGGGATTTGATCAGGGTCGAGAATCACAGTTAACTCAGGGCCCAAAAGAACGTTAAAGCAAGGGCGATTTTAGCTCCTACGGCGACAATAAAGCGATGGAAGTGCTTGTCTACGAAGGACTTAATTTGAACTCCCCACCGTTGGACGACTTTGGCGATCAGGAAAAAACGGGCCGAGCGGGCTAGCAGGACCATTCCCAGGAAGGGCAAAAGGGCCAGTTTACAGACTCCTGCAGAAAGGGTCACTGCCTTGAATGGAATCGGCAACAAAGACCCTACAAAGACCGCCGGATGCTGATGCGACAAATAATGGTTGCAGATCCGCTCAAAAAAACTCGTCGATATCATACGGTCTAAGACATAAGGACTTAGGAAGTCCCAGGCAGCCTTTCCTAGAAAATAACCGACGACAGCGCAGGAAATAGAGCCCACCGTAGCGACCAAAGCGTAAAGATACCGGCGCTTAGGATTTTCTAGGCAAAAAAGGAGCAAAATAGCGTCCATGGGAAGGATAAAAACAAGCTCTAAGAAGAAAAGAACCCCCAGCCAAAGCGGGGCAAAAGGTGAATTCGCCTTCCGGGAAGCCCATTCATAGATCTTTTTTGCAAAGCCAAACATGGTCCCAATATTCTACTTGTTTTTTAGCCAAAAGTCAATTTATAGTACCCCTTTAAAGATATGCGTTACATCGTCGGTTTATATGGACTTTTGATGCTCGTGGGCGGCCTTATCGGGCATGCCCAAGGGAGCACTGCTTCGTTAATCTCAGGGGGTATTTTTGGCATTCTCCTTCTCATCGCAGCCGGATGCATGTTCAAAAAAAGTTTATACGTAAAAGGGACTTATTTTGCCCTGATTTTAACTCTGCTTTTGGATGCTTTTTTCACTTATCGATTCTTGACCACCATGAAGTTTATGCCCCCCGGCCTCTTGAGTCTTATTTCTTTAGGAGTTCTTCTTCTCCTGGTCTTGCATATCCGTCAAAAATTTCCTGCAAAATAAATATTTTTATTTGATAGTAAAAATTATTTTACATAAGCCTTTATCTATTATTTAGTTGTATTACATTATATTTTTTAATATAATATTAGTGAGGATTTTATGGTTAGTATAATTAAATATGTCGACGATATTTGGTTAGGCTTTAGAACTGCAGCTCTAGGGCTTGTCCAAGCTTTCGGTGAGCGCGATGGAGTCAGTGCGGCGGAATCGTCGTTGGCGACCATCGGAAGTGCCTCCTATTATACTTACTATGCGGCTGCTGTCCCCAACACGGTTAACCGAGCCATTCAAATTTTCAAACTCCACACGCACCTTCTGGCAAATCTAGCTCGTAAGACATTGGACGGGATTCCTCTCCCCGCTATCTTAGCCTATGTGGGCTTTGCAGCAAGCGGTTTTAAATTTGGCAAAGAAGCCGTCTCTCTGATTCGGCAGCAAATTTTTCTCTCCATTTTTGAACGAAATGCCTGGAAAGAGACAAAAATACGTACAACTTTGCAAGAGATGGTTAGGGACTATGATAGGGCCACCTTTAAACAGAGCTTACCTGCAGATTTTTTACAAACCCTGATCGAGCGCGGTGGAAAAGAATATCTAGCAAACCTCTTGAGCGCCAATAAATTCATCGAAGCGCAAGAGCTCCTCTCTCTCTGGACAGGAAAAAAAATCCGCGACAGTTTAGAAGAAATTAAAAATCTCTCGGGATCATCTTTAGAGCGGGCCATGCCTGTATGGCTTTTTCAAGAAATCAGTGATAAGGGCGGAAAAGATTATCTCAACCTCTTGTTGAAAAAAGTTTACAAAGGTGACCTCGAAGCTACTGTCGAAGCAACTCAGCTCCTACAATCTATGCGCTCTTACGGATCTAAAAAAAGGATCCTTCATGTGATTGGAATGGCTGCAGCTTTGGTCGGTGCCCTTGGCTGTATTGGATTTTTGATGACATTTCCTTTAAGCCTGACCATCGGACTCATGATTGTTATAACCATTTTAGCGGTCGCCGGATATATGGCTAATCGAGGCTATGTAGAAAATCGGGAGGGTGGATTTTCGTTCATCAAACTCTTACCCGCCTTTATGCAACCGGCAAAAGTCGAAGCGACCAAAATAGAACCGAGCAGGGTTTCTCTCCGGCGCAGAACCGACGAAAGTTTAACGATTTCAAGAAGCTCGCCGCGCCTCCATCTTCACGGCAGGAAGCGGTCTTTTCAAACAGCAAGGATCTTTTAATAAAAGGAACTAAGAGCTTTCTCTAATTGAATGATTAAACTGGGGATATCATTCTTGATAGTACTCCAGATAATGCGATAACTGATATCAAAATATCCATGGATTAATTGGTTGCGCATACCAATTATCTCTCTCCAAGGAATATCAGGAAGTATAGCTTTAGCCTGTGAAGATACCGCGTTAGCGGCTTCTCCTATCAAGAGCAACTCTCGAATGATTCCACCCAGCAGCAACCTATTCTGCTCTAAATCAGAGAGGTTCTTATGAGCAATATGCTGGTTAATGGCTTTTGCCGCATCCAGCATATGGCTAAGCCGATTTAAATCCTTCTTGTCCATATATTAGATACGATTGTTCGATTATTTCATTTCGAAAAAGTTTACTTATATCCTCGGGGGTCCTAAGATCCACCTCTCGCCCGATGTTACGCGAAAGTTCCTCCTTCATCTCGACAAAGCTGAAAAGGCCAGGAACATGCTGTGGGTCAAATTCCACTAGAATATCAACATCGCTTGCAGTTGAGAAATGATCAGATAATACGGAACCAAAAAGTGCTAATTTAACTATATGATGAGCTTTACAAAAGCTTTCAATCCAGTTTTTTGGAATTTTAATTCTAGGAATCGCTTGATGCATCTGACCCTCTATTTTTTCATTATAAAGTTCTTATGCTCATGTATCAACTACATCTTTATTACATAAAAGTTTTAGTGGTTTTAATCTTCACTGCTGGCAGCGGTCTTTTCAATATGCTGCCCATGGAAAATAAAAGATCTTCAAGGGACTGAAAGTAATTCCCTGATAAAGTTGGATCGTCGTCATAAAAAAGCCAGTGGTCTTTCCAGGTGACAATCGTTTTATCTCGCACTTGCCCTTCGGGATCCAAATAGGTCAAAGTCAAGCAAAAGATGCGGGATTTTTTGACAGCGGATAAGATTTCTTCCATGACTCCTGCAAACCTATCTTTACGGAATAAATAAGTCCCCGGCATCGTATTCAAGAGGATGAGCTCAGCATCTTTCCGTTCTAAGCCATGCCAAGCTTCATGAATAAGGCTCTTTCCTTTGATTTCATCCATCGAAGGATCGAGCTGGATATAAACAATTTCGTGAATATCTCGGAGATGACCCAGTGCTAATTTTAAATAGTGGCAAGTTTCGGATAGGACTTGCTGCGCTTGGGGATCGATTTCTTGGAGATCGAACAGGTGCTCCGTCCCCCTTTCAACGACGCACACTTCTCGTTGATGGACGTCCAGATGAATGTCGATGAGTTTCCGCTCTAAAGGTTCGATCTGAAGCAGCCCTGTCCGAGGATTTAGAGCAAACGATAAACTTAACACGTGGAGCTCCCGTCCTTGGCCTTGCTTCAAATGTCGGATTGTTTCAATAATTAAAGCAATATTAGCACGAACTTTTTCATTTTGAATATGAAGCTTATACATTCTATCCTCTTTTAATTGTATTATAATTAAAATAAATTATTTACAAAAGAGGAATACTACTTTTGAAGCTCTTGAGCCCTCAGATAAGTCGCCTGGTAGGTTTTCTGGATGATGCCTTGAATATCCTGTTCATCGAGGACCTTCAGCCCTGCCATCGTCGTGCCTCCTGGCGAGGCGACATTTATTTTGAGATCTAAAGGGGACTTTCCTGTGGCTTTTAAAAGAGCCACAGAGCCTTCGATGGTTTTCAAGACAAAATCACGGGCTTGTTCTTGACTGAAGCCTAGCATGATCCCGCTGGCTATCATGGCTTCGATGAGGACAAAGACAAAGGCAGGACCTGACCCAGCAATGGCGGAGAGCGCTTCGAGATGCTCTTCAGAGAGCCAAGGCAGAAGGCCCAAGCCCTGAAAAACGTCTTCGACTCTTTTTCTTATGGCAGGAGTTAGCTCTGCAGTTTCCACAAAACCGATGATGCCTTCTCCGCAAATCATCGGCAGGTTCGGCATGGCCCTGATAATCAAAGGCGAAGGAAAATAACGCTGCAAAAGAGCCACGGGGGTTCCCGCTAAGACGCTGACCAGCAGATGATGCGATTGAAAGATAGGAGCCATTTCTGCTGCAAAATTTGCCAAGTCTTTGGGTTTAAAAGCTAACACAACCATTTCAGCCTGCTCAATCGCTCTCATCGGATGTTCATAGGCCTGTGCCTGGATTTCATGGGCAAGTTGCCGGCTTTTTTCATAGGTATGGTCGCATAGCAAGACCTGGTGTCTTTGAGCAAAGTGACGCGCGAGCGCGCTTCCGATAACTCCGCAACCGATGATAGCGATTTTCATGACGCTCTCTTAATCATTATTCTTTTATGGCCTTGCATCACAAGGCCTGACTTGTTTCCGGCTAATGTCAGACGGCCAATATTTTCGATTTGAATGTCGTGGATATCATCTCCCGCGACCATCGCAATAAGGGCGCCCATCAGCCTTCCATGAGACACGATCAAGACTTCTTCTCCTAGATGGATGTCTATGATCTGATCCAGAAGCGGTTTGACGCGTTGATAAACTTCATAGTAGCTTTCAGCTTCAGCAGCGATCTTAAAATGGAGCCTTTCGCGCAAGGGTCGAAGCTTTAGAGAAGCTAAGGTCTCTCCTCCTTTAGCATGATACTCTTCCACTGTCCATCCTTCATACGGCCCATAGGTCGCCTCTTTTAAGGCATCATGGGTCTTGATGTCGTGCGCATGATGGCGGTTGATGATCTGCGCTGTGGTATGGGCTCTTTGCAAAGGCGAAGAATAAATCGCACCGAGCGCATGGTTTTTAAACTCTTCCGCAATAATCTCGGCTTCGGCTTTCCCCCTTTCGTTCAAAGGGATGTCAATATGGCCCTGGAGCCGCTTTTCAGCATTCCAATCCGTTTGCCCATGGCGGATAATATGAAGAATACATTGACGCATATTCTAATATTACCATACATGCTATTAAATAGAGGTAATTATGGATGAAATAAGACAAGCTACCTATCCCATCTCATCGATGATCCTGAATCGATGGTCGCCTCGTTCTATGACAGGCGAAAGACTAGAGCCGCAAGAATTGATGTCGCTGTTTGAAGCCGCCAGATGGGCCCCTTCGAGCTCTAATAATCAGCCGTGGATTTTCATTTATGCAGAGCGGGATACTTCCGAATGGAAGCTTCTCTTCGACTTGCTAGTCCCTTTTAACCAGTCATGGACCGTCAACGCAGCCGCTTTAGTGGTTGTCGTCTCCAAAAATACCTTTTATCATAACGGGAAACCCGCCCGTACTCATAGTTTTGATACGGGTGCCGCCTGGATGGCTCTAGCTCTGGAAGGCACGGCTCGCGGCTATGTCGTTCACGGAATGGAAGGCTTTGATTATGAGAAAGCTCGAATCTCTCTTCAGATCCCCGATGATTATACCGTGGAAGCGATGGTCGCTATTGGAAAACGGGCTCCCAAAGAAAAGCTCTCTGCAGAACTTCAAAACAGAGAAAAGCCTAGCTCTCGTAAACCTTTAGAACAAATAATAATGAAGGGAAAGTTTGAGAAAAGAATCGAGCAAGCCTAAAGCTTGCTCGATTTAGAAAGCTGTCTTATCGAGCAGCTTTTCTTGAACGACGTGCACGAGCACGTTTCGTTTTTCTTTTTTTAGAGGTTCTTCGAGCAGCTTTACGTGATTTCTTAGCCATAATCATCTCCTTGTTGGCCTGTAGGATTTTAAGTTTATATTATCCGGCTCGGATTCTATAAACACGGTTTATACTCCCTACAATTCAACATATAATAAATAATTATTTTATATGCAAATGTTTTATTTTAAGTTTTTAATTTTCTTAAAAAAGAAAAAAATAGTTAGGGATAGTTAAAAAATTAACTTAGCTGTGGTTGTGACATGAGCCCTTACAAAAAGAAAGTTTTCAAATATTCTCACAGATTCTAGTATGACTTAAAAAAATGAGCCTAACATGACAAAAAAAATAGACGCAAGCATTTCCTTTTCAAAGAGTTATCCAGAAGCCCCCGCTCCTTCAATGAATGCTGCTGTAGAAAAAGTTGCCAAACCCCTACTAAGAAAGGTTTCTTCTTCACCTCTTTATCTTTCCGGATCGCAAAATGCTAGAGCTGCAGTCGTTTATTGTAAGATACCCCTCTATGATAAGGGTTATTCCCCGCCTCGCGTAGCGTACAAAAAAGAGACACGGCCCATCCACACTCTTGAGCGTTATTCGACTTAGATCGTTTGACTTAGTTTTGAATGGAAAGATGAGCAGCTCTAGATTTTAGAATTCAAAGAGGAGGAATAACCTCCTCTTTGACTTTAAATTACCAAGACCAGCGAGATTTTGCACGGTAACGACGTGTAGCTTTCTTTTTCTTCTTTGCTTTTTTCTTAGCCATAATTTCCTCTTTGTTTAGGGTAATACCCTATTTTTATTATTAAACTAATTTATTAAAAAATCAATTTAATTATTAACTGAGTTATTATTAGGCTTTCTACGCAACTTTAGACTCTTCTTCTTAGCCTTGAGTTTCGCAAACAAGGGATTATTCTTTATCGGTTTAATTTGTATTTTGGTCGCCATTTTCTTTCCTAGGGGAGATGCATCCTTTTATCTATGAATGCAAATGCTAAAATACCCATCTTAAAAATAATGTAAATTATTTTTTTAAATAAATTTTATGTTATTACATTTTAGATACTTAGGATAGAATTGTTTTTAATGCTGAATCCATGGTATTCCAAAAATATGAAGTACTTTTTAGCCTTTCTTCTTTTATCCACAAGCTTTGTCCTCCCGAAAGTTAATGGAGCTGAAGATCAGCAAACCTACAATGTCGCCCTCTATTATTCTCCTCGCTGTCCCTACTCTAAAAAAGTCCTGGCCTATCTCCAACAACATTCTTTGACGATTCCCCTAAAAAACGTTTTGGGAGATCAAGAGGCCAAAGACGAATTAGTTAAATATGGCGGCTATCTGATCGTCCCTTGTCTGGTCGTGAATGGAAACGCGATCTACGATGCCCAGAATATCATCGACTGGCTCTCTCAAAATCAACAATATTTATCTAAATAGGGTCTTAGATTATCCTTGATCAAAGGATAAATCATGTTGGACTCTAAAAAATCCCGTCGTGTTTTGAGCATTTTTGTTTTAGCCATGCTGAACGTTTCAGTCATGGCAAGCCTCCGCAATCTTCCTCTTGTCGCCGAGTACGGCCTAGGATCTGTTTTCTACTTTTTACTGGTGGCTCTCTTATTTTTAGTGCCTTGCGCTCTCATCTCCGCTGAGCTGGCAACAGGCTGGCCCAAAACAGGAGGGATTTACATCTGGGTGAGGGAAGCACTCGGCGACCGTTGGGGATTTTTTGCCGTTTGGGTCCAATGGGCCCATAACCTCTCCTGGTATCCTGTCATTTTATCGTTCGTAGCCACAACGCTCGCTTATGTGATCAACCCGGACCTGGGCTCCAACAAATACTATGTCCTTGCGGTGGTCCTTGTCTCCTATTGGGGAATGACCCTTCTCAATTATCTCGGCATTAAGACCTCCAGTTGGTTTTCTACCTTAGGAGTGATCATCGGCACGATCCTCCCCGGCCTCTTTATTATCACCTTGGGGATTTCCTGGATTATGGGAGGACATCCGGCCCAAATCTCTTTTGACGTTGCCTCGATTTTTCCACGGCCTGACAACATCAACAACCTCGTCTTTTTAGCCGGCATGTTCCTGGCGTTTGCCGGTCTCGAAGTCACAGCCGCCCATGCGGGAAATGTGATCAACCCTCAAAAAAACTATCCCCGAGCGATCATTTTAGCTGCGGGGATCACTTTCCTTCTGTTCATGCTGGGATCGCTGGCAATTGCAGTAGTCATCCCTAAAACCGAGATCAGTCTTGTCTCCGGGCTTATCGAGGCTTTCCACCGGTTTTTTAGCGTCTATAACCTCGAATGGATCCTGCCTATCATGGCCATCCTCTTGGTCATCGGCGCCATTGCAGAAGTGAATGCTTGGATCATTGGGCCTATCAAAGGCCTTTATGCAACATCGACCCATGGCAATCTTCCACCGTTTTTCCAAAATCAAAATAAAAAAGGGGTTCCCACTCACCTGCTTCTTTTTCAAGCGATCATCGTGACCCTCTCGGCCCTTGTTTTCCTCCAAATGCCTACAATCAGCGCCTCCTATTGGATTTTGACGGCCCTTTCTGCTCAAAGCTACTTGGTCATGTATATTTTGATGTTCATTTCTGCCATTAAGCTCCGGTACTCCAAGCCCCATGTCCCAAGGGCTTATGAAGTGCCCTACAAAATGAAAGGCATGTGGACCTTTGCCTCCATTGGCATCCTCGCCTCTCTTTTTGCTATCTTTATGGCCTTTATTCCCCCTGCGCAGCTCCAAACCGGCAGTCTTTTCTTCTATGAAACATTCCTGATCTTAGGCCTCCTTATCATGTGCGGAATCCCTCTTATCATTTATCAGTTCCGCAAGCCTTCTTGGATGAGAAAAACAGCTGATGAGTAACGCCCCTCTCGCAGAACAACTCCGCCCTCAGAAACTCGAAGAGATCGCCGGGCAAGCTCATCTTTTGAGCGGCGATGGTTTTTTATCGCATCTAATCCGTGAGAAAAAACCTCTTTCACTGCTCCTTTGGGGACCTCCCGGTTGCGGTAAGACGACCTTGGCCCGTCTCTATGCCCAAGCCCTCGATGCCCATTTTCTTTCATTCAGCCCTCTGCTGCATGGGATCGGCGATCTCAAAAAAGTCATCGAAGACACCCGCAAATACCCGCTCCTTAATCGCCAGATCATCCTCTTTGTGGATGAGATTCATCGCTTTAATAAAGCCCAGCAAGATGTCTTCCTCCCCTTTCTGGAAAACGGCACGGTCATCCTGATCGGCGCTACCACCGAAAATCCCTCCTTTGCGCTCAATAAAGCTCTCCTCTCGCGTCTCCGGGTCCTTCAGCTAAAGGCCCTATCCGAGCCCGAGCTGGAACAGATCCTCCTGCGCTACGAGGCTGTCAAAAAACCGCTCCAGCTTTCTTCTGAAGCTAAAGCCCTCCTTCTTCAGCTTTCTCAAGGCGATGCCCGCCATCTACTCAATATGATCGAAAATCTGCAGGCAATCACCGGCCCTATTGATCCCGCCCGCCTCCAGCAGCTCGTCCAAAAGCGATCGGCGATTTACGACAAAGGCGATGATGGCCACTATCATCTCATTTCAGCGCTGCATAAAGCCGTCCGCGGCTCCGATCCCGATGCTTCGCTCTATTGGCTAGCCCGCATGCTCGAAGGGGGAGAATCCCCCGAATTCATCGCCCGCCGCATGGTCCGGATGGCTGTTGAAGATATTGGGCTGGCCGACCCGGAAGCCTTGCAAATGACCCTTAACGCCTGGAGAGCTTACGATCAACTAGGATCGCCCGAAGGCGAGCTTGCGCTGGCCCAAGCTGTCATCTATCTAGCTCTCGCTCCTAAAAGCAATGCTGCCTATACCGCCTTTTCTGAGGCCAAAGAGCTGGCTTCCAAAACTACCCATCTTCCCCCGCCTCCTTGGATCATCAATGCGCCTACGCAAATGATGAAAGAGTTCGGCTATGGCAAAAATTATCAATATGACCACGACCTACCTCAAGGATTTTCCGGGCAAAACTACTTTCCGGATGAACGTCACTCCTTCTATCACCCTGTTGAGAGAGGCTTTGAGCGCGAGATGAAAAAACGGCTCGATTACTTCACCAAACTGAGGAATGAACTCCATGGAAAGACCTAAAATCGGCGTCGGTGTCATTGTGGTTCAAAACGGGAAAACTCTCTTAGGAAAACGAAAAGGCTCCCACGGTACAAACCATTGGGCATCTCCCGGCGGCCATTTAGAATTTGGAGAAACTATCGAGCAATGCGTCGAGCGGGAGCTCCGTGAAGAAACCGGTCTTATTCCCCTGTCGCAAAAACGAGGGCCCTGGACGAATGATATCATGGGAGATAAGCACTATGTCACCCTCTGGGTCTTTGTGCAGGAGTTTGAAGGCATCCCCCAGCTCTTAGAACCTCACAAATGTGAAGGGTGGGAATGGTTCGATTGGAATGCACTGCCTCAGCCTCTCTTTGTTCCTGTTCAAAATCTGATCGAGCAACAAGGCATTGACCAACTGATGGATCCATCACAACTTACTTTTTAAAACTTCTAAAAAAATTGTCTTTTAATTTTCACAACGCTATTCTTTTAAAGCCGGAAATAGTTCAGAGAATCAAGCTTAATGGAAAATAATTGCTCGATTCTATGAACTTCCAAAAGGAAGGAGAAGTGCTTTATGGCCATTATTGCTCAAAATATCCGCTATCAAATAAGCTCATATGAACAGTTTAAAAAAGAAGTCCTCGCTAAACTGGATTCCGAAAATACCCTCATAAAATACTACGCTGTGTCTATTACATTTTACACCATCAAAGGACAGGAAAAGCAGCAATCAGATGTCTTTGGGGTTGACTACACTAACCACGTGGGAATTGCCAAGGATGATCGGGAGTTATACGAGCTACTTAAAAAAGAATTCTCCGATACAGTTAAAGAAAAAAAACATCAAGTATCTGCTGAGCAATATCAAAGCCAAAAAGCATCCCTTCAGATATTGCAGGGGCCTTTAGAGTCACCTCAAGTGCAACAATGCTTGAGAGATTATCGTATCAACCGTCGAGGCGCCCCTTTAGAATTTTTAAAAGAAGATCTTCAAAAGATTCCCGGTGAATACCGCAAGGTGCAGGATACCAAACGGCTATGTCAAAAAATGATACAGGTCATCTATATTGACCCGCAAGAAAAAGAAATAACGGCTACCTACCAAGAAACCTTCGAAACTAAATGCAATCAATGCAGCAAGATGGAAACAGTGGCCCACAAATTGCACATGTGCACACGATGTCATGAAGCTTTATATTGCAATAGAGAATGCCAAACGGCTCATTGGCGTGCACACAAACTGGTCTGCTTGAAACCGTAAAAGAAGACCTCCCTACCTGCTGGGACAAATTCGAAACACTATTATAGAACGTCGACAGCGAAGTAGGGAGGAGAGAAATTGTCTTTACTCAAGCCTGTAGGATTATAGTCTGTTAATGAGACAGATCTATCGTCTACCCTCTTTTAGAGGTTATGGTTCCTTGAGTGAGCATCGACTAACACAAAGTGTAGTCTGATATTCGACAACTTCTTTAAAGCTCGCCCTTATTTTTAGAATAGTATAATTCTATTAATAAGTCAAATAAATTTATACTATTTTGAAACTAAATGATAATAAACTTCGCCTGTCCCCCAAGAAAAAGAAACAGGAAACTGATCCTTCAGTTCAAAGCCCTCTAAAGGATAACTGACGGTGATGATTTTAGCCCCCTCTGGGAGAACTTTTAGCTTCTCAGTCAGCTCACGGACAAACTCCTCCGAAAAGATCGTTCCGTAAAAGAAAACAAAGGTGGCCTGGCTAAAGTCGTAATTTCTGAGATCCTCGCAAAGAAAAGAGGCATTCTCTACTGAGTATTGCTCTTTTAACCGCGAGGCCTGATCGATAAAATCTCTCATCTTATCGATCCCATGGACCTGGCATCCATAATGATGGGCTAAAAAGAACACGCCCCGCCCCCGGCCGCAGCCTAAATCGACCATCTTGTCTTCGGGCTTCAGGCCGCACCGGTCCGCGATCTGCTTTAAAGAGCAGAGAGGAGTTTCTCCATAAGGGAATGCCTCTTTCAGACGGAAGGGATTAGGGCCCTGGAGAAGAGCCTGGTCTAAAGCTTGGAACTTACGATCATGATAGAACAGCTTGCGGACACGCCGCTGCTGCAGCCCTTCATAAACCTTCACAGCAACATGCAGATATAAAAGCTCAAAAGCTTCAACGATTTTACCTAACAAAATTTAAGCTTTGTTAGATTTAAGAGTAAAGTAGACAGCTGCCACCAAAGAGCTTAGTGTAGCGACAGCTCCTATAACCCCTGCAGCTAAAAAAGCCTTATTGGCAAGAGTTCGTTTTTTTCCAGTCTGTTCTGTCGCTTGTATCCCGAGACCACAGCATGTTGTCACCACTGCGGTTATCATTGCAGCTTTCAGAAAAAATTTTGGCATCCTGAAAAGCTCATTTATTCTTGCTTGTTCTTGCTGCCATGCTTGATCAAAGTTTGGACGAAGAAGAACAGGTCGTGTCGTTGCCATCGTGGGCTCCTTTAGTTTTGAAGAATAAGAGGAATGGAATCGGCCAGTGCCGGCTCTCCGAAAAATTGAATAGGCCCTGGATACTGGTAATCATCGTGAAGCGCCCAATGCTCCGCATGCTCCTGTAAGTCGCGATAGGGTTTGCCTTTAAGATCGACATAGGCTTTAGCAATGACAGGCTTTGCCTTGACTTCTAACAGAGAAGCCAAAGGAACACCTCCAATACCCCACGCTGAGACAGGGCCGGACAGACCTTCGACAAAGGCCATATAGGAAGTATAACCTTGAGCCACGAGCAACGCTGCCGCTTGACCGAGCGCATAGCAATAATGAGCATCGAAATTCGTCGGAAGCCCTGATCTTCCTTCATAGCCTAAGAAATGGGAAAGGGCATTGAATTTTCCTTGAAAACTTCTCTTGTGGAGTTCCTTCATCACTGCATTGATCAAGACTTTTTCGGTTTCAATCGCGGAAACATTAATGTTCCCATGAGGATCTTTTTCTAACGAAAGCTGTTGTTGAACTCTCACCGGTAAAGAGTCCCAGACGGCCTGGCTCGCAGGAGAAAGCTTTTTAGCATTCAAGTCAGTAATTAATGTTGCCATTTCTGGCATGTGCTCAATGAGCCCTTCCGGGATCAAAATCACGCCGTAGTCTTTTTTCTCTGCGCACCTTTGTTGGATGAGATCGCAGATCTTTTTCGTGATCTGCGCGAGTGTAAGCCGCTCTTCCGAAATGAGCGTTAAATTCGGATGGGTCTTTAAGGCACATTCCAAAGCAATGTGCGAGGCCGATCTGCCCATGAGCTTGATGAAATGGTAGTATTTCTTCGAAGAAAGCGCATCGCGGGCAATATTGCCAATTAGTTCGGAGTAGATCTTGGTCGCCGTATCAAACCCAAATGGGATCTCGACGTGGTCATTTTGCAGATCTCCGTCGATGGTTTTAGGCACCCCGATCACCCGTGTTTTGCAGGAATGCTGAAGAAAGTACTCTGCAATAAAGGCTGCATTGGTATTCGAGTCGTCCCCGCCAATCACCACTATGCCGTCTAGAGCAAGATCCTGCGCGGTCTTGAGGGTTGCCTTGAGCTGCTCCTCGGTTTCCACTTTAACGCGCCCAGAACCCAGGAGATCAAATCCACCCTGATTGCGGTAGGGAGCGAGATTCTCAGCAGTCAGTTCGCTAGTTTTTTTAGCAATGATCCCGCCGGGACCATCTAAGAATCCGAAAAGCTGGCTTTGTGGATTCAAAGCTTTCAAGGCATCAAAGAGCCCTGTTAAGACATTATGCCCTCCCGGAGCTTGACCTCCGGAAAAAACTGCGCCGATTTTTAATGCAGGAAAAGTCTGTGCAGCCCCTTTTTTCCCTATCACGAGAGGTTGGTTGGAGATTTGAGGGAAAAGTTTTTGGATCTCAGCTTGGACAGCAGGCGTTTCTTTTTTCTCGAAACAAATCGTAGAAAGTGGGCTTAAAATCTGAGGGATGGAAGGTTGGTATTTTTGACGGAGCTGACTTAACATTCAGGGACACTCACCGGCACATGGGAAGCAAGGCCTGCTTCCGAGGTCTCTTTGTAGGTGCTCTTCATATCTTCCCCTGTCTGCTTCATGGCTAAGACGACTTGATCAAAAGAGACCCTGTGCGTTCCATCGCCGCGGAGTGCGAGTTTAGAGGCATTGATTGCTTTGATCGATCCCATGGTATTTCTTTCAATGCACGGAATCTGCACCAGGCCTGCGATCGGGTCGCAGGTGAGGCCGAGATTGTGCTCCATGCCGATCTCAGCGGCGTTTTCAATCTGCTCATTCGTTCCACCAAGAGCCGCGGTGAGTCCTGCGGCCGCCATCGAGCAAGCCACGCCAATTTCGCCCTGACAACCCATCTCGGCTGCAGAAATCGAAGCTCCAATTTTGAAAAGAATGCCAAAGGCTGTTGAAGTCAGGAAAAATCGGATTATTCCCTCTTCGGTGGGACTCGGGCAGAAATGGAGATAATAATGAAGAACGGCGGGAATAACCCCTGCTGCGCCATTGGTAGGCGCTGTGACTACGCGTCCTCCCGCTGCGTTTTCTTCATTCACAGCAAGAGCAAACAAGCTGACCCAGTCCATAAACTCGGTCGGATCGTCGAGATCAGGCTTATGCATCAGCTGAGAGTAGATTTCAGGAGCTCGCCGTTTCACATCAAGACCACCCGGAAGAACGCCTTCCTGATGGAAGCCTCTCTCCACACAATCTTGCATCACTTGCCAAATGCGCAAAATGCCTTGACGCACTTGCAGTTCATCTCGCAGAGCTTTTTCGTTTTCCATGACCACGTCATAGATCATCATGCCATTATCGCGGCAATGGGTCAAAAGCTCCTCGCACGTCGAGAACGGAAAAGGCATTAAGTCGACAGTGTCATTAGCGCCGGAGTGCTTGGCATGTTCATGCGCTACCACAAATCCCCCGCCGACCGAATAATAGAGCTCATTGATGAGCTCATTTTTGACTTTGTCATAGGCTCTAAAACGCATGGCATTCGAATGGTAAGGGAGGCGTTTGCCTTTATTGAAGATCAAATGAAAGGCAGGATCGAATTCAATGAGATGGCTACCCATCAAGAAAAGAGTCTTTTCATTCTGAATGCGGGCGACTCTGTTATCGACCACATCGGGATTGGTATCTTCGGGAGTTTCGCCTTCGAGCCCCAGGAGGATGGCTTTGTCAGTCCCATGGCCTACACCTGTCATTGCCAGAGAGCCGTAGAGATCGACATGGATCGTATCGATTTTATCGAGCCCGATTTGATCTTTGAGCCTAGCAGCAAACATTTTAGCGGCCCGCATCGGACCAACGGTATGAGAACTGGAAGGACCAATTCCGATAGAGAAAAGTTGAAAAAGACTAACCATGTTTTGACACCTATTAACTAGTCTAATTTTTAGGGATGGAGCAATTAGTTTTCAAGAATTAAAGATTTTATTAATTTTCAAGAAGTGAGCACCCTCTAAGAGGTAAAAAATCTGTACAATTCAACCGGGATTCGTATAAAATCCGCACCATGTCTGCAAAATATATTTTTGTCACCGGCGGTGTGATTTCTTCCTTAGGCAAAGGGCTCACAGCAGCCTCGATTGCCATGCTTCTGGAATCGAGAAGACTCAAAGTAGCGATGCTCAAGCTCGACCCCTATCTCAATGTCGATCCCGGCACTATGAACCCTTTCGAACATGGAGAGGTCTATGTCACGGATGATGGGGCGGAGACCGATCTCGATTTAGGCCATTATTACCGCTTCACCAATGCGACGATTTCAAAAGCTTCCAATGCCACCTCCGGCCAAATCTATGATGCGGTGATCAAACGCGAGCGAAGAGGCGACTATTTAGGCAAGACCGTTCAAGTCATTCCGCATGTCACCGATGAGATCAAAAAACGGATCTTAGACTGCGCTCATCATGATGAACATACCGATGTTGTGATTGTCGAGATCGGAGGAACGGTCGGCGATATCGAATCTCTCCCCTTCTTAGAGGCTATTCGGCAGTTCCGTCATGAACGAAGGAACGACTGCATCAACCTCCACCTGACCTATGTTCCTTATTTAAAAGCCGCCGGAGAAGTCAAAACCAAACCGACACAACATTCTGTTCAGATTTTGCGCGAGATCGGCATCATGCCCGATATGATCATCTGCCGCTGCGAAAATCCCCTCTCCCAAGACATCAAAGATAAAATCAGTCTTTTTTGCAGCGTCCGCAAAGACATGGTAATCGATGAGCCCGATGTCCACTTTAGCATCTATGAAGTACCCTTAAGCCTCCAAGAGCAGCAGATCGATGTGAAAATTGGCGAGCTTTTGCAGCTTCCTCCCAAACAAGCCCATTTAAAAGCTTGGGAAGAGATGATGCACAAGATGAAAAACCCTAAAGGAAAAGTCGTCATCGGCATCGTGGGGAAATACCTTCAGCATCAAGATGCTTACAAGTCGGTCTTCGAATCGCTGCAGCATGCGGCGATTGCCCATCAAGTCGATTTAGAAATCCGTCGTTTTGAATCCGACAAAATCTTAGAAGACGGCGCTGTGGAAAAATCTATCCAAGGGTGCGACGGCTATCTGGTACCCGGAGGATTTGGAGAGCGCGGCTGGATGGGAAAAATCATGACCGCCAAATATTGCCGCGAGAAAAAAATTCCCTATTTAGGACTCTGTTTAGGCATGCAAGTGATGTGCGTAGAATTTGCCCGGCATGTTTTAAAACTCTCTGATGCGAATTCTACTGAAATCGATCCAAAAACTCCCCATCCGATCATCAGTTTGCTCTCAGAGCAAAAAGGAATAGAAGAGATGGGCGGCACCATGCGCCTCGGGGCTTATGACTGCAACTTAAGGCCCGGTTCAAAAGCAGAAAAAGCCTATGGATCCACTCTCATTTCTGAAAGACATCGCCATCGCTTTGAGTTTAACAACGCTTTTAAAGAGCAGTTTGAAAAACAGGGTCTTTTAATCTCAGGCGTTCTTCATAACGACACGCTTTGCGAGATTACGGAGGTCAAGGATCATCCTTGGATGGTCGGTGTTCAATTCCATCCTGAATTCAAATCAAAACCGGGCCAACCCCATCCCCTCTTCCGAGACTTTGTGGGCGCGGTTCTAGAACAAAAGAAGAAACAACATGGGTAGATTACTCGGCATTGATTACGGCAGAGTTCGCATTGGCGTGGCGGTTTCCGATGAAATGCGCATGCTTTCACGCCCGCTTTGCTGCTTGGAATACAACAAACAATTCATCGAAAAACTCCAGAAAGAGCTCAAGCCTCTTCTTCCGATTGATTCCATCATTGTCGGGCTTCCTCTTCTGATGAATGGGAAAGACAGTCCAATGACAGAAGAAGTCCGGAAGTTTTCCGAATACCTCTTCCAAGCGCTGAGAATTCCGGTCGTGCTTTGGGATGAGCGGCTCACCTCTGCTCAAGTCGAACGGGAGATGCGCGATGCAGGCATGAAAAGAAAACAAAGAGCCGAATTTAATGATACGCTAGCTGCGGCTTTGATCTTACAATCCTATCTTGATACGAAAAGGACCGCTTAAAATGAATCCTCTTGAAGAAGAAGTACAATCGAGGCTTGTGGAACCTTGCATCTTAGTCATTTTTGGCGCCACCGGCGATTTAACATCGAGAAAACTTGTTCCTGCTCTCTATAACCTTCTGAAAGATGGCCAGCTTCCTTCCCTCTTTACCTGTGTGGGCTTTGCCCGCAGGCCTAAAACCCATGATCAGTTCCGCGATGAGATGAAAGAAGCCGTGAGCAAATACTCGCGCACGAAGCCCATGGAAGAATCGCTCTGGAGCCATTTTAAAGACCACCTCTTCTATCACATGTCGGAGTTCCATGATGATGCTGGCTATGAAAAACTCAAGAGCTTCCTCAGTGAACTCGATAATAAGCTGGGGACGAAGGGCAACCGGATCTTTTACCTGGCAACACAACCGAGTTATTTTCCGCTCATTTGCGAAAAATTGCATAAAGCGGGACTTATCTACCCCGAGAAAGATTCCAAATGGTCTCGAGTCATCATCGAAAAACCTTTCGGCTATAACTTAAGTTCGGCGTATGCACTTCAAAAAGAATTGATGCAGTACCTTTCCGAAAAACAGATCTACCGGATCGACCACTATTTAGGCAAAGAGACTGTTCAAAACATCTTAGTTTTCCGCTTTGCCAACTCCCTCTTTGAGTCTCTTTGGAATAACCGTTATATCGACCATGTGCAGATCACCGTCGCTGAAGATATCGGCATAGGCACTCGCGGGAAGTTTTGGGAAGAGACCGGCCTTTTACGCGACATTGTCCAAAACCATATGATGCAACTGCTCTCACTTATGGCGATGGAGCCTCCTGTCAGCCTGGACGCCAATGCGATCCGTGATGAAAAAGTCAAAGTGCTGGAAGCGATCCGCCCCCTCCAAGAAAACGAAGTCATCCGTGGCCAATACGGTCCTGGAATGATCAACGGAGAACCTGTAGTTGGATACCGGCAAGAAAAAGATGTCCATCCTGAGTCTGCTGTGGAATCGTACCTTGCCCTCAAGATCCATATCGACAACTGGCGTTGGTCGGGAGTTCCTTTCTATCTTCGCGCTGGGAAACGACTGCCCAAACGCACCACCGAAATCGCCGTGACCTTTAAAGATCCTCCTCGCGTTCTATTTCAAAATTCGCACCGGAAAAATCCTCCGAATGTCCTCGTCATCCGCATCCAGCCCGACGAAGGATCATCTCTGAAAATCAACTGCAAGGTCCCCGGACCTGCCAACAATATGCAGCCTGTGAAGATGGACTTCCGCTATGGAGCTTATTTTGGAACGACGCCTCCTGATGCGTATGAGCGGCTGATCTGCGATTGTATGTTAGGAGATTCGACGCTTTTTGCCCGTGAAGATGAAGTGATCAATTCCTGGAAACTTCTTACTCCCGTGCTAGAAAACTGGGCAAAAAATCATCCGAAAGATTTCCCCAATTATCCTGCCGGCAGCTGGGGCCCCGCCGCTGCAGATGAGCTCATCGAAGCTGACGGCCGTAAATGGAGATTAATCTGATGAAGGTCTCAGAGATTCCTTCTGCTCTGACTAAAATTTGGGATGCCTTGGAAGGAACGAATAAGATGCGGGCCTCTCTTTTTAATCTTCTCGTCATCACTCCCAAAAATCCCCATACAGAATATGTCCGCACGATCACCCATAAAGTCTTAGAGCGCTTCCCTTCCCGTGTGATCTTTATCACGCTCGATGCATCCGAAGATCATTTGGATGCCGCTGTTTCACTCACTCCCGGAGCTAAAGGAGGCCAGGGCGCCTATGATGTCGTCTGCGATTTCATTGAAATCACCGCCGGCAAAAAAAACGTGCAAAAGATCCCCTTTCTTATCCTTCCTCATTTACTCCCAGATCTTCCCAATTATATTCTGTGGAACGAAGATCCAGGACAAGATAATCCGCTTTCTCATGCCCTAGAAAAATGGGCAACCCGTATCATCTTTGACTCTGAGGTAGCAGCTAATCTGGCCACTTTTGCAGGTGCGCTTTTGAAACACTCCCGCGATTGTGAAATTGCCGATCTGAATTGGGCCCGCACCGTCAATTGGCGGGAACTCCTCGCTTCCACCTTTTATTCCCCTGAACGTCTTGCCGCTCTTCAGCAAGCCCAGAAGATCACGATCACTTATAATGCCCAGGAAACCACGCTCTTTTGCCATACGAAAATCCAAGCTCTCTATCTCCAAAGCTGGCTGGCAACACAGCTGGGATGGAACGAGCTCAGCCGCTTTGAACTTAAAGCCGAAAAAAAACCCGAGCTTCCTCCCGGCACCGTGATCTCGATAGATGTTTTCACCTCCGGCGAAATGCACTTTGCCTTCTGCCGCGATCCGCAATTTCCCAACCAAGTTAAAACCATCATCTGCGATACCGAAAAATGCGAAATCCCGACCAAATATATCTTCTCCAAAACCCAATCGGGACTCTCCCTCGTCAATGAGATCACTCATAACGGCACCAGCCCTCATTTCTTAAAAGTTTTAGAATTTTTAAGTTCTAAAGGTATTTCATGCTGACGAACGCCGAACTCATTGTCCCCGGAGATTATGAAGCGACTCTTCATTATTGCGTCGAGCATTTCATCACGACCTGCCGCAAGGCCATTGAAGACCATGGACAATTCTTTGTCGCTCTTTCCGGAGGCTCGACCCCTAAAGCCCTCTATGAGACCCTCTGCCAGCCGGACTACAGCGATCAAATCGAATGGGACAAGATTCATCTTTTCTGGAGTGATGAACGGAGCGTTCCTCCCACTAGCGCTGATAGCAACTACCACATGGCCCTAAAGGCCGGCTTTGAAAAGAAAATCACTCTCCCTGCTCATATCCATCGCATGGTCGCCGAGACCGATATCGAAAAAAATGCTAAGGCCTACGAAAAAGAGATCCTCAAGACCCTCCAAAACCAACGGTTCGACCTCGTGATGCTCGGAATGGGCGAAGACGGCCATACGGCCTCCCTCTTCCCCGGCACCGAAGGTCTCAAAGTCCAAGGCCGCCTGGTCACTGCCAACTATATTCCTCAAAAAGAGACTTGGCGCATGACGTTGACCTACGACTGCATCAATGATGCCGCTCATACCGTCTTCTATGTCCTCGGCAAATCGAAAGCCGAGATGCTTGCCCGCGTCTTGTCGACAGAGCCGACCCTTCCCTGCCAGTTCGTTGGCCTTCCCGACCATCCAGCCCTCTGGATCGCCGATGAGGCTGCCGCCTCTTTAATTCCCTAAACTCTAGCTTTGTAAAGATGGAATTTTTTGCCGGCTCTATGCTACACTCATTGCCATTCACCCCATTTAGTAGTATGTTTACTGGTATTTTATGCATCATCGCCGCCTGCTTTTGCTGGGGCCTGATCTTTGTCATTCCTCTCTTTTTAAGCAGCTTTAGCCCCGTTGAAATCGCCCTAGGCCGGTATCTATTTTTTGGACTGACCTCGCTGATTCTGTTGCTTGGCCACCGCAGGCATCTTTTTCAAAAAGCCTACTTAGGCGCTTGGCTCAACTCCATTTGGTTTGCTTTCCTTTCGACACTCTTAAGCTATACTTCCATCGTCTTTTGCATTCGGTATGCCAACTCCGCTGTCGCAGCTCTTATCTTTGGCATGAGCCCCATTACCATTGCTTTAACCGGCAACTTGTTTAAAAAAGAGTTTTCATTCCGGTCTTTTATCATCCCCTGCCTCGTGATGGCCTTAGGCATTATGTTCACCAACATCCATGCCTTTCAACTCGATGCAACGAACGTGAGCTTGTACTGCATAGGGTTCTTCTGCGGCTTGCTGGGACTTGCCTCGTGGACTTGGTACACTATCGCTAACTTTCATTACTTAAAGCGCCGTCCGATGCCGACCCATGACTGGATCGTGATGCTTGGAGTGTCGACGCTTCTTCTCGTCTTTTTATCAGCGGGGATCTATGCCTGCTTAAATTCTATGAACCACTATCTCCATTGGAGCCCTGAGCTCGAGTCTTTTCTCTTGGGGAGCTTCATTTTAGGAACTGTCAGTACCTGGGCTGCCTTTTACTTCTGGAATCGCGGCAACCTGCGCCTACCGATTTCTCTTGCAGGTCAGCTCACGGTTTTTGAAATGATTTTCGGCTTGCTTTTTGTCTATCTGGCAGAAGAGCGATGGCCTACTTCTTTAGAAGTCACAGGAATGGTTCTCATGCTCATTGGAGTGCTCGCCGCTTTTAAATCCCTCCGCAAGGTGCCCTCCCACGCTACTTCTTGAGGATGGAATAAAGCACAGAAATGAGTAGGATTGTTGCGATCACCGCTAAGGAGATCATCAGCGGGATGGTAAATAAAGGCGCCAGCAGCATTTTGAGACCGATAAATATCAAGATAGCACCCAGTCCAATCTTCAAATGACTGAGCAATTCAAACCAGGGAGCGATCAAGAAAAAGAGCGACCTCAGTCCTAAGACGGCAAAGACGTTGGAGGTGTAAGCAATAAATGGATGTTTTGTTACGGCTAACACCGCTGGAATCGAATCCAGCGCAAAAAGCAGATCGGAGGTCTCGACCATGACCAGCACCAAAAAAAGAGGTGTGAGATATCTCACACCGGCGCGCCAGACAAAAAATTTATCTTCGACATAGTCCGTTGTAACTTTGAATCTTCTCCTGATCCATTGGAGGAGGCGATTTTCTTCCAGGGGCAGTTCTTTTTTCTTTTGCGAGATCAGCCGGATGCCTGTAAATCCCACCACTAGCCCCAGAACATATGTGACCCACTGGAACTGATGGATCAAAGCCACTCCTCCAAGAATCAACACCAGCCTCATCACAAAAGCTCCCAGCACTCCGAAGTAAAGGACCTTGTGCTGAAGCTCTTTGGGAACTTTGAAAAAAGAAAAGATCAGCAAGAAGACAAATAAGTTGTCGATGCTGAGAGATTTTTCCAAGAGATAGGCCGTGAAAAATTCGATACCCTTTTCACTACCCGCCTGCACATAGATAAATCCATTGAAAATCAAAGCCAGCGCGATCCAGCCGATGCTCCAGATCAGTGCAGTTTTGGTTTTCATCTCCCGCTTGCGAGAGACCGAGAGATCGATCGCGAGCAGAATGAGCACGAGAATGTGAAAGCCTATCCAACGAGCCATATTTTTACTTATAGTAAAGGTTTTGACAAAAGTCCAACGGTCTTCTGCTCACCTGTTTTTTTGCTCTTTCTCTCGAAAAAACGTCTTAACAATTCTCCCCCTCAGCTCCCCACAAAAAAAACATCTCCGACAAATAAAATTTTGTCTTGTACTTAAATAAGTTTTAATACTAAAATTTTTTTTCGAAAAGCAATCAATCTCCTCGAAAAAGTGGAGAGAAAAGAGACTAAAATCCTTGCAAAGCAAGGAGAATTTTTAAAAAAACCAATAGGAGGCCAATATGGCAGGAAAAGTAGATGCAGCAACAACAGTAGCGCCAGCAGTACCACCAAGAGACACATCACCTTCAAAAGGATCAAGCTCACGAGGAGTATCAGGTACACCTGATAGCATATCATCTGCAGCACCAGTCGTGTCACGCACTTGGGGCGCAACCTTCAAAGGTCTTCTTGCATGGCCCTTCTCCACAGTCAATAGAGCATTCTGGACAGCAATGGGTTATATAGCCGATAAAATCTGGGGTAAAGGAAGAATACCTGCTCAAACAGTTCCTGTAGAAATGAAAACATGGTATGGATCAACTTACATCACTACCATGAATTTAGATACTGCTCTTGAAAAGAAATATATCACTCCTCAGCAAGCTTTGGAAAAAAATTATTGCAACAAAGAATATCTCACCGATCGAGGCTGGGATATTGTCAAGTTCACATGGAAAAACTGGCGTGGTGCTGAGTGCGCTTACGAAGGTAAGCTCCGATCAGCGATCAGAGATCAATACATCACCGCGGCTGATGCGATCAAAGCCAAATTCGTCACAGCGAAAGCGGCAGTTGAGATCAATAAATGGATCAAAATCGAAGATGCTATCAAAGCAGAAGCAATCTCGGTTAAAGATGCCATGAAAGCAGGGCTTATCACTAAAGAACATGCCACAAAAGTAGGCTTGTTAAAAGCACCTGAAAAAGCATCAAAATAATTTTTCTAACATTCCCAGCGCCTGTTCTAGGCGCTGGGTTTTTTCTCGTCTTCCTGTTAAAATAATCCCCTATGTTAGTTCTAGGCATTGAATCCACTTGCGATGAGACAGCGTGTGCTGTGGTAGAGGATGGCAAAAAAATTCTTTCCAACGTCATCGCCACTCAAGCTGATCTCCATTCTATCTATGGAGGGGTCTACCCCGAACTTGCCTGCCGAAGGCATTTTGACTTGATGATCCCGATGGTGGAAAAGGCTCTCCACGAGGCAGGAGTCACAGCCGATGACATTGATTTGATTAGCGTCGCCTACGGACCCGGGCTGATCGGTGCTTTGCTACTCGGAGTCCATACCGCCAAGTCGCTAGCTTTAGCCTGGAATAAACCTTTCGTGGGAGTCAACCACGTCGAGGCCCATCTCTATGCCTCGTGGATGGGATGCGAAGCTCCCGAGTTGCCCGCGCTAGGTGTTGTCATCTCCGGAGGACATACGTTTTTGGTGCGGATGCACGACATTGGCCACTATGAAATGATCGGACAAACAGTCGACGATGCAGTGGGTGAAGCCTTCGACAAAGTGGCTGTCATGCTCAATCTTCCTTATCCCGGCGGCCCGGAAATTGAAAAACTGGCCCGGAAAGGCGACCCTAAGCGGTACCCTTTTAAAGCAGGGGTTGTGAAAGGCAAACGTTGGAACTTCTCTTTCAGCGGACTTAAAACCAACGTCCTTTATACCGTGAAAGGGCAAAATAGCGACAAAAGGGCACCTAGCCAAATCACCGACGACGATAAACCGCACATCGCTGCCTCGTTCCAAGAAGCTGCTTTAAACGATATTGCCAACAAAGCTTTGGCGGCTGCGGAACAGTTCGGGTGCAAAATGATTTTTTTAGGCGGAGGCGTCACGCATAACCAAAGATTAAGGGAGCTTTTTCAGGCTTCTAAAGTCCCTGTCTATTGGCCTCTGCCGGGTCTTTCTTTAGATAACGCCGCGATGATCGCAGGGCTCGGATACCATATTTTTCGACAAAAAAATTGTCAGGGAGATTCCTTCGACTTAGAGCCTCGCCCTCGTATCCCCTTGTCTAAATGAGAAAATTCGTATAAAATAGTTTCACTTCACTAAAAAAATTACTGAGGTCATTTATGGCAAAATCTGGACGCGAGATCATTAAACTGAAAAGTACAGAAAGTCCTGAAGTTTATTGGACAAAAAGAAACAAAAAAACCAAAACCGAACGGTTAGAGCTCAAAAAATACGACAAACGTCTCAAAAAGCACGTTATTTTTAAAGAAGCTAAGTAATCGTGTTCGAACTTTCTATTCTCCGGAAGTATTTAATACCCCGGAAAAAGCAGCTATCCATGACGCTGATCGCACTCATGTCGGTCGGCGTTATTTCTTTAGTGGTCTGGCTGATTATTCTTTTCCTTTCTGTCACGGACGGAATTGAAAAGACCTGGCTGCAGAAGCTGACATCTCTCAATGCTCCCCTCCGTATAACTCCTACTCAAAATTATTACTCCTCCTATTATTATTTATCTGATTCGATCAGCAGTGGTTCCCATTATACCGCTAGAAGTCTGAAAGAAAAACTCTCCGGACCTTCCGATCCTCACGATCCCCATATCGATGAAGCCATCCCGACCTACTGGCCTCAGCCTGAACGCAGTCCCGATGGCTCGCTCCGCGATCCCGTTAAAATCGCTGCCTCTCTCTTGTCGGATCTAAAAAAAGAACAAGCCGATCTCGCTTTCCAGGACTTTGAGATGAGCGGCGCTATGCTCAAGCTCCAACTGGTCCGTCCTGCTGCAGGCGGCGGAGAGACCTATTCGTTCCTGACGCAAGCTTCGTATTTGGCTTCTTTTTCGGACCAAAGTCCTTTCGTAAAGGAGCTTATTTCCCCTCCTTCGATGAAAGACCTCAATCACCTCTTTTTCCTCTGTCAATACGCCCCTGAAAATCAAACGGGTGAACTCGGCTATAACCTCTCTTCTTTTCAGAAAAAATCTCAAGATCTTCTAGCGCAAGTCGACATCAAAAAGCTCAAGACCCCCTCCACTTGGCACGTTCCATTCTCTCTGCTGCCAGAAAATACTCCTGTTCCTGCAACAGCGGTCATGAAAGGAAACGAGATTGCCCGTTTTGTGGTGGGATCTGCGAGCAAAGGAACCTTAAAACGGGTCGGCCCGCAACTCTTTTGGAATAACCAAGAAGTGTTTTCATTCTTACCTATCTATTCTTCACAAGAAGTCGTCCTTCAGGCGCAGCTCGTTAAGAGTTCGATAACGGCGGCCAAAAAACTCGAGGACCTCCGCTTTCAAGTGAAAGGAGCTCTCCAAGGAATTCCCCTGGAAGGCACGATCCCCTGGAAAGAAGTGGAAATTGCTCAGGCCGATATCAAAACGACGTTCAATCAGACGCCTATGTCACAGCCTTTTTGGGTCCATGGCGTGAATCAGAAGCTTGTCCTTCCTGTTTTCTCTTCTAAAGAGCGGGGCATCTTACTTTCAAAACAATTCCAAGACAATGGCATTAGGATCGGCGATCGGGGCTGGCTCTCCTATCCCGCGGCTACCGCAGGAGCTCTTCAAGAGCAAAGACTGCCGGTCTTTGTGTCGGGGTTCTACGATCCCGGCGTCTTAGCTATCGGCAATAAATGTATTTTAGCTCCTGCGAATATCGTCCATTTAATTAACACGACCAGCCAAGTCGAACATTTTGATCGGACACTCTCTGCCGGCTTTGCCGTCTGGTTTAAGGATATTAAAAAAGCCCCAGCAATCGCCAAAAAACTCCAAGACCGGCTGAAAGAAGCAGGAATCGATCCATACTGGAAAATCACGACCTACAAAGACTACGATTTTGCCAAAGACCTCTTACAGCAGTTTCAAAGCGACCGTTACTTATTTACATTAATCGGCCTCGTAATTCTTTTGGTCGCTTGCAGCAATGTCATTTCATTCCTCGTCATCCTCGTGAACGACAAAAAGCAAGAGATCGGCATCCTTCAAGCCTTAGGAGCAACGCGCAAAAGCATAGCATTTATCTTTGGAGGGCTTGGAGCTGCTTTAGGCGTGATCAGCAGTTTGGTGGGCGTTGGAGCTGCGATGCTCACGCTGAAAAACTTGGATAAGCTCGTGCAATTTTTAAGCTTCTTGCAGGGGCATGATGCGTTTAATGCTGTTTTCTACGGTTCTTCTCTTCCTCACGAGCTGAGCTTTCAAGCGCTGCTCTTCGTGCTGATCATCACCCCCCTTTTATCTCTGCTCGCGGGACTTATTCCCGCCTGGAAAGCTTGCCGCTTAAGCCCTTCGGCAATTTTGAGGTCTGAATGACAGTTCTATCCGCCACCCAAATATCTAAACATTTTAAAAGTCCGACAGATGTGACTGTCCTTAAAAACATTTCCCTTGAGGTTAAAGCGGGAGAAACGGTTGCCATTATTGGAAAATCCGGCGAAGGAAAAACAACACTGCTCCATATCCTGGGAACTTTAGAGCCGCCCACAGAGGGCAGCTTGGAAATTTGCGGACTACGGGCCTCTGCAGCAAATTGGAGCCACCTGAGAAATCAGAAAATCGGTTTCATTTTTCAGGCTTATAACTTACTCGAAGATTACACGGTTTTAGAAAACATTCTCATGCCGGCCAAGATCGCGGGCCAAAATACTCAGCCGGGCTCTTTTAGCTATCAGCGGGCTTTGGAGCTTCTGGCTGAAGTGGGCCTTGCCCATCGCGCTCATTTTCCGGCTAAATTACTTTCCGGAGGAGAAAAACAGCGGGCGGCGATTGCCCGGGCGTTTCTGAATGACCCCGCTCTGATCCTTGCCGATGAGCCTTCGGGAAACCTCGATCACGCCCATTCTAAAATCATCTATAATCTGCTCTTAGAAGCAGCCCAAAAAAGAGGCAAAGCCCTCATCGTGGTGACGCATGACCGAGAGCTTGCAGCCCTTTGCCAAAAAACTTATTCCTTAATGGACGGAGTTCTCTCATGAATTTATTGATCATTGGAACTGGATATGTCGGCCTTGTCACTGGAGCCTGCTTTGCGGAAATGGGCCACTATGTGATTTGCCTCGATATCGATGCTGAAAAAATCGCCGCCCTCCAAAAAGGAAATGTTCCGATCTATGAACCCGGCCTAGAAGAGCTCGTTAAACGGAATATCTCGGCGGGACGCTTGACATTCACAACCGATTACCAAGAAGGCGTGCAAAAATCGAAGGTCTGTTTTATTGCCGTGCCGACTCCTTCTCAAGAAGATGGATCTTGCGACCTTTCCTACGTGCTTAAGGCTGCCCGCTCGATTGGAGATGCGATGACAGAATACCGGGTGGTCGTCACCAAATCGACAGTCCCTGTGGGAACCGCCCAAAAGATCCGCCAAACTCTCCAGCACCTATCGATCCCCTTTGACATCGTTTCGAATCCTGAGTTCTTAAAAGAAGGGGCTGCTGTCAGCGACTGCATGAAGCCTGACCGGATTATTTTAGGCGTTGAGTCGGCGGAAGCCGCTCAAATCATGAAAGAAATCTATGCTGCTTTCACGATCAATCACGACCGGATTCTGGTCATGGACACGGCCTCCGCTGAAATGACCAAATATGCCGCCAATGCGATGTTGGCCACTCGTATCTCCTTCATGAACGAGATGGCCTCCCTTTGCGAAAAACTCGGCGCTAATATTCAACAAGTCCGGATTGGCATTGGGTCCGATCATCGTATTGGTTACCATTTCCTCTATGCAGGTGCGGGCTATGGAGGCTCATGCTTCCCTAAAGATATCCGGGCTCTGCATGCCATGGCCCGCAAAGCGGGCGTGGAGACTCCTCTTCTCGAAGCTATCGACACGATCAACGAACGTCAAAAAAAAGTCCTCGCCCACAAAATGAAAGCCTACTTTGGCTCAGTTGCACAAAAGACCATCGCCATTTGGGGACTCTCCTTTAAACCTGATACCGATGATCTGCGGGAAGCCCCTGCTTTGAAGCTCATTGAGGAACTGCTCTCTCAAGGAGCTCATGTACGTCTTTTTGATCCTGTGGCCATGCCCAAAGCTCAAAAAATACTGAGCCACCCCCAGATTACCTGGTGCCATGATGAATACCAGGCAGCGGAAGGCTCAGATGGAATTGCTCTTATCACCGAATGGAAGCAGTTCAGATTTGTCGATCTCGACACCATCTCCAAGAGCATGCAAGGCAAGGCCTTCTTCGATGGCCGTAACCAGTACAAAAAAGATGAAATGAAAGCCAAGGGCTTCCATTACTTTGGGATCGGAGTCTCTTAAGTCCCTAGCTCTTCTTCTACCCGTTTCTCAGCGCCGCCAAGACCCTCTCCTTATCGGTCTCGCTTTCCTAAGCAATCCACTATTATCTTTTTAATTTATTAATAATCAAACATTTATACTTTTATTTATTATAACTATATAAAATGATATAATATACATATTAAATTTCCAATAAAGGATTTAAAATGAGCATTACAATAACAAGCAGTGATTTTTATGAATTTGAAATTGAGATGACTAAAGCAGCATGTCAATCTAAAACCTCTTTGTCTTTACCAATAAATTTCTATCAAGGTGAAGATGAGTTCTTCACTTTACTTTCCCATCATTTTTTACCTTATGAAAAACTAAGCAAATCTAGTCATGCTCTACAAATCTCTCCTATCGAAGAAATTTCAGCTACTATATTGAACAACCATGAAGAAGAACTTGAACCTGATTTATTAAAAAATGCCCTTTTGAGATTCACAAATAACGGAAACCCTTCTAAAGGAAGCATCCATCTGAGGAAACCCCTTGATCATCACGTCCAAGAAGGGGACCAGCTCAATTTTAGTATTTACGAAAAAAGGCCTCTGCTTAACACCGAGATAACAATTCAATTTGCAGCCATTTATTATTCAGCCCACCATCTCCACGCAGAAAAAACTTATGCTGAACTTCCACCGGTTGAAATGTTACTAACAAGCAGCATAGACAAAACCAATGATCAAGATGATTGGCACGAAGAGCCTCTGATCCCCGTGACTGATGTCCAAATATCCCCTCCAAAATCTATTCCCAAGCTCGTTCGTCAAAAGACCTATGCAGAGCTCCCAGAAGCAAAAAATTTGAAGAGTAGTTCAGAACGCGCCTGCTCACCCGTGGGTATGGACGATGATTTTTCAGGAAGTCCATCCTCTGCCAATGGAGATGTTTTGAGTTACGAAGATTCGATAAGATTTTCTGAGGGCTGATAGAGTCTTCTTTTATTGCTCCTCAAAGAGAATCTCATATTCTTTTAAGGCCTATAACAAGCTTTATTGCAAATAATTACTTCTAAAGTTATATACTTATAGCTTATGATAAGTGGTAAGCGAATTTTTGATATTTTATTCAGCTTGGGTGCTAGTCTGTTTTTTCTCCCCTTCGGGCTGATCATCAGTGTGCTCATCAAAGCGACCTCGCCGGGACCTATTTTTTATAGCAGCAAACGGGTAGGAAAAGACGGCCAGCCGATCTACTGCTGGAAGTTTCGGACCATGTGCCAAGACGCCGATAAAAAACTCCAGGAGATTCTCAGACAAAATCCCGAGTTAAAGCAAGAGTGGGAGACTTATTACAAACTCAAAGACGATCCCCGTATCAGCAAAATCGGTAAACTCCTCCGTAAAACATCTTTAGATGAACTCCCTCAATTTTGGAACGTCCTCACGGGAGATTTGAGCGTTGTAGGGCCGAGGCCTGTGACCGAAGAAGAAATTGCAAAATACTTTGGAGAAAAAGCTTCCAAGATCTTGTCCGTCAGGCCCGGTCTCACGGGCATCTGGCAAACCTCCGGCCGCAGCTTGCTAACATTTGAAGAACGGATCCGGTTGGAAGAGAGCTATATCGATCAGCAGTCTTTATTTTTTGATCTGCGTATCATTTTCAAGACCATCCCTATGATCTTTATTTCCAGGGGTGCCTTTTGAACATCTTAGTCGTGGGCGGTGCCGGGTATATCGGCAGCCATGTTTGCAAAACCTTGAAACAAGCGGGCTTTTCCCCTGTTGTCTATGACAATATGCATAACGGCCACTCGTGGGCTGTCAAGTGGGGACCTTTAGTGCAAGGAGACCTGCTCGATACGGCGGCTCTCGATCAAGCTTTTCAAACTTACCACCCTGCCGCCGTCATCCATTTGGCTTCTTATATCGATTGCCGGGAGTCGATGACCCATCCTGGCAAATACTACCAAAATAACGTGGTGGGCACCTTGCAGCTTCTCGAAACCATGGTCCGTCATCGGGTGGACAAAATCGTTTTTTCAAGTTCAGCCGCCGTTTATGGAAAACCCCTTCAAGTCCCGATAGCCGAAGATCACGATTGCGGGCCGATCAATGTCTATGGAAAGACCAAATGGCTGGCTGAACAGATGCTCGAAGACTTTTTTCATGCGCATCAACTCAGATCTGTTTCATTGAGATATTTTAATGCCGCCGGAGCAGACGAGAGCGGAGAAATTGGCGAAGCGCATACGCCAGAGACGCATCTGATCCCTCTCGCGATTCTAGCAGCGCTAGGCAAAAATCCCTCTTTTAAAATCTTCGGGACTGACCACTTGACTCCCGATGGGACACCCATCCGCGATTTCATCCATGTGTCCGACCTTGCTGAGGCCCATGTGAAAGCCCTTCGATGGCTCTTAGAAGGTGGAACAAAAATTGCTCTTAACCTTGGCAGCGGCAAGGGATATTCTATTCAAGAAGTTCTCGCCGTCATCGAACAAAAAGTCGGCTCTGTGCCGCATCAAGTTGCTCCTCGCAACCTCTCAGACCCTCCTGTTTTAGTTGCTGATATCTCTGCGGCTCAAAAAGTCTTAAAGTGGATGCCTCAAAAGAGTGATCTTGCCACGATCATCTCTTCTGCCGTAGAATGGCATAAAAAAGAATGAGAAAAATTCCTCTTTACTTTCCTTTTCTACTCGCTCTCCTAGCCGCCCTTTTTTGCAATGTGCTGTTTCCTTCTCTGCACCTTAGTTTTTTTGTGCCTTTCCTCGCTCTGACCTATTACGCTGCACCCCTTTCAAAGGCGCTCTGGATCTCTTTGGGATGCGGGCTCATTCTCGATTTACTCTCTTCGGAATTTCGCTTCGGCCTTTATTCGCTTAGCTTTGTCCTTGCGACGATGCTGCTTTATTCTCAAAAGAAGCACTTTTTTGAAGACAAGCCCGTGGCCTTTTCCCTTTTCAGCTCCGTCATTGCAGCGGTCTCGATCCTTTTACAATTTATTTTGACCCACCTGTTCGACCGAGGTATTTCTTTTTCGCTTCTGACCGCTTTTGTCGATGGGATTTTCATGTCGGCCGTCGACGGCCTCTATGCTTTTTTGTGGTTTACATGTCCGATCAGATTGTATATTTATATGAAAAAAGTCGGATGGAGAAACCTCTTCCGCAAAGTGGACAGTGAAGAAGAATAATTCAGAGTTTCTCACCGTTGCTATCGAAGCGGCTCTGCAAGCCGGCGATCTATTAAAGAAAGGATTTGGAACTTCTTTTGAGATCACGAGCAAACCCGGCCGGCATAATTTAGTCACAGAGTACGATAAAGCTGCCGAAGCTCGCATCTCTTCCTGTCTGCTGAAAAGATTTCCCTCGCATGGGTTTCTGGGAGAAGAGCAAGGCCATACAAAGCAAGGTGATGTCGTCTGGATTGTCGATCCGTTAGATGGCACCGTCAACTTTGCCCATGGGATTCCGATGTTTTCGATTAGCATTGCGGCGGCAGCCGATCATGAGCTTCTCGCCAGCTGCGTCTATCAACCGATGACGGGAGAGCTGTTTTGGGCTGAAAAAGGAAGAGGGGCTTTTCTCAATGGCACGTCATTGCATGTCACTAAAAATAAATCTCTGGAAGACGCATTACTAGCGACGGGGTTTCCTTATAACGTCGATGAAGATCCGCTTCATTGCATTGAGACTTTTGCCCAGATGACACGTCAAGGGTTTCCGATCCGCCGTTTGGGCTCTGCGGCGATGGATATTGCCTACGTGGCCGCCGGACGGTTCGATGCCTACTGGGAAGTCTCTTTACAGCCCTGGGATTTTGCCGGGGGCAAGCTCCTCCTCGAAGAAGCAGGAGGCAAGCTGACCCATTATGATGGATCGCCTTGCGATCTCTTTAAATCCGGCACCATTTTAGCAACAAATGGCCTTCTCCATCCTCTTATGCAGGAGCAGCTTCAATGATTCTTCTCGATGGAAAAAAAGTGGCTGACCAGATCCTCAAAGACCTTAAAAAAACCATCGGTACTTTTACACGCCCTCCCGGTCTTGCTTTTGTGATCATCGGTGATGATCCCTCTTCTCAGACCTATGTCCGGATGAAAAAGAAAAAATGCCTCGATGCCGGCATCGTTTCCGTTGATAAAAAATTTCCGGCAGACACCTCTGAAAAAGAGCTCCTTGCCTATATCGAAAAACTCAATCGTGATCCTTCGATCGATGGAATCTTGATTCAGCAGCCCCTTCCTCCTCACTTAAGAGCCTCGACCCTGATGGAAGCGGTCGATCCTGCCAAAGACGTCGACGGATTCCATCCGGTCAACATGGGACGCCTTCTTCTCGGAGAGACCAACGGTTTTGTCCCTTGCACACCTGCAGGCATCCACCGACTTTTGCAAGCCTATGACATTCCTGTTAGCGGCAAACATGTCGTGATCCTAGGCCGGAGCAATATTGTCGGAAAACCTCTGGCCGCCCTGCTAGTCCAGAAAAACCCTACTGCCAATGCGACCGTCACCCTCGCTCACACAGGAACGGTAAACTTAAAAGAGCTGACTTCCTCGGCCGATATCGTCGTCGCTGCCATGGGAAGCCCCCACTTTGTTAAAGCTGCTATGGTCAAAAAAGGGGCTGTCGTGATCGATGTCGGCATTAATCGGAATGGGAGCAAGATGACCGGCGATGTCGATTTTGATCGCGTTGCTCCCCTTTGCTCTCATATCACTCCTGTGCCGGGAGGGATTGGGCCGATGACGATTGCCATGCTCCTTTCCAATACTGCACTCAGCGTGGAAAAAAAATCCCTCTAGCACTCTTGTTCATAAAGATTGATTGAAAAAATCATTAAGAACATAATTACATTCTCAATCCGAGGTTGAGCATGGAAAAAATTCCTTTGGAAGTAAGAACTGAGGGACTTTATTGCACAGCCGGTAATTTTTATATCGATGCTTATCAGCCGGTTGAAACATGCGTTGTGACACACGCCCATGGAGATCACGCCTACCGCGGACATCAGCGTTATATTGTCACGGAAGACACTGCTGATCTACTCGAATATCGGCTAGGCAAGGACCTACCTTTTCTGAGGCTTCCTTACAACCAACCTCTTAAATTAGATCAGTGTTGGATCTCCTTACATCCTGCAGGCCACATTCTAGGCTCAGCTCAGGTGAGAATTGAGACTAAGGAGGGGGTATTTGTAGTCTCAGGGGACTATAAAAGAGCTCATGATTCAACATGCTTACCGTTTGAAGTCATACCTTGCGACCTTTTTATTACTGAAAACACTTTTGGCTTACCTTTATTTAAGTGGGAAGATAGTGAAGTGACTGCAGAAAAGATTGCCGCCTGGTGGAATAGCAATAAGATATTCGATCGACCTTCTGTTCTTTTCTGCTATGCTCTAGGCAAAGCCCAACGCATTTTATCCCTCCTTAAAAGCCATACCAACCAGCCGATTTATCTGCACGGAGCTATTCAACCTCTAACTGAAATCTATTTCAGAAAAGGGGTTCCCATGGCTCCTTTTCTTCCTGTCTCATCTAAACCTAAGGAAGAGTCTTTTTCTAAAGATTTAATTCTGGCACCTCCTTCTGCTGCTGGCACGCCCTGGCTGAAACGTTTTCCCCATTTTCGGACTGCAGCAGCTTCTGGATGGATGCAAGTCCGCGGCACAAGGAAACGAAAAGGCATGGATGCAGGTTTTGTTCTTTCAGATCATGCTGATTGGGGCAGTCTTCTTGAAACCATCGAAGCGACAGGCGCTAAAACAGTTTTAATGACTCATGGATATTCGACTCCTCTCTCTCGATACCTAAGAGAAAAACAGGGCATAGAGGCTTATGAGCTCAGAGGTCTAGAAATCAGAGAAAGCGAAGAGGAATAATGGAAAACTTCACAAAACTCTATGAACAATTGGATCAAACACAATCTACGAATGAAAAAGTTGAAGCTCTTCAAGCTTACTTTGAAACTGTTTCTGCTGTGGATGGAGCGTGGGCACTTTTTCTTTTAAGCGGCCATAAGCTCAAAAGAGTTGTAAGTTCAAAAGTCTTATTTGAGCTTTGTGCCGAAGTCACACATCTGCCCCCTTGGCTCATAGAAGAATGCTATGAAATGGCAGGTGATACCGCGGAAACAGTCGCTCTTTTAGTAGGAGATCTGAAGGAAAAGACAGAGGAATTAAGTTTGGCAGAGTGGGTCGAGGAGCGCATTCTTTCTTTGAGACAACTTTCGCTAGAACAACAAAAAAACAAGATACGCCAGTATTGGACATTCTTGAATCAAAAAGAGATCTTTATCCTGAATAAAATCCTGACAGGGGGTTTTCGGGTAGGTGTTTCTCATCTGCTGACTATACGGGGGCTTTCACTTGCGCTTAAAGTTCCCCCAGAAGTTTTAAGTCAACGGTTAATGGGAAATTGGGAACCTACAGCAGAGTTCTATTTAAGTTTAAAGGATTCGGGTCTTTTTTCATCCGAGCATTTAAATCCCTATCCTTTCTTTTTAGCATCTCCCCTGGAAGAGGCTTTGAATGAGCTCGGCAAACCTGAAGAGTGGCTGGCGGAATGGAAGTGGGATGGAATTCGGGCTCAATGCCTCCATCGGCATGGAAAAACAGCAGTATGGTCTCGAGGAAACGAGCTCATTTCCGAACAATTTCCCGAGCTCACAGAAGAATTGAAGCGGCTACCTGAAGGCCTAGTTTTAGATGGTGAAATTATCGCCTATCAAGAGGGCAGCCCTTTGCCTTTTCATGCCCTGCAAAGACGACTGGGAAGAAAGCAGCCCTCCCAGCGTCTGATCGAAGAATTTCCTGTCATTTTGATGATTTACGATCTTCTGGAATTTCAAGGAGAAGATCTACGTAGCCATCCTCTGATCCGACGAAGAGAGATTTATGAGCAACTGATCCTACCCTCGCCTCTATTTCAAATTTCACCTTCGCTTGTATTTTCCAGTTGGCAGCAGCTTCTCCGTCTGAAAGAGCAAGCTAAAAGCAAAGCTGCCGAAGGCTTAATGCTCAAACGATGGAGCTCTCTTTATGGGATCGGGCGTCAACGCGGAAGTTGGTGGAAATTAAAAGTGGACCCGATGACGATTGATGCTGTTCTTCTTTATGCGCAAGCAGGCAAAGGCCGCCGGGCTAACATGTACACCGATTATACTTTTGGAATTTGGCAAGGAAATGAGCTGATTCCCATCGCGAAAGCCTATTCAGGACTCGACCAAAAAGAGATGGCCGAGCTAGATCGATGGATCCGAAATCATACGATCAAGAAATTCGGACCTGTAAGGCAAGTTAAACCGGAGCTAGTTTTTGAAATTGCTTTTGAAGGAATCCAGCAGTCTACTCGGCATAAATCGGGTCTCGCTTTGCGATTTCCTCGTATTGCTCGTTGGCGTCACGATAAACCCGTTCATGAGTGCGATACCGTCGAGTCTACAAAAAAGTTATTGTTATGAAAGAGATCGAAAAGTGGTTCTCCCAGCTAGGATGGACACCCCTCCCCTTTCAGCAGGAGGCCTGGGAGGCCTATAACCAGAGCAAAAGCGGATTAATTTCTGTCCCGACCGGAGCAGGAAAAACTTATGCAGCATATTTAGCTGCCTTGATGGAAGTCTACCATCGGCAAAAGCGCAATAAAATTCAGATTCTTTATGTGACCCCCCTGCGAGCACTAGCTCGAGATCTGGGCCATGCTTTACGAAAACCCATCGAAGATTTGAAGCTTTCTCTTTCCGTTGAAATTCGCACAGGAGACACCTCAGCTTCGAGGAAGAAAAAGCAGTTAGAAAACCCTGCTGAAGTTTTACTCACAACGCCCGAAAGTCTTTCCATTTTACTCTGTGATCCCCTTGCTCCCTCACGATTGAATGATCTTGTGGCAGTCATCATCGACGAATGGCATGAGCTTTTAGGCACCAAACGAGGGGTTTTACTTGAACTCTCCCTTGCTCGCTTAAAAAGATGGAACCCCGCTGTAAAAATTTGGGGACTCACAGCAACCCTCGGGAACCTAAAGCAAGCTGCTCAAGCTTGTGTAGGAGTCGATAGAGATCCTCTTATCATATCCCCTCCTCTATCCAGAGAGATCATTTTAGATACCCTTTTGCCAGCTCGTTTCGAGCAACTGCCTTGGGCAGGACAATTAGGACTGCGCATGGTTCCCTATGTTCTAACTGCTCTGCACCCTTCTCATTCCTGTTTGATCTTTACAAACACGAGAGCTCAAGCAGAGCGTTGGTATCAAGCCCTTCTGGAGGCTCGACCACAGTGGACAAAGTGGATCGCACTGCATCACGGATCGTTAGATCTTGAAGAACGTGAAAGAATTGAACTCAATGTAAAAGAAGGGCGACTTCGCTTCATTGTCTGTACTTCTTCCTTAGATCTCGGTGTCGATTTCAGCCCTGTTGATCAAATCATCCAAATAGGCTCTCCTAAGAGTATAGCCAGGCTTATGCAACGCGCAGGAAGAGCTTCCCACCAGCCTTTAGCTCCTTGCAGAATCCAACTTGTTCCTACCCACGCTTTAGAGCTGGTAGAGATTCAAGCATTTCGCCAAGCATTAAAAGCTTCTGTTATCGAAAAACGAGTCCCTCTTCAAAACTGCTTTGACGTCCTCATCCAACATTTGATGACCTCTGCGGTGGGAGGGGGTTTTTTCTTTGATGTTATTTTCAAAGAGATTAAAACGACGTACGCTTATCAGGACTTTAGTCCAGAAAAATTCCAGACCTGTGTCCAGGTGCTGAAGGAGGGCGGAAAATCATTACAGGCGTATCCTGAATATCGAAAACTGATGGTTTCTGAGAAGGGGTATATTGTAGAGGATAAAAAGCTGATCCTTCGACATAAGATGAATATCGGAACCATCGCTTCAGCCCCCCAGGTCACCGTTAAGTTTGCCAAAGGTCCGAAATTAGGCGCTATAGATGAAAAATTCGTTTCCGAGCTGCAACCCCAACAGTTGTTCCTTTTCGGAGGAAAAATCTTACAGCTGGTTCAGTACCGCGATTTAACGGCTTATGTTCGCCTAGCTAAAGGCAAACCTACGATATCCACTGTTTGGCAAGGCAGTCGCCTTCCGTATTCATTTGCTCTGAGTCAGCAAATCAGAAAATGCTTTTCTCAAAACCTCGAAGAGTCCCCTGAAAAGCCTTTCCTCAACTCTATTTTTCATCTCCAAAATCAATTATCTCATCTTCCTGCAGAAGATGAAGTCCTCATCGAGATTTTTAAATCGCAAGAGGGATGGCACTTGTTCCTTTATCCTTTTGAAGGGAGAAATATTCATGAAGGTCTTGCTTCTCTCATTGCTTCCCGTCTTTCTCAACAGCAAAAAGGAACGTTTACTTTAAGCGCGAATGACTATGGATTCGAAATTCTGAGCCGATTGCCCTTCAACGAAGAACTTATTCGAGATGAACTGTTCGAGGCGCAGGGTTGGCAAGAAGAAATGATGAACATTTCTAACCTTCACGAGTTGTCCAAAGGATACTTTAGAGATATTGCACGCATTTCAGGTCTGGTTTTTCAAGATTTTCCAGGGTTTCGAAAGAATCACCGTCAGCTCCAAATGACAACGGGGCTTTTGTATGAGATTTTTCGGCAGTATGACCCTACTCACCCTCTATTCATCCAAGCTCAAGAGGAGATGATGAAAGAGAAATTTGAAGCCGATCGTATGTCTCTCCTTCTCCACCGACTTACGCATGCTAAAAAGATCATTAAACATCTGAAAAAACTATCCCCTTTTGCACTCCCTCTTTATATTGAAAGAATTAGCAGCCGCTTCACCAATGAAACCTTAAGTGAAAGGATTGAAAGGATTCAGAAAAGTTGGACTCGAACTTAATTGAGCTTAAAATCTTCGATCAAACAATTTTGCTTTTACCCCAATATGCCGCTTTTTGGGTCGAGAAAAAAGCTTTATTTGTCGCCGATCTGCATCTAGGTAAAGCAACCGCCTTTCAAAAAATGGGAATCCCGCTCCCGGAAGGAGCCCTGCAGGCAGATCTCCACCGATTGACACACCTTATCGACCGATGGAAAGCAAAAGAATGCATGATTTTAGGAGATTTAATTCACTCTAAAATAGGACTGACGGATCGCATCATCCAAGAGTTTGCTTTATGGCTGCAGCAATCTCCTACTCAGGTTAGCTTAATCTTGGGAAATCATGATCGCTCATTAAAAAGAGCTTTTCCTTCCTCCTGGAATCTCCAAATCTATCCTGACTCGCTGACGATCGAACCTTTCTATTTTTCTCATTTTCCAACCCACCACGATGTCTTTTTTGTGTGGGCAGGACATCTACATCCCCAGATCCTTCTAAAAGAGGGTCCGGATAAGTTTATAATGAGATGCTTTCAAATCGAACCTAAGCTCGGTATTCTCCCCGCTTTCAGCAGTATTGTCGGCGGGGCTTACGTTCAGCCCTTTTCTACTAGCAGAATTTTTCCTACGACGGGCGATCAAATTTTTGAGCTTCCTTCCTTCTCTTAAATCCTAAGCATTAATGACTTGTTCTTGTCTTTGAAGTTTATTTTTTCAGAGTAAAATTATTTTCTATAAATTTATATAAACTAACTATTTTTTACTATTAATATAAATAAAAGTTAATTATTTTTTAATTTTGTAATTAATGATATAATTAAACACCAATTAAATTATTGAGGATTAAAAAATATGTCATCTCCTATTACGCCCAAAAGACCTTTACCAGCCACAGAAGACCTTGAATCTATCCACTCTCCTCAGTCCTCTCCACGAAAACCCTTATCTCCGAAAAAACCTCGGACTCTCCCCTCATCGATCAACGGATTGCCCGTTGAGAAACAAGACCGCTCTCCCTACAAATCTCCTTCCAAGACACTCTCTCAGCAAAACCAACCTACAACTGCTACAACGAGAAGAAATTTGATCCAGGCTTTTGAAGCCGGGGAAGAAGAGATGCTTAGCTCTCCTCTAGCGAAATGTCTAGAAAATGTGGAGAAAGAAATTTTAGAGGGGCCTAATGCTTTACAAACCCTCTCATCAACGAAGATCAGTTCTTCGGTTGTAGAAGAACCAAAATCGGGAACTCACCAGAAAATTGCCAAGCTGACTCCTCGGATCGTCAACCTCGTTTGCCTTCTAGCAAAAAAGGAAGCAAACGCTCGGTCTTTCCTCCCTCTCGATGTCGAAAAATGGAACACACAAGCCTCCCAGTTAAATGCAGCAGAGAATCGAACAGAAGCTTTCAGGGCGTGGGAACTTGCGGCTGCAGGGGCTTACCACATGCCTAAAAGACAGAAACAGATCTTAGAATCTTTAACCATCCAACAATTTGAAGCCGGCCAATTCAGGGACGCTCTTTTAAATTGCGATGCTCTCGATGCACTCTTTCCTCAGGATTTGAGTCCTGCTTTACTCATTCGAGGCTTTTGCCATCTTAAGCTGAAGAATTATGAGAAATGTTACCAATCTTTTATGGAAGCTATTAAAAAAGGCGAATCTCTATCCGATGAAGAAGAAAAACGTGTCACAGAGGATGAATGGGCAACACATTTCGATTTGATTGAAAAATCTCTAGATGCATTACAAACGGCCAAACAAGATGTCTTAGGAGACAGAAATTTGACTCTCGGTATTTTAGCTGTGATTTATAAACTACAATGCGTAAGTAATAAGTACGATGAAGCTATCGATACCTTGGAAGAGCAAGAAGAAATGCTTCCTGGAACAACTCTCTTTTCACAGGCTTTTTGCTACATTTTTCTAGAACTGCATGAAGAAAGCATAGAACTCTTTAAATCGACTCTGCAAAGGCGGCATGAAATTCCTCGTCAAACTTTCAAAGATTTAATATCTGCCGCATTGGCATTAAAAAATTTAAGTGAAGGCGCGGCCGATCTTTTAAACATCTCCAAAGAATATTGTCTGTGGGCTTTATTAGAAGCAAAGGACCCAAAAGAGCAGGAAGAAGCACTCGAAGTAAAATATGATTGCGGATTCCTTTTAGAGCAATACGAGGATGCTATCGCTACTGCGCAAACTTTGGAGAATTTAAAACCGAGCAGTCCCGCTCCCCTCCTTTTTCAAGCTTTGTGTTTTCATAAACAAGAAGACCATAAAAATGTTATCCGAGTTCTAAAAAAGGCCCTGAAGCTCAAGAACCATCTTCCTAAGCTGGATCAGGATCTTCTCAACGGCTGTGTTATGGCTCTTAATTTCGCGGGCCAATATGGTTTAGCAGAGCAATATTTAGAGTGGGCTAATGCCCAGGAAAATTCGTAAAGGACTTAAAATCTTTTACCTCATGAGCATAGGATGACTGCTAATGCTCTCAAGACCCCTTTTTAGGTTCCTACCTTAACAATCAGGAGTCATGCTCATCCATTTTAAACCTTATTTCGGATAAATTATTAAACAACATTTTATTGATAAAAAACTTACATTTCATATTGTTTTCATTAATTGTTTATTATATAATTAATTCCAAATTAAATATTTAGGATTAAAGTTATGTCGTCTCCTATTAAGGGACCAGCTTCCAAAAGGCCTTTATCAGCCACAGAAGATCTTGAAGCTATCCACTCTCCACAGAGCTCCCCTCGAAAACCACTGACGCCCAAAAAATCTCGAAATCAAGATTCATTGCTCAATGGATTGCCCGTTGAAAAGCAAGATTACTCTCCCTATAAATCCCCTTCAGAGATCGTCAGCCAACTCCACCAAGCTACTGCTGCTCCTTTGAGACGAAACTTGATGAAAGCTTTCGAAGCTGCGGAAAAAGAAAACTTCTGCTTGCCTCTGATCACGAGCGAACAAAGTTTAAAGGAAGAAATTTTCGAAGAACCTCCTGTATTAAACTTACCCATATTGTCTGAGAAAGATATGCAGACTTCTCTCTTAGTCGAAGAAAAGCCAATTTCGAGTAAGAAAGCCTGTCGTCCTTCTCCTCCTATAGTCAATCTCGGCCATTTCATCCAAAAAAGAGTAGAAAACGCTCGATTTTCCTTTCCGTTGGATGTCGAAAAATGGAGCGCGCAAGCATCTGAGTTGTATAAACAAGAAAACTTAGAAAACTTCAGTGAAGCTTTCCGGTCCTGGGAGCTCGCTTCTGTAGGAGCTCACCATACACCTAAACGCCAAAAAGAAATCTTAGAGTCTTTGGCAGTTTGTCAACTTAATGCGGGTCGATACAGGGATGCTCTTGTCACCTGCAAGATGATCGACGGATTGTTCCCTTTAGCACTCACGACACAATTCTTGATTGAAGGATTGTGCTACTTTAAACTCAAGAACTACAAAAAGGGTTGTGAGTCTTTAGAGAAAGCGGAGGAAAAATACAGCGCTTCACCCGTAGAAGAACGTCCATTAACTGATGCTGAACAGACCACTCATGGTGAATTAATCTCACGGGGTATGGAGATCTTAAAAATAGTCAAAGACGAGGTCACATGGGACAAACCTTTGCTACGTGATATTTTGGAGACTCTCAGCTTACTGCAGATTAGATGCGACGAAATCGAAGATGCCATCGATACTCTCCAGGAAAAAGAAGATTTTTTTCCGGGGTCAGGACTTTTGTCTCGAGCCGCTCTACATTTCCGTCGAGGTGAGTTTGATGAAAGCCATAATCTTTTTAAATTAGCTCTGCAAAAGAAAAGTGAAAATCCTGATGAAAAATTCCGGATTTTAATAAAAGCAGCACACATGACATATGTAACGAGCGAAGAAAAAGCCGAAATTTTTCAACTCAGCAGAGAATATGCAAGTTGGGCCTTATCGATAGCAGAACAAGAAGAGGAAAAACAAGGGGCATTTTTAGTCAAATTTAATTGTGAATTCTTTTTAAAGGAGTATAGAGCAGCGCTCGCTACGGCGCAAAAATTACGGACTTTAGAATCCTTCAGCCAAGTCTGTGCAGCTCTTTGTCATTTCCAGCTTCAACAGGCTCCCGAAGGCATACAACTATTAAAAGATGCTCTTCCATTCAAAACAACTCTTCGTGAAATACACCTTGAGGTTTTCAAGGAATGCGTCTTGGCCCTTAGAAGCGCGGGTGAACATAGTCTGGCTGATGAATATCTTCAGAACTAGAGCTCTAAAAACTAAAGCCTAGCCCTCCATCTACTTTAAAAACCTGTCCTTTCTAAAACTCAAAAATTTCTACCTTTTTAATCTTTTTTATTTAAAGATATAGCCTTTTTGCAGGTCTTATGTGAAATCTATTGCTTTGAACGTCCCCGGCGATCCTTTAGAAGCTGAAATTTTAGACCTTATTGATCTCATCGATAGCTATCACGTGTCCGCCAATTTTTGTACTTGGCTTTCGGATAACCAGTACAAGCAAAATTTGATTCATGAAGATTATCAAGGCGAAAAATATCTCCGTATCACCCAATTTACTATTCACGATGTCCTCGTTTTCACGGGCAAGCATGAATTCTACCTAAGCACGCTAGACCCCACCTTTAGGAAAAAAATGACCGCTCCTTTTGTCGAAGTCTCCGCAAGCTATCTTGAAAGCCTGGGTTACCGCAAAAAAAGGATTGCTCGTGTAGCATCTGAATCCTCTTACACCGTCATATCTCGTAATTACATGAAAGATGATTTGATCGCTTTGTCTTGGGAAATCTATGAGCTCCAGCCTATTCTGAAAATCTATAACGAAAAGAAGAGCCCCTTGAAATATTGGATGTCCGTAAAAAGAGAATAAAAATTGAAAGATGAATGGCGATGAATATATAGAAAAAATCGATTTCGATTATATCATTCATACTATTCACAACTTTCCTTTAAGCACGGAATTTTTTTACTGGCTCGCTCAAGATGATGTAGAAAATAAGATCATTTTGGAGAAAATAGAAGGGGGCGTATATGAGAGAATCGGCGAGTATTACATTCATAAGCTGAGAGTCTTTGACGGCGGGGGGAAATTTTATTTAGATAAGATTTCCGAGTCGATGAATCTGCGCTTTTCCACTGAAAAGGAGCTGTTCTATGCCCTCTTGCCCGAATTACGCCAACTCGAAAAGAAAACTGTCTCAGAGCATCTGAACGGCTGTTACTTCACCGTTGTTTCAGATTTTTACTATAAAGGAAAAGCGTGCGGCAGCTGCTGGGAAATCTACGATCTTCCCAAGATCATCCATATCTACAAAATCAAAAAGGCTCCCGCCAAGCCCCTCCACGTGTAGATTCTCATAATTTTTTCTTGAAGCCCTGCTTCCATTCTTCTAAAGTGAGGAAATGGTGCATTCTAAGCTCGGTTATGAGGCGTTGCTGGCGATCCTATTTGGAATCGCTATAGGACTCTTCTTCGGACCGCTCTGTAATATCTTAAAACCTGTGGGAGACATCTTTGTTTTCACCCTTCAAATGGTGGTCATCCCTTACATCCCCTCGCTTTTAATGCATGGCCTGGGCTCTCTTTCCCCTGAACTGGCAAAAAAGCTCTTTAAAAAAGGGTGGCTCGTCCTGACGCTGTTATGGTTCATCGTCCTTGTCGTTTGCTATATGATGAAAGCCTTAATCCCCACTCCCCTTCCCAACCCCGATCCCAGCTTTTCATTAGAACAAGCCGCCTCTATCCCCGGTTCTACAAGCCTGCTCATTCCAGGGACCAAGTTAAACATGGTCTTCTATAATGTCGTGCCCATCATCACCGCTTTCAGTTTAATTTTCGGCCTCGCATTAATGCATCTCAAAGAAAAAGATCCTCTTTTGAGCCTTTTCGAAAGGATCAACGGCTCCTTAGAGCGTATTATTAAATGGATCACTATTGTTTCGCCCATCGGGATTTTTGCTCATGTCGCCTATGTGATGGGCACGGTGAACTTCGACGATCTTGCCAAACTGCAGCTCTATCTCGGGATTATTATTGCCACCACCCTTCTTTTAAGCCTGTGGGTGTTGCCCATTATTGTCTCTTGCCTGACTGCCATCCCCTATCGAGACCTGTTTCGCGAATACAAAATCGTCGGCTTTCTTCCGTTTGCAACAGCCATTCCGACCATCGCACTTCCTTATATTAACAACGCCATGCGGCGGCTGGCGGAAAGGAAAAATCTGGAGCTGGCCACTTTTAAAGGAACCTCACAAACGATTGTCCCCATCGGTTTTGGATTTGCGCAGCTAGGGAATTTTCTGCCTCTTCTATTCATCTTCTTCCTCTCTTTTTTCTATCGGCATCCTCTGACGGACCTCCAAGCAATCGCAGTGCCCTTATTAGTCGCTATCTTTTCTCTAGGAACCCCTCAATTTTCTTTTGTTGCCCTTCCTTTTCTTCTCTCCACACTTTCTCTGCCTGCCCAGGGCTTCAGCCTTTACGCAGAAATCTCGGCCATTACGTTGAATTTTCAGGTCCTTCTCAGTACAGTCTCCATGCTCTCTTTCATGTATCTGGTGGTGCTCCGCTATTACGGCCTGCTCGTAATTGAATGGCGGCGGCTGGCTTTTCATATCGGGTGCATATTAGCTCTCTTCGTTGCGGTCATCGCCATGGGGAAAAAATTCATTCATACAGAGGATAATTACCAGGACCTCTATTACAGCCTTAAAATGGACAAGGTCATCGAAAACCCTCCCCCTGTGACGATCTATACTCACAGAATCCCTCCCCCTACTACCCATGTGCAGGGATCTACCATGGGGAGGATTTTAGAAAGAGGTGCCATTCGAGTAGGGTATGATACGCGCGATATTCTCTTTTGCTACTTAAACAAATGGAACGAGCTGGTGGGATACGATGTCGCTTATGCTTATCAACTCGCCAAGGACCTCGATGTCAAACTGGAACTTGTTCCGATCAATTACGATACCCTCATTCAAGATGTCGAATCAGGATACTGCGATATTGTCATGTCGGCCATTATCATGGATGAAACCCGTATTTTATCCATGGGATTTAGCAACCCTTATCTTGAGCAATTCAATGTTCTTGTCGTCCCTCTTAAAGAAGCGGACAAATACCGTAATTTAGAGCATCTTCAACAAAACACCCATTTTAAAATAGGTGCGCTGGGAGCTTATAAAGAGGTCGTCGCTCAGCATTTCCCCGATAGCACCCTGATCGTGGGATCTTCTGAAGACATGCTGCAGGGCAAGTTCGATGCGTACGTCTGGGGCGAGCTACAAGCCAACGTCTGGTGCTTATTGCATCCTGAGTTTATTGTTCTTCCCTATCAGGGGAAACTAGGCAAAAAATATTTTGCCTATCCGACCCAAAGAGAAGATGAACAGCTGGTCCATTTCCTCAATGAATGGCTGCAGCTCAAACAAGAGCAGGGGTTTGAACTGAAACAACGGCAATATTGGTTCCTGGGCAAACTCAACAATCCCGAAGCCCAACGGTGGAGCGTTATTCGCAACGTTCTCCATTGGGTCGACTGAACCAAAAAGAATATCCTCTAAAGAAAAAATAGTCTATCATTCTAGTCCTATGCATTCTCTTTGCGTCCAGTCTGTCCAAGATCTTTTTGTGATCCCTTTTTATACTCTCCCCTCCGGAGATAAAAATGACCGCTTGCACGGCGAGGAAAATTGCAAACTTTGGATAGCAACCGCTACATCGACCGCTCTGGCTGCAGGGTTCTTTTTCGCGAATATTGGCGCATTAAAAGCAGCTCATTTTGCCCTACAGCTCCTAGCCGATAAGTTCGACGCCTACGAAAGTGCTAATTTTTTTAGCCTCTTTGCCAATAACGCAGTACTATGGGTCTTATCCCGCATTTACGTACGACGCGATTACCAAGCATTCACCTTAGCCGCACTCGCAACCAACGCTTACAGTGGCATTCGTAGTTATAAGGCGGGCAATTATATTTTCTGCGGGATTAGCGCATTGTTTTCCTATCGAATTTTGAGTGACAATGATCAAAAATACCGCTACTTCGGATCTTGGAAGGGTTCTATCGAGCGCTTCGCTGAGAATTGGGCTCCGACCATGGCTGCTTACTATGGCTACCGACCCGCTCCTCAACATTAAAAGGTTTAGCGAGCTCTTTTTTCCTGGGCCCGCGCAATGATTTCTTCTTCGGTAAGGTCGGTTTGAATCAGTTCGATCGGAGCTCCGCCATCTTCGATAAAAGCGACAAGAAAGCCTTCCAAAGGATAATACGGCTCCATGATGACCTTTTTCCCTTGCAATGCTTTTTGCATATCTTTCACTTTGAAGGCCACGTGAGGGACCGTTTTGATCAAAGGATGCAAATCTGAATCGGGTTCATAACGGTGCCACTGAACACGGAACTCGCTGCCTTCATAACCTGAGACATACATTTTAAACTGAGGGATATACTCTTCCCCTTCTCTTTTTTCGGTCGTGGGAATGCCCATATGATGATATTCGTACATACGACATCAAACCATACGCGATAAAAGCTTATCCTACAAGGGGAAGGAAAGGTAGAAAGCGAGCACATTTACCCCGGGATTTCGTCGGGATAGATGGGCATTGGAAAGATGATAAAAAGACACCCCCAGCCTGTAATCATTGCTAAAACGAAAAGCCATGTCCATTGCTGATTTAAACTCGATCGGGTAGCCCAAATCTTTCCCTTTCCCTTGAAAGTACACGCCGGGACAAAAGCTCGGCGCTAGCACCAGCGTATTCCAGAGTAGAAGATCGTAGCAAATGCCTCCGTAAAAAAAAGTGCTGCCCGCATCGGTGACAAACATCCCCACTTGAGGCCGAAGCTCAGCCACGACGGGCTTCCACTTATATTCGGCTTGAAACAAACCCTTTTTATGCACCCCAGTGATATTGGAACACCCCCCTCCTAATGAAAGAAGAGCAGGCCTGTCTGCCATGAGAACCGATGTCGCAACCAGACTAAGAATAAAAAACTTTTTTACCATAAAAAATTCACTTAGCATATCTATCTTCTAAAAATCTATAGATTTCTCGACGTTAGAGAGAGTCCACGAATTTTGGATCGATTTTTAATTCAAAAGGCCTAGATAAAAGGACTGAAACTGAGCTTGCGGACACTCTCTTAACTTGTTTCTTAACAAAAAGCCGTTTATCATAGAGTTAATGGTTAAAAATCATCCGAATTACGATACGTTCAAACAAGTCATCTTAGAATACATCCGAGGTAAAAAGTACCTCCCCCTCACAGAAAAAGAGCTCTTCAAAAAACTGAGCATCTCCCCTAAGTTCCAGGCCCTTTGCCGCATGATCCTCGAAGATCTTCAGCAAGAAGGCGTCCTCAAACTCTCCAAGAAAAAATTTGTCCTGCATGGCCCTCCGCGGGAGCTAATGACAGGCACCATCCGCGTCCATGCCAAAGGCTTTGGATTTGTGATTCCTGATCACCGGATTCAATATCCCCAAGATATTTTTATTCCCAAACATTTAACAGAAAGCGCGGTCGATGGAGACCGCGTCGAAGTCGAAGTCAATGCCACCTCCACTTCCGATAAAGGTCCTGAAGGAAAAGTCATTGCCGTTCTTGAAAGAGGACGTACGCACATTGGCGCTACCATCCATCACATCGCAGCCGTCAAAGGGACTCAACGGATCGCTTATGCCTATTCTCCTCTTTTGGGAAGCTCCAAACTCATTGCCGTTACTCCGAAAAAGAAAACTGTTATCGGCGACCGCGTCATCATTAAAGTCCAGAGCTGGGGCCATGATAAAGAAGCCCCTGAGGGAGAAATTTCCCATTTCTTAGGACATATCTCCGACCCTTCTTGCGACATTCAATGCGCCATTGAGGAATTTGATCTCCATAGCGTGTTCCCGCCTGAGGCGCTGGATCAAACAGCCGACTGGGGTCGCGAGGTGCAGAAATCCGAGCTGAAAAAACGGGAAGATCTCACCGGTATAACCACCATGACCATCGACCCTGAGACGGCCAAAGATTTTGATGATGCACTCTCTATCTCGAAAGACAAAAAAGGAATCTACCATCTAGGAGTGCATATCGCCGATGTTGCCCACTACGTTCCCGTCGATTCTCCTCTCGATCTCGAAGCAGTGGTGCGAGGCAACTCGACTTATTTTCCCGGCTATTGCCTTCCGATGCTGCCCCATGAGCTTTCAGATCATCTCTGCAGCCTCCAGCCTGATGTGATCCGCCTGACGGTTTCCGTCCTGGCCGATTTCGATAAAGAAGGCAATATGCTCGGCTATCGCATCACCCGCAGCTATATCAAAAGCGCTAAGCGGTTCAGCTACGAAGAAGCCAAAGAAGTCCTCGACGGTGAGCTCAAAAGCCCCCATCTTAACGAGCTCAAATTGATGGTGGAGCTCTGCCATCTCCTAAAAAAGAAAAGGCATGACCGGGGCAGCATTGACTTTGCCCTTCCTGAACTTGTCATTATCGTCGATGAAAAAGGGCAGCCTCACAAGACCAAACGAGTCGAATATGATATTACGCACCAGCTTGTTGAAGAGTTCATGCTGAAAGCCAACGAAATCGTGGCTAAACATCTCTCTGACAAAGGCAAACCGGTGGTCTTCCGCGTCCACGAAGCTCCCGAAAAAGAAGATTTCGAAGACTTTTACGCCCTAGCCCGCTCGCTCGGATTTTCTCTTCCCGCCTCTCCGGAGCAACGCGACATTCAAGAGCTTTTTGAAAAAGCCCAAAAAACTCCCTTTGCTCAACAGCTGGCAGTGGCCTTCATCCGCAGTATGAACCTCGCTATTTATTCCTCCGAGAATGTCGGCCATTATGGGCTTGCCCTGGAATACTATACCCATTTTACCAGCCCCATCCGTCGGTATACGGATCTCGTCATCCAGCGCCTTTTATTTGATCAGGAAGGAAAAGACCTCCAAGCCGATAAAATTGCCGAAAGATGCTCTGAGCGCGAGCGGATCTCTTTCCGCGCCGAAAGCAGCGTCAAACTCCTTAAGAAGCTTCGCCTCATGGACCATTGGATGAAAGAAGAGCCGTTGGAAGTCTACGAAGCGCTCATCACCCGCATCAAGCCGTTTGGATTTTTCTTTGAACTAAGCCACCTGATGCTGGAAGGATTTCTTCATATCTCCGAGCTCGACAACGACTATTTCGTCTACAATGAAGCTCAAAATATCCTGATCGGCCGTACCGCAGGAAAAACTTACCGCGCCGGCGATACCATCAAAGTCCGCCCCTCGGCCATTGACCTCGTCCTCCTTGAATCCAAATGGGAACTCGACCTCCCCAAGAAGCAACGCCGCCGCGCAAAATAGCCTTATGACCGCTATCCATCGAGATGCCTCGCGTTTTATCAATTTAGTCGCCCATCTAGCTGACCATCATTATCATTCCCGATCATCTGTTTTACAGGAATTACCCGTCCAGTCCACTTCCTCGTATATGGATCTACTGCCTATAGATCTGCAAATTTCGTTTTATAATCGATTTGTCATTTTGAACTATTCCGATTGGTTACGATGCAGTGCTGTTCTTGAGCCAACCAGGTTAGAATCAGACAAAGAAAGCCTTCGGCAAAAGCTCATCTCAGAGACGGCAAGATACCAACTCGCAAAATTACAGCAGCCTCTAGATTCTTCGATGCAGCCTCATGAGCAACTTTTGAAGCACATTTTTCAAGAGGCTTTCTTTCCTGACTATACTCTACGAAGCCCTTTTCCCTCCGCTGCAGAGCTTGCAGCCAGAGACGCACAGCTTGAAGAGCTGTTTTTACTCACCTCGCGCTTCGCCCCAGACTCTGGTGAGATCTCGACTTTGCTGGCTGATCGCTCAAAATCCCAAGCCTCTCGCCTTGCCTTTGCCCTCTTCAATAGTCTTATTGGTAATCTCATCTGCTTGTTTGTGACTTACAAAATTATCCGCTACGTTCAAGTTAAAATAGGGCAAACAGCGTTGCCACTCGCAACTTCTTCCCTAAGAACTCATGCACCTTCCATGTTCATCCTAGCCGAACGCGCGGGCATTGCTGCTCGCTATATCATTGTCCACTTCTTGAATCCTATCTTTCATCTCCTCGTCAAGACGAAAATGGCAGCGAAGCAATATATCCTTTTAGACTTCTTTATCGAGCCCTTAGAATATATCGGGATAGGCTTAAGATTCTGTGCAAAAGGGGTATTTAAGCCTGCTTTCTGGGTCGTCGTTGCTTCAGGGAGAATAGGATATCTTTTGCACCATGCTATCCTCTATCTCAGATACAAACATCAGCAGCAATATTGGCAAAGAGGAACCGATATAGCTCGGAGAATTTGGATCGATCTGACAACCAAAAGTGCTCAAGCAACCATTCTTCAGCGCTAAAAATAATTATTAAACAGATCCATTATTTTCTAGTTGAAATTATTGATCTTTATTAAATAAAATCTTCTGTTAAAATTGAAATTAATGAACTTTTAGGAGATATTTTATGGCAGTTATTGCACCCCCTTCTGCCGCTGCTGTTCATACTGGAATTACTCTCGATCAAGCCACTTCAGTGGTTTTTTTACCTCTCAGTGGAATTTTCTACAACAGTTTCCAAGCACACTGTGACTCTGCAACTAAGGTAGCTCAAAAATTGTTCCCTGATGTTGTTGAGAATCAATTTAGCGATTATCAGTGGAGAATTGCCGAGACACATCTATTCAACCAGGAAGCGGTAGCCCATCTAGAAACTTTGATTCGTTCTGTCGACCGCTTAGGTATCGTGATCTCATCCGTGTGGCGATTTGAAAAGACAGTAGCCGAGTTAAAAGAGATTTTAGCCAAATATACTTTTTCAGCCTTTATCATCGATAAAACCCCAGACATGTCTGATATTGAATATCGGAATTCTCTACCTAAAGATCAGGAAGAATACTTTCGTGAAATAGGACGCCCACTTACATCGGAAGTCTCTTATTGGTTGAAAAGACATCCTTCGATAACCAACTTTGTGATTTACGAAAGCTGCGACAGCGAAGGCCTTTCTAAAACCTTCGGGGATAAGTTTATTGAGGTGGATAGAAATAAATTTTTAACCCAAGCTGATGTCAATAAAGCCTTAGCGGTTTTCAGTGCCCGTGCACCCTCTTCCAGTCCCGTCGCTCCTCCTAAGGGTATTACCCTAGCTCAAGCCACGTCCGTGGTTTTTTTAGATATAGATGGCGTCCTCTATAACAACCGAAATGATGACTCTACTGACAAAATTGCCCGAAATTTATTCCCTGATGTCATTGACGGTCGATATAGCGGCTATCAAATGGATCAAGTCCATGCCCATTTGTTCAATCAGAAAGCTGTAGCAAATCTTGAATTCTTGATCCAATCTGTCAATAACTTAGGAATTGTACTTATTTCACAGTGGCGTGAAAATCGTACTATTCCCCAGTTAAGACAAATTTTTGCCAAACACATCTTTGCCGTCTTTATCATTGACAAAACCCCTGATCGTCAAGATGAAGAATACAAAAGCTATTTATGTAGAGAAAATGATGGGAAGACAAGTCGCGCATCTGAAATTACTTATTGGTTAAAGAAAAATCCCCAGATTATTAATTTTGTGATTTACGATGACTGTGATACTAACCTTTCAAAAACATTCGGCGATAAATTTATTCTAGTAGATAGACGTCAGCTTTTAACTAAAGACGATATCAATAAAGGCTTGGGAATTTTTAGCGTTAAGGTTTAGGCTTCATTGGAAGGGCTAACTTCCTTCCAGCGACTTTCCAAACATTTTGCCGGAATGTTTCATGACGCGATAATTTTTCCACAAGTGCGGCGTAAATCCGATCTGCTTTGACACTTAAATCACCCGACCATTTGAATTCAGGATGAAGACCGCACAAAAAAGCACCCCCACTTCCCACTCTGCAATAAACGGCAGCTGCTTTATGAACAGAAAGCTTTTTAAAACGGCCCATGATCTCTATCTCAGGCACTTCTTGCTCCATATCAAAAAAGCAACCTCCTTGATAGTAAAGCGATCCCTCCTCAGCAAAATCCCCTTCATTAAAACTCACCTTTGCAGCGCGCGCGGCTGACAACGAAAGAGGTTCATCCGTCTGTATCAAAGGACCTATGGCCTTTCCAGGAAAAAAAGAAAGGTCTCTTTTTTTCTCAATCGAAGATGGACCCATTTCAAAACGGGTCTCCTTGCAGGCAAAGTAGGCCCCTGCACAGATGCCAATGTACCGACCACCCTGATGGATATATCGACGGATCTTTTCGATGCCTGCGCATCCCAACCGTTCATCCCACACACTGCATACTCCACCTCCCATCACAAGGACAACAGTTCTATCTTCCCAAGCTTCTAGCTGAAGATAGGAACTATCGACTTGGATCACTGCAATGGAAGGATCTAAAAACTCTTCTAATTGCAGGGCCAAGGCTTCAGCACTCTGCCTACAGACTCCCTCATCTAAATAAACTAAAGCCTGAGTCACCGCCTCACCGCCTTATAAAAACGGATCATCGTCGCGCCCGCCATGATTTTAAGGGCAGCCCCCGGTAAAAAAGGAACAATGCCCAATATGAAAGCTTTAGAGATTCCGATGAAAAAAGAGAGCCAGACCATGCCGATCGCAAAAATCGCTAGCTGCCCTAAACCGAGGGAAAAGAGCAAGTACAAGATATTGCCTTGAGGACGGCGCTCAATGAGTTTTCCGATGAGATAAGCTGCAACGACAAAGGAGATCAAAAAACCTGCCTGAGGACCCAAGAGCCAAAGAGGATTTGCTACTCCTCCAGCAAATACCGGCAAACCACTGCACCCTTGGATCAAATAAGCTAAAACACTGTAGACCCCACGCTGGCTTCCCAAGACACCTGCCAGTAAGAAAACTGCTAGCGTTTGCAGGGTGATGGGGATCGGAGAGATCGTCAGCCGCATCGCGACTTGAGACATCACCGCTAAGAAGCAGCTACCTAAGCAAGCGATCATCAATTCAAAAGCAAACCGAAATTTGGTATTTTTGACTAAAACAGCGTCTTTTTGCGTCATTTAGACTCCTTTTTTGCTTAAAACCGTGATTTTTTCCTTTTTTTCTCTTTTTTTCAACCGCGATTTTTTCCTGTTTTAAACTAAAAAGTAGTTGATAAAATCTACACTTAGGTTTAATAATCTGGAATTATACACCTCTATTGAAGATACCTCTTCAAGAGGTTGCCAACCTAAACGGAGGTTGATTTTTTTATGCTCGAAATCATCTGCGGGAATAAGACCATCAAAAAAATCTTGCTTTTCCTCTTTGTCAACGGCAAGTGCTATGGAACTCAGCTCCATCATTTGCTAAAAAGCCCCCTCACACCACTCCAAAAAGGGCTTCTCCGTTTAGAAAAGGGTGGCCTGATCCTCAGCCACTACGAAGGAAAGACCCGCCTCTATCAGTTCAATCCGGCTTATCCCCTTCTCACGGAGCTTGAAAACCTGTTGAAAAAAGCCTATACCCTTCTTCCTCCTCAGGAGAAAAAGCAATATTGTTTGATCGAAAAACAAAAAGAAGGATCAGAAAAAAATGATCAGGTTGTGCATAAATTTTGGAGAAAGCTATCCCGTGTAAAACAGCTGACATTCCAAGCCAAAACGAACTCTCGAGAAGAAGGCGGATGGAATGGCAGAGGGAAAGGAGGAGTCTCCATTACCCAAGAAGGAGAAAACGTCCTCATTTTCAATGAAAAAGGCTCTTGGATTGCAAAAGACGGAAAAGAGACCAGCTTCAGCAATATCTTTCGGTGGACGCTCGACCGCCCTGCAGGGATGATCTCCTTAGAGCATTTACGCCGAGGGGCTAACCACCCGGTATTCCTCTTCCATTTACGGCCCTCGAGCTTTCATACCCTTTCTTCCGTCGACTCTCATCTTTGTGCAGGAGATACTTATTTAGGGCAAATTCTTTGCGCTCCCAACTGCCTGCGCCTTAAATGGCGTGTTATCGGACCCAAGAAAAACGAAGAACTGCATTATTACTACACCTAAGAGCATTTTTCCTTGCATCTTCCCTCGTGATTAGATACAAATATAACGATGAAAAAAGATTTTCTTACAGGCCTTGTGATTTTACTCCCCATCGCCATCACGGTGGCGGTCGTGGGATACCTTGTTAACTTCTTTACAGCCCCTTTCATTGAAGGTGTATCTGCTTCTTTGAAACAACTCAATATTTTCACTCACGGCTTTTTATTCCTGAGTCATGATAAAGTCGTCGATTACCTCAGTAAGCTTCTGATCTTGGCCTGTCTGTTTATTTTCATTGTGATCCTGGGTTTTTTGGCCCGCTGGTACTTTATCCGTTTCGTTTTGGACATCTGGAATAAAATCCTCCTCAAGATTCCCGTCGTTAGCACTGTTTACAAGATGACTCAAGAGATCATTCATTCGTTCTTAATTCCGGATAAAACAGCTTTCAAACAAGTCGTCTTGGTACCTTTCCCCCGCAAAGGGATGTATGCCTTGGGGCTTATTGCAGGAAAAGCTCCTTCTCTTAGCACAACGGCCTATGGCTCCTCAATGATTTCAGTACTTCTTCCTACGACTCCTAGCCCGATCTCCGGCTTTATTTTAATGATGAAGCAAGAGGAATTGATCTACATTGATATGAAACCGGAAGACGCCATCAAGTATATTGTCTCTTGCGGCGTCTTAGCTCCCGTTGAAAAGAGGCTTTCATGAAAAAATCGTTTTCCACAGGCCTCATCATTCTTCTTCCGTTTGCCTTGACGTTATGGGTTGTCACCTATCTCTTTGATCTTTTTACCGGCCCTCTCTTCAGTCTCATTGAAAAGACGCTCCTCTGGTATGAGAAAAAACAAGGGCTCAGCCTTGTCCATCATGAGACCTTGGTCTCTTTTTTAAGCCATGTGGCAGCTCTTATCCTCACCTTCTTTTTTATAGTGGCCCTCGGCTATCTCGGACGAAAATTCTTCTTCCATACCTTGCTGAAAGCCACCAATGAGCTTATCATTCGTATCCCTATTGTAGGGACCATTTACAGACTGACGAAAGATATCACCAAAGCGATGCTTTCCTCCGACAAAAAGACCTTCAAAGAAACCATCCTGATCCCCTTTCCTTCCCCAGACACTTATTCTGTCGGCTTCATAACAAGCGATGTACCTCCTGATCTCAAAAAATACATTCCAGAAACCGAAGTTACCGTCTTCGTCCCGACAGCTCCCCATCCCGTTTCCGGCTACGTGCTGTTTTGCCCTAGGAAATTAGTCCAATCCGTCGATGTTTCCGTAGAAGATACCTTCAAATTCCTGCTTTCCTGCGGTGTGATCCCTCCTGGCCAGCAGACACCCCCTCCCGCTCCATGAATATCGTCTTTTTTCCTGTCAAAGATACCCCTTCTAAACTAGCCAAGCTCTGCAAGATAGCCCAGCACCATCTCGAACAAAAAGAGCCCCTGCTCCTTCTAGTCCCTGACCAAGCCTCCTACAATTTTCTCGATAAGCTTCTCTGGAGCTCGCCTGCGGAGAGTTTCTTGCCCCATCCTACTGCTCTGCTCATCATCTCTCTGGAGCTGCAACCCTCTTTCTCCACTGTTTTTAACCTCCGGCCTGCGGCTTATCTGGAGAAAGGCATCAAAACCCTTTATGAGTTTGAAGACCATACCTCCTCCGAAAAACTTCAACTCTCCAAGCATCGGTATCAGACCTACCGCGATCAAAATTTTCCTATTTCGATCGATATCTAAGCCTTCCTTTAAACTCACCTTCTCTTTAAAATTTCTCCTGCAAAGGAGCTTCTATGCCCATCATTGACTATATCCTTCCCAGAAACCCCGTCACTCAGCGTAGAGAGCTTCATTTTATCCCGACATGGGTCGAAAACTTTGTCGGAGAACATAGCTATGCTTCGCTCATCGCTGACTCGGGAGGAGAGCTACTACCGTCCGACACCGATGGAAAGTATATTGCCCTTGTACAAAAAGTCGGCGAGCAGCTTGCAGAGCATTCTCTTCGAAAAGAATTTAAGTACGAATTCAAAATCATTAACAGCAACGTCGACAATGCTTGGTGCCTTCCGGGTGGAAAGATCGCCATTAATTTGGGACTCATCAAAAAAATGGAAGCTGAAAATAATCGATTCGGATTAGCAGCTTTCTCTCTGGAACAAAAGATTGCCGCTGTCCTAAGCCATGAGATCATCCATGCTGCTGCGCGCCATACCGGCAGAGCTTTAGAATTCCGACTTTTCATGATGGGGATCTTTAAAGCGGTGGAGATTTGGGTTAAATATGCTTTTGTGACGCATCCTTATGAACAGAAAATCACTCAAGCAAAAGATAAGAACTCGCCTTTGGTTGCTCAACTCGAACGTGAAAAAAACGATAAACTCCAATCTATCAGCCGCCTGTTTAATCACGCCTCTGCCTGGATATTGCGCAGCCTTACGCTTTGCAATTCCCGGTCGCATGAGCTTGAAAGCGATAAATATGGTATGAGTTTAATGCAAAAAGCGATGGGAACAGACGCCCCTCAAGCCGCTATCTGGCTGCAACACTTTTTCCATGCTCATCATCCCTATCCCTCAGGAAAATGGGGACGTATATGGAGTTTCTTTTCCACCCATCCGACCCCTCAAGAGCGGCTGGAAGAAAATAAAAAAACATGGGCAGAGCTTACAAAGCGTAGTTGAATCAAGTTTCACTTAAGGAGGAATGAATGGCATCTTTTTCTTCTCCCCTTTCAAAAGGAGGATACTTGGGCCCTCCCGCTCCTACAACTAAACAAGGGCGAGATCCAGATAAAATGTTTAAATTAGAGGATAATTTAACCTCCTCTCACGATAACACGTTCGTTCCTCTGCCTTCAAAATGGGAGAGCAATACTGGTGAAATTGAACTCATTGAAGAAACTAAAAAGTCCATCAATTTAGTCGTCTCAGATCCTATTTTTGAAGTCTTTAGCAATGGACTTGCGCAACTCATGAAAAATCATGCTTCTTTGATCACGATGTGTGCACAACGCCGCGTTGCCACTTTTTTTCAACAATTGATTCTAGCTTACGGCTCAGGATTATTCTTTGAAATAGGGGAAACACTTTCCCAAGCAGAGTCGCATAAGCTACGAACCTTGACAACGCCAGAAGAGACCCCTATTGAGGTCCGTCTGGATGCTACACATACTTCATTCATTCCATGCTTGTATGCATACAAAACATCCAAGTCAACGGAGGGAGTTATTTTTTTACAAGATACTGAAGCTTACCGTCTTTGGAATTCCACTATTGGCATAGATCGTTTTTTCAATCGAAGTGTTGATAAAACTCTTGATAACGCCCTCATTCCTATTGCTATTAATTTACTGAATCGAGTCGCAAAGAAAAAGATCAGGCCTGAGGAGGGGTTGAAAGAATTCATTACACAGTTTTTATTAAAGGTTAGCGCAGCTTGCGAGAAAACAGAGAGGGAGAAATCGAATGCTGTGAAAAAAAAGCAAGCCAGTAAATTAACACCTGAAAAAGAAAAATTACTACGAGTAAAAATAGAAAAAATACGAGCAAAAATTATTGCCCTTCAAATATATGAGAAGGAAGCACGGTCGATCCAAAAAGCCTTAAAGGTGAATACTAGAGCGTTTCAAGTCCTTTTAAATTTTGAAATTTATCCCAGCGAGTCTCCCACCTCCAACCAAATCCTTTTTGAAATACGATATAGAGCTATCCAGTACCACTTTGCAAAACAACAAGAAATCTTGGGCTGGATTCATGGTGTACGGGAAATTATTTTTAGTCAGGCGGGTCTCAAAGAAAAAAATCAAAGAATTATGCATGAATTGTTAGCAGAAAAAGTTACATCAGAAGATCGTCTTCGCGTCTGCAAACTTTTTAACCTTCCCTTTCGCAAGGCCAAGTCGAAAGAAGCAAAACAAGAAGCTCAGGAGCTAGTGGCAACGATGGAAATGGTTCGCCAAACAACTTTAGTTCTTTCCTGGGAGCCCGTCATAAAAAATCCTAAGACTCGCCTAGCAAATCAGCTCGTTGAAGCAAAGGAAGGACAAAGGCGGGGTAAAATCTTGCGCCAGCTACGCAAAATGCGTGGATGGACCCGCGAAGAGCTCCTACAAGAAATGCCTGAAGAGGCTGGTATGACTAAAGAAAAGATTCAACAATATGAGCGTGAGGAAAAAAAGATGAGTGCTCTGACTGCTATTAAATTCTGCGACGCCATGCGCGTTGCCTACACACGTAACACACAACACCCTGTAGAAGAAATCCTAGCTCGGATGGCAAATCAACTTAGCGAGGCGATGAAAGATGCGCGCGATCAGGAAAGGGAAGGACGGGGTGAGACCTTACGTCGCCTTCGCAAAATGCGAGGTTGGACTCGTGAAGACCTCTTACAACAAATACCAGAGGAGGCTGCTATGACTAAAGAAAAGATTCAAGATTACGAACGTGGAGAAGTAGCGATGGGTAATCGATCCGCAGCTATTCTCAGTAAGGCTCTTAATGTTGATCCGACCTTATTTAGACCTCAGTTCTACTATGCTTAATTCCAACTCAAAAATTTTCTTAACAGCTTTACCGACCTAAAAAGACCTAAAAATTTAATTTAACACTTGAAAGCTTCAAATTTCTTGAAACTTTGCCTAGATTTTGTTACAGTTTACAACTTTATTAAGGGAGATCTTCCATGGTACGCATCAGTAAACAAGCCGAGCGGCGTTCTAAATGCCCTCACCGTCCTCGTCCTCCAGCTCCTAAAACAGGACCTAAAAAGGACAAATTGGACCAAGGCTATAAACAGCACATGAACGTTGTCGAAGACGCACAGCTCGCTCAAAAAATCTTCATCCCCAAGAACATAGGTTAAGTCATGACACGCCATCGCAGCTACGGAAAAGCTAGTAAATCTGCCAAAAAACGCAACGTCCTCAAACGTTATGAACGGATCGACGTTTTACGCAAAGTCGGAAAATGGAAAGACGGCGAAAACACCAAAGTGACCGGTCTTCCCAAGACACCGGTTGTTGCATAAAAGTTTACAACCGTCAAGCTAACTTGCCGATAAAAATTTCTTCTGTGAGGAAACTCGTCTCGTTTTTCCTCCAGGAGAAAAAAGCCGACTGCAAAGAAGTTGCTATCTATTTTGTCGGCCAAAAAAAGATTTCTCAGCTTCATCAAGACTACTTTCAAGATCCTACCCCTACCGACTGCATCACCTTCCCCTTAGACTCAGATTTTCTGGGGGAAATTTTCGTCTGCCCTCAGGCCGCCCTCGACTATAACCCTGAGCATCCTCACCAAGAAACTACCCTCTATGTCTTACATGGCCTCTTGCATCTTTTAGGCTATGACGATATCGATAGAAAAGAGAGGACCCGGATGCGCCGGGAAGAAAAAAGACTGATGGCCTTGGCAAAAAAACACCGTTGTCTTATCAACTAAGGATAATTTCTTGAACGTTCTCCTTGCCTTTATTTTTTTAATCAGCGGAGCAATGACGGCCGGGATGACGACATCTTTGCTGCAACTCGGCCGGCTCCGTTCCAAGGAAGAATTCAAAAAAATCCCTTCCTTGTTTTTCTTCCAGCATTTTTTAAAACCCTTCTTCCGAAACCGGAAGTGGGAAGGGCTGTTTTTCACTTTAAGCTTTAGCAAACACGTTCTCCACCTCTGCTATAGTGTCACTACCCTTTTCATCTTGCTGACCCAAAGCCCTTTTATTCACGCCTTTAAAACTTTAGAGTCCCATCAATACACCTTCGATAGCCTGTGGGTGCTTGCCATTGGCGTCATCATCATCACTCTCTCCCTCGTCGCTGACATGTTGATGAAATTCTTAGCGACGGCGGCTCCTATTTTCTCTCTCCGACTCTTTGCGCCTGTCTCGTCGGTCTTTTTGCTCATCTTTTCTCCGCTCACAGCCCTTTTGATGAAAATGCTCCAGTCTTTTTTCCCTGAAAGTCAAAAAGCCACCCCTTCTGCCCCTTCCATCCGCGAAAAAATCTTGGAAGTTCTCTATGAGTCTGATCTTTCCACCCACCTCGATCCTCAAGAAAGGAAACTCATCCTTTCTGTTGCTAACTTCAAAGAAAGAAACGTCCGTGAGGTGATGGTCCCGCGCATTGATATCGTCTGCCTTTCCGAAGAAACAACCCTTCAAGAGGCTAGCCAACTCTTCTTAAAAGAAAGATACAGCCGCCTTCCTGTATATCAAGACAATATTGACCACATTATCGGCGTCCTCCTCTATAAAGACGTCCTCTCCGCTTTCTCAACGAGCGACCGGCAAGAGTCGATTCGGACACTCATTAAGCCTGTCCTCTACACGCCTGAGACCAAAAAGATCTCTCAGCTGCTCCAGGAATTTAGAAGCAAGCAGATCCATATGGCCATCGTTGTCGATGAATATGGAGGAACTGAAGGGATTATCACGACAGAAGATATCTTAGAGGAGCTCGTCGGAGAGATTGCTGATGAAGACGATGTTGACCAAGAGGTCCTTTATTCCATCCTCCCGTCGGGAGGATGGATCGTCGATGCCCGGATGGGCATTCTCGATATCGAAAAAGAACTGGCCATTCAAATCCCCCCAAGTCCCGAATACGATACCCTGGGTGGTTATATCTACCACCGCGCAGGGGCTATTCCTGCCAAAGGATGGCGTCTGCACCATGACGATTTTGACCTAGAAATTTTAAGCTCGGATGAACGTTCTATAGAAAAGGTACGGATCATGCCGCACCTCTCTCAAGATTAGCTTTCCTTATAACGGGATCTCTACAAAATCATCCCCTACAGCAACTTTCTCTTTAGGCGCAGGCACAGGAGCAGGCACCTCGGAGGGAAGGGTTTTTTCCTGAGGTAAAACAGCAGATTCAAAGGTTAGCGCTTTTATTTGCTTATCAAAAGTTTGACCGACGAATAAATCCACGGGCTGGATACGGAGAGTTCCCCGCTCATCGCGAAACATCACCATATTCTTTTTATCGGACACCATCGCGTATTTCAACTTGGCCACGGCTGTTTGAAAATCGTTCTTGGTTAGACCCATTTCTTGAGTCAAACTCTTCATCACAGATCGAAAGAGCTCAGTGATGACAGAAGCTGCAAACATAGGAACGACCACGACATTAGAGAATGCTTCCAAAACCTCGGACCACTCTTTAGTTACACCACTTTTATCAAAATAAATGTCATCATCGGAAAAGGTAGCTTTTTTGGTGACGGAAGAGGGATTGTTATCCCCTTTTATTGCAGGGAGGACCGTGCGACTGACAGAGGAGCCTAAATTAGATAAATAAGCTGTAAAAGACATAACAAACCGCCTTATTATAGTATTAAAAATTATATCTATAATTATAATAATAATTAAAATTACAATCAATTAAACCAATCGAATTATTAATTAAAATAATTTATTTAACATTCGTAATCATTTGATAATCAATGTGTTATAAAAAGTTAACTAATATTTTGAAAAGAAGGCAGCTGGAGGCCGCCCTAGGGGCATGATACTAAGCGAAAACGAGCAATCGAATTAAACTAACAGTCATTTAATTAACGTTTATTCGACTCGTAAAGACACCTTGCGATCGTGTCTAACATCACGGCGGCATTCTGCGAGGAAGCCTCGGCTGCAGCTCCAACCGTCTCAAACACGAACGTCGAAGGCATCAGGTTTTCAGCAACGGCCTGCTGATAGAAGCAATAGGGCTGATTGGAGACGAAAAAGCAGCGGCCGGGCTGAGGGGAATCTTTCATCCATAACGCAAAGGTGTCAGCGGTCGTAGGACGTCTTGTTTTTCCCTCGGCCATGATCACCATGGGATGTTGATAATGTTTCCAAGCAACTTGTTTGCTTAAAGGTTGGGCTTTCCATAGGTATTCCATGGCGTCGCACTCCGTTTTACATCCTTCTGGAATAGCTTCGACGGACGCATCTAAAGGACGTGCGCCCGAAAGCAGGATCACTTTTTTAAAGTGGACTCCAGCCTCTGCAAGTTTGGCGAGATAACTCATCCTTTTTTCCATCCGTAATACGGTAGCTCCTAAAATAAGAGCATAATCGTAGTCGTGATGAGCGGGTTTGATTTCTCTAAAAAATCCTTTTTTGTTGCAAAAGTCTATCACTGCGTTGCGCTGCGGTGTCGTCAAAGTATCTTCGACTTCCCAACGTTCTTTTCCCGCAGGCCGAATCCATTTTTTTTGGGTAGCATCCACAATCGACTTCGGAGTGCCGTCATGAGAAACAGCCATGACTTCCAAGAGCTGTTTCAAATCGTTATCGAAAAAGGCAGTTTGTTTTGCATGGCAGAGAGAACTGACCAGGAGAAAAAAAGCCGCGATCAATTTTTTCATAGAGTACTCCTTTTCTAAAAATGGTGAATCTAATATAGCAACACTAAAGAGATAGTGCAAGCTCACCTATGGTTATTCAAGCAAACCCTATTCCCCTACCGGTCATAGGACGCAAAAAAAAGATCCTTGTCCTTATTAGCCTCGGAGGCGGCGGGCACAAAACAGCTGCGGAATCGCTGAGGCAGATTTTAGGCAGCCAGTACGATGTCGAAATTAATCCTGTCATGGCGGACATTTTAGGACATATGGATCCTCTCAATGGTTTGACAAGAGGCCGTTTTACCGGCGAAGACTTGTACAATTTCCTGATCAAAAATCAATTTAATAAAATACTCCGCTGGATTGTGATTTATGGATCTCGAGTCTGGAAAGCAAAGCGGATTGAAAAAGGGTTTAAAAAGTATTTCCAAAAACAACAGCAGCTGCCTGATTTAATCATTTCAGTGACTCCTTTTATTAATTACGGGACGGCTCTTGCCACCCAAAGAAGAGACATCCCTTTCCTGATCATTCCCACTGATCTGGACGCTTCAACCTTTTTACAAGGATTTCCCAAACAGCTCACCCACCACCAGTTTAAAATTGCACTCGCTTATGACGATCCCGAGATAAAGAAAACCACGTTCAATAAGTCGGAGTTCCGGGATGAGCAAATGACTATTACAGGTTTTCCTGTCCGGCCGGCATGCCTTAAAAAATATTCCCGGGAAGAACTCCGATCGATCAGAATAAAATTCCATCTCTTTGAGTCGCACCAGACCGTCACACTGATCATGGGAGCTGTCGGCGGCAATCTTATTCTGGACCACGTCAAAGTCTTAAGCAAGCTGGATCCACGAGAGCATCAGCTTCAGCTACAAATGAATATCTGTATTGGACATAATAAAAAGGTCGGCAAAAAAATCCGGAATTTTCTATTGGAACAAGGGGCTCGTTTCCTAGGAAGGCATACCTTTATTCTTCCTTCAGGCCTGGTGATGCACGTCCGAGGTTATTGCCCTGATCTTGCCGAGATGATGGCAGCGTCCGACATTGTGATCACTAAAACAGGCTCGTGCACGGTCAATGAAGCGATCTATTTAGGAAAAAAAATTCTTCTAGACAATACCCCCGACTCCACTGCCAGATATCTCGATTGGGAGGCTTTTAATGTCCCTTTTGTGGAAAGAAACGGCCTAGGATATGCATTCTCAGATAATGAACAACTCCTCATGCTCATTCCTTCTCTCTTGAAGTATCCCGAAAAACGCCGTTCTTTAGAACTGCCCAACTTTGAGGAAAATATCCTCAAATTGGTGCAAGAGCTGATTGAATAATCAGATATTCTTTGACGATCTTCCCGCCCAGTAGATGCTCTTGAAGGATCCTTTCCAGAACTTCCGGAGTGCACGAGTGATACCAAACACCGTCAGGATAAACCACAGCAATAGGTCCTTGCTGGCAAAAACGTAGACAGTTGGCCTTGGTTCTTAAGAGAGTGACATTTTCTAGTTGGAGCTCGGCTAAACGCTTCTTCAAATACTCCCACGAGGCCAGGCCTGCTTCTTTTTGGCAGCATTTGGGTATGGTAGGATCGGCGCACAAAAAGATATGACGGACGGGCTTATGAAGGCCCAAGTCGCGAGCTTTCTTTTGCAAATCGATTTCCATTCAACCACTTTCTACTGGATTAAAAAAAGCTGAGCCACAACAATCGGGAAATTGAGGTTTTATGCGTAGGATATTACCCCTGCTCTTTTTTTGCACGATGCTTTTCGCGGAAGAAGAGACCGTCGAACCCCCGAAATCGTTTGCACGGGAAGTGCTTCAACCCTTCGGCATGCCGCTGGTCACGGCTTACCATAAGATCCGAGAAAACCCCTTTCTCAATATCGCTCGCCAAGAAGCCACCGGTCTTGAAAAACTGGGCGATTTTTTTCTCTCTCCTTCCCGTTATCTCTTTGGAGGGAAAAATGCCGCTCTCCATGAAGGAAAATGTGAAACCTCTCCATCTTTTGAATACCGCGAGTATGATGGACTGAAAACAACCCTCTCTATTCTTGCACTGCCCGTGTCCGAAGTGCTGGGATGCACCTTTAAAGGAATTTCGTTTCTTTTTAAGAGTACCCGCACCAATTATGAGGCTCTTTCTCAATCGCTGCAAGATACCCTCGTCATTTCCCAGCTGGAATATTACCGCAAACAAGGGATTGCAGAGTTCCACTGCGCAGAAAAAGCTCCCTGTTTAGGATATGTACGCCCCTCGGTTCTACCTAAGGTCCATCAAATGGAGGTGGGGGCTTTTCGGGAAGTCTGCCAGCTCCTAAATGCACATAAGATTATTTTCTGGCTGGATTGCGGCTCTTGCCTCGGGGCTTACCGTTATGGCGGGATGATCCCTTGGGACTTCGATATCGATATTTCGATCTTCTCCGCCGATCATGAGAACGTCAAAAAGATCCTTTCTAAGCTAGACCCCGAGCGGTTTCAGATTCAAGATTGGTCCAGCTATAAATATCCGCACACTTTTCTGAAGCTCTATCTCAAGGAGACTAAAACCTTGATTGATATCTACCATTATACCCTCGACTCCAAAGACCGTACCTTAACTTATTTCTACACTTACAAAGACAGCGCCATGCCCGATTCCTGGAAAAAAGGGGAACTGATCATGACCAAGCCTGTCCCTTATGATGTTGTCTTTCCTCTGAAAAAAACGACCTTCGATGGGATCGAGACCTGGGCCCCTCATCAGATAGAAGAGTTTCTGCATTACAAATACGGAGCTAATCTGACCCCCACCATGATCTGGGATGAAAAATCTCAAACCTATCGCAAGGTCAAAGACCACCCTTATTGGAAACTCGTCGAGTAGGCTAATCGAGGATATTCAAGAGCTGGAGCTCGCTCCGAACTTGAGAAGGGTTTTGGCAAACAATCCCTTCGATCCCAAAGGCTTGTGCCGCACGGATATTTTCTTCCCGATCATCAATAAAAATAGATTCATGCCCTTGGAGCTTGTAATGGGATAAAAGCAGTTCATAGATCTGCGGCTGGGGTTTAATGGCGCGGGCTTCATAGGAATAAAGCTGCCCATCAAAATACTTAAAAAAATCATGCAGATGGAGAAGTTCCTGGTGCATTTCTCTAGGCATATTTGAAAGGATATAGACTTTGTATCCTTTCCTCCGGACCTCATGCAAAATCTCCACCATTTCAGCAATTAAGACTAAGTGAGGCGCAATCCGATCCATGCAGTAAGCAAAAACTTCTCTATCATATTGAGGCGGCAGCTTGGCAACCACCTCTTCCCGGGAAAGCAAGCCTCCGTCATGGGTTGCCCATAAAAGAGAGTTAAACACCTCCATGAAATGCAAAGGAAGCTGCATCTTTTCCAGGAAATTTTGGGGATTCCATTCTAGAAGTACATTTCCGAGGTCAAAAATGATATTTTTATAGCTCGCCGATCTCATACATTGATTATCAAACTAACCTTCCAAAAATTCAACCTTCATTTTCTCCACTTTTATTAAAACTTAGGGTATATTTTGTTCTTATGCACCTCGTGTTTGCTTTATTTTTTTTAAGCCAAGTCCTCGGCAATGATCTCCCTTGCAACTTGTTAAACTTACGCGAAATTCCTGCGGAGGTGCCGTTCCACTGCGCATGGGAAATGACTCCTCCTGCGAACCTCAGCGCCCTTCTCTCTCAATCTTTTACTTACCTCGGAGAGGGGCATCAATGCCTCGCTTTTGTGTCCGAGGATCAACAGTACGTCCTCAAATTTCCCCTTTTGCGACCTCACCCCTCTCCTTGGTGGCATAAGCTTCCCTTTTATGCGAGAAAACATCAACACCTGCATGCCCATCGCATTTATAAAAAACTGAAAAAAGATAGCGTCCGCTATTTTTTAGCTTTAGATACCTTGAAGGCAGAAACGGGTCTTGTCTATGTTCACCTGAATAGAACATCTATTTTGAATACAAAGGTGCAGATCACCGACAAGGAAGGGCTCCAGCACATCATCGATTTAGATCAGGTAGAGTTCCTCCTGCAAAAGAAAGCCCAGCTCGTCTATCCGGCCCTTCAAGCCTGGATGAACCAGGGGCAAATCCACCAAGCTAAAGAAGGGCTCTTCAACCTCGTTCAGCTTCTCTACAAACGGCTCGAAAAAGGAGTCGACGATCCTGAACAAAATCTCGAAGGAAATTTTGGCTTTATTGGAACGGAGGCCATCCAAATTGACCTCGGCCATCTCCGCAAAAAAAAGCAGCCTACCAACCCCGTTATTGAGAAGAAAAAGATAGAAAACCTCCTCGCTCCCTTAAAGCAGCAACTCGCTGCGGATTATCCCCAGCTCAGTCAATATTTAGAGCAAATTCTCCTATGAAAAGAAAGCTCGGTCTATTTCTTTTGATCATCGCTCTGGGCTATGCGGGATGGATCTTTTTTTCTAACAACTCACACCCTCTTCTCGATAGAAAAACACAAGCTCAGATGGCTCCCTATCTTCTTCCTCAAAACCACCCTCTTAAACCTCAACTCGATTCCATCTTTTCACGCCAAAGAGCCCTTGAAAATCCAAAAGCGCTCAGAGAGGCGGGATTCGACATCGTCATTGCGATGCCGCACAGTTTTATCATCGTCGCCCGGCACCCTTCCATGCCCGGCTACATCTTTAAACTCTATCTAGATTCTGAAACCCGCCGCAAAAACAATATCTCTCCTACCGAATGGCTGATCCGCCGATGCCAAGGAGCCGCGAAAATCCGAAAGATCATAAAAAAAGAAAAAATTAAGCATTTTGTAGTTCCCGACAAATGGCTCTATGTTCTTCCCTTATCTCCAGCTTCCCATGAGCTTGATCCCAAACCTGTCCTCTTAGTCGAGACGGACATGAACCTCGAAAGCCATCCCCTCACAGCCTTAGCCTGGAAGACCGCTATTGAGCCTGAGCATCTCCAGGAGCTCTATGCGATCATCAAAAAAGGGGTGGGCTCTATCCATGTGGTCAGCAACATCCCCTATACCAAAGAAGGAAAGTTTGCTTTTATCGACACTGAAAATATCCACCAACCTTTGAAATTGAAAAAAGTCAAAAAATACCTCTCTCCCGACATGCAGCTTTTTTGGGACCGTCTTATCGAGTAACAGCCTTGCCTAAAAGTGCCCTATGAATCATCATAACTCCATGAGAAAAAGTCTTTGGATTGTTTTTATTGTTCTCTGCTTGGGTTTTTTCGCTAAAGAACCCCTCAAAGAATACCTTATCAGCTACCAAACCCGCTCCTATCCTCATTTTCAAGATAATCCTTACCTCGATCGGAGATTACGGACGTTAATGACCCCCTACCTTCTCCCCCTGGATCATCCCTTAAGGTCTCAGCTCGACTCTCTTTTTTCTTCCAGGGTCACTGAAAACCAACAAACTCTACAAGATGCCGGCTTTACGATCATAGCCGCCATGCCAGGCAGCTTTGTCACCGTGGCACGGCATCCCGCCGTCCCCGGCTATGTTTTTAAGCTTTATCTCGACTCGGAGCTCCGGAATAAAGACGGAATCCCGAATTGTGAATGGCTAGCCCGGCGGTGCATCGGGGCTGCAACCATCCGCAAGCTCATTCACCAAAAAAAGATGCGCCATTTTGCCATTCCAGATAAATGGCTCTACATCCTCCCTCCTCACCCGACGAAGGCCCCTAACCCCCAGCCCGTGATCGTCGTAGAGACCGACATGCAGCTAGAAAGCGAAGAGATCACCCAGCTGGCTTGGAAAACTTATGTCACACCCGAGCATCTCCAAGAGCTCTACACCATCCTGAAGCCTGGCTATGGCACTATCGGCCTCGTCCGAAACATCCCCTACACTAAAAATAAAAAATTTGCTTTTACCGATACGGAATACCCTAAACGGAAGCTCAAACTTCGCAAGGTCAAACCCTACCTCTCTGAAGAGATGCAGGAGTATTGGACCACTCTGACGCAATAACCCGTCATTTCAAGCAATCTATTTTAATTCAATAAAGTTTTTATTAACTTTGTTAAAAATACTAGTTAACACAAATTAACAATATGCATTTGTTTTATTTCATTTAAATGTTAAAATATCTGCAAATAAAACAATTTATGACGACTTATTTACAGTGCATTCCTAATTTGTTTTTATGGCATAGGCCTTCTCATAGCGAGGATTTGAAAAAAGCTTTGGAACCCTATAACCTCGCCCATTTCACCCCCTCCTCATCTAACAACCCCCTGCTAAATGCTGTCATCTACTTAGCGGACCATTCCGCTCCTCAGCTTGAAGAAGTCGTTAAAAATAAATTGACTCAGGCGGCAACTGAACAGAGAAAAACGGCTTTGAGAGAACTTGGGACCTATGCCCATCGATCCCATCATTCTCGCATGCTCGAAGTCTGCAAAAGAATCGTCGATTTAAACCTGCTTAAAACGACTTTCGCCGTCGCTAATGTCCCCGAGCTCGCTGCATTAGAAGCTGCCTATACTCCTAAACCTGCCCGCCTATTTGAGGTCATTTCAAACCCTCTTCTCCATACTTGGAGACAGCATCGGCATTATTTGGGAAAACTCCTCAACCTCCTCGTGGCAGTTCCGATGGGAACGCTTACGACAACAACCACTAGGGAGCGTACCTAAAAG
>JAFEGW010000015.1 GCA_018239715.1 Verrucomicrobiota bacterium
AAATCTCGTGACTACACTATCTAGGGGGATGCCTACATTTTTTAGAGGATCCTTTCTAAAACTATCAATGATTGTGTCGATGATTTTTAAGGTCTTTTCATCACGGATATTTTTCCAAAGTAGAGCTTTAAGAATGGCATGATCAACCGTATCAAAAAAGCGCTTGATATCCATTTTTAACGCATAACAAGGCTGTTTGCCATTCTTGCTGAGCTGTCGAATCATTTTCTGGAGTTGTAAAACTCCAAAATGGGTTCCCTTTCCTAAACGGCTCGAAAGTGAATGAAAGATAAACTTCTGGTCTAAAAAATCAGATAAGACTCCATGGATGATCTGATGGACCAGACGATCTCTTACCGAAGCTTTACTGATGCGGCGCTGTTTGGGATCGGAGACGTTAAAGTGATGGTAAGGGGCGTGCTCATATTGCAGCGTAATAAGATCGTGTTGAAGTTGAAAGAGACGATCTTCTAAATGCCGCTCGAAACATTGAACATCTTTTCTTTTACGCTTCCCTCGTCTAAACTGGTCCCAACATTGAAAAATATAGGACAGTGAAGTGATCTTTTTAAAAAGATAGCGAGTAACTTTCATGGTGTCACGTCCCGTTTTGGATATTCCCATTTTTCACAAAATCTATGATCTCTACAAATTGCTACACAGCTATCATTCCCGCATCCCCAAATCGGAGCGGTACACAATTTGGCAAAAATGTGAGAACGCAACATTGGCACTCCTGGAAGCTCTTATTGAAACCAGTCATTACCCGGATGATAAGCGGCTCCATTTGCTTTACATTATCAGCAATAAGCTGGATTTACTCAAAGTTTTGATGAGGTTGGCAAAAGACACGAGGACTATCGATTCTCAACAATACCTTGCAGTCCAAGTCATTATCCAGGAAATCGGAAAAATGGTTGGTGGTTGGATAAAGTCCGTTCCCCGCTGAGTTTAAACTCAGCAGGGAAAATAACAGGATTTCCGCAGGGAACCGACGCCGTTGTTCTCATTGTCGTCGTTGTTGTTGACGTTGAGGCCGCCCGGGGCAAAGCCCCCAACAAAGGCCCAAGGATCTGCGCCGATGCCCTTCCGTTTCACCAGAAGTAGAAACACCATCTTGATCTGCCCCCACCTCTTGAATTTTATTTGGAGACCGGAGCATGTGCTCCTTCTCTCTAGACATCGGCACGAAGTTCTGTCGTGATGTGCACTACCAAGATCCTTGAACCATTGGTATTCTGACATCGGCTCTTGCGAGCCCAACGAACTGTTTTGGGAGGATCGCTGCCTAGAGCAATGATCCCTCATTTCCAAAACATATCCGATACTATTTGGTTTGAAAAAAAATGTCGATGGTATTTTCGACGAGTTTTTTTAAAGAAGCATGCCTATTTAGGGTACACTCTATCCTGATGTCAGCAGAAAACCCTCAAAACGTCAGAATAGACACGCAAATTTTATTTATTGACATATTCAAGGAGAGATTATAGATTTCTGCCTGACATTTTTTGAGGTTGATGATGATTGGACATCGAATTGGATATGTGCGAGTCAGCACGTTTGACCAGAACCCGGAACGGCAGCTTGAAAATATTCAGGTTGACAGAACCTTTATGGATAAGGCTTCCGGCAAAGATATTAAACGACCCCAGTTTGAAGCTATGATGAGCTTTATTCGAGAAGGAGATACTTTGGTCGTACATAGCATGGATCGTCTTGCTCGCAATCTAGACGATCTTCGCCGTTTGGTTCAAACATTGACCCATAAAGGAATCTGCATTGAATTTGTCAAAGAGCATCTGACCTTTACAGTAGAAGATTCTCCAATGGCTACGTTGATGCTATCAGTGATGAGTGCATTTGCCGAATTTGAAAGAGCTCTAATTCGTGAAAGACAAAGAGAAGGCATTGCTCTCGCCAAGCAGCGGGGGGCTTATCGAGGACGTAAAAAATCTTTGTCAGAGGAACAAATTCTCCAATTGCAAAGTCGGGTCAATGCTGGAGAAAAAAAAGCCCAAGTTGCACGAGACTTTGCGATCAGCAGAGAGACTCTTTACCAATATTTGCGCATTCCCAAAGTAGCTTATGCCCCGTCGTTCGATACTGACAAAGGCTGAATGCGATTCTCTGATCGCTTTTCCAGAGAACGTTCATGAATTGATCAAATATTGCGCTTTCAATGACCGCGAATGGGCGATCATACAGCAGCGCCGCGGGAAACCCAATCGTTTAGGGTTTGCCATCCAGCTTTCTTATATGAGGTACCCCGGAATTTTATTGGGAATGAATGACACCCCACCTATTCCTCTTTTAACCTTTTCGTGAGCTGACCCCAATCTATGAGACTATCTATTTCCACTTCAGATTTAGTTAACTTAGTCGCAAAAATCCAAACGATTGTTTCAGAAAATCCGAAAGATCCCATATCCATTATTTTTCTCGAAGCCATCAAGGGCCAGATAGCTTTAACAGCGACCGATCACAGGATAACATTGCGGGCTTTAGCCTCTGCCCATGTCGAGAAAGCAGGGGCGGTCACCCTTCCTGCAAAAATATTTTTCCAGCTCATTCTCAAGCTGACCCTCTCTCCAGTCGAAATCGAAGCGGATAATAGATCTGCTCATATTCAATCGGGCACCTCGCACTTTATGATGAGCTGTATGCCGCCCCAAGAACATCTCCCTTTCCCTTCCTTAAGTGGCGGCATTTCTCTTAACTGGGATAATACTCTGCTCAGAGACTGCCTTGTGCGCAGCAGCTTTGCTGCTGCTCCTGAGGATGATAAATCAGCCCTCAAAGGAGTCTTTGTTCAGCTAGGTCGGAAAATAGCGACATTTGCCAGCTCGGACAGATATAGAATCGCGTGCGTGCGCGCCGAGCTTTCGGAAGAACATGCAGGAACCTACATCATTCCTTCTCTTGCTGCCAAAAAAATGATCCAGCTTTTAGAGACCCCCGATCAAAAATCTAAACTGACTTTCCTTCCCGATAAAGTAAGCCTTGAAACTGGCAATTTTACCCTTTTAACAAAACTTATCGAGGGTCCCTATCCTGAGATCGACTCCTTAATCCCCCTCAAAGCAGCTGATCCTATTGTGATGAATCGCAAAGATCTCATGGCACTGCTGAGCCAGCTGTCTATTTTTGCAGCACATCAAGCAGTTCGTTTTACTTTCACCCCTCACGTACTCCAATTAACCGCGATTAATGGCGACATCGGTCAAGGAAGAGCGAGCATGCCTATCCATTATACGGGTCCTGAGTTTAGTATCGTCTTCAACTTCGACTATTTCCTGGATGCTTTGAACCTTAGTAAAGATGAGACGATGGAACTCAGCCTTAGCGGTCCCCATGCTCATGGGCTTATCACTGACTCGACAAATAGTTCTTATGTCCTCATGCCCCTGAATGCATAAGATGAAAGTGGCCGTTGACACCAGCCTGTTTAATCGAGTATCTTCTTGATAAAAAGGAAACTTCTATGAAATTCATCATTCCAAGACTTGATTTGCTCAATTTAATCGGAAAGATCCAAGCCATTGTGCCTGCTAAGCCGGCGCTTCCTATCTTGAGCAATGTCTTGCTCGAGGCTGTGGATGATCAACTGATTATCAGCGCCACCGACTTGACGGTGAGCATGAAAGCTTATGCAAAAGCCGATGTTAAAGAAGAAGGATCGATTACCCTTCCGGCTAAAAAATTTTTCCAGCTCGTTCGTGAGCTGACAGCTTCCTCCGTCGAAATCCAAGTGTCAACACCTGAATCGGCCCACATTAACGCCGGCACTTCTCACTTTAAGATGAGCGGCATGCATAAAAATGAATTCCCCGCTCTCCCCGACCTCAACGGCGGCATCGCGCTCGATCTAGAGAATGACATGCTAAAAGAGATGCTCGTGCGCAGCTCGTTTGCTGCAGCACGCGATGACAACCGTCAAGTCCTCAATGGAATCCTGCTTCAGCACCGTCAAAAAACAGCGACCTTTATTGGCACGGATGGCAAAAGGCTGGCTCGCCTTTTTGCTGATATCGACACCTTGGACGGGCAAGCAGGCGCCTATGTTCTTCCTTTAAAAGCCGTCGAAGAGATGATCAAGCTTTTAGAAATCAAAGATCAAAAATCTAAACTGACTTTTCTGGCTGATAAAATCGGTATTGAGACCGGCAGTGTCATCTTGATCACCAAGCTTCTCAATGGCCAATATCCTGATGTGGACCGTGTGATTCCCAAAAAAGCGACGGATCCGATTGCCCTTCATCGCGAAGAGCTCATGTCGCTGCTCCGCCAGGTTTCTCTTTTTACCAGCGACCAAAGCAGTGCTGTCCGCTTTACCTTTAACTCGGGCGAGCTCCATCTGACTGCTATGAGCGGGGGCCTCGGAGAAGGCAAAGTCAGCATGTCCGTCAATTACGGCGGCCCTAAGTTCGACATCGCCTTCAATCCCCACTATTTCCTTGATATTTTGCGCCATAGCAAAGACGAAACCATTCAACTCAGCCTCAGCGACGCCTATAATCCCGGGCTTATTACCGACTCGACCAACGCCCATTTCGTCATTATGCCGATGCGCCTAGAAGCTTAACCTGATATAATGGCTTCATGCATATTCAGCGACTTTACCTGAGGCATTTCCGCAATTATTCAGAAGTCGAAGTTACTTTGTCTCCCGCAGTGAACCTGCTCTGCGGAAATAATGCCCAAGGCAAAACCAACCTTTTAGAAGCGCTCCATCTCATTGGAACAGGACGTTCGTTCCGGACACCCCATCTCAAGGAACTCATTCAGAACGAGGCCCCTTTTTTCTTTATCGAAGCGGAATTCATGAAAGACGGCATCGCCCAGCATGTCCGCCTTTCTTTTGATGGAGAAGTCAAAAAGCTCGACTATAACAACACGAGCTATTCCCACTTCACTAACCTGCTAGGCCTTCTCCCCATCGTCCTCCTAGCGCCTGAGGATGTTCTCTTAATCACCGGAGCTCCTGCCGACAGGCGCCGGTTTTTAGATATCCATCTCGCACAAAGCGATCCCCTCTATGTCTACCACCTCACTCGGTACCATAAAGCCGTCAAGCAGCGGAACTTTCTCCTTCGCAAAAAAACTGTCGCCTCGATCGAAACTTGGGAAAGCCTCATGGTTGTCTCAGCCGCTTATATCCGGAAAAAACGTCACGCAGTCATCGAAGGGCTGTCCGCAGGCCTTAAAGCCCATATGCAGGAGCTCTCATGCCAGCAGGATCTCCTAGAGATCCGCTACGTCTCCTCTTATACGGAAAATTATGAGCAGCTGCGTGCTAAGGAGTTGATTTTAGGATCGACTTTAATAGGACCCCATCGCGACGATCTTCAAATCTTGATCAATGGCCAAGATGCTCGCTCCTTTGCCAGCCAAGGGCAGCTCCGCTCGGCGGTAGCCGCCATGCGCCTAGCCCAGTGGCATCACCTCAAAGACCACCATAACGCCCCTCCCCTCTTCTGCATCGATGATTTTGGCGTTCACTTAGATAGCGCCCGCAGAGAGTCTCTTTTAAGTAAGATCTCTTCTTTTGGCCAGGTCTTCCTGACCTCTCCTGCCTTTGAAAGCAGCTCCTATCATACCCTACAAGTGGAGCACGGAATGATACGAACAGACCTTAAACCCCATCCGTGAGCTTTATTCATGCTGAAAGAGTAGCCTCTGCGGCCGCTCCAGAATAAATTCATGTGTTTTATCTGCTGGAAGAACACCTTTTTTCCAAATCTCAAACCCAGCTTACCCTTCTCCAATCAGTTGTCCTAGGCGGCTGAGCAGAAAAAAAGAAGTAAAAATAAAGCGGAAATCGACTTCAGCAGTCATAGACATTTTGGTATATTTTTATTCGAAATTTTAATACAAATCCTCCTAAATACGATGTTCCCTCTACATTGAATGAAAAAATTGATCACCATCCAGGGTTTGAAATGAGCATTATATCCAATTTGGCTGGGCAGCTTCAGCCCATCGCTTTGATGTATGAGCAAGAGAGACAATATGCCTATCAAGAGTTAGCCCATGACTTCCGTGATTTTGCTTTAATCTTAGCCTCCCGAGGAAGGTTTGAAGAAGCCCTTGATATCGTTCAATGGGCGAGATCAGAAGGTCTCGAACCTGACAATGAAACCTTATGGTCCGGTTTTTATATCGGTGTGGCCAAAGTCATATTAGTCTATGAAAATTGTCTTGAAGCTTCACGTGCATTTAACAATCGGAAACTGCATATTAAATTCCTGGAAAACGTTGTTTACCTCTTTCAGGAGCCGGACATTTCGAAATTAAAAAAGTTCCTAAAATTTGAAGGATTCAAAGATAAAATCGTTTGATGAAAATTGATATTCGCACTTCTTTCTTAGTGCGAATGAGCGATGCAGAATAAAGCGTGTCTTTCTTCACTGATTTTACCTGGACCCGCCTTGATCAAAGCCTCTTTTTTGAGCTTTTCTAAATTTTGAGGAGAAAGCTGCTCGAGCCTCGATCGCAGTCCATGAGTCCAGAGAGAGAGCTCCACCACTGCTCAGCATTTTCATGATAGAACACTTTCGACTCTCGATGGAATTCAATCGAAGAAAACCCTGCAGGGACTAGCAGCTCCATAAAAGGTTTTTCGGCATCTATTGAAATCGTATTAACCCCCGAAGTCATACCCAGCTCGCCCATTTTTTCCACGATCCATCTATCCAACACGGCTCTCTGACTGAAAGTGGAGACGGCTAATCGGCCCCCGGGTTTTAAAACTCGTTTGAATTCCGACAAGGCTTGAGGAGCGCTCGGGAAAAAGAACAAAGCAAACGCACAAAAGACCACATCAAAAGAGTGATCGGGCAGCAATAGATGCTCGGCATCCATTTGCTGAAGCTCGATCCAAGGATAAGGCGCTTTTGCTTGAGCATCTTCAATCATTTGACTGCTGATATCGATTCCTAGGGCTTTGCCTTGAGGCCCCACGACTTGAGCTGCAGGGAATAAAACAGCCCCCTTTCCCGTGGCGACATCTAATATTTGATCATCTCGAGCAAGCTTTGCCAGTTCGACTAATCTTGTGCCAAAATATTCAAAAAAACAGCATCCCTTTTCACCATAGCTTGCTGACGCCCTATCGAAAACCTTCTTAACCCATTCCTTATGATCTTGCATAGTATGCTAGATTATCCTGTTATCTCGTTTTCAAGTCCATGCTTACAAATTTCTACTGTTTTTTAAATTTGCTTCTTTTAAAGTATCATTTATTCACTTTTTAACAACGTATGCAAACAACAAAAATAGCATCTTATCTCACTCAGCATATTAGTCCGGTGTTCAAAACAAGTAAGGATTGGATAGCAGAGAATCCACGCTTAACTTCAGCCGTCGGACTTACCGCCGCTATATCTTTGTCTTTGATAAGTTACGTCTATTACAGGCTCTATCGGTGCGATAGATTGCCGTTTGATAGCTGGCACGTCTCCTTGGGTTGGATCCGCCCTCAGATTGCAGAGCCCCAAAACCTTGCCGATTTAATAACAAAGTATTCTCCGGAGCATCTTGCTGCGAGCTTATACGGATATTTACTCGCCACCAAAAAAACTGATTCTTTGCCAGAGGATCCCACCACTCCCAAAGAGTGGATGGAGTGGCTGTCTGGTCATTTTGACCAAAGGGAAAAGCTTCTTCCTAAGGTGGACCAGATCTTTCCCGTTTATAACGAAAAAGATCTTCCATCAGTAGAAGATGCAAAAACTTTACGCATTCAAACCTGGGCGACAAGCTTACAGCAATGGGTCGCTTTTCTGGGATGGAATACTCTGATGATGACAGAGAGCGTATTTCAGGCTATCCGCTCATCCCCTCGCCTTGCCTACACCATTTTATTCCACGTGACTGCGCCTTTTGTTGCTCAAAAGATTTGGGAAAACATCCAAGATCCGCTGCCCGAATCTCTCGTGCGTGTTAAAGGTTTTTACCTTAACCATAGAAGAGCTGTCGCCTTGGCCTCTTTGGGTTTAGTCGCGCTCTTGTTCTATCGAATGAAGCAAGAAAAAGGCATTCTTAAAAATCTGACTCAAGCTTGGGCGAGCTTTCAGCGAGGCCATAAAAGATTCGATCTTATCCCGTCGTATAAACAAGGTATCCATCAGGTTTTTACTGCGATAGGAAAATCTCTACCCGGAAAACAGGGCTCGAATATTCTATGGTTTTATCAAAAGCAAGCTCATCGCACATTTGGGGAAGAAATCGGAGAAGTACTTGCAGAGGAAACAGCCGCGGGTAGAATCTACAGCTCTGATCGAAAAGCCACCGATTTTCCTCATTTGAGCAGCTTGCAGGTCTGCCAGCTGGACCTCGAAGAGTTTTTAACGGAGCATCGGGATGTCGACTCCGTCTATGCCGGTTGGAATGAGACCATGAAACATATCTCCGATGCAGGTAATGTGATCGTGGTATTAAAAGGCCTTTCTGTGATTGCGCCTCGCATGTTTCCCGAATATGGTTCTTCTCAGAGGGATGAGGGAAGAATCGACAGGCAAAGAGACACCTCGCAAATTCTCGCTTCTCTCGTGACTCTTTCTCTTCAGCAGGGAAAATTTCGTTGCTTACTGGTATTAGATGAGCAGGAAAAAGAAAGATTTAAACAAGAATTTACTTCTCTTTTTACACAAATCAGAGCTCCTGACTTAAAGACTGAAGAACAAAAAGAAGTCTGCGCTCGCCTCTACACCGATCCCGGCATTGCCAGGGCACTTCCTCGCTCTGACGTCGAAAGCTTATTTAAACTGATGAAACCTACTTTAGATTTCACACCTCTGCCTCCTTCCGATATCATGTATGCAATTCAAGATGCGCATAGAACCTGGGAACTCCGTTGGAGGCATGCAGAAGGAAATCGTGAGCTGAATAAAAAGATCGAAGACGCTGAAAATAATTTGCAAGAAGTGCAGCTGATGAAAGAAAAACTTTTGGAAAAATTATGGGAAAAACAAGAGATTCAAGAGCAGCCGCTGGCTTTGCTGCAAGCTATTCTCATGTTAGAAAAGGTTCTTCTTCCTCTCTACATGGAAACTGTCAAGGATCTGAAAAAAAGTCTTCCCTCCGCTAAACAAGTCCTTGTGAATACTGCGCAAAAACGATTTTCCCGTTTTTTTGGACCCTGCTTAGAAGATGAAGAAACCCGTCTCTTAACACTGCCCAAACTATTAAGTCAGCACATCAAAGGGCAAGAGCCCGCCATTAATGCCATTGGGAAGGCCGTCTACCGTTGGAGAAAAGTTCCTCCTCTGGATAGAAAGCCCCTTGTCTTATTTTTTGCAGGTCCGCCCGCCTCAGGAAAAACGCAGACATCGACCCAACTTGCACATCATTTGAATTATGTCTATGGAATCTCAGAGTCAGCCGAGCAAAGCCAAGAGAAAAACACCTATCGGATTAACCTCAACCGAAAAAATCAAGGCGCATTCTTAGGCTGGGATATCATTAAAGTCCAGATCCTTGAATTCATTCATAAAACCCCTACCTGCGTAATTGTTTTCGAGGAGTGGGACAAAATGGAAGATGAGGAAAAAGGATACCTGCTTGATATTTTAGAAGGCACCCAATCGTATATCGAAGGCGTTTATTCAGGTTATAGAGAAAGACCGTTTGTAGAAAAGCGATGCGCTACGTTTATTATCATTGCAAACACGGCTGCAGATGAACTATCTAAGCCTGTCTCTGGCGACGAAAAACAGCAATTCATCGACGATACCGCCATGGTGCAGCAAAGGATTGTAGATTCTTTTCCTGAGAGGAAAAAGAAAGATGCCCAAGCGTTTTTCAGCCGGATCGGCCAGGTGATTCCTTTTAGAGGCATTTCTCAGCAAGCTGGAAAAGATTTGATCGATATTTATCTCGATAAATATGTCGATCAAGGTGTTTTACCCCACTGTCAACGGGATCAAGTTAGGAAGAACATACCGCCTGATATACACGATGGTCGCAAGCTCCAAGATGCTGTCGAAGAAGCCATTTTTAAAGTTGCCACTGCAGACAATATTTGAAATTGACGTCAGTCCAAGGATTTGATAATCCCTAGGTTATGATACGAAAACTTGCGTCAGGTCAATACCGCCTTTATTCCCGAAAAAAGAACCCTAAAACCGGCAAACGGCGGAATTTAGGTACTTTTTCGACAAGGGCTGCAGCTGTTAAGCACGAGAAAGAAATCCAGTTCTTCAAAAGACAGCGCTAAAGTTTTTGTCTACTTAATCTTAGAGAATTAACAATCACCGAAACAGAACTCAGCGACATGGCAGCACTGGCTATAACTGGGCTTAAAAGTATCCCAAAAAAAGGATATAAGACTCCTGCCGCAATAGGAACGCCCAAAAGATTATAAATAAAGGCAAAGAGGAGATTTTGACGGATATTGCGGAGAGTCGCCAGGCTTAAATTGCGGGCTCGCGCAATGCCCCGCAGATCTCCCTTTATGAGAGTAATGCCGGCGCTCTCCATGGCCACGTCCGTCCCGGTCCCCATCGCAATCCCTACATCTGCCTGCGCAAGTGCAGGAGCGTCATTGATCCCGTCTCCCGCCATCGCCACGATATGTCCCGCATCTTGGAGCTGTTTCACCATTTTACCTTTATCTTCAGGAAGCACTTCTGCCCGGATATCGTCCATGCGGAGGGATTTTCCTATCGCCTGTGCTGTCTTGGCATTATCGCCTGTCAGTAGGAGGATCTGAATGTTCTCCTGATGAAGCATTTCCATAGCCTCAGGTGTCGATTCTTTGATCACATCCGAGGCAGCTAGCAGCCCGGCTGCTTTCCCATCGATTGCGACAAAGAGCACTGTTTGCCCCTCCTGACGGAAAACATCGGCTTGGGAGGCTAAAGGCTCAGTTGAGACTTTTAAGTCCTCCATTAATTTTCGATTGCCGATAGCAATAGACACTGCTTCGATTTTACCTTTCACCCCCTTGCCTGTCACCGATTGGAACTCCTCTACTTTAAGAAGCGATAATCCTCTTTTCTTAGCTGCAGCGACAACAGCTGAAGAGAGAGGATGCTCGCTTAAAACTTCTAGGCTAGCTGCCCATTGCAAAACCTTCTGCTCAGGCTCTAAAGAGTAGATATGCTGAAGTTGGATTTTTCCTTCCGTGAGCGTTCCCGTTTTGTCCACCACGATCGTATCTACTTTTGCCAGGGTCTCCAAAGTCTCGGCGTTTTTGATTAAAACACCCGATTTAGCCCCTCTGCCCACCCCCACCATGATCGACATAGGAGTCGCAAGACCCAGAGCACAAGGACAGGCAATGATCAGAACAGCCACCGCATTGATAAGACCCAAGGTGAGAGAAGATGCAGGTATTAAAAATCCCCACACGATAAAAGTCACTATAGCCACGGTCACAACGGCGGGAACAAAATACCCTGCCACGGTATCGACAAGTTTTTGAATCGGTGCCTTGCTGCTTTGCGCCTCGCGGACCATCTGGACAATACGCGCCAGCAGTGTTTCGCTTCCCACACGCTCGGCCCTCATGATAAAACTGCCAGCTCTATTTAAAGTGGCCCCTGTGACTTTATTGCCCGGGGTTTTTTCTACAGGGATAGATTCCCCTGTGATCATCGATTCATCCACCGTGCTGCTCCCCTCAGTCACGATTCCATCGACAGGAATTTTCTCCCCAGGACGCACACGGAGCTGATCTCCTTTTTTAACTTCCTCTAGAGAGATCGCTTTCTCCTGACCCTCTACAACCAGTGTTGCCTTTTTAGGCGCTAAATCTAAGAGCGCCCGGATTGCACGGCTGGTTTTTTCCCGTGCCCGGAGTTCCAGAACTTGCCCGAGAAGCACCAACACAGTGATGACGCTCGCTGCTTCAAAATAAACTCCTGAATTAGGAGGGAATAGAGAAGGGCGCAAGACGATCGCCAGGCTATAGAAATAAGCTGCCCCCACTCCCAGGCTGATGAGCGTGAACATATTGAGCTTGCGGTTCACTAGAGATTTCCATCCCCGGCTGAAAAAAGGCCCCCCGCACCCCCAGACAATCAAAGTAGCCAGCATCGCCTGCAGTTCTACTGAAATTCCCCCCAAAATAGGAAGTGTCAAAATAGCTCCCACCCAAAAACGGCGGGTCATCGATTTAAGCTCAACATTTTCTTCTTGGGTGGGGATTTTGGGTTCTAAAGCCATCCCGCAGATCGGGCAAGTTCCTGGTACTGCCCGGATAATTTCGGGATGCATCGGACAGGTATATTCTTGAGTGAAAGTCATGCCTTTTAAATATCACTCCCTTCTATTCTTATTCATCTAAAAGAAGATCATGAACGACATCCATACAGATATCGGGCAGCTTCCTCTCCTGATCGATACAATCCTTAAGGATCAAAATAGCCTTGCGAATCTCTTCGGGCAGCTCCTCTGAGAGAGCATTTTCTCCGGGCCAAGAGGCATCTCTTGTCGCCTTATCGGGCCAACGGGAGTAGGCCACCCAAATCCCCTCTTCGGTTTTGTGAAGACAAGAGCCGATCGCTCCGCGCTTTTCGACAAAATAACTAGCAACTTGATGCCAAGCTAGCTTGTAAACTTTTTCGCACCCTGGTTTGAGATAAGCTCGATAAATGACGGCAAACATAGCTGCATTATAACAAAGAACAGTTTTTAATGGCTTTCCCTTTCAGCTGCACCTAAAGATCGGTTATTTATCTTCTAAAATCGCTTTGGCAGCTTTCTGAGGACCTGCTTGGATGAGCATGCCGGAAGGCTGCTTCGTGTTATAGACCAGAAGGTTTTCTAACGTGCCTTCTGCAATCCCCGATGCTACGTAGACTTTCATACGAGGATTTTTTTTGACCAGCTCGATCATAATATTGACCTTTTTCACCATCTCTTTGGTCTCATGAGTTTTGGGGCTATTTGTGACCTCTGACAAGATCCGAGACCAAAGTTCGGGTGTAATCTCAGGGATAAAGGAAGATGTTTTTTGTCCAGGTTGTGGAAGATGAGCATTGAAGGTTTGATAGATTCCCTCCATTTCTCCTAAGAAAACTTCACCTAAAAGAAAAATGGACGAAGGGTTAAAGTGCTTGCCAAGAAACGAAAAGATCTCTTCCGTGGATGCAATATGAGCTCCTACCCCATCAGAACAAGGGATCACATCTCCAAAAACGACAGGCACTCCGCCCATTTCCAAGATTCTACGTATTTGCAAGACGTCCATACTGACAAGCCGTTTGCTTTTGCTGTCCATCACGCCCGTGGCTGAAGGAGGCATCGAAAAAGCAGGGACTCCTGCTTTGACAAGCTCGCTAATGATCATCGCATGAAGATCCAGCGCAGCTTTTGCTACAATGGCTGCCGAGTTGACAGTCGGGAATCCTTTTAATTCGCTGTATAGTTGCTCTTTTGCCGCTGTCCGCCCGAAGGACCCGCTCCCATGACCGATAATGATTTTTATCTGAGGCTTGGCTTTCATGACGCGGGCGAGCTCTTCGGCAAACTGCCGTATCACCGCAAGACGTGGAGAATAAGGAACATTAAGGTTAGTGACAAGAGAACGTCCTAGCTTGATAAAGACCACTTCGGGTATTTCAGTAGAGGCCCCAGCAGGTGTTGACGCATAAGAGTCTTTGGGAGTCATGAAAGCAAATAAAAGAAAGATGAGCAGATACTTCACTTTCGACATACTTACATGATCTTCCCTTCCTCTTTTGCTGGCAAGGAAAATTATAAATGTGTCATTAATTCTATATTAAAATTTATTTGGAATTAGTTGAGCGCGAAGCGGCCTGCGCCCGTCGCTAAGAGCAGTAAAAGACCGCCTAAAATAGCGACATCTTTCATAAAAAGTGTTTTCTGAGAGGTCTTCTCTAAGTCAGAAGCTTTCCAAAAATCGTACATTTTGATCGCTGCTGGAATGATAAAGACAATCAGCAGCACTGTTCCGACTCGAGCTTGATATCCTAGTAAGACCGATAATCCTCCTACGAGCTGAAGGATGACAGCTGCGGGGATCAGCGAGGAGGGCATTTTTTTTGACTTCAGGTATTCGACCGAAGATTTCCAGTGCCATACTTGCGACCCGCCTTCCCACAGAAAGAACGAGCTCAGAAAAATCCTTGCAATCAAAAGCACTAAATCTTGAAATAATGCCATGTGTCTCCCCTACCTTTTCTCTAACATGGGGGAGCAATTTCAGACAGAATTATTTTCAAGATGAAAGCACTTCGGCTTTCAATTGGGCTAATGTTTTTCCTGTCATCACAGGCACATCATGTTTTAACTCAGCTCCAGCCAAGAGTCCTAAGGCCAGAATGACATTTGATGTCTGAATTTTATGCTGAGTAGCTGGATCGGGATCTATCTCATACATATTCCCGCGAGACACTAAATGTGCTTTAAGTACAGCTTTTGTAAAATGGGAAAAACATCCGATTTGTTGAGCCCATTCATCTGCAACCCCTCCTTCTCGAAGCAATAATTCTTGATGCCGCTCTTCGTTGAGGGAAAGTTGAGATGCTTTAAGAAAACATATCGATGAGACCACAGGAAATACAGTCTCTAGGGGAAAGACTAAGTTCAACCAGTAGCCCGCCATTTTGGAAAGTAGTGCCCTCTGCCGATCCCAAGGAAGGGTCATTCCCCACCTAAGCGCATCGGAAGCAACCCAGTTATCCCATACGATAATTTTTCGATCAGAAAAAGCAGGAAAATTTCTCGGATCAAAAGTCCTATCCACGTTAACCAGACCGGTAAAAACAAAGGGAATATCCTTAGGAATTCCTATATCCATCTCTTGCAACAAGGATTCGATCGTTCGAGGATGTCCTTTGTAGCAGGGAGGAACATTGGCTTTAATTTTATTCCCGAAATGAGTCCAAAGGTAAAGGATTTGATCCTTTTGTCGAGCAATGGCAGCTTTAGCTGCTGGTTCATCCTTTAAAGCCGCTACATCGCCTAAATCAGTAGATAAGGAATCGTGATGATAGGGAGCTGTATCATCGAATGCTATAGCAATTCCTCCTGCACCTATCTCGAGGATCTGCTCGATTATTTTCTTCACTCCCTCACGTCGCTGATCCGGTGGGCTTATCGACCAAATAAAATCAATCTTCAATTCTTTTGCAAGAGACAGTGTTTTTTTCCATTTCTTTAGCAAATCTCCGGCAAGGAACGTCATCGTCCTTTCATGACGGTCTGTGATAGCTGGAGTGGTCTTGGGATCATAAACATAGACATTCAATCCCTTCATAGCCATAAATTTGAGGAGCTGTCTTCTTTGAGCATGCGTATATTCTCCCCACTGCCCTTGATAAGCATTCTCTTTTCGCCAATAAAATCCTTCGACTACTCCCCATGAAGCACAAGCTGAAACCATTGCCATTGATAAGCTCCTTGTTAAAATTAAACAATACAAGCTTAGACCTTTGCGCTAAAAAATGAATATCCAAAAGTTTTAAGCAAATATTGTATGAAGCAGATCGATCACTGTGTCGAATAAGGAGACAACTAGAACTTTAAAGTATCGATATACGCCTTGCCGAGCAGATACTCGGGCTTCTGCTTTTCACGCACTTCGACGAAAGTTTTGATCATCTGGGTCGCCAGCTTTTTGCCGAGCTGCACGCCTTTTCTTTTTGTTCGATTTTTGGCTGGCAATTTTGAGGACAAGTCAAAGGCATGTCGGCAGCTAAAACCGTGAGCATCACAAACAACATAGGTTCTCCTTTAAGTGAGATAAGATACAAGTGCATAGTTTTATTTTACAAATTCGGATTCAATTTGATGGGCAAATAACTTTACAAATACTAGACTTCTTCGCACAACTTAAACACGAGATTTAAATGGCACATTTTCCACTTATCCATTCTAACCTTGGGCCTTTCATAAAAAACGAGGATGAAACTCCTCTCCATTTAGCTGCAAAACAAGGAAAAATAGAAGAGGTAGAAAAACTTCTAAAAGCAGGAGCTCGTGACGAGGCAACTAATAAAAAGGGCTGGCTCGCTGCTGATATCGCGCGGATGGAAGGCCACCATAGAATCTCAAATCTCCTTCAGCTGGTGAAACGCCACGGGTATCCGCTCCCTTCAGATATTCACGTCGGCGACGTTGATTATTGGACGTGGAAGCAGATAGATCGCTGTGTCGAATATGGAGATACCTAAAACTTTAAAGTATGGATATACGCCTCGCCTAGCGGATACTCTGGCTTTTGTTTCTCGCGTACTTCATTGAAGGTTTTAATCATTTGGGTCGCCAGCTTTTTGCCGAGTTGCACGCCTTCCTGATCAAATGAATTGATATTCCACATAAATCCTTGAAACACGACTTTGTGCTCATAGTAAGCCAGAAGGGTTCCCATCGTAAAAGGATCGAGCCGTTTAGCTAAAAGGATATGAGAAGGCCGGTTGCCCGTGAAGACTTTGTTCGGATTGGAGTTGTCTTGGCCTTGTGCCAGAGCAATCGCTTGAGCAAACAGATTCGAGAGAAGTTTTTCTTGCGACGTTGATCCTTCCACGAAGAGGTCTTCTCCGTACTGTGTCTTCTCAAACCCAATAATCTCCAGCGGAATAATATTAGTCCCTTGATGGATCAATTGAAAAAAGGAATGCTGGCCGTTAGTCCCCGGCTCTCCCCAGATCACCGGCCCTGTCTCGTAGCCCACAGCCTTCCCCTCTTTATTGATATGCTTTCCATTCGATTCCATATCGAGCTGTTGAAGGTGGGCAGGAAAACGAGCTAAAGCCTGGGAGTAGGGAATAATCGCCACGGTCGGGTACTTTAAAAAGTTGCGATTCCAAATCCCGAGCAAGGCTCCTAAAAGAGGAAGGTTTTTATGAGGATCGGTCTCTAAAGCAACCCTATCCATTGCATGAGCACCTTGGAGAAACTGCAGATAAGTCTCGATGCCCAGCGCAAAAGCCAAAACAACGCCTCCCACCATCGAAGTCACCGAATACCTTCCTCCGATGTAATCCCAGATATAAAAAGAAGCTCGGTATTTAGAGGGATCGTCCATGGGGCTTCCCTGGCCTGTCACGGCAATGAGATGGTCTTTAGGATTCAAACCGGCATTTTTCAGCTTTTCTCGAGCCAGCAGCTCATTGGTGACCGTCTCTAAGGTGGAACCTGATTTGGAGACGACCACAACCAAAGTTTTAGAAAGATCCAAACGGCCCAGCACTTTAGCTATTTCATCCGGATCGACATTCGAAATAAAATGAGCCCGTTTTCCTCTAGGAGCATAGGCCTCAAGCCCTAAATAAATGGCTTCAGGACCCAGCGAAGATCCGCCAATACCGATCTGAACGATATCGGTAAATTTCTCGACCTCAGGTAAAAATGCTTTCAGTTTCTCGATTTCTTTTTGAGCTAAATGAACAGCAGCTTGAACAACAGGGGTTCGGCTCCTTTCTTCAAAAACATCCCGCATCGCTGTATGAAGCGCGGGCCTATTTTCGCTCTCGTAACCTTGGATCGCATTGACACGCACGCCTTCTTGCATAGCTTTCATCTGGCTGACAGCTTGTCGATGGTCCGCCACCTCAAATAACGCTTGCAGGATCGAGTCTGTCACCCTTTCGGTTCCGTAAAGCAAGCGGAGACCGGCCGCTTCCGTTTGAAAAGCAGCGACTCTCTCCGGCGTTAAGATTTTCCGAAGATCGGGAGGAGATCTGGAAGCTTGAACAAGTTCAGGGTTGTTAATAAAGTCCATACTAACGATTTACACTGTTTGCTCATTTGATGCCAAGGCCTTCTTATTCATGACGAAAAGACTTGAGCTCTTTTGGGCTCCAGTAGCCGTGCATCAAAAAAGAGTTCAAGACGAGAGACAAGACCCTCTTTGAAAGTCATTAACACCGATGCAGGCAACATTCCTTCTAGACCTGCAAACCCTGTATCATAAACGACCATCGCTTGATCTTGAGAACCAAAAACCTCGCGTACCGTCAGACTTGTAAAAACCGTCAAAAATCGCTGGACTGATTCGAAAACGGCTGCCTTGCCTTGCAATTGAGCCAGTGGACTCACAAATTGCACATTTGGGTGTAGAAGTCTTTCTATGGTCCCTAGGTCTTTATTGTGATAGGCTGTATAGTAGGCCTTCGCTAAAGATGCAGTTGTTTGCGACATATATCACTCCTTGTGGGTTGATATTAAATATAGTAAACTATATCTAATTTAGGGATCAAGAATGAAAAAAAGAATTTATAAATCTCCTGCTAGAAAAGCGCAGGCTCAAAAGACGAAACAGCGTCTTTTAGCAGCAGCTAAAAAACTCTTTCAAAAAAAAGGGGTTGAGAAGACCACTATTGAAGATATAGCCCTGCTTGCGCAAACATCGGTTCCCACGGTTTATTCCCTCTTTCAATCTAAGCTAGGTGTTCTACGAACGCTTTTGGACAATGCACTGTCACAAGATCGGTTCGAAGCGCTGGTGCAAAAAGGAACCACCGAAAAATCTCCAATCAAGCGTTTGGAAGCAACGGCCCGCATCGCGCGCGCGCTTTATGATGCCGAGAAAAACTTGATCGATCTATTGGATGGCGCTGTAGCTTTAGATCCGACATTCAAAAAGCTGGAAACAAAAAGGGAAAAAAGGCGTTATTTTCGGCAAGAAGAGGCGATGAAATACATGTCCGAAAAAGGATATTTACGAGCAGACCTTAGTCTTGCAAAGGCGCAGGACATCCTTTGGGCATTTACAGGACGCGATCTTTATCGCCTGATGGTGATTGAAAGAGGTTGGTCTGCGGATGAATATGAAAAGTGGTTAGCCGATTTATTAATCCGGACATTACTGAAAAAATAGTGCCGAATTAATGTTCCAACTTTTTTCTCGCCTCAGCTCCCGCAGCTGAATGGGCCTGAGCCGCAATGCGGAAATAATTCATTGCCCGTTCTTCCTCCCCTTTGATCCAGGCGATCTCTCCCAGCGTCAAATAAGCATCGGCGGAAGGTAAAAGCGTGTTGCTAGCTGCGAGATCTTTCTCAGATCCCGTTAGATCCCCTAACTGGTATTTTAAGTTGCCCCTTTGGAGATAAAAATCAAAGTAGTCGGGATTGAGCTCGATCGCCCGGTTAAAAGAAGCGAGAGCTTCCTGCGGCCGTTTAAGCTCGACTTCAGCTTTTCCTTTGAGATTAAAAAGATGGCCCTCTTTAGACTCGATTTTAATCCCGTCTTTGGCCAGGACATGAGCTTTTTCAAACGCCCCTTTTTTTAGAGCCGCGTATCCTAGGTCAAGATCCTTATAAGCCGGAGCGGCCTTGCGGAGCTGCCTCATCGCATTTTCATACTCTTGAGCTCCGTTAAAGCCTCCGGAAGAATAAGTATCAACTGTAGCTTGGTTAGCCCGGATCCGATCCTCCGAAGGAGGATGGGTAGCAAAAAGACCCATAAGCCAGTTCTGTTTCTTCTCTTCAGATAATTTAAGAAAAATCCGCTGGAGATCCACAGCAGCTTGAGGATCGTAACCTGCCGCTACCATATATTTAATGCCGTACTGATCGGCTTCCAGTTCTGCATGGCGGCTGTATTTCATGGTCACTAGAGTCGCGCCTAGGGCAGCGGTCCCCATGGCTACATCTTCATATTTATGGTCGCTGAGCACCTGGTCCAATCCCAGGAGGCCTGCCGAAAGCAGAAGCTGCCGCTCGTAGTGTTTAGCACTATGCCGCGCAGCGCTGTGCACAATCTCGTGGGCTAGAACAGCGGCTAGCTCAGCTTCAGTATGCAACTCGAGTAGAAGCCCTCGATTAATCCCGATCTTTCCACCCGGAAGCGACCAGGCGTTCGGAATGGAGTTGTTTAAAACAATAAATTCGTACGGAAGATAAGGCCTGTCGCTGACGGCAGCGAGCTTCTTGCCGACTTTTTCAACATACTTTTCAATACTTGGAAAAGTGACAAAAGGCCCTCCTTCCGCTTGCTCTAAGAGCTGATAGTTAGACTCCCCGATCTCGATTTCTTGCGATTCCGACACCAGACCCAGTTCGCTTTTTCCCGTGACGGGGTTTCTCGAACAGGCTGTTAACATCAGGACGCATAAAAGAGCGATGATACGCACAAACAACCTCTCAAATTAAATTTTAAACAAGAATTCGCCTTGTATAAAAGACCCCTAGCAAGTATTATTTAGCCCGTTCGGAGCATAGCGCAGTTTGGCTAGCGCAACTGCTTTGGGAGCAGTGGGTCGGGGGTTCGAATCCCTCTGCTCCGAACACTTCACCTCCCGCCGCTATAAATCCCTTCACATGTCTTTTGCCCTGCAGACTTAACGCCTCTTCGATGAGATAGAGCTGATCGAGGCCGTCCCACATTTCATTCAGTCTTTTCTCAGGGATGATTCGATGCGGCATTTCAAAGAATTTTTCTAGTTTTTCAAGCACTTCAGGCGTGCAATATTCATCTGATGGAAGCAAGATCCCGCTGGAAGATCGAGAGTCCTCTAAAGATAAATGAAGGTGCCAAAACCTCTCTTTGGACATCAGCTGGGCCGATTTTGCACGTCCAAAAGAGGATCCTTCAAAAAGACAGTAAGGCTCGGCTTCATCCGGTAGAAAGGAAGCAAGCCGATGAAGATAATCTCCTAAAATATTTGCGGCTTCGATCTCATCTACCTCAATCCCTCGGATAATATCCAATGATCCTCGGTATAAAACGGCGCCTTTGGAGCGCGCTGAAAATTCTTTCCAGATTTTGCAAAACTCCGCGATCGCCAAGATATATGCATTAAAAGCCGCCTGATCCTGGAAAGAAGAGGCCGAAAGTTGAAAATCAAGCTCCCATAAAATCATCTCATCGCAGTGGAGGGCCTGCTCTTTTTGAGCGCTCCAATCTAAATCACTGGCAAGACCTGCGGGCAATACAATTATTTTCATTTTTTTCTAAATTGGAAGTAATGGATAACTTTCCCCTTCTCACGCCAGAGAGTATCAAAATAGGAAGTTCCATATCCTTCCCACTCGGTTTTATAATACGGCTCCGGAAAATCGGATTCCCAAGCGGGATGCGCCAGCATTTCCTGGGCGATCTGCTGACTGTAAGGAGGATCATCCGTCACGACCGTGACCGTGCCGCCGGACTTGACCGTCCGCGCGAGCTGCTCGATAAAAGGCTGTTGGAAAAGGCGGTTTTTCGCATGCTTATCTTTGGGCCAAGGATCGGGGAAATTGATATAGACCCCATCGACAGATGCTTCGGATAAATATTCGCTCGCAAAAGTCTGCGCTTCTCCGCTGACAATGAAAAAATTGTCAAGCCGGTGGTTTTTCATCTTGGACCAGATTTTTCTCACCCGCTCAAAACGCCATTCCACCGCCACCCAGTTTTTAGTCGTATCTTTAGCTTTCTCCGCTAGCCAGGTTCCATTGCCTGTGCAGTATTCAATAATGACAGGATGATCGTTGCCGAAAATTTCCCGCCAGGCAGGAAAGTTCAAATCATGATCCTCATAATAATCGGGCACATACAGCACACGGTCTTGGAGCAAAGGCCGCCGCTCTTCCCACCGGTAAGGCGATTTTAAATCTTTCGGTTTCATAAGGCAAAAATGATAAGGCATTGGAAGATCTTGATCAATAGTGACAAGCTTGTTATGTTGAAAACTAAATTTCATACTTAACCAAGGCCCTGAGATGAAAAAAATCTTGATTCTAACAGCCTCCTTCTCAATGCTTTTTGCTGAAGATCCCGCTACCCTTCCGGCTTCTGAACAGCAAGCTAAACAAGAAATCGAAAACTTTTTAAACACCGATGAAAATTCTGCTTTACAAGCATCCCAGCCGACACCTATTGAAAGTCAAAAAGTTCAGGTCGCGGCTCCCACCATTCCGGCCTCTGCGGCTCCCGCTGGCGACATTGTTCCCACTCAAGCAGTCGAGCTGAATACCGACTCCCCTACAGTAAAATCCCCTGCGTTAACTACTCCCCAAGGAGTCAAAAATGCCGCGCTTCCACCGGCGATTGTCGAGCAAACGACAATGGACCTCGAAGAAGATATTGCGGCTATTGAAAAAGAAGAGAAAGAGGTTGCTGCTGAAGTCAAATCTGAAGGGATTGTCATTGACTTAGGGCAAGTATTTGCCGGATCGCCTACTATTTATACCGTTCTCTTTTGCCTCTCCATTGCCAGTATTGCGATTTGGGCCTACGCATTTCTCAGCCTCCGGACACCGGAACTCATTCCAGAACAACCTGTCCAGGAAATCCGGGAAAAACTCCTCAGCAAAAATTACGATGAAGCTTTAATGATCTGCGAAAAAAATCCTAACATCCTCTTCCGCATGATGTCGGCCGGAATCTTAGCCCGCAAACAAGGTCAAACGACCATGCTCGAGCTCATGAAAGCAGAAGGGCGCCGGGCCAGCCATCAATTATGGCAAAAGACTGCCCTTCTCAATGACATCGCCGTGATTGCGCCGATGCTAGGACTTTTAGGAACAGTTTTAGGAATGTTCTATGCCTTCTACGATCTCAACCGATCGATGGAAAGCATTTCCGCTCTCTTCGATGGCCTTGGCATTTCTGTAGGAACTACAGTCGGCGGACTCGTCGTTGCCATTTTGGCCCTCATGTTTCACGCCATGACGAAGTACCGTTTATCGCGCCAGCTCACTCTCATTGAGAACGAAGCGCATTCTCTTGCCAATCTTATCGATAACCAAGGATAAAGTATGAGCTTGATTCCGGATGAAGAGTTTAAACGGTCCAGCTCGATCAACCTTGCCCCGATGGTCGATTTTCTCTTCTTGGTCATCGCTGTGTTTGCCACGATGGCCATCACGCGCGCAGCCCTCTATGACACCGAAGTCAACCTTGTCAAAGTCACTCCTGAGAAACAAGCCTCTCCTGCGGCGTCTGAAACACCTGCCCTCGTCAACATCAGTATTACCGAAGATGGCAAGTACAAATGGCTCACGGAAGTGAATGAATTTATCATGGAAAACCCCGCCAGCATTAAAAAGGAACTCCTCAAGCAGCAACAGCTGGGTCTTATTCCTTCCGATGCCCATCAAACAAAGGTTTTACTCCATATCGATAAGAACGCTAGATGGGAACCGGTTGCTCAAGTTATTTTTACCATTCGTGAAGCCGGTTTTTCGATCCACCCTGTCTACGAGCCGGAAGAAAATAGACAATAATCCCCTATTTATTAGATCATCTTTAAGGACTTTTAAAGAAGATGATCTATATTTGTTTGTTCTTATTTCTCTTTTCTTGTTCTGTCCCTTACTATCAAGAGGCAGCGACGAAACTTCGTGAAGGGCATTTTCAAGACGCAGAAAAAAAACTTGCAAAGGCTGACCTGCCTTATACTCAAACTAATGAAGCCGCTTTATTTCTACTTTCACGCGCGATGGTCTACTTCCAAAGCGGCGACTATCAGAGGAGCTGTCGCGATTTTGAAAAAGCTTTAGATGCTTCAGACTACTACCAACAAAATTCTCCTATAGAGATTGCAGGACAGACCCTCCTGCAAGATGATATAGGAGCCTACGTTCCTCCTCCTTTTGAGCAGGCACTCGCTAGGTTCTATCAAGCGCTGTCTTTTCTGCACCAGGGACAAGAAAACAATGCCGCTGCCACCGTTTACTATCTCGAGAACCATCTCCATCCCAAAGATCAAAACCCGCTCACAAGCTTTCTTCTAGCAACTCTCTTGCAAAAGCGCGGAGACTGCAGCAATGCTAGAATTCTCTACTCGCGCTTAAAAATCGAGCCTCCCCGTGGTAATGTTCTGCTTGTTCATCACCGCGGAATAGCCCCCCATAAAAAATCTGAAATGGCAGCCCCCAGTATCCTCAGCGCAGCGCTCCTGGAAAAAATTCTCCAAATGAATGATGTCCAACCTGCCCTCTCTACTCTGACCGGTGTGCCGATTCCAGTTCTTTACCATCCAACAAGACCGCCACAGACGTTGAAGATTGATCACAAGCTTCATCAACCGGCCCTCATCTATGACATCTCCCAGGCCGCAGAAAACCATCTAGAAGCTGAAATGCCTTGGACAGCTGCGCGTGCTGCTGCAAGGATGCTCCTCCGGCGCGGCGTAGTCGCTTCAACTAAAAAAGACTACCAGCCACTGGCTGATATCGCCATGCTCATCTCCAACATTGCCACTCAAGCCGATACCCGTAGTTGGGCGATGCTCCCCTCTTGCATCGATCTCTACCATTTAGATCTTCAACCTGGTCAGCATCAGATCCAGGTCGGCAGGCAGACCTACACGATCACCATCCAACCCAAAGAACTCAATATTGTTGAGATTTTTCAACCGAGTTCAGAAAATATTTTCATAACCCAGGAAACATCATGAAAAAACAAGTCCTTTTAGCTTTAACACTGATTTTGAGCAGCTGCGGACGGAACATCCGCACCGCTGAAGATATCACACCTGGCAACGCCAAAGAGACCTGTATGAGTTGGAAATACGGAGCGACCGATATCCGCATCCAGACCAGCAAAATCACCAAAGAGCTCGTCGACCGCTGGGTAGCCCGCACCCATTACGACAGCGCCCGTGGAAAACCCCGCATCATCATCACCCATGTCGATAACCGCACCGACATGGTCATCTCCAACGATATGATCCGAGATATCGTTGAACATGTCGCAGTGGAAGACGGACGGGTCCATATGGTCGTGGGAGACTCTAAAGACGAGCAAGAGCTCGATACCTGGCTTAAAAAGATGACTAAAGATCCCAAGTACTCGAACAAGAGCCGCGTCGATAACCAGGAGGCCCAGGCCCCCCAGTTCCTCGCCAAGATCCGGATCGTTAAAGCCATGACCGAGCAAAAAAGGTATGATTTGGAAGAATATTTGATGACTTTGACTCTTTACGACCTGGAAACCCAACAAATTGTCGATTCTGCGACAGATATATTGCGGAAAAAGGTCCAAATTTAAATACTATTTCCCTGATGAAAGAAAGCCTTCTCACGATCTTACGCGATGAAAAGACGACTGTGGAACATTTTCGACAGGCGGCGCACCGGCTTGCCGATCTGCTCGCTGCTGAAGCGACCACCCTCGTTGAAGAAAAGCCCAAAACCATTAAAACCCCTCTCGCCAAAACCGAAGGGGCCTTTATTCATCAAAGGATTGTTTTAGTGCCTATCCTTCGGGCCGGCATGGTCTTAGTCCCTTCTTTTTTGAGGTATTTTCCCGACTCACCTCTCGGCTTTTTTGGCATCCGTCGAGATGAGGCTACTGCTGCACCCCAGCTTTACTATGAAAACGTCCCTCCCTTAAAATCGACGGACTTAGTATTTGTCTTGGATCCGATGATAGCCACTGGCGGAACAGCGGTTTTGGCCCTTCAGCATCTCAAAGACAAAGGAGCCTCCCACCTCATTTTAGTGGGAGTTTTGGCATCTAAAGAAGGATTAGATAAAATCAAAAAGCAGCATCCCGATGTTACGACCTTTGTCGCTGCAACGGATCCTGAACTTAATAATCGCAAATTTATTGTCCCCGGCATTGGGGACTTTGGAGATCGTTACTTCGGAAGTTAGTTTTGCGCCCAGGTGGTGGAATTGGTAGACACAACAGATTTAGGTTCTGTTGCCGTAAGGTAGTGCAGGTTCGAGTCCTGTCCTGGGCAAACATAAAAGAGGCGTCAGCCTCTTTTTTTTTGTCCCGGAAAAGAGCCAAGGTCTTGGCTCTTGTCAGGACTCGAAGTGAAGGACGCTTGTGTCCGAACCGGCTCGAAAGACGAGACACCGTCTCAGTGGAAAAAGGCTTTTCTCGGAGTAATAAACAACAACAGGATATTTGAATAATTCGTTGGTTTAATAGCATTTAAAGATTTATTATCTTGGGTTAAAAAAGGAGTCTTTTATGGCAATACCAAAATTAGAAGATTTTTCGTTTTTTGGTGCACATTTTTACTCCGATGGTACTGCGCTGGGTTGTGGGATCCGATTTTGTGTTTATGCACCTACAGCTATAAAAGTTAAAGTTGTTCTAGCCAGAATTGGTTTGAAACAAGAAATGTATAAAACTCAGGAGAACAATAAGGTCTGGGAATTAAAGACTAAACAATTCAAACTCGGCGATGCCTATTTCTACCTTATTAAAACCCAAGATGGCAGGACCCTAGTCAAGTTAGACCCTTATTCCTTTACGAATCAACGGCTCAGTTCCACGCCAGGTATTGCTAGTGTAGTGACGCACAACCCTTATACTCCTTTTCAGTGGAGTGATCAGATATGGATGGAAAAAAAATCAAAAACTGACTTGCGAGCAGGATTTCTAAATATCTATCAGCTGCACCCTGTCTGCTGGAAAAAAAATTCGCAGAATAACTTGTTAAATTATCGAGAACTAGCACTTTTTCTTGCTCAATACTGTACAGAAATGAGCTATACCCATGTTCAATTGATGGCTACACTAGACTATCCGACCGAAAGAGGTAGTAACGGATTTAAAGTTTGTAGTTATTTTAGTCCTAATTCACGCTTGGGAACTAAAGCAGATTTTCAGTTTTTAGTAGATCATTTACATCAAAATCATATTGGTGTGATTTTATCTTGGACTCCCAATACCTGCTGTATTCGAGATGAATCTACTCCGAATCCCATCTATGAAATGGGATTATACCAATTTGATGGAACGGATATTTTCACAGCAGGATTTTATAGGTACGGACCGAAATTGGATCTTTCTAAGGCTGAAGTTAGAAATTTTCTAATTTCAAGTGCAGTTTATTGGGCACGGGAAATGCATGTTGATGGTATTTATGTCGATTGCTCTGGAGGTATTTTTTGTCCTGATGGAAAAAGAGACTCACATCACGAAGATAGCCATGGAAGTCGATTTTTGAAAGAATTCAATGAAACTGTTCATAGACAATTTCCTGGTATCATGACTTTTTCTGAAGATAGTCATAACTTGCCGAAATTGACTTCTTTTTCACAGGCGAATAACCCTCAATTATTTGACTACAACTGGCATTTTCCCTTTATCCTCAGTTCTGTCGGACTCCTTGAAAGCCCACTTGCCGATCACAAAGAAAACCAACAAGATGAATTTTGGAAAAATCTTAAAGAAGCTTTTTCTAAAGAGGCGAATTCTGACAATCGGGTACTGGCCTTTTCTAACGATGTTTGTCAAGCATCGATCAGAAACGACGAAAAAACATATTTCACTGATTCAGCTGGTATTTATCACTGTATGGAAGGAACTGTGGATGAAAAAATTAGTAAATTGCGTTTGCACCATGCACTCACCATTGCGACACCTGGAAAAAAATTCATTTATATGGGTCACGAATTTGGACAAGTAGAGGGATGGAACTTGCGGCTTTTGAGAAGTTTCAAAGATGGTGATGATGTTCAAGCACAGACTCCCGCTGCAGTGGCCTGGGAGGAACTTTCTCAGTATCCTCATCAGAGTTTGCAAGGATTGCACAAATTTTTGAATCAGCTTTATAAAAATACCAATGCCTTTTGGGAGTTAGAAAACTCGGAAAGCAAAGGCATGAGAAATGTCAACTTTGATAACAAAAAACTTATACTATCATTCGAACGATTTTCAAGTTCCCCTGTTTTATCGACTTTGTGTCTTTTCAATTTCTCTAGACAAGATAGTAATGATTACAAATTGCAATTTAAAGAGAAACCATTGTCGATGGAATGTAGTGCTCAAGTCTACTTCCTTAGCAAGGAATATCATGGAAATGCTCCTACAATGGCTACCTCCATTACTCTCACAGGACTTACTATTGCTAAAATTCCTTCATTATGTGCAGTTTACGTGGCTATTAAAAGGAAAGCTTAGCTGCTTAAATATGTTGAAACAGGGGAAAAAAGTTTATTCTAGACTCACTCGTTCGAAAGTTTGTTGAGAAAGATTACGGCATTGAAGTTACTGAGTTGACATGTTTGCCTATCGGAGCAGATATAAATGCCTCGATTTATAGAGCTGAATCACAGGACGGGACCTCGTATTTTATCAAGATTAAACGGGGACGTGATGTTACCGGGCCTATCATCGAGCTGTTATGGAAAGCAGGGATTCAACAAATCATCCCGCCTATCAACAATTTAAAGGGGCAGTTAACTCAGAACCTAGGGGATTTAACCCTGATCGTATACCCATTTGTCCAAGGACAGAATGGATTTCACCAAGAGCTCACAGATGATCAATGGATCTTGCTTGGAAAAACGCTCAGGCAGATTCATGGCATCGATGTTCCCTCCCCTATTCAGAAGCAGATACGAAGGGAAGATTATTCTCCTAAATGGCGCAAGACAGTTCGGTCTCTTTTAGAGAGAAAGAATGTTCCTGCCAACAATGAAATAGCTATAAAATTATGGAGATTCATCCAGGAAAATATCCAGACAATCCATCATCTGGTTGATCGAGCTGAGGAGCTCGGCCAAAAAGCGCAAAAACTATCGCCAAAATTCGTTTTATGCCATTCCGACATTCATGCAGGCAATGTTTTGATGGGTGATAACTTTTTGTATATTGTCGATTGGGATGACCCGATCATGGCCCCGAAGGAAAGAGATCTTATGTTTATCGGTGGAGGCGTTGGAAATGTTTGGAATCGACTTCAAGAAGAAAAGCTTTTTTATCAAGGTTATGGTCCAACAGAGGTGAATTCCACCCTTTTAGCTTATTACCGACATGAGCGGATTGTCGAAGATATTGTTCAGTACACGCAGGAGCTCCTTTTACAACCTGCAGAACATAAAGATAGGCAAGAGATATACAACCAGTTTATGGCGATGTTCAAACCTCAAGGCGTTGTTGATATTGCTTTCGCAACTCAAGAATAGCTCAGGCTAAATCCTTCGAAGTGCGCTTCTATTTTGCATTAGGAGCTTCCCGCCTCATTTTAGTCGGAGTTTTAACCTCTAAAGAAGGTTTAAATAAAATCAAAAACCAGCATCCTGATGTGACAACCCTTGTCGCTGCAACGGATCTTGAACTGAATAATAGCAAGTTTATCGTCATCGGCATTGGGGATTTTGGAGATCGGTATTTTGGAAGTTAGTTTTATGCCCCGGTGGTGGAATTGATAGATACAACAGATTTAGGTTCTGTTGCCGAAAGGTAGTTCAGGTTCGACTCCTGACAAGATCCCAAGTTTTGGTTCTTGCCAGGACTCACAGTGAAGCATGCGAACCAGCTCGCCTCTGTAAAGATATATACGTAGGGATTTTATGAGTACTAATATCCGGCGGGATAAAAATTTTCGCTTGGTTTTAATTCGGTTACTTCTAAGGCAGACTCTTCACCTTTTATTCTCCAGGTTCTTTGATGTTGTCCGTCCTTCATCCAATATATGACCTTTCCTTCGTCAGAATAGTCTTGCTGTATCAAGCAACCATCTTGATAAAAGGTATCCTTTGCTGGATTTTTATTTTTTAGCTCTTTGAATAATGTTTTTACTTCCTCTTCCGAGTAGTTAGGTTTTGATAGGATATTTGCAGCTAACCGTTGAGAGACACTCCAAGAGTTCATCAAATCAGCAAAGAATCGATGGTTATTTGATCTGGCCCGATTATAGTGAGAAGGGTTTAATAAAATTATTGAGAAAAATACATGTCTAAAAAGATAGCATGGTGAAACTACTGTTAGTCCTATGAGATGATGGAATGCATGCCTTACATGCATTTTTGCAGCTCTGCTGATATTATTTTCTGATTTTATTGCCCCCCATAAGCTCTTTATGATCGCGAGACCTAAGTGCTCAACTGTTAAAGCAATCTCAATAAATGGCTGGGCAATCGCAAACCCTGTTTCCTCAATGACACCAACCATACGAGATTGAGTTAGCCAGAAGCTTCTTGCGCAGTACCCATCTGTCTTATTTGCCCAAGAGACGAGAAGAGACTCTAATGGAGTTGTAAACATATGAATCTTCCTAGTTTTTGATTCGTTTATTTTTTAAAATCGTCAATTTGAAATACAATAAATATATATTACTAGAGCCTTATTTTGCTAACTTTTTCATCCTTACAAAGTAAAACTTTTAGTAGAAATACTGGCTCTTTTAAAATTCCTGTCAATAATGCAGCTTCTTTTGTTCTTAGCTGTACTTAAATCTTTTTTTAGATGTTTAATAATTACCAAAGGAATAATGAGCTGCCTTTAGAGCTGACTCGCTCTTTTGAATTTGATAAAGGCCAGGTGAAAACCTTTGGCGATATTCAAATGCCTCGTGTAATTGATGTTGCTTTCGCAATTCAAGAATAGCTCAGGCTAAATCCTTCGAATTGCTCTTCTATTTTGTATTTGCAAGGGAGGGAATAAAAGCATAAGTAGCATTTATAACGCACATGCTTATTCCTAAGTTGAATGACAACAGGCCATAGGTCTTAAACATATCCGGAAACTGCAGATTAAACCTTTGCCCTATGAACGGGTAAGAAACTGTCATTGACGTAAGAACGAAAATCGTCAACGCACTGTGTAGGTGGAAAAATTTTTGATTCTTCACTCCTCCTCCTGGAGTTAGATATCCTGCTTTCTCTGTCAAAGCAAAAGCAACTCTTTGCCCAAATATAAGTAGGGAGCGGCGTATGATCATATGCACGATAGAAAGAGCTAGGAAATGCATGCGATTAGCTAAAGGATATTTCTTATCGATACCCCAACAAAACATAGAAGTAATGACCATATCAGTCGCAAATTCAAAAGCATTTTTTTTCGAAATAATCCCCGTCATAGTCTTTCCTCATTTAGAACGAAAATATTATGACGGATCAGAAAAAGACTCAAGCAAATCATGGAAGATTTGCATTCATTTTTTTCAGAAGTTGTGAGAATTTAAACGCATCGGCATCATGAGGTCTATTTTGGAGATAGACATGACAACAATCCTGTCCCTGATATTGGCCGTGGGTTCAACGACACCCCCTAAAGTCGAGGCCGTAAAAGAAATCGCTAAAAACTATCCTATGCTTGCTGAGGCGCAGGTTGTTCCCATTTCGGTGAAATCGGGAGTTGCCGACCAACCCTTGTCGCTAGAAGAGACAATTCTAGGGGCTAAAAATCGCGCTCTGCAAGCCTTCCAAAAATGCGATGGGTGCAATCTAGGTTTTGGGATAGAAAGCGGACTCATGCAGGCTCCCGGAACTCAAACGGGATATTTAAACATTAGTGCCTGCAGCATTTACGATGGCAAAAACCACCACATTGGATTATCCACGGGTTTTGAAGTCCCTTCGCCTATTTTAAAACTTGTCGTAGAGAAAAAAATAGACCTCAATCAGGCTTGCTACCAGGCGGGCATTACCGATAAAGCCGAGATAGGAGCAGAAGAGGGACTGATTGGCATATTGACCAACGGAAGAGTCAGCCGCCAGCAGTACTCCCGAGAATGTATTTCCACTGCCTTAATCCAACTCGAACATGCCAAGTGGTTTGCAAGTCATGAATGAATTTACCTCCGAGTCTTTAAAAACAGCGTGGTCCCATGAATATCAAAGGAAAGGCATTCCCTCTTCTTTTAGAAAAGATCCGACGAAGCCTTTAGTGGAATTCATGGCCTGGTGCAGAGACAAGGGCTTATCAGGATCAGCAGCCGATATCGGCTGCGGGCAAGGCCGCAATAGCTTTTTTCTAGCTCAGGAAGGGTTTAAGGTCATCGCCGTCGATATCTTCTGCTATAAACATATTGTCGAGAAAGAGAAACAAAAACACTACAGATCGGAACTTTGGAGGAGTCTAAAGCCGGGCGGGTATTATTTTATTTCACTTGCCTCGAAAAATGACGGATTTTATGGACCTTTACTAGCTCAATCCCCTGATAACAGCCGGAATCTCATCGTGGACCCTCATGCGAAAATCCCCTCTCTTCTCTATTCGCAAGATGAACTCTGTAGGGAATTTTCCGATTTATTCCGCGTTGTAGAAGCACGAGAGAATTTTTCCATAAGCCCCATGTACGGTAAAGAATATCCCCGGGCTGTCCTAAACTGTATTTTTCAGAAAAATTAAAACTGCTTTCAAGAGAGCAAGCTGAGGTACTTTTCACTGGCTTTTGCGACTTCGATCATCAACTCTTGATCGTCTAAAGGAATTTCCCCCTCTTTCATTACTTCAGCTTTGTATTGATAGAGAAAGGTTCTGAGCATCGCTGCTTTTTTAATAGCAGGGCTATGAGTCTGAAAGATAACAGTGTAAAGCTGGATCATTAAATCTTGGACAATTTCAAAAGTGCTACCTAGAGCATTGCCTAAGATAATCTGAAATTCGATATCAGCGGCCTTCGTCGTATCGAAGTTGAGGTTTCTTTGATGAGCGATCTCTTTGTAAGCATTCTCTAAATAAGGCATCATTTCATGATGGAGCCGTTTTTTAGAGCCATTCGGTCCTATTTCTTCGAGCTTTTTTATAGCTTTAAGATAGGCCTTGACAACGGGTCCCTCGTGATCAACACCAAAAAAATAGGCGATTTCCTTTTCAAAGGGTTCAGTATTTTTCATCCTAAATTACTGTTTTGTTCTGCCTAGGCCAAAGACAAGCTCAAAACAGATATCTTCATCCGTGATGAGGTTATACTTTAAGGCATCGCGGGGAGTCACCCAAGTAAAGCCTTTATGCTCTTTAAAGTTGATTTTCACATCCTGGGGATTTTCGATCTGCGGCATATATTGGATCATGTGGTACTCAAAGTCAAAGTTGGGAACTTTGATGAAGAGTTTACCAATGTAATGGATCTTCTCTTTGTCCAAATGAAAACCTGTCTCTTCATAGACTTCACGGATGATCGCATCCATGAGAGGCTCTCCTTTATGTAGTTTACCACCGGGGATGCCCCAACGGTTTCCTTCCGCTTTGGCATCTTGCCGATGCATCAGCAGGATCTTATCTTGATAATGCAAAAAACAGCATCCGACCACTTCAGCTTTGGGATTGAAGTCGGCAGGCTTTTCAAGAAAGACAGCGGCATTTAAAGAAGAGAGAACTATGAAAAGAGCAAAAAGAGATGTTTTAAAATAGTTCATAAAATCCTTCGTTGAAAAGGTTAGGAACATACCGCCAAGAGAATTTCCTTTTCAACATCTATTTCGACGTCCATGATAGCTTAAAAAAATCAACTTGGGAGGTTTTATGAAATTGTATCTCATGGCTATCTTCAGTGTGTTTTCAATGGGACTACAGGCTGCTCAATTTCAACATAAAATTTCTATTACTCCTGTCCCTGTCACAGAGTCCGGACAAAAAGAATACACGGCTGAGGTTGTCATCATCAAACAAGAGGATGAACAGACAAACCCATTTGTTGTGTATTCAGAAAAATTCACTTGTCTGGAGGGAGAAGCCACGGAAAGAACCGGATCTCCTGAACCTTTTGATAGGGTTGTCATAAGGATAGTCATTCCAAGTAATCATCAAAATAACGCCCAAGCCTCTCTCTTTTTACAAGAGAAGAATGAGGTTGTTTTGGAAACTAAAAATGAACCCGTGAAAATTAAACAGTTACGGGTTCTTCGTCATTGGTCTGATCGCAGGCAGCAACTTCTGGAAGAAACACAAGAATAAGATTTGTGAAAGATTTTTTAAGAACATGTACTCTTGTCTTAAAAAACTTCATTTCTTAAGATAACCGCGTCTTAACCTCTAAAGGAGACATAATGAAAAAGTACTTGTTTACTGCTATCTGCTTAACGACATTGGGACTTGGAGCTGCTGAATTTCAACCTAAAATTTCAATCAAACCTGTGACAAACGAAACCGGGGAAAAAACTTACCTGGCGCAAGTACAAATTGAAAAGAAGGATAACGATGTTGCTACGATTGTCGCTCAACCTGAAGTGACCTGCGTCGAAGGCGCTTTAAGTAAAGTAGAGAATGATCAGCTTTTCTTCACAGTTTTAGTTTTCAAAGATAATGAACAAATGAAAGCAAAGACAACCGTTCTTTATAGAGAAGATGATAAAGAAGTCTTATCCTTGGATCAAGACGTTGTGATCGACAATTCTTAATTTTTTCTTTAAAGGCACTTTTCAATATGAAAAGTGCCGATGCTAATGCCAGTCTTTTAGAAAGCTGAGAGTTTGCTTAAAATCGTTTCCCGCAATGAGATCTAGACCATCATTCAACATAATTAAACCTATTTGTCGAAGAGATAGATCTGCCTTTCTTTCTGCGTGCTGGATGATAAAATCATTCAACAATATAGCCTTTTCGTATTGAATTTTGCCTTCAGAGGATAGGGATAAAAAAGCTGCCGCGATCACAAATAAGCGGACGGGCTGCACAACAACAAACCTACTCCATTCTAAGCGTGTCGGTTCACGCTCCAAATAAAGGGCAAGAAAGAAATGTTTTTGCTCATCGGATAAGCCATGGAAAACACAGAAAGTCGCAAGATCAAAATAGGGATCACTGAGGCCGCCGTTCGACCAGTCAACGAGAAAAAAGCTCTTGTCGGTAAGGAGAATATTAAGAGGGTTTAGGTCGAGGTGAGTAGGCGTTAGGCCCACAGAATGCTGTTGAAGTACTGCCTCTATTTCCTCCATGCTTTTTTTTACATCGCTTAATTGTTTAGGATAAATTATCTTTTGCGCTTCCCCTTTGAGGAGAAATTGGTGAAATCGTTGAAAAGGAGTTTGAGCGACAGGAAAAGAGCTTGAAGACTGGTGAAGCTGACGAAGCATCTGAGCAAAATTTACAAGCAGTTGGCGATTTTTAAAATCCTGAGGATGTACTGTCCTGCCCGGAATGAAGTCCATAATGAGGGCTCGAAGCTGAAAATCTACAAAATGAATAACAGGAGCAATGCCGATCTGTCCAGCTTGTGTTGCCAGCAAGATTTGATGATTTCTTTCATTTAATGAAGTGGGTAGCAGCTTTAAGACATAATTTTGCTGACCCATCTCAAAACGGTATAAGCTTGCTTGACTTTTTCCTCCTGTTAAAGGAACGATCTTGAGATCGTTAAGAATAGGGAGAAAACCATATTTTTCTGCAAAAGAAGAAATTATCTGAGAAAAGTGAGCTTCATTGAGCGATTCTAAGACCTTAGATGACATATCTAAATCTTCAAATGTTGGGCATAATCATAGCTGATCAGCTGCATCGAGTGCGTCTTCTTAAAAGCTTGCTCCTCATGGGATTGTTCTAATAGCGCCTTGCCCTGGTCATTTTTAACTAAAGCGGCCACTTTACGGAGCGTCTCTTTTTCTGCATCGTCAAAAACCGTTAAATCGGCCTTTTGAGCGCTTTTGAGTTCATGATGCGACGTAGCGGTGAGAATCCCTTGTTGGATCAGCAAGTCGAAAAGATTCTGATATTGATCGGGGCAAGGGCCGTACTCTAAATGAACATATCTTGCGCCGGTGATACTCGTCCCATGAAGTTTATAATGGATGAAATCTAAATAAAATAACGCTTTGTTCAAAAACAGCGGACTGCGGGTGAGCTCCACTAAGTAGCACGCAGCCTGTTTGAAAAGCTCCCAATTAAAACGCTTCTTGCCGCTATAAATATCGGCGGGATGGATCTTCCAATGGACTTCCATCGCATTTGTCTCAGCATAAGCTTCATCACATTTCAGCCGTATGTTTTCATCCTGGACGACATCTTGAACGTAATACGTTTCCCACCGTTTGACGCTGGCTTCCCCTACTTTCAAATAATTCGCGAAAGCTGCTTGCGACATTCCTAAAGCCTGACGGAACTTGATGATCTCATCCGACGTGAGCAATCCATGCATCCGGCGGTATTGATCGGCTGCAGCCTTGCGCAAATGGTTCATCTGATGGCTGTCCATTAATGGAGTGTTGCAAGCTGCGCAAACATGCGTGAGCACGAGAACAGCGACAAACTCTCCTTTAACTTCGGGTGTGAATCGCATTTTTTTCTTCTCGAAGCGATCCCCACCGCATTGCAGGCATTTCATTTTCATCTCCTTGTTGCTCTACTGCACGGCTCTCATGGAGAGAGACGTAGTAATAGAGACCTTCTTTGAGGGCAAATTTGATATACATCGTTTTGCCCATTCTTAAACTCCTCCAACTGAAAGCAAAGAGCTCGCGGTTGGAGATCGACTTTTCGTAAGACTTTTGCGGAGGCCTAGTACCCGCATAATCTTCCGGTCCGATCTCCTCCAGGAGCTCTTTAATCAGCTGCCAGATCTCTGCCGAGTCATTGATTTCGAGATTGCAGAGCTCTCCTACGGCTTTAGCCGGGTTAGCAAATAACCCTTTTTTCTCCTTTAGGCATGCCTTTGCTTCCTCTATCCTCTTATCTATCTCACGATGCGATGGCCTTACGTCAAACATGCGGCATCCCTTCAGAATCTTATTATAGTATCAAATGATACCGAAAGGCAAGAAAATAGATCAAGATAAAGTGTAAAAAAAACTTCAATTACTCGAGACTATTACTTGAGATAGGAGTTGAAAAAACGGACAGCCGATTGCCCAATATCTTCATGGACGCGGCTACGATCGACATTCGGGGGATCTAAGGCCAGCTTTTTATCCAGCAGCATTTTACCTCCCTTCGTCGCCTCATTAAGATAGACGTAATGGTTAGCCCCTGGGATCAGCGTAAAGGCGGCCTTTTTGATCTTGCTGGCCAATATTTTAGCGCTGCTATCCAGAGGTGTGATGTTGTCGACTTCGGAGGCAACAATGTGAACGGGGATCGAAATGGATTGCAGACTGCTGCTATCAAACAGAGATCCCAAAGCGGGAGCCATGACAAAAACAGCTGAAATGCGGGAGTCTCTATAGGATCGTTTGACGGGAGAAAAGTCGATGCTGTCAAACACTTCGTCATCGACGCTTTCAGGGATCTGGCCATCAGGTATTAGTTCAAGCGTGGGTTTTCCAAATTCGGGGATCTCTCCTCCAGCAATCCAAATTCCCGTCAGACCACCTAAAGAGTAGCCAATGAAGCCAATTTTCTTAGAATTGATATGAGGACCGAACTGCTCGCTTTCTAAGAGCTGATCCACGACAAAGCTGACATCTTGAGGCCTTTCCCAAATTTTGACAAAAGACTCGGCGATTTTATTGTTCCATGTATTCCCATGATGATCACAAGAAGCAACGATATAGCCGTTTGCCGCTAAAATTTCTGCAATCCAGGCATTATTGAGCCGGTCTCCCCCATTTCCATGGGACATCACGATGAGAGGATATTTAGTTTTGCTTTTTTTAATCGGGGCATTGCGGGCTTCTGCACAACGGAGCCACAGACCTTGAGGCTGCGCAGCTGGAGTATTTTCGTCGACAGGGTACCAGATTTCTGTGACAAGCGGCCTTTCCCTGGACTCATCATGGAAACGAACCGTCGTTATTCCTGATTTTTGGGGATGCAAAATGATTGTGGAATTCTTATTCCGTTCACAAGAAGTGAAGGAAATACAAAGAAACAGGCAAAATAGAAGAGGTTTAAGCAACCGTTTAGCCATCTATCTGGCTATATAGCGCACAGCCCATTTTCGATGTAGAAAAAATAAGAGCTTAGATAAAATAGTTGGCGCGATTAGTGCCTTATCGGTATTGTGAGAAAAGTCCGGGTTATATGACGAGTCGCTTCTTTCATAACAGACGGTTTCACCTAGCAAAATGGCTTTTTTGTTTTGCTTGGGCTCCGATATTTTTATGCGCGGAATCCGCTGAACTGCCCAAGAAAAAGATCCTGGTTCTTTGCAGCAACGGCGGAAATGGACACAACGCCGCAGTTGGTGCTTTGAAGACCCTTCTAGAAAGCCGATACGATTTCAAGGTCATCTATCCCATTGATGAGCTGCAAATTTTTGGGGTAAAATCAGGCGAAGGCGTTTACAATCTCGCGCTTCGCAACGGATGGACGCGCTCGGTGAATGTCGTCTCCCGTTATGTCGCTCCCAAAGTTTTTCGAAGATATAAAAAGAAAATCGAAGAGCTGATTACACAGCACATACAGCAGCAGCAACCGGATCTCGTGATTTCAGTCATCCCTTTCATCAACTTTCCTGCTACGGAAGCTGCTCGCAAGGCAGACATCCCTTATCTGATGATCACTACCGATAATGATTTGCAAACCTTTGTTCACGGGCTTCAAGGCGTCTCCCATCCGCATTTTAAAATTGTCGTGGGAACACATCTCTGGATCACCCGGGAAATGCTCTACCAAAGAAATATTTCTGCAGAAAATATTGAAACCATCGGCCTTCCTGTCCGCCCTGATTTTTTATCTAAAAAAGATCCGATGGCTTTAAGGGATCAATATAAGATTCCAAGGCATAAACCGATTGTCTTGGTCATGATCGGCGGAGCCGGCGGCGACGCTGCGTATGAATATGCCCATGTCCTAGGATCCGCCCAAATGGGCATTCATCTGATCGTCTGCGCAGGAAGGAACCAAGACCTCGCCAAGAATCTCCGCAAGATCCAATTGAACCGCTCCAATACTATGACGGTCATGGAATTTACCGATAAGGTACCCGAGCTGATGGCCATGGCCGACCTCATTATCACCAAACCTGGAACTTTATCGACGACAGAGTCGCTCGTCATGCGGCTTCCTATCCTCATGGATTGCACTAACCCTGTGATCAGCTGGGAACAGGCCAATATCGATCTGATCAAGAGCTACTGCGTCGGAGATTACATCGATGATTTTGATAAGGCAGAGACCCTTGTCCGTCAGTACCTGTATGATTCCGAGCTTCGCCATCAGATCCAACAAGCCTATCAAAAAATGCCTCCGAATCGGTTCAATGAGTCGATTTCATTGATCATTGATCAAATGTGCGCACTAAAAGCTGAAATGCCTGCGGAAGCAGTGTGTAACGCTCTTTAAATCAAAAGTTTATAACATTATAAAACGAATTGATAAAACTACAATCCTTTGATATTATTTCCCGCTTATTAAAGAAAAAATAGATGTCTCTTCCCTCCTGTGATTTTTCAACATCAGATCAAACCGCTGCCAGCATATTTTATAGAGCTGAAGCTTACCTGCAGCAGCCGATTTTTAGGGTTATCGAATACATCACACGCCGCGGAAATCCGACGACTTCTCATGTCTTCGATAATTACGAGAGCAAAACAGTCGAGATTGCTTACCGATCCTTTGGCCCGGCCGCTCTGGTGGGTGCAGCTGCTTATTTATGCATCTCTCCTCACTGGATCCCCCGAGCTCTTGTAGCTGTTGTGGGAGTTGTTTTCACTTTTGGAGTCATCCCTCTTGCAGTCCATTTGCTATGCTATGCATTTCAGAAGAAAAACTATATCCACCTACGGACACAGGTTCCTGAAATTCCTTGCAATAATCCTAAAATCATGACGTGGAATATTTTAGGACTGCCTGCAGGACTCAACTATACCTGCGGAGGGCAAAGACCCTTTAGAGACCGATTTCCTGGAATAGCAGAGGTCATTCGTCGTGAGCTGCCCGATACCGTCATCTTCCAAGAATGCATGCTGGATCCCCTCGTGACCGAAATGATTCTGCAAGCGTTCAAAGATGAATATGCCCATTTTTTTATTCATAATGGCCCTAATACTTTCGGTATAGAAAGCGGACTTTTAATCATGACCAAAAGTAGTGTCTATGACTACTCCTTTACTCTCTTCGAAGAAGGAGTCTCCTGGAAGAAAATGCGCGGATTATCCACTCTAAAAATCAAAATGCATCCCGAAGATAAACATCCCACTTTCGCGATTATTAGCACGCACTTAGAAGCTGGCAATGACCCAAAAGATAGGGAAGTAAGAGCGGCTCAATTACAGCAAATTCATCGTTTTGCCCAAGAACAACTTCCAGATGTCGATTTTGTAGTGCTTGCTGGAGATGTCAATATCGATGCTAACGGTCCTGAAGGGAAGGACCTCGGTAGAGTTCTAAAAGGAATTCATCGAGACGGGGAGCCCACCTGCACCAATCTTTTCAATAAACTGGTTTATCCTGAAGATAAATGCCCCGATTATGAATGGCTCGATCAGATTGCGCTCATCTTGCGAAATGATGACGATGCAGCTAAGGACGTTATTCAAGGATTAAAGGTTGTTCCTGTTTTCAAAAATACAGAGGGCAACCCCGATTCCAGCACTTCTTTATCTGATCATAATCCCTTGATCGCAACACTGATGCTTCAAGATAAGAGCTTGCGAACGCCCTCGAGATAATTCCGATTATTCACTTAATATCGTAAAATCCTTACACTCGTTATTTTTAAGCGAGAAAATCCTATGTCAAATGTTGCTCCTTACGGAACCTGGCACTCCCCTATTACTTCGGAATGGCTCACGATGAGTCAGAAAAAGTACGGCACGATTGTTATTGAGGGCGCTAACATTTATTGGGATGAACTCCGCCCCAGCGAAAATGGCCGCTCTGTGGTGGTTCGCTATACTCCTGAAGGGGAAAAACAGGATATGACTCCCGAGAACTTGAGCGTCAGGACCCGCGTGCATGAATATGGCGGCGCCCCTTTTGCCGTGCATGAGGGCAAAATCTACTTCGTCAATGACAAAGATCAGCGGATTTATCTCGATACAGAGCCCTTGACAGAGCCGGGCACTCGTTTTGCCGATCTCCAAGTCCTTCCTCCCTATTTGATTGCCGTCGGAGAAAAAAAAGATGAAAACTTTCTAGCCTGCCTCCACCTTCCTACAAAAAAATGGGAAAAGATCGCTGCAGGGAAAGACTTTTATGCCTCTCCGACTTTGAGTCCCGATGGAACTCAACTAGCCTTTCTCACATGGGACCATCCTCAAATGCCTTGGGACGGCACTGAGCTTTGGGTCGCCGATTTTAAAGAAGGAAGGCTCACCCCTATTCAAAAAATCGCCGGCAGCAGCCAGGAATCGATTTTCGAGCCTCGCTGGTCGCCTTCAGGTTTTCTCCATTTTACTTCTGATAAAACAGGATGGTGGAACCTCTACCGGTGGAATGAAAAAGCAGCAGAGCCTCTTTGTGAGCGGGATGCAGAATTTGGACTGCCGCAATGGATGTTCGGTATGTCAACCTATGCTTTTGCAGGAGAAAAAATCGTTGCCGCATTCGTCCAAGACGGACGCTGGTCGCTCGGTTTTTCACCTGATTTTAAGCCTCTCCCTCTTCCTTGGACCTTTTTTACTCAAGTGCGGGCAACTCCTGAATTTGCCGTTTTTATCGCGGGGTCCGGTGTTCAAGATAGGAGCATTTTCAAATACGAATTCTCGCAGGGTAAAACGACCGTTCTATCCCACAACGTCCATCCTCATTTAGATCCCGGGTATATTTCTCAGCCTCAGTTTCTGACTTACTCTAGCTCTCAGGGAAGAAAAGCTCATGCGTTCTATTATCCTCCGCAGAATAAAGATTATCGCGCTCCCGAGGGGACGCTCCCTCCGTTAGTGGTCATGTCCCACGGAGGGCCGACAGGTGCTACCAGCCATACTTTTGATCTAAAAATCCAATATTGGACAAGCCGCGGCATTGCCGTGCTTGACGTCGATTATGGCGGCAGCACGGGCTATGGCAGGCCTTACCGCGACGCTCTGAAAAGAAAATGGGGCATTGTCGATATTGAAGACTGTGAAGCAGGAGCTCAGCATCTGGTCCAGCAACATCAAGCCCATCCGCATCAAATAGCCATCCGCGGAGGCAGCGCCGGAGGATACACCACGCTGGCGGCTTTGACCTTTGGTAAAACATTCACTGTGGGCGCCAGTTACTATGGTGTCAGCGACTTGGGCGCTCTTGTCGAAGAGACGCATAAATTTGAGTCCCGCTATTTGGATTCTTTGGTAGGACCTTATCCTGCTGAAAAAAAACTTTATCAAGAACGGTCTCCCCTTTTCCATGTCGACAAACTTAAATGTCCCGTCATCTTCTTCCAAGGCGCTGAAGACCTCGTCGTTCCTTTGAATCAAGCAGAAAAAATGTATCATGCACTCCAAACAAGAGGGATAACGACCGAACTTATCGTTTATGAAGGAGAGCAGCACGGATTTAGAAAATCTCAAAATATTCGAGATTCTTTAGAAAAAGAGATCGCCTTCTATCTGAAGGTCTGGAAGATAGCTCCATAATGAGGGGATTTGGTGACCCAAACCCCCGGATCTGGGCTACATAGCTTTAGGAGCTTTCTTTTCTAAGCTCCACAAGAAAACAAACCCCAAAATACCTAGGCAAAGCGCGATGGGTATTATAGAAACGCCGTAAACAAACGCCTGCGAGCTGCCCGGCCCGCCAACAGCAGTGATAATACCTCCAATCACCGAATGAAAAGCATAGCCAAATAACATGATAATCATGTTGGCAATAGCTGTTGTCAGTCCTACGACATGCTCGCGGACATACGTTGAAGCTTTGTAGATTGCTAGGATCTGATAGGCACAGCAGACGCCCACGAACACAAAGCTCAAGCTAATAATCCACATCTTCAAAGCAATAGCCAGAAGAGCAAAAAAACTTAGGGCCATGGCTATCCCTGCACCTATAATCGTGGGAAGAAAGCCTCCGATTTTCTCTGCGACTAAGGTTAAGACAGGAGATCCAAAGCACATCCCTATAAAAATGAGGGAGGGCAAGCTGGCTGCTACAGTCCCTTCAAATCCATAAACGGTTTTAAAAAATGCCGCAGCCCAGACGTCCGCAAAACCCTCCAAAGGCCCCACCATCAAACCCGCAAAAATGCATGTTCCTATCACACGGCGGTTGGTCAATACCTCTTTGATGTCAGCGAGCATCGTACTCTGCGAAGTATTTTTCATATCGGGGACGATCCAGTAAGTGATCGCCGCTAAAGCAACACCCATCCAGGCAAAGATCTGAACGACAGTTTTGCAGCCCCAGACATCGCACATATAGCTGACAGGCCCTCCGCCATAGATCGCTCCAATGAGGCCGATTGTCACGGAAAAGCTCAGCATTCTAGGGAAACGGCTCTCGCTGAATAGCATTCTCACGATCTTAAAAACTCCTAAGATCGCAGCAGAAGATCCCATGCCGACCAACAATCTTCCAACAATCGGATAGATCCAATGCTCAGCAAAAATCAAGGGTAATAACCCTAAGACCGTCAAGAGAGTACACCCCGTCATTACCTTCCTGGGACCGAACCGGTCCAGCATAATGCCAATAGGCAAGTGCATGAGCGAATAGCCGATATAATAAACACCCGAAAACTGGCCAAAAGTCGCCGCATCAATATGGAACTGCTGAATGATAGTATCCAACATAATGCTCGGCATGACTCGTAAGATATACTGATAGGCGTAGAAAACAGAAGCAATAATCCAGATAGACCAGACCACTGTTTGCGATTTTGAAATTGTAGTCATAAAAAAATTCCTTCTTAATTTAACTCATTTTTTCGGTCTCTACGACCGGGCAAGCAATAAAATAGATATGAAAAATGATAGTTAGTTTTGTGCCTGTGGGCACAAAAGGAGAAGAAGGAAACATGAAAGTGCTTGTACGGGTTTGAAATCCCGACAAGATTGGCACATCGCAGAATGTGTAAAACCATCCACTTTCTTCATAAAATTTATAATACGCTACATCGTAAAATTTATCAATTTCTTTGTTATCTCTTTAAGAACAAATATTGAAACCAATCCCTCTGGGGAGCTATTGTATTGCGCCCGACCTCAAACTGAGCAGCTAAATGTAATTCTTTTTTCTTAAAAAGAATTTTTACAATCCTTATAATGTAGGGCAAAAGGCGAAAAATGAGTGTTCCAGCAGCAACTTCCCAACGAGATTTAGCCCAGAACTTATCCAAAGTATTATCGCAAGTTACCGAGGGAATGGATCCTCAGGCGCTAGTCGGCGAGGAGGGTCATAAGCAAGCATGTGATCAGTGGATTGCCACCGCCCGAGCAGCCGTGCAAGCAGCTCAAAAAAGAACTCTTGAGCTTATTCAAATCGAGCAGCTAGAGATGGCGCTCTATTATCGAACTCACCTGACCTCTTCTGATAGTCCTGTATCTACAGTGCAACCGCTTTTAGAATTGCTCCGCGATCAATACAAAGCATTCTTTCCGAATGGACTTCCAGAAGAGTTTGTGATTAATCAACTCCAATATCTTTGTCGAAAATATCCTGAATTTGTCAAAAGGCTTCAAACTCCAGCAACCTCCCATGACGAATGGAGCACCAACTTTATTAAATTTGCCCTTATCGCACCTTCTCAAAGCCGTTACCGAGATGTAAAAACCACTCAGTGGGTGGATATTTTCATCAAGTACCCCGAAATAGCCCAGCGACTGATGAAATCTCACCTTTATGAGAAGCTGGGTATTTATGCTGAAAATATTGCCCTCATTGAAAAAATACCCACGGGGGAAGTTAAAGGTGTTTGGCACGTTTGTTTGAAAATGGACCTGGTAGATAAGGAAACTAATTGGGTTTCCGTGCACGATCATCGCCCTTTTCGTTTGAAAAACATTGCTCAGCCGGATCAAGAATTATCACTTACCATGGAACAGGTTTTGAAAGAATTTGAAAAACCTTGCCCTGATTTTGATGTCTCTAAAGATGGCATTATTAATCTCAATCCTCTCCTTCTAGGTTCCAAAAAAAACAACGAAGGAGTGTTAGAACTTATCGAGCCTTCTCAATGGCGAAAATACAAACCCTGTATGAAGCTCACTGTACCACAACTTCATGGCAAATATGGCTCTCTGCAAGCCCATTTTGAATATGGTTTTGTGTTAAGGGCTGATCGGTCTCTCTCTAACAATGCAGCAGCCCCCACCCATGCTTATTTCGATTTTATCATCAAAGAGAAGGGAAACTATCGAGTCTTTTCCATGAATCCTGATCAAGGGCAAGAAAGGCTTTTATGCGAGCAAAAAATGGTTTTTTACGCTCTTTCTGAAAAGCAAGCCAATGCGGTCTGTCGAAAAATTGCTGCCGACATCATGCATTGCAGAGCCTCGCATGCTCAAGGCCAATCGACTCCCGTTACAAATTTCGAAACTTATATGGATGAGATTTTTGGCGGAGATTTTTATGAGTTTCTGACCGGCTTGGCAAGCAAACTTCAAGAGGGCCCCCAACTTAAAGCGCAACTGGACCTTGCAAAACAAACTTTCGATCCGCAAGACTTTGAAAAGTTCGTAGGCCCGATCCTTCAGAAATTAGTGCATAAAGACCGCGATGTCCCTCAAATGCGAACGCTCATGGAAACTTCACTGAATACTTTGAAATTTCTCCTGCAAATTAAAGAGGTCACCTCCATTTCTGTTCCCGATTTGGAAGCTATACGACCCGTTTTTACTGCTCTCTATAACGCTAATGAGGAAGTGAAAATCTATGAAAGCCTTTTCGCTTTAACTCGACTTTGCTTTATCTTGCTACACCCTTTCAGTGTCAAAGCGACAGAAGTGGAAAAAAATACTCCAGTGGTTGGAAAGTTTGTAAGGTTCGTGGAAGCAATCCCCTTCCCCTTTCTCCGTCAGCTATGCGAAGCTCTTCTGCTTTTAGTTCTAAGCCGCTTTCGTAAATACCGCTACAAAAAGCCTGGAGAGGCCTGCTCTCAAGGCATCGTCGCAACCTTGCTAGGAAAAATCTCCGATTTAAAACCTCTGCCCTATTTCAATCTGCCTGATCAGATTTTTAAATCTTACGGCTTAGACGCATTAGGAGAGCATACCACCACTATTAAAGGGCATGTTACAATCCTAACAGGAAGATAACCCTGAGAAGATCAGCTAGATTTTATCTAAGATTTCGATGATTTCTTTGTGATCGATTTTTTTAGCTTCTTTCAACGCTTTTTCACGATAAACTTCATCGATAAATCCACTGCTTAGAAGAAGCCGAATAATCTCGGGCTTGCGCACCTTAATGGCTTTGAGCACAGCTTGCCCGCGAGCTGTTTCGGAAAGTTCTCCAGATGCTAGCAGCAACTTAATACTGTCTAAATGGCCTAGATATGCTGCGAAATTGACACCCTGGTCTACAAAAGCTTGCTGAAGCCGGCCCTTGCCTAACTTGCTGAGCAAGTGTTCCACCATCTCTATCTGCCCTAAGTTTACACATTCGACGATAGCCTTTCCCAGGTCCTGCTCGGAGACACGTCCGCCTGCAATCAGGGCCGGAATAAGCGTAAATCGACCTCTTTTAATCAACTCTACTAAAGCAAGTCCCCGCTCTTGGACAGTTAATGGTAGACCGGGGGATTTCTCGAAGATCTGAAAGAAAATATCCCACTTTTTGCCTTTGATAGCCGCAGCCGCCTCATTTTGAGGTTCGGCTTTCAGGGAGCGAGCTGCTCCCGCTTTACTTGCAATAGGCTCTATATTTAAGTCGATATTGCGAGCCACTGCTTGGACCTTTTTCTGCTCTCTGCGTACAGACGGGTTTTCTTTATTTTCTTCCGAGTAAATTCCCTTACTTTCTATGGAGAGGTCTGGAATTAAGCTAGCCATAATAATAGTCCTTTTTTATTAATTTATTAACTATATATTAAATATTTTATTATATATTTATTATTTATTCAATTAATAAATAATTTAAATATAAACAATAACAAAACCATAAAATTATACAACTAATTACAAATAAATTAGTTCCACAAGATTCTAACCTTAAATAATTTGCGATTATTTCAGCTAAAAAAGACAAAACTCAGAAAGCCAAATCACTGATAATTTTATGATGCGAGAAGTTGACATTAATGTCAACTTCTCGCATCATAAAATTATGATTTACGATCCAGTGCAATATGTGGAATTTTTTCACTTGGTTTTTTTAGATCAGCTAGGAAGAAAGCTGGACAAACGCCTTTATGCTTTAAAGGGCGGTTGTAACTTGAGATTTTATTTAGGTAGTATCCGCTATTCTCAAGATATCGATCTTGATGTGACAACTATGTGGGGAACCACTCTCAGAAAAACGGTCAATACCATACTTGCCTCCACTGGGTTGGCTTTACAGTTAAAAGCCCAATCTCTTGAAATTACCCAAGTTTCCGAAGCAAAACAAACAGATACCACGCAACGTTGGAAAATTCAACTCCAAGGGCGAAGAGGTTTAACTTTCCCTACTAAAATTGAATTCTCCAGAAGAGGCCTCGAGCAGCCTGTTGAATTTGAAACTATTAATTCGACAGTTTTGAGTAGTTATCATTTGCACCCGATCTTTGTCCCTCATTATGGTCCAGACATCGCCTTCAAACAGAAAATCAGAGCTTTAGCTCTAAGATCGGAAACCCAAGCTCGAGATATCTGGGATCTTTTTCATCTTATTAACGCCTATGGTATTCTTGAAGGAGATCGAGAAAATTTAACTCAAGCATGTGAAAATATTTATACAATGAGCTTCAGCGATTTTAAAGACCAAGTTATCGCTTTTTTCCCTCCAGACATACAAAAACAATATAACAGCAAAGTATGGGAGGAAATTCAGTTAAAAGTACTTGAATACCTGGAGTCCTTAAGATGAGACTGCTTTTAGCTTTAAGGCTCCTCCATGAGGTCGGAGTACCTGTCATGGAAACGAAGGATGTCGCCTTCAAACTGGGAGTTACCAATGAGCACGCGAGTCAGATCCTTAGACGATTAGCTCTCGAAAAACATATTGTTCACTTATCCAGGAGTCTTTGGGCAATCGATCCTCAAATAAATCCTTTCTTGCTTCCAGATTACTTAGTTGCTCCTCTCCCTTGCTATGTCTCTTTGCAGACAGCTCTTTACCAACATAATATGATCGATCAAATTCCCCGTCTTATCACTGTCGTTTCACTTGCTCGCACACGCCGCATTCAAACCCCTTTAGCGACTGTGTCTGTACACCATATCATTCCAGAATTTTTCTTCGATTACGACCTAGATCCGAAAACACAAGTCAAGATGGCTACGCCTGAAAAAGCCCTCTTAGATGTTTTATATTTAAAGCCGGCTAAATCACAATGGTTCAAGACTTTGCCTGAGCTTGAAATTCCTAAAACTTTTAATGTTGAAAAAGCATTCAACATGATCCAAAGAATACCGTCTCGGGCACGCCAAAGCCTCGTCGAGAAAGCTTTGCATAAAATTTTATCGCGTCCGTGAGAACTTCGGAGTAGTAGACAACAAACAAACATTCTTTTAAATTTTTAAGGATCTACAAAACAGGAGTGTAACCATGGCAAAAGGCAAAGATGCACGCAAAGAAGAGAAAAAAAAGCCTCAGATGAGTCTTAAAGAGAAGAGACTCGCAAAGGCAGAAAAGAAAAAATCCAAAGGCTAAAAAGCCAAGCTCCCACTTGAACGTGGGAGCTTACTTTCTTTGTTCTTGCTCTAAGAGATCTAAAGCCCAGTCGAACGTGGGCCCTTGGGATTCATTGCTCAGTAAAATAATAGTGATTTCTTTTTGCGGCCGGTACATCCATGCCGATTCAAAGCCGTCCGTTCTGCCATTGTGGTAATAGATCGGATGCATCGGATCTTGAAGATCGATAAAAATCCCCTCCCCCATCCAAATCTTCCCCCGAACTTCAAAATAGGGCGTCAGCATATTGCTAAGAGAAGCAGGAGAAATGACTTTTCCCCCGAATAAAGCTTGTGTCCAACGATACAAATCTGCCGTTGTAGAAACGATCGACGCTTCGGCAAACATCGTCGACATATTAATATCCCTAGAAGGACCTTGAGGATCATAGCCCGCCGCTAGCTCAGGGTGATCATCTCGTATTTTGGAGAGAAAAGACGTGTGAGGTGCAAATGTCGCATCCATCCCTAGCGGCTTGAAAAAAGCCCGCTCTAAGTACTCGCTATAGCTCTGACCCGAAACGCGCTCAATAATAAAGCCCAGGAGATCGTAACCAGCCCCGCTGTACTGATAGCGAGTACCGGGTTTGAACTGAAGAGGATAAGGGGCAAAAAAACGAAGAAATTCTTCAGAAGAATGAGGCTGCTGGTCAAAGGCGCCGTATCCAGGCAGTTTTTCATGATCCGGCAAGCCGGAGCTATGCGTCAGCAAATGATGAATCGTCATTTCTTCTAGCCATGAAGGAGGGTTCCCTTTCCAAACGGGATCTGAAGGAGGCAGATAAGCAGCGACGGGAAGAGACTCTTGGATCTTCCCCTCTTCTTGCAACTTTAAAATAGCAACCGCGGTGAAGACTTTCGTGATAGAAGCAATTAAAAACTGGGTCTGCGGAGTATTCTCAAGCTTTTTTTCCCGGTTCGCATAACCATAGCCTGCAAAGAGGTGTACTTTTCCTTGCTTAGCGACCAAGGCAGCGCCGCTAAATTTTACTCCCTCCGTGGGGAGCAAGAAGCCTATCAGCAAAAAGATCGATAAAAAAAGGACGAATTTTTTAAAGGTCATATCTTCGGATGAAAAAGAAAGATAGTTTCCATTTCGGGCCTCGTCAGGCCGCCGTGCATGGCATAAAACTTCTGATCAAACCGATCTTTTTCATACCACCAGATCGAATGGTTGCCATAAGGCAGAATCACGAGATTTCCCACTCTTTTTAAAAATTCTTTCGAGACTTTGGATCCAAAAAATCCTTCTTGAACAAGCTGGTCCGTTTCGCAGATGAGGGCTCTTTTCCCCAGTGTTTGGGTCAGAAGGATTTTTGCCTCATCCAGCTTGCCAGGCTCCACATGCAAAAAATAGTCCCGGCAAGAACCGGCGGGAGTGAGCAAGCGGCCATCGGCCCCCTTCTTGATCATCGACTCAAGTGCGGGGATTTCACGATTAAGAAAGATCGTCGTCGCAGGATCGATTGGCGTCATTCCATGATCGGCAGTCAAAAGAGTCGCGACATTGAGATTCATCTGGCTGAGCCGCTCCCAAAAATCTTCCATGGCGTCAAAGCACTCATCCAGGGCTTTTGCGAATTCTTTCGAGTCCATTCCATGATGATGCCCTGCCCCATCGATGTCTCCAAAGTAGACATAAAAAAGGCCGCCGCGCTCTACCATCTTCAACACAGAAGAAAGGCTCTTAGAGAACCGGTCGTACCCTGTGACTTCAGATCCGCGGAACATCCAGTTAGAATAGATGGAAAAAGCGATATCTTTAGGTTGAAAAATATAAGAAGATATGCCCTCGCTTTGCAACTTTTGGAACAGCGTCTCATCAGGGAAGATTTTTTCGGGAGCGATGACCTTCTGCAAGGTTCCGCATTTTTTATCTCCTGCATAGGAATAAAGCAAAGGAGCAATCACTCGATCAAGCTGAGGCTCGTAGTAAAACCATTCATAAATACCCGTCTGCCCGACTTCTGAGCCCGAACAGAGCGTCGTGATATGGGCGGCCGTCGTCGAGGGAAACTGCGAAGTGAGCTTGGAGACAATCCCTTGCCTAAAAAAACTCGAGAGAAAAGGGTACTTCGCATGGTATTTCTCTAAAAGATCCCAACCAAATCCATCGACGACAAAGAGCACCACGCTCTCATACGGCCCTTTCACCCAGCAATCCTGCGGCAAGCCTGCCGATTTTTTTCCGAAAAGATTGAGAATGGTCCCGGGTATTTTTGAAAAACAGTAACTCTCATACAGAGGGCGGCAAAACTCGGAAGACCAGCCGGCCGCTTTGACAGCTTCTAAGGATTTCTCATTGATCATGAAAGAACCGTATAAGGTTTTCTGCAGCTTTGCGAGCCAGTAGCGTGCGGCATTCCGCTGTAGCAGATCCAATATGAGGAACGATCAGGCAATTCTTCAAATGGCAAAGCGGATGCGTAGGCAAAATGGGTTCCGGATCGGTCACATCCAAGGCCGCTCCACGGACAGCTCCCTCTTTCAAAGCCTCGACTAGATCATCTGTCCGGATGACAGCTCCTCTCGACATATTGATAATGACAGGTTTTTGCGCCATCTTTTGGAAGGCCGCTTTGTCAATCATGCCTTGGGTTTCTGTTGTTAAAGGAACATGGAGAGAGAGGAAATGAGACTTTTGATACAGCTCATCTAAAGAGACTTGCTCGATCCTAGGATCCGCGAGGTCTAATTTCGAACGGGCAAAAACAAGCACTTTCATGCCAAAGCCGAGCGCCCGCTGAGCAACAGCTTTGCCAATTTTCCCAAATCCGATAATGCCAAAATATTTTCCGAAAAGTTCTTCTCCGAGAAGTAACGCGGGCTCCCATCCTTTCCAAAGGCCACGCTTGACGTAGCTTTCCGCTTCGCCGACTCTTCTGATTAGACTGAGTAAAATAGCAAATGTCATGTCAGCCGTGCTCTCTGTTGTCGCATCTGGAACATTAAAAACCGCTATCTTCCTTCCTTTTGCCACTGCGGTGTCTACATTGTCAAGCCCTGCTGCACAATTAGAAATGACTTTAAGCCTTGTCGCCTGCTCCAAAACCTCCCTGTCCAATCGATCAGGAATTGTCGATAAAATCCCATCAAATTCTCGGACAACTCTCTTGAGTTTTTCACGAGAAAGAGGCTGATCCAGGGGGTTTTCTTCGACTTCAAAGTGTGCGCTTAAAAGCTCTTTGGCAATCGGCATGAGCTGCCGCGTGATAAAGATTTTATTCATTTTTCTCTCTGATTTTGATGTAATTATATCTTAAAATTTGTCATTATAGTTCGCTTATGAATAAAAAAACCATCACGGTGTTTACACTGGCCATGATTAATTTGGCCGCGATTGGGAGTGTGAAAAATTGGCCGACGATCGCTGAGTACGGCTTCTCCTCCATATTTTATTATTTACTTGCCGCCTTGATCTTCTTTATTCCGACAGCGCTGGTTTCAGCCGAGCTCGCCACCGGCTGGCCTAAAATCGGGGGCATATTCGTCTGGGTCAAAGAAGCATTCGGCCAGCGATGGGGATTTCTCGCCATCTGGCTCCTCTGGATTGAAAATGTCATCTGGTATCCGACCATGCTAAGCTTTATTGCTGCCACTGTCGCCTACATTTTCAACCCTGCATTAGCTTCTAATAAAACCTATCTTCTCCTCAGCTCGTTATCGGCTTTTTGGATCATGACCCTCATCAACTTCAAAGGCATGAAAATCTCTGGTTGGATTAGCTCTTTCGGCATGATCTTCGGGACCTTTCTCCCCGCTGCTGTGATCATCGGCCTCGGTTTTCTTTGGTATTTTTCGGGATCCCCTCTGCAAATAGATTTTAATCTGGAGAGCTTTGTCCCCAATCTCTCCAGTCCGGAACAGCTGGTGATTTTCACGGGTATTCTCCTCTCGTTCTGCGGAATGGAAATGTCAGCCATCCATGCGCGCGATGTTCAAAATCCCCAGCGAAATTACCCTCGCGCGATCCTGCTCTCGGTCCTCTTGATCTTAGGCTTAACCATTCTCGGCGTCCTGGCCATCGCTGCCGTCATCCCTCAAAATGAAATCAGCCTAACCGCCGGATCGATGCAGGCCTTTGCCTCATTCGTGAGCGCCTACAACTGGGGCTGGCTCGTCCCCTTCATGGCCTTTCTGGTCGTGATCGGAGCCCTAGCATCACTGAGCACCTGGATTGTCGGCCCTAGCCGAGGACTCTTAGCTGCTGCTCAGCACGGCGACCTGCCTCCTTACTTCCGCAAGCTCAATAAAGACGGCATGCCGCTCCGTCTCCTTGTCCTCCAAGGCCTGATCGTGACGGGTCTTAGTTTTATGTTCCTGCTGATGCCGACCGTCAACAGCGCCTACTGGATTTTGACCGTCATGGTCGCTCAGGTCTATCTCGTGATGTACATTTTGATGTTCCTCGCCGCGATCCGACTTCGGTATAAAAGACCTGGCGTCGTCCGCGCTTACCAAATCCCCGGCGGAAAAGCCGGCATGTGGATAGTGGCAGGTCTAGGAATTGCCAGTTCGTTTTTTACCTTGATTATTGGATTTTTCCCGCCCGCTCAGTTCCCCACCGGAAACGTCACTTTCTACGTCGCATTCCTGATCATTGGCATGCTTATCTTTTGCTCAGCCCCTGCTTTGATCTTGCGGTTTAAAAAGCCTTCTTGGTCTTTAAAACTGGAACATGAGACAGGCGATGAATGAGACATCTTGGGAATCCTCCCATAAATGGTACGACTCTATTGTCGGAGAAAAAGGGCACTACTACCATGAGCACGTCGTGCTCCCTAGCACCCTCAAACTTCTGGCTCTAAAACAGGGCGATGCCGTTTTAGACCTGGGCTGCGGCCAAGGGGTCCTGAGCCGGCATCTTCCTGTTGATGTCGACTACACAGGGATTGATGCCTCCCCTTCCCTTATCCAGCAAGCGAAAAAACGTTCGAAAAAATCCTTCCATGTCGCCGATATCACCAAACCTCTTCATCTCAACCTCCCACCTTTTTCCCATGCTACGCTGATCTTAGTGATACAAAACCTAGAAGATCATAAAAAAGCTATAGAAAACGCCTTCCGCTTCTTAAAACCCGGCGGCAAACTCCTCATTGTCATGAATCATCCGTGCTTTCGCATCGCCCGCCAATCGTCCTGGGGAGTCGATGAGCCAAAAAAGCTGCAATACCGCCGCCTCGATCTCTACATGTCTTCGCTCAAAATCCCCATCCAAACTAAGCCTAGCGCCGGAGAAAAATCAGAAACGACATGGTCGTTCCATCATCCGCTGTCGACGTATTTCCAGGCCTTGGCTAAAACAGGATTTTTAGTGGCAACTCTCGAAGAATGGGTCTCGGACAAGAAAAGCACAGGACCTAAAGCTCGCATGGAAAATCGCAGCCGGGAAGAATTCCCTCTGTTCCTAGCACTTCTGGCTGTCAAAAAATAAGCAGTTTAATAGTCGAGTGTTTGGATCGTTTCTCCTGTCTCTGTTAGTTTTTAGCGAAACCAATGCCCTGAGCTTTCGCCAGTAAGGGAGCCCAATTTGATAGAAGTACAAAGTTTTTGTTGCTGAGAAAATTTTAGCTCAAAAACTTCTCTTTAAGCTATCCTTGTTTCAAAAAAATTCCCTTTAAAGGAGGAAACTATGGTTCCAGCCCCGCCGCCTTCCAGCTCACAACCCTTTCCTCCTCATCTAAAATCCCACCATCCCAATCCTCAAACCCCCTGGAACTTCAGCGAGCCCCTGTTTAAACGGGTCCAAAACTACACCTCCGATAAATCGTTTAAACTCTGTGAAGTGTTGAACACAGATGCTGAGCTCAACTTTATTTTGAAATACTTCGAACACCAAAAACCCCCCGGCTATAGCATTAAACGTGTCGTCTGCATTCATAATCCTGAGCATACTCAAATGTTTGAAAGCACCCTCAAAAATATGGAACGCGAAGCGAGCAATCCCGTCTTTGCCCCCAAAGGCAAAGACGAAGAACCCAAAGCCGATCGTGCCCGGGTTCTTTCCCGCTGGGAATTTCAAATTTCTCAATTTTCTCCTGTCGAGATCAAAAGCCTGTCTTCTCGAGGAAACGACACCTGCACCAAAGCCAAAGTTCTCCCACTATGGCATGGGAGTACCAAGGAAATTTGTCAATCGATCTGTTGGTCTGGCTTTACCTCTTTTGGAAAGCACCATTACTTTGACGAAAATGCCAGCAAAGGAAACACCAAAAGCACCGATAAAGGGTATTTTGGAGCCGGCATTTATTTTACCAATAGTGCTCAATATGCCACGATGTACAGCTCAGGAGGTCATCTCCTGTTAGTTTGGGTCTCCATGCGAGAGCCTTACCCTGTCGTCAATGACAAACCCCATCCTCAGAAGGGGAGTGACATGCTCAAGCTCGAAGGCAGGATGCACTACCAAAACTACAATGCTCATTTCATTCCCGTCGCTTCCATTCGCCCTCAGGATCCTAAATGTTTAGAGTATTATCCGTGCTATAAAGACCAACAACCTGCGTGGGATGAGTTTGTGGTGTTCGAAAAAGCTCAAGCCCTTCCTAGGTTTTGGATTGAGCTAGGAACGGACTTTCCAAAAGTAGTACTCAGCGACATAGGAACTGTCGGAGAGCTGCTCACGCTTCTCCTGACCCTTCTCAACAAACCCGAAGTTCAACAACACCCCGATCTAGTCCAAAAATTCCAAGCCAAAGCCGACCTCATGCGCGATCAAGCCGAAACCAACCCCTTAGGAGTCGAAGACCAAAGCTTTTTAAAACTGGCCAAAAGACTCCTTCCTGAAGGAGAAAAGCTCAACGCTGCCACCGTAAACATGCTCATCCGAGCAGGCTCCACTCCTCCGAGGAGTCCCTTATTAGCAGCTGCAGCCAAAGCCCCCATTCCTTCCGCTGCAGCTGCTGTAAAAACTCCTGCCCCAAGCTTCTCCGTCGCTTCCTTAGTTCCAGCGCTTCCGCCTGTTCCTGGGGCAGTTTCCGCGGTTCCGAAGGCCTTTGCCAACCCCCTTCTTCCTGCGATCGCCTTTGGGAAAGAACTGTGGGCAAAATATCTTGGCGATGTGGGAGAAGAGCCGCCTTTACCTTCAGATATTGCTAAAATCCTGCAAGGCCCCTGTCCGTTCAATCCCGGGAGAAGAGTCGAGGAGACGCACCTCTTGACGCTGATCCCTAAAACTGTGAATGGAAAGCCTCTAACGCTCAACTTTCTCGAAGAGCTGGTGAAGCACCCAAGAAAAGGCTCAGCAACGAGGTATAGATACTATTTGAATGAGATTAAGAATGAACATGGAAATACCACCTCTGCCTCCTCATACTGGGTCTTGTTTACCAAGGATGTGATCCCTGAAGGCCAAAACAAAAGCTATAACACCCAAGTTCAGCTGTTAAAAGAACAAAGCCAAAAAGCCAAGGTCGTGTATGAAGTACCACAACTCCTAGAGGCAGTGACCAGCATCTTGATGGAGTACCTGCGCACTGGAAAGCGGCTGTATAGTGATAATCCTTGGACGTTTACACGCTGCCAGGAATTGGTCTCTACCCGTCCTACCTGGTCATTGGTTGTTGGGGGCTTTGCTGCGGACGGCCTCATCGTCCGCGAACTCGACTTCTCCGGACTTGGGGGTGTACGGAAGTTCAATGACCAAGGAATGACTCAAGATTATATAGAAGAAACAATAGCAACAGTAATAGCAAATATGCAATTGAAAGCAGGAGCAACATCTACTGTAATTCCTACGAATGCTGCTCGTGTGAAAACCTCTCCTCTACCTTCGTTAGAGGCAACATCCCTAGAAGTATTTTCAAGGTTTAAAAAAGCCGCTGAGCAGGGGGATGCTCAGGCGCAATATAGCTTAGGACTTTGCTACGCAAATGGCCAGGGAGTGGCTCAGGATTACAAAGAAGCTGTGAAATGGTATCATAAAGCAGCTGAGCAAGGTTATGCTTATGCTCAACACAACTTAGGAGTATGCTATGGAAATGGCCAAGGAGTGGCTAAGGACCACCAAGAGGCAGCCAAGTGGTTTCAAAAAGCGGCTGAAAAAGGCAATGCTACTGCTCAATACAACCTAGGACTTTGCTACGCAAATGACCGAGGAGTAGCCAAAGATTACAAAAAAGCCGCAGAGTGGTATCGAAAAGCCGCTGATCAAGGCCACGCTGCTGCTCAGTCCAACTTGGGGGTTTGCTATGACAATGGCCGAGGAGTGGCTAACGATGAAAAAGAGGCTGCCAAGTGGTATCAAAAAGCGGCTGATCAAGGCCTTGCTAAGGCTCAACACAATTTAGGAGTTTGCTACGAAAAGGGCCGAGGAGTGGATAAGGATGAAAAAGAGGCTGTCAAGTGGTATCGAAAAGCCGCTGATCAAGGCCATGCTGCTGCTCAATTCGTCTTAGGAGTATGCTATGCAGATGGTCAAGGAGTGGATAAGGACCTAAAACAAGCCGTGAAATGGTATCAAAAAGCGGCTGATCAAGGCGGTGCTGATGCTCAATTCGCCTTAGGAGTTTGCTACGAAAAGGGCCGAGGAGTGGATAAGGATGAAAAAGAGGCAGCCAAGTGGTATCAAAAAGCGGCTGATCAAGGGGATGCTGATGCTCAATTCGCCTTAGGAGTTTGCTACGAAAAGGGCCGAGGAGTGGATAAGGATGAAAAAGAGGCAGCCAAGTGGTATCAAAAAGCGGCTGATCAAGGGGATGCTTATGCTCAGTTCAATTTGGGGAATTGCTATGCCAATGGCCAAGGAGTGGTAAAGGACGAAAAAGAGGCAGTTAAGTGGTATCAAAAAGCGGCGGATCAAGGCCTTGCTAAGGCTCAGGTCAACTTAGGAGTTTGCTATGAAAATGGCCGAGGAGTGGCTAAGGACGAAAAAGAGGCTGTCAAGTGGATTCAAAAAGCTGCAGCTCAGGGCAACCAGCAAGCTCAAGAAGCTTTGAGTAAGCTTAAAACTTCAGTTTAAACTAAGATATACAAACTTACATCGCTCATCAAAGTAGATGAGTTAACTCATAAAAAGCCTTTATTTCAGAGATTCTAATTTCCTAGACTGTTCCCAAGCAATCCTTCTTTTGATCAAGAAGGAATTACAAAGATCGTACTGTGTCTTAGACAAGAGATATGATCGCTAAAAGCGTAGATGACGACTATAAAGAAGAATTTCAGCTGTTAAAAGAGCAGTGTCAAAAGCCCAGGTGGAGTACGAAGCACCTCAACTTTTAGAGGCAACGACCAGCATCTTGATGGAGTATTGCACACCGTAAAGCGACTGTATAGCGGAAACATTTGGTGCCGGGAGAGGGTCTCAATGTCACTAATTCTACTCCAAAGACGGCAACCTTACAACCTACGGACTGGTGGGTCTGAGGAAGTTCTAATTGATAACGGTCATTAAACTGTTTGGCTTGGAAATGGCCATTGGGGGGATTTTGGACATGATGACCCTGGAGCCCTAAGAATAGAAAGGGCAAATTTCCGAACTTAAGCTTGCCATTCTGTTCGCAAGCACAAGTTTGGAGTCCTGACATTTGTAAGCGTTTTTAAAGTAAATCACGATCATTTATGTTTCGTGAATTTTTAAAGCCATCATTTCGGTCAATCTGCGAGTATTGTTAGCATTCGGGCTCAATCTGAAGTTCCCAAAGTTCACACTAAGTCAAAAACTGCCGCGAGCTCGATACCATGATTTTTCTTTGGGAATGCTAAGCAGGAAAAAAAACTATATTTAAATATTTACCCTACCTACAATCGAATTACTCAAAGAAGGAGGCAATCATGGCTGCCATTAGTCCACGAGATCCTATCATCAGCCCAAGAGATTCTACAGTCCCTAAAAGCCCTCCCTCTCCTGCTCCTACTATTGTTTCTCCGCGAAGAGAAATTCCCACATTAAAAGCCGTCAATCCCGATGATCTGAAAATGAGGGAATTAACCATTGAGACGAAAAGACCATCGGCAAGGAGTATCCTTAAACCCTCCCCCAATTTTGCTCCTGAGGTCAAGGAAAACTTTGCCAAAGTTCACTCCAATGAGTTGATCTCTTTGCCGGAGGTTCGTTATCGAGCAGATTTCAAGAAAGCGATTCAAGGCGGATTACCTTTAAAACCTGTTATTCTTTCACCGAGCCATTTCGTCTCTAAATCGATGATTGAACATCTGATGCGCAATAAGAAAGACTCTGCTCTAGGGGTTAAATATAAAGAGGGAGATAAAGTCACCTGGATGGAAGGAGCTTTACATACCTTTCTGACCCCCATCTGCCCGATTGTCATGTCCGGAGACTATTATTATAAAAATGGACATCAAATTCTCTTTACAGAAGGCAAAGGAAGACAAGTGATCCTTAGTGCATCGATTCAGCCCGACTTTGAAAAGTCATTTGAGAATGAAGTCATCATGCGAGTCGTGAAGGTCCAAGAAGAGGCGATTGAAGGGCAAGACCTGGATTCTTTACAACCGCTTTGGAATTTAGCCAGCGATAGCCCTGTCAATTTTAAACGGCAGTTGAAAGAGTATGAAGCTCGTCTTCAAAAGCACATGATCTATCATCTAACCTCAAAACACAGACTGCCCGCCTTAAAAGAAGTGCGAACGATCCTAGATCCTTCTCAAGCTCTGGAGTATATCGATCAACTCATTAAAAACTCTCATCTTGATGAGCAGGTTGCTCTTGTCAATCAGTTTGTTCGATTAGAAGATCACGTGATCTCTTTAGAAGCCTTATTTTCGATTTACTTTCAGCTTGTTCGCAACGAGTTTAGTGTTTTTGAAGCCGTGCTTCTCCAAGGATATGTCTATACGATCGATCCTCCAGTGATTTTTGCAAGGCAGATTGGGGTCAAGAATGTCAATATCCTCAATCGCCTGCAGATTTTAGCCTTTAAGTCGCTTCGTCGACACTCCCCTTTCCCCTCTCTTAAAATCATCGGATTTAATGATTATGCGGATAAGGAAGCGATTGTTCTTCTCAAAATGATTTTCCCCGACAAAACTATCCTCCCTAAACAAGAACTTTTCCGAGACAAACATTATTCTGTCCGAGAAGGGTATGCGTTAGTCCTTCATAACAATAGCGATGCTTTTGGGCAAAATATTGAGACGGAAGAAATTAATTCCAGCATGGATGGAGCGATTGGAAGTTGCTCCGATGCTGCATGCCAGCTTCAAAGAGATCGTGTCGATTTGTTGAATTACATTTTCCAATAGAGTTTTTTAACTTTTGCTTTTATAAAAATTGATTCAAGTTTAAAATTTTGGTTGTTCTAATCCTATTCATGGAGTTGATATGGTTCATGCTGTTCCGCCAGTTAGTTCAAAGAAGCCTTTTCCCGAGAACATTAAAAGTAGTTTACCCCTCCCTGAAACTCCGTGGCAAATCAGTCCCTCACTCTTTAGCCGCATCCAATCTCAAACTTCTAACCTAGCTTTCAGAGTCTGCGAAATTGTCAGTTCAGACCCTGAATACGATTTTATATTGAAGTTCTTTGAGCATCAAAAACCGCCTGGTTTGGGGATCAAGCGTATCGTCTGCATTCATAATCCCACTCACGCTCAAGTTTTTGAAGGTTCTCTCAAAAACATGGAGCAAGAAGCCAACAATCCCTACTTTTTACCTCAGGGTAGAAATGAAGAGCCTCGGGTGGATAGAGCGCATGTTTTATACCGATGGCATCAACAAGTCGCCCCCTTTTCTCCTGTGATGATTCCAAATGCACAAGGGCGTGCAGAGCCGTGTTTTAATGCCAAAGTCCTTCCTCTGTGGCATGGAAGCTCTGAAACCGTTTGTAAATCGGTCTGCTCCTCAGGATTTACCTCGTTTGGCAAGCATCACTATTTTGATGAAAATGCCACCAAAGGAACGAATAAAAGCACGGATAAAGGGTATTTTGGAAGCGGAATTTATTTCACGAACAGTGCTCAGTACGCAACCCTGTATAGCTCGGAAGGCCACCTTCTTCTCTCTTGGGTCTCCATGAGAGAACCTTATCCTGTCGTGAATGATGTCCCTCACCCTCAGAAAGGGTCTGATATGAGAAAACTCGAAGGGAAAGAGCACTATCAAAACTATAACGCTCATTTTGTCCCTGTGGCTTCTATCCGACCCGAGGATCCCAAATGCATCGAATACTACCCATGTTATAAAGATCAGCCTCCAGCTTGGGATGAATTTGTCGTTTTTCACTCCGCTCAAACTCTTCCCCGGTTTTGGGTGGAGTTAGGAGTGGATTTGCCAAAAGCCTTATCTTTAAACCCTTCTGAGCCTAAAAAAGAGCCAGTCACCGGCCCCATTAAAATTTTTCAACCCCCTCCCCCTTCTGCTATTATCTCTCCGCTGCAAGAAGTCTGCTCAAAAATGGGGTGTCTAAAAATATATAAAAGCTATGCACATGGAATTAGTCTTTTTAATCATCCTAACGGAACATTAGTGAGCTGCTCAAGCCAACACACAATCACATTTTGGAATACACTGACAGATACATGTATAGAACGTAACCTTGGACCCGGTTATGGTCCCCCTTATTTTTTGTTACCTGATGGGACTTTGTTAATGCAGACACATCAAAATCAGAGTACTAGTATTGCGGTTTGGAATTTTGAAAAATGCCTAAACCGCACTTTTGGTAAATTTTTAAATCGCATTTATTCGTTTAACCTTCTTGCTCCCAATATTCTTGCAATAGGGTCCATGGGAGAAATTCAGATTTGGGATCTTGAGAAAAATCAATGCCTGTTGACTTTGGATCATACAAACTATGTGTTTGCTCTTGTTCCCCTCCCCCAAGGGAAACTCATCAGTGGATCCATTAGGGCTACCAAACTGTGGGATCTCTCTACAGGAGAATGCATCAGAGAATGGGGCGGTTCAACCTTCATTTTACCGCTAGATTCCACCATCGTTGCTACAGCTTGTTTGTATGATAAAACAATTAAGTTTTGGGATTACTCAACTGGACAATGTATCAAAACATTAAAAGGTCACCAGGATACGGTTTCCTCTCTTCTTCGATTACAGAATGGGCTTTTAGTCAGCGCTTCTGATGATCATACAATTAAAATGTGGGACACGACCACAGGAGAATGTTTAAAAACTTTAGAAGGGCATACATCACAAGTCAAGGCTCTTGCTTTGCTCTCTAACGAGACTTTTGCGAGTGGATCAATGGATGGAATCATTGGAATCTGGGGAGTCCAGCCTCAGACTGGCAGTCCCGTTTCTCCTCTGATCCATGAATCTCCTTCAGGGAGTGAAGCACTAAAGCGTTCCAACATAAGAAAAGAACTATTTCTCGACAAGAAGTTAGAAGAAAGACATCAGGATCTTCAAAATAGTAAATTCGATCGGAATCCAGCCTTCTCGGCTCAACCTGTTTCCGCCAATGCGTCGGATATCTCTGTTAAGTCAGCTCCAAGTAAGGTTGAATCTCAACCCTCTCATACTCCTATGAGTTCATCCAGAGAACAGTTAAAACAAGCTATTAGACAACATGCTGTACATATCGTAAATGAACTCAGTCAACCACCTGCTCGTTCTTCTCAATCCAGCTTGCTTGGAACAACCTCTGATCCAAGTTCAATTCATCGAAAACCCCTCCCTAAACCCCCAGCTTCTAAGAAATCATAATTGAAAGTTCAAAATTCTCTATTTTAGATTAAGTGAGGGAAGAATGTTTTAGCGGGAACAATCAAGGGATGGGATGCCCTTCGTCATAGTCTATACCAAAGACATCCTGAAAAGCATGGGATACTTGAAGAGTTTCTTTATAATAAAATAACGGCCGCAAGTTGGAAACAACTTGCGTTGCTTTTCTTGAGCAAGCTTTTATCGTGCCGAAGATAATCCTTAATTCAAGGAGGATAAATTAAGTTTATTTGGATTAAAAAGCTCTATATATTACTATTTATTTCGATCAAACTCTCATGAAAGAAGGAAAAAATGAATCCAGCTCTACCCTCAAACTCACAACCTTTTCCTCCGAATTTAAAATCTCTACTCTCAAATCCTCGAACACCCTGGAATGTGAGCCCGTCTTTGTTTAGTCGCGTGCAAGCACAAGCCTCAGACCAATCCTATAAGCTCTGTGAAGTTTTGAGCACCGATCCCGATTTTAACTTCATCCTCAAATATTTCGAGCATCAAAAACCCCCCGGCTATAGCATCAAACGCATTGTCTGTATCCATAATCCCGATCATAATCAAGTTTTTGAAGGAACGCTAAAGAATCAAGAGAGAGAATTGAGTAACCCTATTTTTTCTCCCAAAGGGAAAGAGGAGGAACCCAAAGTTGATCGAGATCGAGCCCTTGCTCGGTGGGAAGTCCAAACTTCTCAATTTTCCCCTGTCGAGGTTAAAAGCTCAAACTCCCGGCAACCAGACGCATGCTCAAAAGCAAGAGTACTTCCCCTTTGGCATGGGAGCTCAGAGTTTGTATGTAAATCGATCTGCTCTTCAGGATTTACTTCTTTTGGTAAACATCATTACTTCGATGAATCTGCCAGTCAAGGCAGTAACAAAAGCACCGATAAAGGTTATTTTGGTAGTGGCATCTACTTTACCAATAGCGCCTGCTATGCCACGATATACAGTTCAGAGGGTCATCTTCTTCTCACATGGGTCTCGATGCGAGAGCCGTATCCTGTCGTGAACGACAAACCCCACCCCCAGAAAGGCTCCGACATGATCAAACTCGGAGGAAAAGAGCATTACCAAAATTACAATGCTCATTTCATTCCTGTCGCCTCCATTCGCCCGCAAGATCCTAAATGCATAGAATACTATCCCTGTTACCAAGATCAGCCTCCCACCTGGGATGAATTTGTCGTCTTTTATCCCGCTCAAGCTCTTCCTCGTTTTTGGGTCGAATTGGGGGTGGATTTTCCTAAAGTTGCCTTAAGCGATTTAGTAACCGCTGGAGAGCTTCTGACACTTCTCCTCAGCCTCCTCGATAAGCCCGACATTCAACAGCACGTCGCTTTATCCCACATGCTGCAGGCTAAAGCCAGCCTCATGCTCGATCAAGCCGAGACCACTCCCTTAAGTCTTGAGGATCAGAAATTTTTAAAACTTGCTAAACGGATTATGCCTGAAGGAGAAAAACTCAGTAGCGCAACAGCGAGCATGTTGCTAAAAATGGGAGCGAACCCTCCTCCGAGCCCTCCCGCTGCTGTAAAGCCTCTCCAGCGCCCCTCTCGGTGGCTTCCTTAGCTCCTGTGCTTCCTCCTGCTGCAGCCAAGGTGCCTGTTTTTCCTCGGGCTCTAGTCAAGCCGGCTCCTCCCACGATCGCTTTTGGGAAAGAGCAGTGGGGTAAATATCTCGGCGAAGTCGGGGAAGAACCGCCGCTTCCTTCGGATATTCATCAAATCCTACAAAGCCCCTGCCCGTTCTTTCCTGGCAAGAAGGTCGAAGAGACGCACCTGCTAACCCTGATTCCTAAAACCGTGAACGGAAAGCCGCTGACGTTAGACTCCCTTGAAGAGCTCGTGAAACACCCCAAACAAGGACAGCCTACAAGATTCTCTTCTTATTCGGATGAAATCAAAAAAGAATATGGGAGAAAATTTCCAGAAAGATCGTACTGGACGCTGATGACAAGAGATGTGATCCCAGCAAGCCGTGGCAAAATCTATAATGATCAAGTGCAGTTATTAAAAAAGTATAGTCAAAAAGCCCAGGTGTCGTATGAAATGCCTAAACTCTTAGAAGCAGCTACCAGTATCTTGACAGAGTATTTCCGGACAGGAGAGCGTCTGTATACCTATAGCCCTGGGACCTTTACTCGCTGTCAAGAGGGTTTCTCCGAGCATCGTTCATCTTTTGTTGTAGGAGGCTTCCTCGAGGGCGGCCTCGCTATCTTATGCACCGACTTCCGCGTAGGCCTCGCCCGCAGCTACGATGGACTGGGAGGTCTGCGGAAGTTTTAGTCAACTTTGGTTTTTGGAACAGTGGATATTAGTAATGGCTATCGGGGATTTTGGACATAGGTAGCGCTGGGACCAAAGGGAAAATCTAGAAGTTGGGCTTGCGAACATGTACGCAAGCCCAAGCGAATTTTTAAGAGACAAGCAAAGCATTGCGAATCTTTAATTTTTGGATATAAAATTTTCAGGTTCTTCGAGAAAAAAAATCAGTTTTTGAGCAAATCTTTTATGATGGATGAATTTTTTTAGCAGGAGCCGTTATATTTCATTTCAAATGGCGCATTAAAATTCGTCTACGCAAGGAGGAAAAAATAGAAATTTTGATTATTATATGCTGTTATAACAATATCTTCTATAGAGGAAATTTAATACGCTAGTTCTGTCCTCGAAGGAGATAGAAAATCACGATTTTTAAGTTTAAAAATCTCACTTTAAATTATGCTGATTACGAAAAAAAGCTTTTCATCAGGAGGAAATCATGGTTCCCGCCGCTCAACCAACTAGCTCACAACCAATTCCCCCAAACTTAAAATCCTTGCTCCCTCATCCTCACACACCCTGGAACTTCAGCGAGCCTCTGTTTAAACGCGTCCAAAACTACACCTCCGATAAATCGTTCAAGCTGTGCGAAGTTTTAAACACCGATCCCGAGCTTAACTTTATTTTGAAATACTTCGAACATCAAAAACCCCCCGGCTATAGCATCAAACGCGTCGTCTGCATCCATAACCCCGATCATACTCAAGTGTTTGAAGGAACCCTGAAAAACCAAGAACGAGAAGCGAACAACCCCGTCTTTGCCCCCAAGGGCAAAGACGAAGAATCCAAAGCCGATCGGGCTCGTGTACTTGCAAGATGGGAGTCTCAAGCCTCTCAGTTTTCTCCCGTCGATATCAAAAGCCTCTCTTCTCGAGGAACCGACACCTGCTCTAAAGCCAAAGTTCTCCCTTTGTGGCATGGAAGTACGAAGGAAGTTTGCCAGTCCATTTGCTGGTCGGGATTTACCTCGTTTGGAAAGCACCATTATTTTGATGAGAATGCCAGCAAGGGAAATACCAAAAGCACCGACAAGGGGTATTTTGGAGCCGGCATTTATTTTACGAATAGCGTTCAGTACGCCAACATGTATAGCTCCGGAGGAAACTTACTCTTATCCTGGGTCTCCATGCGAGAGCCGTATCCCATTGTGAACGACAAGCCCCACCCCCAAAAAGGAAGCGACATGCTTAAGCTCGAAGGTAGGATGCACTACCAAAACTACAATGCGCATTTTATCCCTGTTGTCTCGATTAGGCCACAGGATCCTCAATGCATCGAATACTATCCTTGCTATAAAGATCAAACTCCAGCATGGGATGAGTTTGTGGTTTTTCATACATCACAAGCTCTCCCTAGATTCTGGGTCGAGCTGGGCGTTGACTTTCCGAATGTGGCGTTTAGCAGCTCGGGAACAGCCGGAGAGCTTCTGACGCTTCTGCTCAGCCTCCTTGATAAACCCGATATTCAACAGCATGTTGCTTTAGCTCAAATGCTCCAAACCAAAGCCGATCTCCTACTTGATCAAGCCGAAACTATCCCCCTAGGAATCGAAGACCAAAGATTTTTAAAACTGGCCAAAAGACTGCTCCCCGAAGGAGAAAAACTGAGTAGTGCGACAGTGAGTATGCAACTGAAAATGGGAACAACTGCTCCTGCAATTCTTTCAACAGCAGCTCCTGTGAAAGCTTCTCCTCAACCTATCTCTGTAGCTTTATTAGCTCCTGTTCTTTCAAAGACTTCAGCCAAACCTGCACTTCCAGCAATCGCTTTTGGGAAAGAACTCTGGGCCCAGTATATCGGCGATGTCGGAGAAGAACCGCCCCTTCCTCCGGATATTGATAAAATCCTAAAAAGCCCCTGTCCTTTCTTTCCCGGAAATAGGGTGGAAGAAACCCATCTGTTAATGCTCATTCCTAAAACGGTGAATGGACAGCCCTTGACATTGAATTTTCTTGAAGAGCTTATGACGCACCCGAAACAAGGCCGAGCAACTAAATACAAACACTACTGGGATAAAATCAAACAAAAATACGGAGAAGCCCAGCTCCAAAATTCTTACTGGATTCTCCTAACAAAGGATATTATTCCGGAAAGTAGAGATTTCAAAAGATACGTCGATCTTAAGCCTCTACTAGAGAAAGCAAATGTCGCATATGAAATTCCCCGTCTTTTAGAGGTAAGTGTGAGTATTTTCATGGAATATCTTCGAACAGGAAAAAAGTTGTACAATGATGAGCCCGGCTCCCTTTGCTGTTGTCAAGAGCGAATCGAAGATTTTTCTCTGTTCGTTGGTTATTTTTCACCCGTTGGACTCTGCATTGATGGCCAGCGACTTCACATCTACCTTCCCGAATTTTTCGGAGTTGGAGGTCTCAGGAGAAATTTCTCTGTCGACACTCTTCCACCTATTGCGCCTACCAATTCCTTGACAAAGCAACCTCTACAAAAACCCCTACCTCCCCCTCCAATTGCTAGATCAAAAATAGTTCAGCCCGAGATCGTTTTAAAAGCATCTCCTCCACCTCTCTCTATTGCCTCAACTTCTGTGCTTCCGCCTGTTCCTTCTGTGGAGGAAGAGCTTTCAGGTTTACGGCGGTGGCAGAAAAAGAAGGAGGAAATGATGGCGAAGCAAACTCTACTTCCCACTTCGGCGACCTCATTGGCTCCTGTGCCTTCACCTGTTTCTTCCGTGGTTCCCAAGACTTCTATTAAATCGTCCCTTATAGCAATTGCCTTTGGGAAAGAATTATGGGCCAAGTATCTCGGTGATGTGGGAGAAGAGCCGCTACTGCCTTCTAATATCCAAGAGATTCTCCAAAGCCCTTGTCCATTTTGGCCTGAAAAAAAAGTGCAAGAGACCCACTTACTGACATTGATTCCTAAAACCGTGAACGGAAAACCCCTAACATTAAACTCACTCGAAGAGCTAGTGAAAAAACCTCGGCAAGGTCAGCCCATAAAATATGCGTTCTATTGGGGTGAGATCAAGGAACAATATGGCAACCAACCCTTGCCAAGCTCGTATTGGGCCTTAATGACACGAGACGTGATTCCTGTAAGAAGTGGCCATAACGATCCAGTTAAGCTGTTAAAAGAGCTGAATCAAAAAGCAAACGTGCAGTATGAAGTGCCGCAACTCCTCGAAGCAGCGACCAGCATTTTTATGGAGTATTTGCGCACCGGAAAGCGGTTGTATAGCGACAGCCCATGGACCTACACATGGTGTCAGGAGAGTGTCTCTAAGCATCAGGGGAAGAAAGTCGTTATTGGGGGCTTTGCCACGGGCGGCCTCCGCGTCGACAACACCGTCGGCGTCAGTGACAAACACATCGGGTTGGGGGGTCTGCGGAAGTACGGTGTTGCCGACGCGGAGGCCGCCCGCGGCAAAGCCCCCAATAAAGGGGAAAATTATGATACTTGGGCTTACCCTCAATTCGCGAGCCCAATAAAAGATCGCAAAAAACGCTGATTCGGTGAATCAAGCAAAATTTTTCCTAGGAGAAAATGAGTATAAGCTTGGCTGAGCCTTTTTTTCATCATCTGTTTTGTCCTTGTACGAATCAAAGGATATTCTGCGAAGGTAAGCGTCAAGGCAACCCATTTTGTCTAGATTACTCGGATTTATTTGCCTTTGTTTGACTTTTGACGCCTCTTCTGCCATTCATCGGGCAGCAAGTCTTTTAGTTTCTGGTTGCTGTGCCCCATTAGCCTTCTTATCACGTCTTCCAGATACTCTCTCGGATTTACTCCAAGACCTCGGCATGTCTGCATGAGGGATAGGAGCACACCTCCTGCCTCTACTTGTGTATCCATCAAAATAACCCATCTTTTTGATCTTTTCCAAATCCGCTAGATTCTTGGCGTTCATTAAATCTCAGGAGGATCTATGCAAAGTTCCTATGAACCCAAACGACGCGATTGAAAAGCTCGAGATCTGGAAAGTCAGTGGTCTCAGAGGAATGCAGTGGTGTAAGCTTCAAAACCTCTTCTATAATAAGCAATTCCTCTATTGAAATAGACGTTTTGCCAAGCAATCAGAATTTATCGGGATCCCAGGAAAAAGCCCTTTCCTTCACATCGCTTTTCCCGGCATCGAGCTCAAGCTCGAGTACGACTTCGACCAAAAAATCTTGAAGTAATGCCATGAAGCTCCTCAGAACCTACACATGCTGACCCTTTCGGGAAATCCCCGTCTCTTCCTGTGTCACTCTCCTGTGAACATAAAGTCCTCTACTAGGGATTTCGACCTTAAAGATTTCTTTTCGAAAACACCTTCCCTTTGCGGGAAAAAAAATCCCTTCAAATGCAAATCCCAATGCTTCTTCTACTTTTCCCACTGAAGTTCCTGTAATAAAAAGCTCGTGGCGGAGGAGAAGCTTTCACAAAAGCTGCTGCGGGAGAAGTTTTTGGATGAGCCTGCGAAAATACAGGATCTAACTTAGCCGCCGAGGGTGAAGAGGAGTATAGAGGAGTTGATGTGAAATCATCTTGGGCTGTGGCGTTTTTGACTTTTTTCAAGTACATTTTTTAATCTAACATATTATATATGAATCTAGATAAGAACCGAGCTAGCGTTAATTTAAGAAAAAACTTAGGCTATCTCTACAACTTTCGCACACACCCAATGCCATAAGCATTTCCTCCATCTATGCTGTTTTGCCTGACGGTAAGGCCTCCATCCGAAAAGTCCCCAACCACGAAAGTTATTCCACTATAAGTGCTATCTTGACAACGAGTATAGGTGTGAGGATAATCGATATAAAGTCGATTTCTAGTTTGAAGATATTCGACAAATACACAAGTAGCTGCTTCAATCACCAAAGGAACTTCATAAGAGACCTGGGCTTTTTGATTGAGCTCTTTTAAAAGTTGTACTTGCTCATCATAGCTTTTGTTCCTGCTTCCAGAGATTACATCCCTTGTCATGAGAATCCAGTAGGAGTTTTTGATAGGTTTAAAAGGATCCTTCTCATATAGATGTTTAGGATGAGTGAGGCTAAGAATCTGATCGCTTTGATAGGAGTACTTTGTAGGCTGGCCTTGTCTTGGGTTTTTCACCAGTTCTCCTAGATAACTCGGGACCAGAGGTTTCCCATTCACCGTTTTAGGGATGAGGGCCAGCAGATGGGTTTCTTCTACCATTCTGCCTGGAAAGAATGGACAGGGGTTCTTCAGGATTTTATCGATATCGAAAGGAAGAGGCGGCTCTTCACCTACATCGCCAAGGTACTTCGCCCACACCTCTTTTCTAAATGGAATCACAGAGGCTGTTTTTTCCACCTTTGGTGCAAACGTAGGGTTAGATGATAACGCAAGCTGGCTCGGTTTTGGTAGGGGCTTGGAGTATATTTTAGATGGCTTAGACAATTGTTCAAATTCATCATCCACAAAAATTGAAGAATGTGAGGGAGAATTGGATGCAGAGGGTTGCAATGCTAAATTCACATAATCATATCTGTTCTTGGGTACTATTGCTTGAGACAAAGAGGAATTAGCAGGACTTGTAGGTTGAGGTTCTTGTAGAAATGCATACACATCAGGCAGAGGTGCAGGATGGGCAATCGCAGCAGGGACTTCTGCTTTAAGTGAATGTTTAAACATAATGGCTTGTCTAGTACCTCTTCTTTGTGAGTTAACAGGTTGGGTGTAGTGGTGTTCTTCTTTTTTTAGTTCTAGTGGACTTGAAAGGGATACGTTGGGAAAGTCAACTCCCAGCTCGATCCAGAATCTGGGAAGAGCTTGTGAAGTATGAAATACCACAAATTCATCCCATGCAGGTGATTGATCTTTATAGCAAGGATAGTATTCGATACATTTGAGATCGTAAGGTCTGATCGAGGCCACAGGGATATAATGAGCGTTGTAATTTTGATAGTGCATCCTTCCCTCAAGCTTGATCATGTCATTCCCCTTCTGCGGATGGGGCTTATCATTGACCACAGGATACGGCTCTCGCATGGAGACCCAGGATAAGAGTAAGTTTCCTCCAGAGCTATACATCTTGGCATAGTGAGCGCTATTGGTAAAATAAATACCTGCTCCAAAATATCCTTTATCGGTGCTTTTGGTATTTCCTTTCGATGCATTCTCATCAAAATAATGATGCTTTCCAAACGAGGTAAATCCCGACCAGCAAATCGATTGACAGACCTCCTTTGTGCTTCCATGCCATAATGGGAGGACTTTCGCCCCAATACAGGTATCTGTTCCACGCGATGCCATGCTTTTAATCTCGACAGGAGAAAACTGAGAAGCTTGGACTTCCCACCGAGCAAGTGCACGAGCTCGATCGGCTTTAGGTTCTTCGTCTTTGCCCTTGGGAGCGAAGACAGGGTTGCTCACTTCTCGCTCCATATTCTTAAGTGTACTTTCGAACATTTGAGTATGATCTGGATTATGAATACACACCACACGCTTGATGCTATAGCCTGGGGGTTTTTGATGTTCAAAATATTTGAGGATGAATTGGAGATCAGGATCTGTGTTTAAAATTTCACAAAGTTTAAAAGATTTATCCGATGTGTAGGCTTGCACCCGTTTAAATAAAACTTCGCTGAAGTTCCAAGGAGTTTGAGGATGGGGAAGCAGAGGTTTTAGATTATTGGGAATGGGTTGTGAGCTTGAGGGTAAAGCTGGGTTCATCTTTTACTCCTTCTTAAATTAGGGTCCATTTTACAAAAAATAATAAACTAACTAAAGCGATATTTTACCCAAAACTTAAAAATGTAGCCATTATATCGATATCAATTTTTTCTAGGTCTATTTAAAAGGGATCAAGGTTCTCATCAATCCTTGATCTAATCTAAGGGAGAAATAAGGATCGAGCACCAGCTTTTTTAGATTCTTTGACTTAAGTTGACTGGGGCTTGCTCCCTCCATTTGCAAACCCCACTTCCAAACTTTTCCCTTCCACTCTTAGGACCTCAGGCTTCCAATGTTGACTGGCTTAAAACTTCCTCAGACCCCCAACGCCCCGATTCTCGTCGTCGCCGTAGTCGCTGATGTTGAGGCCGCCCAAGCTAAAGCCGCCAATAACCAAAAGTCGTGTAGAGATTCGCTCTTGACAGCGAGTATAGGTCCAGGGGTTATTGCTATATAGCCTTTGTCCTGTCTTCAGATATTCCATGAAAATACTCACAACTGTTTCCAAGAGATGGGGAACCTCGTACGGAACATGCGCTTTCTGACAGTAGCTTTTCAAGAGCTGCTTTTGAGCTTCATAATTTTTATTTCGGCTCCCTGGGATTACGTCTCTTGTCATTAAGACCCAGTACGATCTTGGCAGAGGTTGAGAGCCATATTGTTCCTTGATCTTATCCCAGTAGTGTGAATAATTGGTCGCTTCTCCTTGTTTGGGGTGTTTCACCAGTTCTTCGAGGGAGTTTAGAGACAGCGGTTTTCCATTCACGGTTTTAGGGATGAGCGTCAGCAGGTGGGTCTCTTCTACCTTCTTGCCGGGAAAAAATGGACAGGGGCTTTGGAGAATTTGCTGGATATCTGATGGAAGGGGCGGCTCTTTACCTATATCGCCGAGATATTTCGCCCAGAGTTCTTTCCCAAAGGCAATCGCAGGAAGAGTAGAGTTAAGGGAGAGTTTTGGAAGAATAGGGGATAAAAAAGCTACAGGGAGAGATGAAGAAGAAATTTTCGCAGAAGCTGCAGCGGGTGGAGGATTGACAGGAGGGGTTGAATGAAGAACGGGTTTCATTTCCAGCGGTATGTTAGGTGTTGCTGTTTCTTTACTATCTTGAGTGATACCTTGGTCATTGAATTTCCGCAGACCCCCAACGCCGCCACTCCCGTAGTCGTTGAGGTAGTCGTCGACGCCGAGGCCACCTGCGGCAAAGCCCCCAACAATCAAGGGCTGGTCAGGAAACCCGAGCCAGACAGGAAACTCCTTGGAAACCCTCTCTTGACAGCGGGTATAGGTCCAAGGATTATCGCTATATAGCCTTTGTCCTGTCTTCAGATATTCCATGAAAATGCTCACAGCTGTTTCCAAGATATGGGGAACCTCGTACGAAACATGCGCTTTCTGGCTATAGCTTGCCAAGAGCTGCTTTTGAGTGTCATAACTTTTATCTCGGCTCTCGGGGATCACGTCTCTTGTCATTAAGGCCCAGTACGATCTTAGCGAAGGTCGAGTGCCATATTCTTCCTTGATCGGATTCCAGTAGCATCTATACTTTGTCGCTTGCCCTTGTTTGGGGTGTTTCACGAATTCTTCTAGAGAATTTAAGGTCAGCGGTTTTCCATTCACGGTTTTAGGGATCAGGGTCAGCAGGTGAGTCTCCTCGACTTTTTTACCAGGGAAGAACGGGCAGGGGCTTTGCAAGATTTGATGAATATCCGGAGGAAGAAGGGGCTCGTCACCCACATCGCCAAGATACTGGGCCCACAGCTCTTTCCCAAATGCGATCGTGGGAAGACGGGGGTTGGCAAAAACCTTCGGAACCGCGGAAGCTACCGCAGGAACAGGTGGAAGTGTTGGAGCTAATGAGGCGACGGAGAGGGGTAGGGCAGGATTTTTTATATCAGCTGCAGCGGGAGGAGTGGGAGCTTTGGCTGGAGCTGCTACTAAGGGGCTTCTCGGAGGAGTTGAGCCTGCTCGGATGAGCATGTTCACGGTGGCGGTATTGAGTTTTTCTCCTTCAGGGAGGAGTCTTTTGGCCAGTTTTAAAAATCTTTGGTCTTCGACTCCTAAGGGGGTGGTTTCGGCTTGGTCCAGTATCTGGTCGGCTTTAGCTTGGAGCTTTTGCATTAATTCTGAATGTTCCTGAATTTCGGCTTTGCTGAGAAGGTTGAGAAGAAGCATGATGAGTTCTCCAGCAGTCCCTAAATCGCTTAGCACGACTTTTGGGAAATCTGTTCCCAGCTCGATCCAAAATCGGGGCAGGGCTTGGGCTTTTTCAAACACTACAAATTCATCCCACGCAGGTTGCTGGTCTTTATAACACGGATAATACTCTATACATTTAGGATCATGGGGCCTAATTGAGACGACAGGAATAAAGTGAGCGTTGTAATTTTGATAATGCATCCTGCCCTCGAGCTTAAGCATGTCGCTTCCTTTTTGGGGATGGGTCTTGTCGTTCACGACGGGATACGGCTCGCGCATCGAAACCCATACTAACAGGAGATGGCCCCCTGAGCTATACATCGTGGCATATTGAGCACTATTCGTGAAATAAATGCCGGCTCCAAAATAACCTTTATCAGTACTTTTAGTCCCTCCCTTGGTGGCATTCTCATCAAAATAATGGTGTTTTCCAAAAGAGGTAAAACCCGACCAGCAGATCGATTGACAAACCTCCTTGGTACTCCCATGCCATAGAGGAAGGACTTTGGCTTTGGTGCAGGTATCGGTTCCTCGAGAAGACAGGCTTTTAATCTCGACGGGAGAAAACTGCGAGGCTTGGGACTCCCAGCGAGAAAGGACTCGAACTCGATCAGTTATAGGGTCTTCGTTTTTACCCTTAGGGGCAAAGATGGGGTTATTGGATTCGCGTTCCATATTCTTTAAGCCTGCTTCGAAAAAAGTTGTCTGATCGGGATTATGAATGCTGACGACGCGTTTAATGCTATAGCCTGGGGGTTTTTGATGTTCGAAGTATTTGAGAATGAATTGAAGGTCAGGGTCTGTCGTCAAGACTTCACACAACTTGAACGATTTATCGGAGGTGTAGTTTTGGACGCGTTTAAAGAGGGGTTCGCTGAAGTTCCAGGGGGTTTGAGGATTCGGATGATGGGATTTTAGATGAGGAGGAAAGGGTTGTGTGCTGGAAGGCTGTGGGACTGGAACCATGGTTTCCTCCTTTAAAGGGAATTTTTTTGAAACAAGGATAGCTCAAAGAGAAATTTTTGAGCTAAAATTTCCTTGGAACAAAATTTCAGTCAGTGCATTTTGATCAAAGGCTTGAAAAATCGACACGGCTAAAAAGCGGCTAGCAATGGATAACAAACTACGGCAGCGATTTTTCTCTGCCCATAGCTCATTCCTTGCTAAGGGTCTGTACAATCAGAGAAAACTTATCCGCCTCGTTTTGCTCTCCAATTTGCGATATTGCTCCCTGTCACAAAATGTGAATTGAGTTTGACCTGAAAACTCTCAGGGCTCAGCGATCATAAAGCTTGTTGTAAGAACCCCTTCATGAATGAAGTGGATTCTTCGACAATTAAGAATTTCTTAGATACAGTGTTTCCTTGCCTTACCACCCCAGGGTTGGGACTGCGGCAGTAGATTCTTTTAATATAGCTTAGCTTGACGACCGATGAGCCCTGAGAGTTTTCAGGTCAAACTCAATTCACATTTTGTGACCAGGAGCAATATCACTACTCAAGTTATTTTCCTTTTTCTGAAAAATTTCCAATCTCTCAATATAGTGTTCGAAAAAACCCACATTCCAGTAGCTTAGACTTTGAAGTTCTCGAGATTTGAGTAAAATCTCTACATCCATAGAGGCTACTTTCCAATCAATCGATCTTACTTTCTTTTGTAGCTGCTCTTTCACCCATTCTAGAGAAACTTCGATACTTTTTCTGATCCAAGGGCCTTGTTGAAAAAGTGCCTGCTGTAAAAACATCGGGTTGAAGGGAGTTCTCCTCGTGACATACCACACAAAATCAAACCAGTCTCGCCCTTTGACATATTCCCTGCATAGCAAAGCATGTAATTTACCGGCAAAAAGACTGGGCTCTGTTTGAGTAGTAATGGAAAAAGGGGTGGGGAAATCCACGATTTTTGTCTCAAAGTCAGAACCCATCGGTGGATTGGTATCAACCTCCAGTTTGATTTGGATGACCTGTACATCGGAGCTATTTCTCTCATAAGCTAATTGAAGGATTTTGCCAAAGGAATTTTCTTTAATGAAAGCTTTCTTGACAGCACTGCTAGCTTGCGATCTATCTTTAATTTCAAGTGTGAGTCCAAAGGATTCAAACTCTAACTGGATTTCATGAAGATATCTTCGCCATGCAAAGGAGGTATCAGGCGTGAAAAGAATAAAATCTAGATCCTCCGAGAATCTAGGAAGTCCGTAAACAATCCTCAAACAAGTTCCACCTTGAAAGGCTGCTTGCTTAAAAAACTCCGCTCGACTTAAGGCTAAGAGAGTAATTTCTTGAGCAATCTCTTTTAAAGCATTCAATTCCTCGAGCTTTGAGGCAGGCTTATATTGACGCAGCCGATCTTCAATCACCCGCATATCCATTAAGACATTTCCTCCACAAATCGTAATAATTTTTGGCAAACTCGGGGGCTCTTATAGGTGCTGGCGATATGCAACAAACTGTTTCGGTTGGACTGCTCTAGGGTTTCCACTTCTATTCTTAAATCGGACATCAGATCTCGAATCGAGCTCCATTTTTTCTTATAGCAATAAATCATATCGGCAATCGCTTTCCAAGGTTCGGCCATCAAAAAAACAGCCTCTCCTTTAGTGATCCTCTCGACATTTAAAAAAAAATGGTCAAACGGAGTGTGCAAATAACGAAAATTTCCAAAAGGCGTCTGGAAATCTTTGGAACGCCTAGCGCAAGCAGAAGTGGTTACGTAAACGGCCTCTGGAATCCAGCCATGATACGATAGCGCGGACTCAAAGCTAATACACGATGGTCCATAAATCACCTGAGCTATTTCAAAAGGATCCCAATTCTCTTTCCGATAGGGTGGGCCCACGAGATAGAGTCCCCGTCTTATAGAAATAAGAAAACCTTTCTTGATCGCATATTTGACCCCATCATAACGACGGGCATCCTGGCCTTGAAAAATAGGCATCAAGTCCTGATCTCTGAGGTAAGTTTTTTTCCATTCCAGCAACAATTGATGAAAACGAGGCTCCATAATCTTATTTTGCAAGAAACTGGAATTATTTTCCAGTTTCTTGCAAATTTTTTTATCTAAGTGCTTGAGTATAAGGTTTTCTATTAATCACCTAAGTTATTAAATTATCCCAAAAGCGATGGTAGAAGAGCTTGGCTGAGCCATAAATTTAGGAAGGCAAAGGGTTAACAGTAAGATTTTGAGAAAATCTATTCCCTGCTTCAATTCACCCTAGCTCAAGCATTCAATAACGCTTACCGTGTCAGTCTTCAAAATTTTAACTAAAGCTTGCTCATCCTCTTTGCAAGCTCAACTTCCAAATTTTCCCCTTCTACTCTTAGGACCACAGTGTCTTCCAACGTCCAAAAAACCCATGTCTTCCCAATGCCAATGTTCCAATGACCAATGGCCTAAGTCTGGATAGAACTCGGGCGCATCAATTTCAAGTCTTTTGACTTGTCGCACGCTAGCAGAATCCTTGGACACTGCTACTCTGGCTATTCTCTTTCGAGCTTGATGTTTCCCAAGACCTCCGTTTTCATCCCGTACAGTCGGTTTTCCCAAATACGGTTGGCGGTTTCACTTTTCACACAGGCCTTCCTGCTTTTGTCTGGTTTTTTTCCGTGTTAGCTCACTTTCCTTCCGTGCAGTTTACTCCCTTTGAAGCTCTGTGGCTTTCGGTTCCACTTTCGTTGTATCCGTTGATTCCGAGAGTTCCTTCGCCTGGATTGTCCTAATCCAGAGAGATTTTCCCCTTAGAGAGTCGTTACTTCTCCTCTTCGCTACTACAAACTCATGCGCCAGTCCATTTCCCTCCTACTGTCTTTGCTTTCGGCTATGACTGTCGGTCTTTGCAGTTTGTCGCTAATCCCTGCTGGGCTATGGACCTTCCCGATGTTATCTCTGTAGTCTCTTTTGGCAAGTGCTTGATCCCCTATCCCGGTGGTATCCAAGTTGCTTTTAACCGTTTCTTCACTTGGATCATTGCCCTTCCCCCAGTAGTTTATGGGTCAGGTTAACCACAATTATCCTCTTGAAACAACTTCTTGAGGGGGTCTATTTCGGGACCGCAGATATTCTCTTATGTTCAGGCCCTTACCTTTGCTTGCCACCCTGGTTGTCCTTACTCTTCGGGCTCTTGCCTTTGAGCAGCTGTGGCGTTTACTTCCGAGCAGGACGTGGGCCGTTACCTTCCCACGCTTCGGATATGCTAGCCGTCCAAACCGGTCAATTGACGGCAGGAGGACTTTCACCTCCCTAGAGAAACAGCCTTGTCGGCTGCTACAACTTCCGCAGACCACACAAACCGAGGTCCCCGCCGTCGATGCAGCCGTTGAAGACGCGGACGTAGAGGCCGCCCGCAGCGAAGCCCCCAACAACCAAGGGCCATGTAGGATATTCGGAAACCCTCTCTTGGCACCGGGTATAGGTCAAAGGATTATCGCTATATAGCCTCTGTCCTGTCTTCAGATATTCCATGAAAATGCTCACCGCTGCCTCCAAGAGATGGGAAACCTCATAGGGAACATGCGCTTTCTGACTGTAGCTTTCCAAGAGCTGCTTTTGAGCGTCATAACTTTTATATTGGCTCTCGGGAATCACGTCTCTTGTCATTAAGACCCAGTACGATCTTAACGGGGATTGAGAGCCATATTCTTTCTTGATACTAGGCCAATAATAGCTGTATTGTGTCGCTTGCCCTTGTTTGGGGTGTTTCACAAGCTCCTCCAGCGAGTTCAGGGTCAGCGGTTTTCCGTTCACAGTTTTAGGAATCAAAGTTAGCAGGTGGGTTTCTTCGACCTTCTTGCCGGGAAAGAACGGACAAGGGCTTTGGAGGATCTGCTGGATATCCGCAGGAAGGGGCGGTTCTTCTCCTACATCGCCGAGATATTTTTCCCACAACTCTTTTCCAAAGGCAATGGCGGGAAGAACGGGTTTGACAGGAGTTTTGGGCTGCACAGGAGCTAATGTAGCGGCGGGTGGAAGGACGGGAACCAAAGAGGTCACCGAGAGAGGTGGAGAGGAAACTTTCACGGGAGCGGCAGCAGGAGGAGTTGAAGAAGGGCTTTCTCCTATTTTCAACAGCATGCTCACTGTTGCGTTACTCAGCTTTTCTCCTTCGGGTTGGAGCCGTTTAGCGAGTTTCAAAAACTTTTGATCCTCGAGTTCTAAAGGATGGGTTTCTGCTTGCTCGAGCATCAGGTTGGCTTTTGCTTGGAGCATCTGGGATAGAGCAGCGTGATATTGGACTTCGGGTTTGTCGAGAAGACTGAGAAGAAGCGTGAGCAGCTCCCCTGCGGTTCCTATATCGCTTAAAGCCACTTTAGGAAAGTCAACGCCTATCTCGATCCAGAACCGAGGAAGAGTTTGTGCTTTTTCAAAAACCACAAACTCATCCCAAGCAGGAGGCTGATCTTTATAGCAAGGGTAATATACTAAAGTGCCGGGCTTAGCAAGGGCAACAGGAATAAAATGGGCGTTATAGTTTTGATAATGTTTTTGCCCTTTGAGTTTTTTCATATCCGAGCCTTTTTCAGGATGAGGTATGTCGTTAACGACAGGATAGGGCTCTCGCATAGAAACCCAAGCTAAAATTAAATGACCTTGCGAGCTGTACTTAGAAGCATACTGGGCGCTATTCGTAAAATAAATCCCGCTACCAAAATATCCTTCGTCTGTATTTTTAGTGTTCCCTTTGCTCGCTGACTCATTATGATAAGAATGTTTTCCAAAGTAGGTAAAACCGGAGCTATAGACCGACTGACAGACTTCCGGAGAGCTTCCATGCCAAAGAGGAAGGACTTTAGCTTTGGAGCACTTGTCGGCTTCTCTAGAACCTGAGCTTTTAATCTCCACAGGGGAGAACTGAAAAGCTTGAGTCTCCCAACGGGCAAGAACTCGAGCTCGATCAGCTTTGGGCTCTTCGTCTTCGCCCTTGGGAGCAAAGACAGGATTGCTCGCTTCTCGCTCCATATTCTTAAGTGTGCTTTCAAACATTTGCGTATGATCGGGGTTATGAATGCAAATCACACGTTTGATGCTATAACCTGGGGTTTTTTGGTGCTCAAAGTATTTGAGGATGAAATTAAAGTCAGTGTCGGAATTTAAAACTTCACACAATTTAAAGGGCTGATCCGAGACCTGCGATTTAAGTCAGTTAAAAAGAAGAGAGCTCACATTCCAAGGAGTTTGAGGATTCGGGAGCTGGGATTTTAAATTCCCTGGAAAAGGTTGTGAGCCTGTGGATGGTACAGCGGGAATCATCTTTTCCTCCTAAAATGACTACCCCATCCTATTTATGGAAGGGGTAGTCATAACAAATGATCCAGAACCTATCTTTGACCGAATGAATGCTTGGAGGCTTATCCAACTTTTCCCCAAGCATCATTTGCTTAAGCAACCATTGAAGCTTTTAGCTTCTCAACATAAGCAAGAGCGTCTGCATCGCCTTGCGCTGCGGCTTTTTCAAACCATTTTAGCGCTTCTTTCACATCTTTGGTGACTCCTTCTCCATTGAGATAGAAAGTCCCTAGATAATATTGAGCAGCCTTGATGTCTTGTTCGGCAGCTTTCAAATGGAGCTCAATCCCCCGACGAACATCTTTATCGACGCCTCTTCCATGGAAGAGAGCGGATCCCAGATAGTATTGAGCTTGAGCAAAACCTTGATCGGCAGACTTTTGATACCATTGAATCGCTTCTCTTTCGTTTTTAGCGACTCCTAGTCCACGGAAATAACAGGCTCCATACTTACATTGAGCCTCCGCATGGCCAGCTTCCGCGGCTTTTTGGTACCATACAGCCGCGGCCACAGGATTATTTTGAGCGGCTTCTTGCTCACCAAGTTTAAAATACTCGTCGGCATTCATTTTCATGGACTGTGTTAAATTTGCTCCAATAGCAGCAGAAGGAATGGGAGGCATGGCGGGAGCTAAGCTTGCGCGGAGTTTTTCTGCATGTTTTTTAGCATCAGCATCTCCCAGAGCAGCGGCTTTCTCAAACCATTTAAGAGCCTCTTGCTCGTCTTTTTTGACTCCCTCCCCTTTCTCATAAAAAGTGCCGAGATAGTATTGAGCTGGTACGATTCCTTTTTCCGCAGTTTTAATATGAAGTTCAATTCCTTTTGCCACATTCTTTTCAATGCCTCGTCCATGGAAAAGCGCAGATCCCAGATAGTACTCTGCAAGCGCAAAGCCTTGATCGGCAGATTTTTGATACCATTTGACAGCTTCCTTTTCATTTTTCTCAACGCCAGTTCCTCGGAAATAACAGGCTCCCAATTTGCATTGAGCTTCCGCATGTCCTTGGTCTGCAGCCAGTCGATACTCTTTAGCTGCGGCAGCAAAATCTTTTTGCGCTGCTTTTTGTTCTGCGATTTTAAAGTGATCGACAGATTCTCCTGCTGAGACGCCTAGAGAGATCAAAGCCCCCACTTGTTTTTTTGCATCTAAATCTCCTTGATCAGCCGCTTTTTGAAACCATTTCAAAGATTCTTGAAGATCTTTCGGGACACCAACTCCATTGAGATAATAAGTCCCCAGATAGTATTGAGCGGCAGCGATTCCTTGCTCAGCAGCTTTTCGTTGAAGCTCAACACCTTTGGCAAGATCTGTGGCAACTCCTTTTCCATGGAAATAAGCTGCACCCAGATAATAGTTTGCTAAAGGGAAGTTTTGATCCACAGCTTTTTGGTACCACTTGGCTGCTGCAGCTTCATCTTTAGTTATTCCTTGACCTTTGAAATAACATACTCCAAGCTTGCATTGGGCTTCCGCATGCCCTTGTTCAGCGGCGAGTTGATATTCGACGAACGCCTCATTATAGTCTTTTTGAGATGCTTTTTGTTCAGCGAGTTTAAAATGCTCAGCAGGATCTTTTTTTGTCGCAGGTTTAGCAGGTGAAACAGGTTTGGGTTCGAGATTTGCTACCTGAATTCTGGCGACTTCATGCCCTTGCTCGGCTGCTTTTTTATACCATGCTAAAGCCTCCTTATCGTCCTTACGAGTTCCTATTCCAGAAGCATAACAGAGCGCTACTTCAAACTCGGCATCCGCCAGTTTGAGTTCTGCGGCTTTAAGAAACCAACGGAAAGCCTCTTTGGCATCTTTTGGAACAGCGAGACCCTTTGAATGGCAGTGCCCCAGTTCATGAGCGGCTTTTGCATGCTTGAGACGAGCCGCTTTCTGAAGCATCTTGATAGCTTCTTTAGGAACGGGAGCGCAACCAATTCCTTTGAGATAGCACATTCCAAGTTGGTAGAAAGCTTCAGGATCTTTCTTTTTTGCACCTACCTTATACCCTTCAAACCGCTGCTTATCCGTTTCCATCTTGACTTGCTTTTCTTGAGAGTCGGAGATGAGAGTAACAGGCAATGTCATATCGACACAGAGTTCTACCCAAAAACGGGGAAGAGTTTGGCTATTCTTAAAAACAACAAGTTCATCCCAGGCTGGATCTTGCCCTGCTAAGCAAGGGTAGTATTCCATACATTGAGAGTTTGCAGGATCGACAGAGACTACAGGAGTATAATGAGCGTTATAATTTTGGTAAGCACCTTTCCCCTGAAGTTTTTTCATATCTGTACACTTACTTGGATAAGGAATATCACTGACCACGGGATAAGGCTCTCGCATGGCGACCCAAGCTAAAATTAAAATTCCTTGGGGGCTGTACATGGCTGCATATTGAGCACTATTGGTGAAATAAATCCCACTTCCAAAATACCCAATATCTACACTCGCATTTGCCCCCAGGGGAGCAGCAGAATCAAAAAAATGATGTTTGCCAAAAAAAGTAAAGTTCGAACGGCAAATCGACTCGTACACCTTTTTACTGCTTCCATGCCAAAGAGGAATCACTTTAGGCCGTAAAAACTCATCCACCCGAGGAGGATTAGCCGTTGGGCAAGCAACCTCAACAGGTGCAAATTGCAAGGCCAAAGATTTCCATCTTGCAATTGTTTTTTCTCTGAGTTCTGGAAGATCTTCCTCTCTCCACTTCGGTTTAAAAACAGGATTTTCAATCTCCTCATCGATATTTTTCACTTCTGCTTCAAATGCCGCTGTATGAGTAGGATTATGGATGCAATACGCTTTTTTAATAGAATAATTGGCGGGTTTTTGATGCATGAAGTATTTCAAGATGAATTGATATTCGGGATCTGTCGGCAACACCTCGGATGTTTTATAGGGTCTTTTTTCGGGAGGAGTATTCGGAGCCGCAGCGAGAACCTTCTCCTTTTCTCCATTTCTGATCCGTTGAAACAACTCCGGGCTAATGTTCCAAGGTGTCATCGGATGAGCAAGGGTATCTCTGAGATTTGAAGGCAAGGGAGGCAAAGTAGCAGGATTCATATTTTTCTCCTTAGTTACTTAAGAACTTTTAATAAATTCTAAACCAGAAGCTAAAATATTAAATTGGACTTAGCATTTAAGAAAAGAAAAAATTTGCATTGTAAGCCCAAAATGATAATGTCACCCATCTCCAAAGTAGAAATGTCACCTTTGCTAAGCTAAATGCCTGGTGAGGTGCTCT
>JAFEGW010000016.1 GCA_018239715.1 Verrucomicrobiota bacterium
ATTTAGATTATCGGGATAGATTCAGATAAGGTAGAAGCCAAAGATGATCTAAGACATCTTGATATAAATCAATCAAAAATAGAAGAAGCTCTTGTGAATAAAAACAAAAAAGATGTTTTACTATTACCTCACTTATTGTGCTCTCTAAAAAGAGAAAATCTTGACTTTGATTTTGCTCAACATCATCGTACAAAAACTTAAGATGGAGTAAAGGCTTTAAATTGGTTATAACTTTAAGTTGTACTTCAGCTATATTTAGTTTTAGCAAGATACAAAGTCCTACTCTTACTATCGAGATTTCGCTATCCTTTAACTTGTCAAATTCTAGAATCAATTCCTTTGCATAAAAAATCATGCCCTCTTGAGAAATACATTTATTCTCAAAGTCTTGAATAAGTTGATTTGCTCTTTTAAGAAGTGAGTGCTCACTGCTGAAAGGAGCATGTGTTAATTCACGTATTCTTGCTTTAGAACCTATGGGGCTTGTTGCCATAATCCCCTCCAATTAAGATGTTTTATAAATGAAATGTTAAGATTTTATGTTTTAAATGCAAAGAAATTTTTCTTCCGGCTTAATTATTGTCACCTGGAAAAGTTACTCGTAGAAATCATTGCAAAAATGCTTTTTACCAAAAGTTTATAAATAGATAAATACTGAATATAGAATTTGGCAAATAGTGACTGAAGCTCGACAAATGGTGATCCAAAACATCATCGGTTAAGACAATCTAAATGGTTGAGTTAGGATTTTCAAAGTTATGCAACAATTCACAAGACAGAGTGACAAAGCTTGTCGGTTTTGAAAAAATAGCTAAAGTAGAGATCATTAAAATCTGTCTTTATTATTTTTTTAACTTTTCTTGATAAAATAGACATGAATATTTAACATTTTGATGCTTGAGATTAATGGGTTAGTAATGGCAATCATTCGACCAACCTTTAATCCAAGTAAATTAAAATCTGGAGGATAATATGTCTTTATCAACCAATCTTTCTGCCATTTCTTCACGAGGAGAATTAGTGAGGACACGGAATGATCATAAACCGAATTTAGGTGATTTTCTTAATCCAAAGCAGTTTGAGCATTTAGATAAAATCATTCAATTCCGAATGGGAGCTGTTTGCCAAATTAATACACCTATCTCTCAAGGGATGGGCTGTTTAATTGGAGGAAATCTAATAATGACCAACTTTCATGTGATTCCAAATGAAGAAACGGCCTCTAAAAGTGAGGCTAGTTTTTTCCATGTTTTATTCCAAAATGCTGATAAAACAAGCAGCACTATCTCATGCGAGCGCTTAAAGTTAGATCCCTCTATATATCTCTACATCAGCCCCATTAAAGCAAGAGAAAGTGGAATGCGCATTGTTGATTCGGATCATTTAGGTTTTACAATTATTGCTTTAGCACCCCATCCCTATCTTGAAATAATTCAAGATAAAGCTTTTTCTATTTTTCAAAATATTGAGGCTCAAAATAACAGCCTGGCTTGTGTTTTGCAGTCCGATAATTTAGATTTTGGGATGGGTATAAAAGGAGGTCTCAAATGGGCGATTGATTTTATTCATAAATATGGTAATTACTTGGTTCATTATGGCACACAGACAACAGATAGAGGTAGCGTTGCTATAAATGTAACTGGAAATCTTATTGCAATTCACTATCAAAAGCTAGATAGATGCGATTGTGATTTTAAACATCGCTTTTGCAATATGGGTGTCTTGATAACAGAAATTTCAAAAGCTCTTGAGAAAAAAGGAGAGAGAGCAAGGCTCGAAAGATTAATTACCTGTTATACCGTAAGGAAAATCGCTCCAACAACAGGCCTTACAAAGAATGAGCTTGTGAGAGCAATCGCTCAAAAATCAGGCCTTACAAGAAAGGATGCGGAAGAAGCTCTCGATGCCTTCGTAGCGACAGTAAAAACTGCCATGAAAAAAAAGGAAAAGGTGAATTTAGTGGGTTTTGGAACTTGGGAATTGCCACAAAGGAAAGCACGCCGTCCGATAAATCCAAGAACTGGACAAGAAATAAAAATACCTGCAGGGAGAGTGCCAATCTTTAAAGCAGGAAAGGCCCTGAAAGAACTAGCCCTGACAGGAACAATTGAGCAGGCAAGACCAAAAGAGGTACCGGAATCCTTACGAACATCTTTGGAAGAGCAAAAGAAAAGATCTTCTGAAAAAGGATACAGTACAGAATAGAAATATACCCGAAACTCAGAACTCAATATATGAAAACTCTTTACATGTTGGGCCTGAAATATTTTTATAAGATTTACGCCGTGTGCAAATTTCTATAAGAGAAACTCGCACACGGCGTAAAGTTTGTTAAAAGGTAGGAATTTACTTTTTTTACGTTTTCTTGCTTTCTATCTCACTTAATCCCGAGAAGAAAACCCGATACTTGCGGGAGATTTTCTCGATCTTTTTTAATAACATTTAATAATGCTTGGCGTAAGGCTTGGGCTCCGCTTAATTTTTATCTTTCTTCTCCTATATAAAAGGTGTCAATTAAAAATCCCTTAGCCCGATCGGGATTCTTTAGTAGTTTGAGTATACCTTCAAAGGCTGAGGCAGTTTTCCTCTAAGTTTATCATCGGAAAGTCCATAATAAACAGGATGATTCCATCGAGCCTAGGGAAGGTCCTCTAAGGTACAGTGGACTCTAGGGCTTGCTCACAATCATGCCTTCTCAAATGGTGCTCTAAAATTTCTTTAACGACATCTGTTTCTTATTCAGTGCCTTGTAACCGCCGAAACGTGAGATCTTTCACATGGGTCCAAATTAGCAAAACTTTATTGATGGAGTACTGACTCGTACAGCCATGGTACTTTAACGTGTCTTCGCTCGCTGAGAACAAATCCGATCAAAAAATGTTCAAAGATCTCTATATTAAGAATTGAGGGATAGGTTCATGCTTCCAACTCAAATTCGGCCTTTACTTCCGTATGCGATTGTCGTCTTCCTCGGATATGTAGGATTTTCTTTACCGCTGCCGGTCCTCCCCGAGATCTTTTTAGATGCAAAGCGATCGATTCTTCCGCCTTCGATGTCGATCGAATTCAAAACTATTCTCCTCGGTCTGGTGTTAGCCGCCTATCCCAGCGGCCAGCTGATGGGTTCGCCCTTGCTGGGGATTTTGTCAGATCGTTGGGGGCGTAAAAAAGTTATTTTATATTCTTTGACCAGCACAGCCATCGGATATGCGATCACTGCCCTTGCTATGTCTGCCCATTCTGTCGCAGGGATTTTCATCGGTCTTTTTCTTTGCGGTTTTTCCGAAGGTAATGTGACGATTGCCCAGGCCGTCATCGGCGATATTGCAGGAAAAGAAAAAAAAGTCGCCCATTTTGGATGGATCAATTTTTTTTCCTGCATCGCTTTTATCATCGGGCCTTTGCTGGGCGGGTGGCTTGCCGATCCTCATAACAGCCATTTCTTTTCATTTGCGACTCCTTTTTGGCTCGGAGCTTTCATGTCCCTCGTTGCTTTTGCTGTGATCTGGAAATTTTCATCGGAGACGAAGAAACATTCCCATCGCAAGATCGGCTTTCTTCAAGGGATGAGGAGGAGTTGGAGCGATCCGGTTTTGAAGAAATTTTATATCGCCAATTTCCTTCTGTATTTTGCCCTCTATGCTTTTTGGAACTGTTTGGGAATTTACCTCCAAAGAAGATTTGATTTTTCAACCACGGGACTTGCTTATGTCATGGCCTACAACTCCTTCTTTTTTGCTCTGGGACTCCTCTTTTTAGTTCAGCCGCTCGCCAAAAAAATGAAACCTTTTATCAATACCGCTTGGGGAGCATTTGCCCTCGCTGCTATGATGATCATTCTCGTATTGCCGGATAATCCTTGGGGGCTTGCCGCGACCATTCCTCCGATTGGGCTCTTGCTCTCGATCTTAATGACCAATGCAGCGGTGATGGTATCGGATGCCGCTGATGAGACTATGCAAGGTCAGGCCCTAGGGACCTTGCAATCGATTCAAGTGATGTCCGGCATGTTCGTCGGTGTGATCGGAGGCTTATTGGCTGCGCTCCGCCCCGATTTACCTCTATGGGTCGGCGCTGCGATGGCAGGGCTTTGCGGCTATTTATTATGGAGGAAAAAATGATGTTTCGAGGATCTATTGCTGCGGTCATCACTCCCTTTACCTGGGAGGGAGAAGTCGACTATTCTGCCTTTAAAAATCTGATTGATTGGCATGCGGTAGAAGGAACGGATGCGATTGTGGTTTGCGGCACCACAGGAGAGGCTCCCACGCTGACCTACGAAGAACAATTTCAGCTTTTTAAAACTGCCCTCGATGTTGCGAATAAACGGGTCCCCATTATTGCCGGCACAGGAACGTATAATACGCGAAAGACCATCGAAAATACCGCCCATGCCAAAGCCCTCGGTGCTGACGCTTGTCTGGTGGTAGTCCCTTATTACAACAAACCTACGCCCGAAGGGTGCATTGCGCACTATACAGAGGTCAGTAAAGTCGGACTTCCGATGATTGTGTACCACCATCCGGGCCGGACCGGAATTAAACTGTCTGCCGAGGTCCTGGCTCAAATTGCTCGTCTTCCCTCAGTTGTGGCGATTAAAGAGGCTTCGGGAGGATTAGAGCTGATCCAAGAGATCCAGCAGATGTCGGATATTCCAATTTTTTCCGGCGATGATACGCTGACTTACGCGATGTTGGAACTAGGAGCTGCGGGCGGGATTTCGATTGTGGCAAATATGATTCCCCGAGCATGGAAAGAGATGATCCACAGTTTTTTTCAAGGGAATCGAACCTATGCAAAAGAACTCGATACGCTCTATGCGCCTCTCTACAAATCTCTGGTCTTAGAGAATAATCCCCAAGGTGTGAAATATGGCATGAGCTTATTGGGCAAATGCACCCCTCATATGAGGCTTCCCCTCGTACAGCCGCGTGAAGCCACGAAATTAGCTATTTTGCAAGCCGTGACCCAGGTGAAATTAAAAGAAACGTACCATTAGAGTTCTTCGGGGGCATCAAGTTGGACATAACGAGCTGGAACACCGTCTCTTTTCATCTCAGCTGTAATAGCAACCCTTGAAGCTCCATAAAGTGCGCTGAGAGCTCCTATGACCTGCAATGAGCGATGACCGAAATAGCCCGCAGTAGCTCCGATTCCGAAAAAGATGGGCAATGCTGCATAGCCGCAAAAATCATACATGCCCAGTGTTAAAAAAATAGGGCTTAGAGTTAAAGCCGGTAAAGTTCCTGCTACTTGAAGCTTCAGAGCTTTGTCGGAAGAGAAATTGTCTAGGGTTATCCTGTGAGCCGCTAAGAAGTTAACGACAAAAAAATTGACTCCTACACCGACCACGACAGAGGTGCCTGTAGCAAGAATAGAAAAGACACGTCTAAACGGAAGATGGGACGGAATGCATGCATGGATAAGTTGATTGGTGAAAGCCGCTGGAATTCCTCCTGCTGCTACTGGAATTACGCAAATAGCGCTATTTAAAAGGGAACCGGTGAAATCGCTTCTGGTAAAAGATTTAGTCCCACCTAAGAGGGATTTCCACAGGTCGTTGCCAGGCACTGAAACATAATTTTTATAAAGAGCTGCAGCCATAAAGTTCTCCAAATAAAGAATTAGTCTATTCAAGAAAGGCATTTAAGAGAAAAAGAATTCGTTAAGAGGGTGGCCTTACTGCCGAATTCCCTCTATTTATCTTCCGGAGTGTCTTGCAAGAAAGTCTCGTTAAAAGCTCCCATCAGAGCTCCTGCAAACCCAATAACATATAAAGAACGTTGGCCATAAAACCCCGGGACAACACCCCCGATATCTAAAATAACCAGCCAACAAAATTGTAGAATCTTTTTCCCTGCAAAAGGGACTAAATCCGGCATCAAAGTTGCCACTGGAAAGCTGGCAACCGTGCCGATCGCGCAGGCGCACACCTTGAGTCGAAGATAGGCTATGCTTTCCGGGTCAGAGAATTTAAAAATGCGACGGCCGAGTTTGTCTACACCCCAAGCAGTGGCTAATCCTGCAAAAAAGGGAAAAGCACAGACTGCAATGTTCCACCCGCTATTTTTGAAATCCGCCTTTGTAATTCCTAAGAAGCTCATGATCTCCTTTCCTTCCCTTTAAAATAAAAAGGCTTGGCAGCTCCTAATGCTGCTCCAACCATTTCGTAATAGAATACAGCTTTATTTCCAAAATATCCGCTCGCTCCAAAGAGAGGAAGTAAGAAGCAGATGGATTGTTTTGAAATCAGGGCAGCAGCCACCGAAAAAATAACCTGAAGAGCATAGAGTTTTACAAATTTCTCATCTGGATAGGATTTTGACTCCAGGCGGGATAAGATCCACATGCTTGCAATCCCGCCTCCGATCGATGCAGCTGCAGTTGCTAGATGTTTTCGATACTCGTCGCTTTGTGTCAAAATTCTTTTAGACATATCACTGATGAGCATAGCTGCCACATAACCACCCATAAAATGAAGACCGTCGACCATCAAACTATGGCGGCCATAATCTTTAACATCTGCAAGACTAATTCCTAAAATAGGCATTCAATAATTCCACGTGAGATTTGCTATATTATAGATCTTGTTAAGATTTATAAAAAAGGGCAGATCTGTAAAATCTGTCATTAAATTTTTATTTGTCAGTAAAATTAAATTTTTGCGCCACCAGCCAAGGCGCCTAGGGCCCCCATCCCCAGGAGAGAGTATCTACTCCAATGATCTGCACAGGCGATTGCGACTCCAAATCCAATAAATAAAGGCCGGTGGGTCTGGATCCATCTATCTAAAACGAGTCCTAGAAGGGCCTGCCCCGCTGCGAATTTAAACATTTTATCCAAGGAAGGATTGTGGATGAACCCTAACCGGGACCCTGACATTGTCCACTGTAACAAACCGGCAGCTCCCATACCTGCAGCGACTCCCATCCATCTTGATATGTTCAACACATGCTCAACTTTCGGGGAGTCAGTTGGAGTTTTTATATACTTATGGATAGGCCAATGCGCAAATATAGTCACACGTCTAGCTAACAACCCGCAGGAGAAAGCGACACCCGCCGCAACGGTCAAATTCCACCCGACGTGTTGGAGATCGGCTTCAGAAATACCCATTATTGACATAAAAATTCCCACGATTTTTTTGAAATGACCGTTTTAGAAAAAGCTTTTATTAATAAAAACCCTCGAGCGTGAGAGTTGCATCTTTTTCCGGTTCCAAGCAACATTAGGCAGATGAAGACTTCCTTGACCCCTCTGATCCAATGTGAGCCATTTAATCCTCATTCAGAAGCAGCCATGAGGATAATTCAAAAAGGTAAAGCCGGCTGTATTGTCCTAGCAGGAGGACTGGGAACTCGCTTAGGGCACAAAGGTCCTAAAGGGACTTTTCCGGTTTCGCTTGTCAAAAAGAAAACGCTGTTTCAGCTTCTTTTTGAGAGGATTTATTGGCTGCAGAAGAAATGCGGATCCACACTACCGCTTGCATTGCTGGTTTCGAGCTATAATCAAGAAATGACGGTCAAGTTTCTAAAAAAATATCAGTACTTTGGATTGAAACCCTCGCAAATTACTTTTCTAGAGCAAAAGAACATTCCCTACCTTAACCTCCAAAAAAAGCCTCTTGCCTTAGTAGCACCCAACGGCAATGGGGGTTTTTTAGAAGAAGCTATAGAATCGGGTCTTTTAGACCGATGGGCCCAGAAAGGGATCGAATTTATTTATATGGTCCCCATTGATAACCCTTTGGCCGATCCTTTTGATGCCGGGCTCATGGATGCGATGATGAGAAGTGAAAGCGATGTCGGGGTCAAGGCCTTTAACAGGGACGATCCTGATGAAAAAGTGGGGATTATGGTCCGAGAAAAAGGGAAAGTCGTCGTGAAAGACTACACCGCTATTCCGCTGAAGACTCTCCATGCCAAGGATGCGAAAGGAACCTTGAAATATCCCCTGGGAAATACCGGCTGCTATTGTTTTCGCACATCTTTTTTACAAAAACTGGCCCAGCGAAAAATAAAGCTTCCCGTTCATTGGGTTCTTAAAGAAGTTCAGCAAGGGAAGAAAACTTTCAAAGCCTGGAAAGGTGAAATGTTTGCCTTGGATCTGCTTAATTACTCCGATGCTACTGCGGTGATTAGTTATCCCAAAGAGACGTCTTTTACGCCTTTGAAAAGTCGCTGTGATCTGAAAACGATGCGGAAAAATCTTGTCCAGCGGGATAGGAGAATTTTTGAAGAGCTAACAGGGAAAAAAACGCCCCAGCGTTCTTTTGAGCTGTCTGCGGAATTTCTCTACCCTTCGCTTAAGCTTATCAAACAGTGGAAAGGAAAATCTCTTCCACCACGAAAATATATCGATTAGGCCTGTACTTTCGAGAGCAATTCCTGGACGAGTGCCAGAATGGTCTCTTTTTGCTTGTCTGTCGGCCGAAATCTCCGTTCATTGAAGAGTTCTTCGAGTTTTTTCAAAGCAATGATCGCTTGGTCGCCGAGATCTTCCCTACGGCCATCACGGTCATCGAGAGGAAATGTCTTGCGGATGAGTTTCAGGACCTCATTTTTAGTTTCGCCGTTGTAGCTTTTTAAGATCTCTTCTTTTTTTTCAAAAGGGGCGTCGCGGCTGGCCAGCGTATAGACGGCTTGGCGGGGCATTTCATCGAGTTTGGGGTGGAGTTTGGGAGAGAGCTGAAGATAGAACTCGTAATATTGCAAAAAATTATAGGGAGTTTGACGGTTGCCGTAGGTGTTGACCAGCCAGGCAGAGAAAGCCCCGTCTCGGTATTTTTTTAAAATGTTTTGGGCTTTTTGAATCCGCTCTCCATGTAAAATGGCCGCTTGATTGTTAATGGCCTTGATTTCAGAAGTCAGGCTCGAGAGATGTTGGAGATCGTCGTCGATCTGGTACTGAGATTCGCTTTTATAGTTGTGAAGAAGAGCTTCGAGATCTTCTTTTTCTTGAGGAGAAAGAGGGCTGACTTTAAAAACCCCTGAAAAGCTCGAGAGGTTTCCTTTGGAAGAAATCTCGGCGAGTTCGGTCATTTTCGTGAATTTTTGCTTGAGGCGGTTAAAAAGAAGGTCGTTTACTTTCGACATGCAGTTCCCCTTAAACGTTTGAGAAGTTCTTTAGCTAAAGAAGAATAATCTTCTGCTGCGCGAGAGTCGGGAGAGGTGTCGAAGATCGGTTTGCCATAGATGGAAGCTTCGGAGATCGATATATCCCGGCGGACTTTAGATTTTAAAATTTTGCCGGGGAAGGTTTCTTCAATAACATTGAGGAACGCCGTGTTGCTTTTGCCGCGAGGATTCCAGAACGAAAGGAGGACGCCCAGAACATTGAGATCGTGGCGGGAGGAAATGCTTTCCATGAACTGGGATAGCCGCTGGAGCCCTTTCACACTATAAAATTCGGGTGTTGCAGCCACAAGGGCATATTCGGAGGCAATTAAGGCCGATTCTGTCAGCCAGCATAGAGAAGGAGGCGTATCGATTAAAATCGTATCGTACTGTTTCAGGAGTGGTTTTAAGAGCTCGCGGAGCCTCTCATGGGAATAGCGGTCGGCAGCGAGAGCTTCGGTCACTTCCACCCTTTCAAGCCAGGTATCGGCAGGGATGAGCGACAAACGGGGATGGGAAGTGGGTAAAATTACTTCCGTGATCTTCTTTTTTCCCTGCAGCACGGAGGCCAAGCTGTCATGGGCATCGGGGTCGTAGCCAAGACCGGTGGTAAGATTGGCCTGGGCATCAAAATCAATCAAAAGTACTTTTTGATGATGGAATTTAGCGAGGGCAGCTCCTAAATTTAAAGAGGTGGAAGTTTTTGCAGTTCCGCCTTTAAAGCTACTGATGGTGATCGTGGGCATGTGCGAACTCCGATTCAAGAGATTTATTTTCCATCTCTTTATGCAGGGCGTTTAAGAAAGTCGCGAGATCGATTTCTCCATGAACCACATTATCGCGTGTACGCAAACTGATCGTTTGATTCTCCACCTCTTTGTCACCGACGGTGAGCATATAGTTGATCTGGAGAAGCTGCGCATTGCGGATTTTTTTATTCACCGATTCACTCGTACCATCGACATCGCAGATAAATCCTGCTTTCTTAATTTCCTTCATTAGATGATGGGCGTATTCGCTATGACGATCTGCCACGGTGATCACGCGGATGGGAAGAGGACTGATCCAGAGAGGAAACTTCCCGGCAAAATGCTCAATCAAAATGCCGAAAAATCTCTCGATCGATCCAAAAATAGCGCGATGCAGCATGACAGGTCGCTTGAGCGATCCGTCCTTATCCATATATTCGAGTCCGAATTTTTCGGGAAGAGCCATATCGAGCTGGACGGTTCCGCACTGCCATGATCTTCCTAAAGCGTCTTGAATATGGATATCGATCTTAGGACCATAGAATGCGCCATCCCCTTCATTAACGCGGAACGGCTCTCCCCACTCTTCTAAAGCATCTTTGAGGCCTGCAGTTGCAATCGCCCAGTCTTCATCCGTGCCAATGCTTTTTTCGGGCCGAGTGGAAAGTTCCATGCGGTAAGGAAGACCGAAAGTGTCATAGATTTCTTCTGTAAAAGCTAGAATGCCTAAAATTTCTGATTTAATATCGGAGGGCTGCATGAATAAATGGGCGTCGTCTTGATGGAAACCGCGAACGCGCATCAATCCAGACAAAGCGCCTGAAGCCTCATAGCGATGAACATGCCCAATTTCAGCTACGCGATAAGGCAGCTCACGGTAGCTATGTGTCTGTGATTTATAATATAACATACAACCCGGACAGCTCATAGGCTTCAGAGCAAATCCTCGTTTTTCTACCTCTAACCAGTACATATTATCGCGGTAATGGTCCCAATGGCCGGATATTTTCCAAAGATCTTGTGTGCAAAGCAGAGGGGTTTTGATTTCGACGTATCCCCATTTTTGAAGAAGTGAGCGTAAAAATTCGACCAGCCGGTTCCAAATGATCATTCCTTTGGGATGAATGAATGGAATGCCGGGAGCTTCTTCTTTCAGAGAGAAAAGATCGAGTTTGGGGCCTAAAATTTTATGATCTCGCTTTTTAGCCTCTTCCAGGAAGGTGAGATAATCTTTTAATAATTTTCTATCCGGGAAAGAGGTCGCATAAATGCGAGTGATCATCTCGCGGCTGGGGTCGCCTTTCCAGTAGGCCCCGGAGGTTTTGAGCACTTTAAAGGCTTTGATTTTACCGAGATTGTTTAAATGGGGGCCGCGGCAAAGGTCAAAAAACTCGCCTTGTTCATAACCGGTAATTGGACCCTCTTCAAAGCCTTCGATCAGCTCAACTTTGTAGGGGTTTGTTTGGAATTGGGCAATCGCTTCTTTTTTATTTTTAAAGAGATGTCTTTTAACCTGATAGTTCTCATCGATGATTTTTTTGACTTCTTCTTCGATCCTTGGAAAGTCCTCATCGGAGATTGTGACATTGGCAAAGTCGTAATAAAAACCATTTTCGATCGGAGGCCCAATGGTAGGCTTAGCTTGGGGAAAAAGCCGTAAGATAGCCTGGGCCAGCACGTGAGCGGAGGTGTGCCAAAAGACCTCTTTTCCTTGGGGATCATCAAACGAAAGAAATTTAATTTTATCCCCATCCTTCAACTCGTGTTGAAGGTCGAAGGCGCTTCCGTTAATCTCGACTGCCAGAGCTTCATGGGGAGCTCTTAAGTTCAACTTATCGGCGAGTTCTTTAGCGGAGCATTTCTCAGAAAGCTCCATCGATTGATCATTGACTTGTATTTTCATAAATGGAAATCATTCTAAATGAATGGCCAAAAAAACCGAAGAAATTCCGCTTGTCCCCTCTTTGCGCCTCTCTTCAGAAGCCATGGATCGATCGGGGATTCAAGATTCTTATTGCTACAGGGCTGTGAGTCTAGCCCGGGCTCTTTCCTATCTTCTTGTCGATGACAAAGGGCATTTTCATCTCTGGGAGGGGACGCTTTCCCATTTTTATACCCCCTTAGGAACTTCCGACGGAACCATCCATGCTCATCAATCGAATTTTTTAAGAAGATGGAATAGAGATCGGGAGTTTATAAAAAAATTTCGCAAGTTTTCTCTCCCTCTATGCCATAAGAAAACCGAAGAAATGGTCCGGGCCACTCTTTTGATCCCTGCGGCAACTTCTTTAACGGATGCCGATGTGCGCCGTGCAGCGGTGTGTGCCTGCCTCACCCCTCTTCGGCAAAGTGTGGGATCTTGTTTTGCCACAGCGCCTGCGATTTTAGTGCAATGCAGTCATCTTGAGCTTTTGATCGACGACCTCTATGAGCTCCTGACAGCAGGCCGTTTGCGGCGTGTTGTTGAAGGGATTCAATATACCGTTCCCTTTAGCTTAAGTTTTGGCGTGGGTGATTTGAGAAAAGTGATCAACCCTTCTTTGGAGTTTTGGGCATCCCCGGGACTTATTGCGGCCTTAGAGACCGCTCAGCTCATCCCTCGGGAAGAATCTTTTGAACAAAAAATCAGCCGTGCCCGCGATATTCTTTTGCCTCTTTACCGTTCTTGCATGACAGTGGAGCAACTGATTAAGAAAGCGACTTCAAAGCAGGATCAGGCTTTACTTTCTTTCAAAAGCGTCGCAGATAACGCCCTGCTCAAAGCCTGGGAATTTACCCTGGCTTCCTTTTGCGATATCAAGATGGAATTTTCCAAATGGAACTTGAGCTGGAGTTTAGGATTGAACCCTCAGGAGGCCGGAGGCATTGGCGAAGCCCTGTATGAAGAGCTCAATACGAAGCTCCAAGAAGCGAACAAAAAAATAGATGAATACCATCAGGCTGTGATTGAGGCCTTCGATCAACTCAAGGCAGTAGATAGTCTATTGAATCAAGCTTCCACAGAGGCTGAGATGCGTCGCTTCCGTGCGGAAGGGCAAGCCCGCCTGCATCATCTGAGGGTTTGTGAAGAATTGCGGGATGAGTTCCAACAGAAAGCTAAAATTTACGCCCATTTTTTTAATTTTTTGATCCGGCAGTATACGACAAAATTCCAAGAATATTTCCAGGAGATCTACGATCCCGAAATGCCTGAGCTTTCCGCGAGCTTTTACGAGGATCGGATGGCAGGCTTTCGGCTTGTTTATAAGCATGGTCGGAGCGACAGCTTTCTTTGGACGCTTATTCATGACCCGGAGCAATTTGTGAAGGCTCTGGTCGATTTTTTTACTATTACAGAAAATGCCATCATTCATGCCTGTAAAACGGCTGTGGAGAAAAAAATTGTGGAAGAGACGACCACCTCCATCCTTCAGCATGTTCAGTCCGAACGGTTCCTGAAGTCTGCGATGGCGCGCGCAGGCGCCTCTGCACGGCTTCCCTGGTCTTATCTTTCGGGCGGAACCATGGATCAGCTCATTCCGATCTATTTTCGATCCTTTTCCCCTCTCGTCAAAGAGAGCCGCGAAGTTCACGATGAACTTGATCTGTTCATTTTTCTGCTCGAGACTTTAAAAGCTCTTCCTCCCAAGGTCACGCAGAAATTTTTAGACGATCCTTCCCAGGGTCTTTTGATCGAATCTCCTACCCATGCTTTTGCTATACTCCCTGCTCTTTTTAAAGAAGGTTGGCTCGATCAAGGTTTTACTTATACCTGGATCCGCGATCGCTTTTTACTTCCAGCAAAAGAGTTTTATCATGGGATAAAACTCTCTTCCGAAGAGCAGCGTGAGCTGATGCGCCGGCTTTCTATCGAAGGAGAGTTGTTTTCTTCTGCATCTATTGAAATGTTTAGTGCACAGTGCTCTAAAATTCCTGAACATGAACTGGCCGCTTTTCTCTATAGGACATTGCCGCTTATCCCTGCTTCTCAAAGTAAAGCAGTTTTACAAAAACTCTCGGGAGTTGAAGATATCATTTTGCCTTCTTCGATGCCCGAGTTCTTTTCTTCTCAAGAAATTCAACTGCTCGCTAAAGCTCAGATCTCATCAGATATCGATCGGCATCTGAAAGTAGCTGACCGTGCGCGGGAACTGAAACTTGCACCGCCGGCCTGTCTTTTTGCCGATACCAATTGGTCTCAAGGGTATTTTGCCTTTGTCGTTAACCCGATTTCCTTGAATCTAGAAATCTGGAAAACCGACGCAGCAGGCACTCTCAGCGCTCCACTTCCTCTCATCAAAACATGGTTAGGGAAAGGCAAACAGTTCGTCTGGCATATTTACGGGCAGATCCCATGATAAAGAGCTATATAGGACGAGTTCTGAAACTTTTAGTGCCTTTTTTTTCTCTACATCAGGTTTGTATACGGCGGAGGTTAGAGCCTTATGTGAAGATACTGCTTTGGTAAGGGAAAAATTGCTTAAAATGAATGCTATCGATAAAGGCCCTTACGCCTTTATGGATCATATCTATGTCGATTCACAAGATAGAGATTTAAATAAGGGATTTTTCCGGATCCGCACGTATCAAATGACCCAGTGGGATCAAAAAAGGATGCAAGTGGTTCATAAAATATCTGGATTCCAAATGGAGTGCGATACATGGGAAGAAGCCTTAAGACCGATTTTTTCCCAATATGAAAAAAAATTCTCTTTCGCTCGACAAGGAAGAGAGTATTTTTTAGGGGAAATCAGGATTTATGTTGAAGAGATAGAAGGTATGCCCGCTTCCATCGAAATTATAGCTGGAAATAACGAGGAAATTTTTGATCTTTTCAAAAAATTGGGGACAAAGGAGATTATCAAAAGATCTGTACCCCAATACCTAGAGTCATCAGGTGCCTTCAAATAAGATTTGAATTTTGCGTCTCATGCTTTTAAGATGTTTCCTTGAGGTTCAAGATGCAAGCTCGATTTTTGGGAATATTTTTACTGATTCATTCGGCAATCTTTGCTCTCTATATGGGAAATCCCGCCGAACCGGAAATTATCGATGCGGGATTGTTCATCCCCCAGGATGCTAGCTTCAGCGTGAAAGTGGGCTATCAAGGCGATCGTGTCTTTGATCGTTTACTCCATGCTTATGCCGGGTCTCATGCGAGGGTTGATCGTTTCGAGATGCTGACGGACCAGGGTGTCATCACCCTCAATTATCTCGACCGTTTTGAGCTTTACGGGACCGTAGGCTCGATGAGGAGTTGCTTTTGGTTTCGTCCCCATGTAGATAAGAAGAGACGAGAATTTGAAACGAATAACAGAGCTACGGGGAGCATAGGAGCCAGACTTTTACTCGCTCAGTGGGGAAATACAGGAATCGGTCTTGATGGCAAGATTCAATACGGAAAGCCTGGCATCCGCTGGGTTGCTGTGAATGGAGTCTCGCATACTTCCAGCGCACATCTGACTTATCGGGAATGGCAGGGTTCCTTGGGTGTATATCATACGATCGATCTTTTCACGCCTTATCTGGGGGTCAAGTACTCGAATGTCCACGCCGATGTGCAGGGGCTTTCAAAGAGTGCCTATCCTCATAAGCATTTTAAAATGTCCAATCGGTGCCGTTTTGGGATGGCTGTTGGATGTTCTGTGTCTCAAGGGAAGAAAGTGGATCTGAATCTCGAAGTCCAGCTGATCGATGAACAGGCTTTGACTTGGGGTGGAAATATCAAATTTTAGAAAAAAAATAGGCGAGATATTCCTATCTCGCCCAAGTCTTAGAAAGATCTAAGCTTATCTCTTGCGCTTTGCAGAAGATCTTTTTGCTTTCTTAGCTTTTTTTGCTTTTTTCTTTGCCATTCTGTCCTCCATATTTAAAACAGCTCTAACTTCTCCATATCGTTGAAACGATTTTTTAACAAGTAGTCTTGATATTTTTTTTAATATTTCTTTTTTGTGAAAAAGATTTACGAGGAAAATGAGATCAAAATTCATTCAAAGGAAAAACAGAAAGACCCTCTCTTTGCCAATTAAAAAAATGTGATCCTTTGCAAAAAACGGATAGCAGCTTTATACTGGTTCGCTCATAATCTAGAATAGGGGTCCTATATGAGCTTCTGCCGTCGTTTTGTGCTATTAAGTTCGGCTGTCTTGTTCACGAGCATGGCTTATGCGCTCGATGATGTGAACGATGAAGATATCCAAGCTTTGCGCGACTGGATCAACTCTAAAAGAATGATCACGGTTCGCGAACTCGGCGGCCAGCTTTCCATCAGCGGCGAGATTCGTGCAGAAATGCAGGCTAGCAATGCCACGCGCGATGGTGTAGCTGAATATGGAAGAGGCTCCGGCAGACCCAGCGATGCCTATGACGTGGAATTCAATCTGGGAATCGATTATCGGACGGAGAATACCTGGTCGGCGGCCCGGATTAAATTTGATAACGACGCCGGTATCACGACCGAGCACTTTGGCAGTGGGACGACGAATAAGATTAAAGTCGATAAAGCCTACTTTGGCTACCGCCTCATCGATGGAGACCGACATACGATGGACATCGAAGTCGGGCGTAAAGGGCTGTTCCTGGTTTTTGATTCCAGGGTCCAGTTCCTTTCCAATTTTGACGGTGTAAGCTTTAAAGACAGCTATGCGGTCGATAAAGTGGGAGATTTCTACTATCAATTGGCCGCGTTCATGGTCAATGAGAAGAAAGATCAGGCCGCTTACGGCACTGAGCTGGGCGTACTGAATGTCGCCAACACAGGATTTTATACTAAATACTCTTTGATTGATTGGGACACCAAGGACATTAAGGACGTTCCGGAAGAATTTCACTTTATTATTTCACAGCTCTTGTTGGGATATAAATTTATACCTCAACCTTGGGATAAGGTCGTCAACTTCTATTTTGCGGGATTATATAACCATCGTGCGCGTCCTAATGAGATTAGCAATCATAAAAGAGCCAATTATGGCGGATACCTGGGATTTTCTGTCGGACAGATCAAAAAAGCAGGGGATTGGACTTTTGAAGCCAATTATCAAGTTTTGGCGGCACAATGCGTTCCTGCTTTCGATGTTTCAGGTGTGGGAATTGGAAACCGTAAAGACCATTCCTTCTATTACCACATCAATAAAGGGCATGTTCACCGCAATAAAGAAAGTGATGAAGCCGAAGGAAATGTCAACTACCGGGGCTATAAGCTGGTCTTCCAGTACATGCTCACGAACAACTTGAACATTTTCCAAGAGTGGAGCCAGTCGATTACTCTAGATGACTCGATTGGGCCTTTCCGGAAGTTTAAGCAGTACGAAGTTGAGCTAATCTACGCTTTCTAAGCACAACCGGATCATGAAAGTCTATGATCCGATCTCTAGCAACACTTTGAAAATCAAGTATTTGCAAAAATGATATACTGCAGTATATCAAAAATTCAGAAAATGATATATTCAAGTATATCAATATGAATGAAGAAATCCTCAAAGCTCTATTAGATTGGAACCCCTGGATAGAGGGAGTATTTCCTAAGGAATTAGCTGGATTTAATCGAAAATATGAGCTGGAGGAATATCTTCAGATTCCTGAGGTTAAAGTCCTTGAAGGAGCAAGAAGGGTAGGGAAAAGTACCTTACTTTATCAGCTGATCGAAAAGCTGTTAGAAAAAAATCAGAGCGTTCTGTACATCAATTTTGAGGACGAGGTTTTAAAGAATTATACTTTAAATGAAATCGTCATTACCTTTCGTGAGAAAGGCGTCATTCAAAACCTTTTTATTGATGAGATTCAAAATTGCAAAGATTGGGTTTCTTTCATCAGAAAAGTTTATGATCGAAAAGAAATTCCGCAAATATGGATTAGTGGCTCCAATTCATCTTTTATTAAGAAAGAATTTGCCTCTCTTCTGACCGGTAGAAACATCACCATTAAAGTGTATCCCCTCGCTTTTGATGAATATTTGCATTTCAAGTCTATGGAGGCGAAACTCCCTGTTTCTTCCCATAAAGAAACGGCCATCAAGAGGGAATTTATGCAATATATGGAAGTAGGTGCATTTCCTGCTGTAGTCCTAAGGCCTGTTTTGCAAAAAGAGCTTTTGATCAGTTATTTTGAGGACTTCATTTACAAAGACATTGCGGCTCGGCACGATGTCAATCTAGTGAAAATCAAAGAATTGGGCATTTACCTCGCAACCAATAGCGCTAAATCCTTTAGCTATAGAGGATGTGCTAGCGCGTTGGGAATGCATCCTCAAACGATTATGGATTATTGCTCTTATTTCTATGAGATCTTCCTTTTTAGCGAGCTTTACAAATTTGATTATTCGTTAAAAAATCAGATCGGTAGCGACAAGAAGATCTACATCACTGATACAGGGCTTGCAAGTAGCATTTCTTTTCGATTATCCGAAGATCATGGCAGGATTTTAGAAAATGTTGTCTACAACGAGTTGCGGCGTCGAGGTCATGAGATCTATTTTCATAAACATAAATACGAATGTGATTTTCTCATCAAAAGAGAGCTTAAAATTGCCGCTGCCCTACAGGTGACCAAAACTCTACGCGATCCTGAAGTCAAACAACGAGAAATACGTGGAATAGCGGAAGCTATGCAAACTTACCAATTGAGCGAAGGTTTGATTCTTACACTCGATGAGGAAGGATCTGAAGAGATTGCACATGAAAATCAGAAAATGCACATTAGAATCATGCCCACTTGGAAATGGCTCCTTTCAAAGGATTAATTAGAAAAGGGGCCTTCTTGGAAGGTGATGTTGACATGCCGATGGGAAGTGTCGACATCGACATAGATAAATTTGGTGGTTTTCCCTTTGAAAAGATCGAACATGCGGCGAGAGCCGACGAGATTTTCAGGCAATTTGTCGGTCTCGACGAGAATGCAGGGGTTCACAGCTTCATCTCTATCAGAGACCTCTTTGGCTTTTTCCAAAAGAGACTGTAATGAATCATCGGACGGGACGAGCCGGACGGAGTAAAACAACCAATTAAACCAGGGGAAACGGCGTTTTGCACCTTGCCGGAGCAGAAGATAGGCATTAGGAGCCGCGCTGAGCAGAAGCATGGCTTTTTTCCAGCTAGCCCGTTGTAAAATTAAAATAGCACCGGGATTCTTTTCTAAGAGATTTTGGCCGTCGGTATGAATGTGATTCAAGGGATGCAGAATATGGCGAGAAAAGAACGAGAGAGACAAGTCGGACAATCGTGAGATCACAAAAAGTGCCAGCAGCAGAGTAAAGCCTCCTGTGACTGCAAAGCCGATCGAAGGGGAGAGCCCTAAGATGGCGCTGTATAAGTAGAGAGCGCCTGAGGCCAAGAGTACACCGCAAAAACTGAGGAAATTGTTGGCAGCGATGATTTGTCCTCGTTTTTCATTGGGGCTGAAAAGCTGAACGAAGGAGTCGAATGGAACGATGAAAAGGCCTCCGAAAACTCCAATGCCTACAAGTAGAAACACAACGGCGATCAGATGATGACGATAGACCCATAAGAGTAATAAAAGCAAAGCGATGAACAAAGCAGCAAAGCAAGATAGACCGAGTTCCACTCTTTTTTTAGAGACTTTTCCGCCTAGATAGGCTCCGAGGACAATCCCAAAGGCCGTACTGAGGAAAAGGTATCCCCCTGCAATCTCGCTGAGATGGAGGGCCGAAATGGCATACGGAATGATATTGAGCTGGATGAAAGCGCCAATGAATAAAAAGTAGGCAGAGCCGCAGACGGCCACCAGCAGATGCTTTTGTGACCGGCAGAAGACCAACGTAGAATAAATCTCTCTCACAAAAAGGAAATTCAATTTTTTATCGCTGCCTTGGGCCGGAGTATGCCGTATCCCGAAAGTGCTGATAAAGCCTATGATGGCAATCATCAAGCAAAAGAAGGCGACAATCACATAGTTGCGCCCCGTCATCTCAGTGAGAAAGGAGGCTAAAAAAGTCCCAATAATAATAGCTAAATAGGTGAAAGAGGTGATAAGGCCGTTGGCGCTGGGGACACGTTCTTTGGGGACCAGTTCCGAAATAATCGCATATTTAGGAGGTCCAAAAAGCGCGCTATGCGTCGACAGCATAAAGAGAAGAAGATAGCTTGCCCAGGCGCTCTTGGATGCAAAAGCAATCATGGCGAGCACCATCGTCCCCATCTCAATCCCTTTGTACAGCATCATCAGCCGTTGTTTGCTAAAACGGTCGGCTAAAACTCCAGCGGTCGATGAAAATAATAAAAAAGGAATCACAAAAGTGGCCCCAATTTTTGCTAAAATAGTGCTAGCATGGGCTGTTCCTTTAAGATCGATCAGGAAGTAGGCAATCACAAGTTTGAAGATATTATCATTAAGAGCTCCCATAAATTGAGCAATATTGAGAAAATGGAGAGAATGCTTATCAGGACGGGAAAATCCTGGCAGCTTAGAAAGAAAGTGATTCAATTTTACGAGTAGCGATTTTTTTAGGAATGCCATAAAAGTTACTGTAGCACGAAAGTTAAAACCTTGTTATGAAAATTTTTGCTTCTAACCATCTTGAAGTCCTAGCGCAGGCTTTAAAAGAAGAGCTATTTCAGGGTCGGCCCTTGGATAAACGATGGGTCATTGTCCCTAATGAAAGGGTCAAACAAGATCTTTTTCTCCGGTTTGCTCACGACCCTCTTTTTCAAGTCGCGACGGGGTTTAAAATGATCACTTGGTGTGAAGCGCTCTGTCGTCTTTTCCCCGAGATACCGGCTCAGGCAGAGCTCTCCTTGAGAATAGAAGCTGCTTTAAATGATTCACAAGAGGATGAGCTGCGGGCGTACTTGCAGCATGGAGGCCATCTAAGGAAAGCGGCTTTATGCGATAAGATGAGCAGCCTGTTTTTGCAGTATTTGACGCAGCCTGAAGAAAAACTGTCGGCCTGGCTAGAAAAGTCAGGATGGCAGCAAACACTATGGCGGGCTGTTTTCGGAAGTAGCATGCCTTGGAAAAACACCTTTTTTTTCGAAGGATCGGTCTACCTTTTCCATCCTTCTCAATGCTCTCCCTATCAGCTTGAGGCCTTCAAAAAAATGAACGTGACCTGTTTTTTGTTTTCGCCATGCGCCATGTACTGGGGAGATTTCCAAACCTTCCGAGAGCAGGGATTTTTATTAAAAAGAACTCAGCCTAGAGCACGCAAAGAACTCTCTCAATATTTTCAAACCCAGCATCCCCTGCTTGCGAATTGGGGCCGCAAAGGAAGGGAGCTTTTAAGTTATTTTGAAGATGATCAGTGGCTGGATGTTTACGAGGAGCCGCAAAAAAGCTCTCTTTTAACCGCGCTTCAGACAGAGATGCTGACATTATCAATCATGGACAAATCCCCCGATGATTCCATGCAGATCCATTCCGCGCCTTCTAAGCTTCGGGAGGTGGAAGCCGTCTGGGAGATCATCCAACGGCTTCCGTTCGAGCCTCACGAGATTTTAGTTCTTGCGCCCTCGATGCATCCCTATGCCGCCGCCGTGGAACTGGTTTTCCGGCAAAGGGGAGGCCCTTATGATTTCGCGATCTTTTGTTTAGAGGCCCGCTCCAAGAGCCCTCTCATGCAAGGGCTCGAATATCTTTTGGACCTGCCCCGCTTTAGATTTTCTAAAGAGTCGATAGAGAAACTTCTTTTTTGCCCCCCCTTCTTAAAAAAATTCAACTTTGAGATCGAAGAAGTCCACCGCCTTGAAAAATGGATAAAGGAGGTGCATGTCCGGTATGATTTGAAAGGAGACCATGCCGGAACATGGGAGGCGGGGCTCCAGCGGATGGTTGCAGCGTTAGTGGCAGCGACACGCGAAGGCCACCTCAGTATCGAATTTTCACAGGCCGATCTGCTCAGCCGCTGGATCGAAGTGGTCCAACTTTTTCAGCAGGAATTAAAAGTCATTATTGAAGAGGGCAAACTCACTTTAAAAGAATGGGCTAAAACCTTGCGCGACTTAACCGGCAAGTTTTTTGCCGTCGATCCTGATGATGAATTAGTCCACGAATTTGAGAAGCTGCAGCACATGCAGGCCGAAGGACTTTTCCCTTTTTCGAGCATTGAAAGGATTTTGAAAAGCTTGTTTCAGCAAAAGACGGGAGCGGTGCAGGGCTCGCACTTGCAAGCCGTGCGGTTTGCTTCTTTAGAAAAAGGGGCCTTAATCCCTGCCAAGGCGATCATTTTGATGGGCATGGAAGAAGGAAACTTTCCTCGGCAAGATTCCCCCTCTTCCTTACAGCAAATCCCTCTTCCGAGCCGTAGTGAAGAAGATAAATATCTTTTCTTAGAAGCCCTTTGCAGTGCGCGCGAAAAATTTATCATGACATATGTGAGACTTCACCCAGAAGATGGAAAAAGCCAAAAAGCTTGTCCCCTGGTAGAAGAGCTTAGCCATTATGCTCATCTCAAGGCCCACGATCACCCTTTTTCTCCGTTTGATCCAGCCTATTTTCAAGGGGAAGGGTTTCCCAGTTACTCCCAGCAGCATTTCGAAACAGCGCTTCAGAAAAAGCGCAGTGCTAGCGTCAAAGGGATTCCTATTTTGCCCGCAATGCCTTTGTCCAGCTTTGATATCCGTATGCTTCGCAAGCTGGCCCGCCATCCCTTGCAATATTTTTTCGAAAATAGGTTAGGGATAGATTTTGAGTGGAAAGAGAGCGACGGTGAATTTGTTCTTTCTCCTTTGGAAATGGCACGATTAAGAAAAGCATCTTTGAAGAGGCCTTTAAACGAGCTTCTCCATGAGATGCAGCAAGAAGGCAAACTCCCTGTAGGCACTTTCACAAAAGTCGCGATCCAAAAGGTTAAAAATGAAATCGAAACCTATCATGAAATGCTGGCCCAGTTGAATGTTCGCCCTGAAGAAATCTATTCCATCGAACTCAAAACTTCTTGCACTCAGCCTACTCAAATCGATTCTCAAACATGGATCTATCCTACTCTCCATATTCAAGATGTGGTGATCCAAGGAAGAATCGATGAACTTTGCCCCCAAGGACTCCTCGTACACGGGGATGAATCGCTGGCAGATCAGTTGAAAGCTTGGCCCCTTTATCTCATCGCCAGCCATTTAAACCTTTCTCCTAGCCTTCTTCTGACCAAGAAAGGAAAAATAAGCGAGCTGAAGATCGCAGATTCCAAAACAGCGCTCCAGCAATATATCGATTACGCCAAGAAAGCGCTATGCATCCCATCTCCGCTGCACCCGAAATGGGCGCGCGGAATTTTCAAAGAAGGGAAGATTCCTCCCATGACCGAGGAAGATGACATCCTTCAATGGGCTGAATCCCGCAACTTGCTCCCTCCGTCCGATATTTGGGTCGAGACCTGGAATCCCACTCTTCAGGAGGTGTTCCATGAGCTCCTTTGATATTTTATCGCGTGCAACACCGCTGCAGCGCCGGCTTTTTTTAGAGGCCTCCGCAGGGACAGGAAAAACATTTACGATCGAGCATTTGATGGTCCGGCTTTTATTAGAGACCGATTTGACCCTTGAGCAGATTCTGGTGGTGACATTTACAAGGGCGGCCACTCGCGAGCTCAAGGTGCGAATCCGAGCTAATTTAGAGAAAACATTGTCCGGAGATCAACCCTTTGATTATTTGACCGGACTCACCGATCAGCAGCGGGATAAAATTAAAACAGCGCTCCTCACCTTTGAACGGGCGCAGATTTTTACAATTCATGGTTTTTGCCATCGTCTGCTGCAAGAATTTGCGTTCGAGGCCTTTGTCGGTTTAGAACTTCAGGAGTGGGAGGAGAAAGAAGAAAAATGGGCCCTTTTGCAATTTTTGCGGACATCCCATCATTTAACCCCCCAGCAAATGAAACGGCTGCTCGGCTTTTTCCGCCATGATATCGATAAGCTGGTGGAAAAGCTTTTATCTATTTCTGAAACAGCATCGGCCCCTGCTTCTGCCGAGATGCTGCTCGTCGAGGCAAATGAAAAACTCTCTAGGATTTCTTCTTTTGCCGTCGCGCAGGAATTCGAGAGAATCCGGACTCACTATAAAGGAATGACCTCGGCCGATTTCTCCTTACAGGCCGCTGTTCTTGAAGGGGCTCTTCAAAGAGGGCATCTGCTTTTAGAAGAGTGGGACCGTTTGATCGGGGAAGAAGATATCTTTTTAGAAGGAATCGAGCCCGGCAATCTTAAAGCCCGCAGCAAGTTCACCGGCTGCACTTCTATGGAGCATTTACGCCAAGCTCTGCTCCCTCTGCTAGAGACAGCTCGAAGCCCTCGTAAAATCTTGCAACTCTTGAGCGCGGCATGGCTAGAGCAGCGCAAGAAACTGTCCAGGCTCTACGAAAAAGTCTCTCCGGATGATCTTCTAAAAATGGTGCAGGAGAGGCTTTCCAAGCCCTCTTTCGTCGAAGAAGTTCGAAAAAAATATCAAGCTGTCATCGTCGATGAATTCCAAGATACAGATCCTGTGCAGTGGAAAATTTTCGAGGCTTTATTTTTTACGGACTCTTCTAAGTCTATTTATCTAGTAGGCGATCCCAAACAGTCGATTTACGCATTCCGTCAAGCCGATATTTATACCTTTTTAGAAGCTGCTAAAGGATTTGATATCCATCAAAAAGCCATGCTCACGACAAACTACCGTTCGACCGAAGGGCTTTTAAGTTCTTTAAACCGTCTTCTTTGCACTAAGCCTTGGCTGGACCTTCCCAAGCTGCAGCAAACACTCGATGTCGCTCCCTCTCGTGCAGCAAAAACAGGAGAAGGAGAGCTTTGCTTCATGGTCGCAGAAGGCGAGGCGGCTGGAAAAAGATGGCCGACTGCTGAAATGGAGCAAAAGTTTTTTTCTTTTATCATGCATGAAATTCACCGGCTTCATTTAGATCCCAGAGAAATCGCGATCCTTGTCAAGGACCGCTACCAGGCGCTCCGTGTAAAAAATGCTTTGGAGAAGTGGCAATTCCCTTGTGTACTTTATCGGAGCGCTAGCTTAGGGGATTCCATTGCCATCGATCTTCTAGAAGAACTGATCGACGCATGCCATGGCGTTGATCCGCTTTCTTCGATGAAGAAAGTCCTTCTCGGACCTTTTGTCAGGATGCCGATCGAAGAAATGACCGACGAACGTGTATTTCAAGCGAAAGGACTCTTTGCTGAGCTTGCTGAAACCTGGCTAGAGAAGGGGTTTGCGGCTTTTCTCGCGAGTTTTTTACAAACGAGATGGGGGTCGTCGTCTGTTTTGCAGAATCTTAGCAAGGAAGATGCTTTCTATGATGATTTCCTGCAGATCGTGGAGAAAGTGCTCTACATTCAAGATCCCCACCAAATGGTCCAGACATTGCGACTTCTAAAAGCCCAAGAAACAGAAGAACGCATCTCGGCCCATCCGCATGGAATTCAAATCATGACCATTCATGCGAGTAAGGGGCTTGAGTTTGAGACGGTCTTTGCACTCGGCCTCGCCTCCAGGACGCCTTTAGAAGATAAGCCGGACGACCATCTCAAAGAGCTCGATGCAGAAAAAATGAGGCAGCTATATGTCGCCCTTACCCGCGCAAAAAAACGGCTTTACATTCCTCTTATCCCCCAGCAAAATAGCTGCTCTCTTCAACTGGGCGAAGCTTCACCCATTGAACTTTTTTGGGAAAGAGCGGCGCCTGATCTGAGCTCTTTCTCTCATGTTTATTTGAATCAAATCGCCTTTGACCTGAAGCCTTACTTGGAGCAAAGCTGCCCCCCCTTAATTCCACCGCCCGCTCGAAGCCTCTTCTTCAAGCCTCTTTTTCTCCAATCATTCACCTCCCTAGCTCAAACTTCTGGAGAAAGAAAACCGGTGGAGGAGCAGGAAATCCCTGCGGGCGCTGAAACCGGTATTGTTGTGCATCGAATTTTTGAGAGATTCTTTGATGAGCCTGCGGATCTCGAGCTGATCGTGCGTCAGGAAATCCAAGGATCCCACTTAGAGGCCTTTGAAGCGGCCATCCTCACCATGATCCGCCAAGCGCTGGATCTGCCCTTAGAGGGTTTTGCTCTGCGGGATTTAGATCGGAATAAAACAATCACTGAAATGGAGTTTCTTTTCCCCGCCGACGGCGTTTCTTTAAAAGGGTTTATCGATTTGTATTTCGAGCATAACGGCAAATTCTATTTGATTGATTGGAAAACCAACGTTCTTGAAAACTATTCACCTGAAAGCGTCGAAAAAGCCATGATCGAGCATGATTATCTGCTGCAAGGAAAAATCTATGCCACGGCTTTGACCCGCTACTTGAATTTGTATGGCCGCTTCTCATCCTTCGGAGGTGTCTTTTTCCTTTTTGTCCGCGGCCCGGCTGCCTACCACTTTTTTCCAGGAAAACTAGGATAGGTTTATGATCGAAGAAGATATTTTTACGCCCCTGAATCTCTTTTTTGCCGATCTGCATCAACCTCCGACCGAAAGCGAGAGGACATTTTATGCGGCGTTAATCGCAAGTGCGCAAGAAGGGCATCTTTGCCTAGATCTCGACCAAATAGCGTTGACCGATCCCGATTTAAAAATGAAAATTCTCCAGGGAGCTAAAACCGCATCGTCGCCTTATATCCGCCGGCAAGGAGCTCTTTGTTATCTCGAAAAAAACTATATGGATGAGACCCGCATTTTAAATCATCTACGTCAATTGTCTTTCCCAGTAAAGCCGCTTGACTTTCCTCCACCGGAAGGGTTGACAGCGGAGCAGCAGCAGGCGCTCGCAGTTGCCCTTTCCAATACCTTGTCGGTTATTGAGGGAGGACCTGGAACCGGTAAGACATTCCTGACATCTCATCTTGTCAAAGCGATGGGATCCTCAGCGCGCATTATTTTGGCTGCACCTACAGGGAAAGCAGCGGCTCGGCTCAAGCAATTCAATCCCCACGCTACTTGCGGCACACTTCATTCCATTTTGGGTATTAAATCGCAGCGGCAATTAGCACGTGGAAGCTCTTACGTACAAGCTGATCTTATCATTATCGATGAATCCTCCATGATCGATGCCAAGCTCCTCGCTTTCTTTTTAGGGTCGCTTCAAAGAGGACAGCGCGTGGTATTTTTAGGAGACGGCCATCAGCTTCCTCCCGTCGAATCAGGCAGCCTTTTTAGTGACCTTGTCGATCTTCTTCCCACGGCTCATCTAAACAAATGCCTTCGATCGGATCGGCTAGAAGTGTTGCAACTGGCCCAGCAAGTCTTGGCCGGTGAGGAAGTCCATCCGCACGAGCCGCTTTCCATCGATTTTATTCTTCGCAAAGCAGTAGACAACTTTCCTCATCCTTCTTCTGAAGAAATTATTTCCGACATTCATCGCTTTTGCATGTTATCTCCTATTCGCGAAGGGCCTTTCGGCGTCAATCAGTTGAATCAGCAGATTTTTCAGCTGTTATCTAAAAGAATGAAGCCCGAGGAGAAGCTGGCGGTCCCCATTTTAATTACCCGTACGGATTATGAAGCCGGCCTGTATAATGGAGAGGTCGGCATCTTATGGAGAGATCGTCAAAAACCGCTTTTTGCAGAATTCAATCAAAGAAAAATGCCTGCGAGCTTACTTCCTTCTTATGAATTAGGCTATGTTCTCTCGGTGCATAAAAGCCAAGGGAGCGAATTCGATCATGTAGTGGCTATCTTGCCTCCCGGTTCAGAGACTTTCGGACGCGAGGTGCTTTACACAGCGGTGACCAGAGCAAAACTTTCGGTGATTCTCTGTGGAAATGAAGAGACGGTTCAAAAAACCATCGGCTATTCTAGCCAGCGGCGATCAGGATTGAAGTTGAGATGGAATCAAAAGGGCCAACAGGAATTGGCCCTCTAAAGAGTGAATCGCAAAATTACGCGATTTTTGCCGCTAAACGGGACTTTGTGCGGGCAGCTTTATTGAGTTTAAAGCGGCCTGTTTTAACGCCTTTGTCCATTAAGCTGTAAAGAGCATCGAGTTTTTGTTTCATAGCGGTTTTATCGCCTTTCGAAACAGCTTCCTCAAAAGAGCGGACAGCTGTGGTAACTGTCGCTTTAAAGCTGCGATTGAGAATACGCGCTTTCAAACTTTGCTTATCTCGCTTTTGTGCAGACGAGATACGGCCATTTTTCTTTTTCTCTGCTGGCGCTGCTCCGCCGGCTTTTTTTTCTTCTGCCATAAATATCCTTAACCTTTAAAATCACTAAATTATGAATTTTCTAAGGTTTAAATTCAATGATTCTATCCTCAGCCGCTTCCAAAACAGCGATTTTGTCCGCAATTCAGGCTTCTTTCGTGCTTTTCAAAACTTCTCTAATTTGCCTATAATTAGCAGGTTAAGAGGGTCTTTTCTCCTTTGGATAGCAGGATTTTTAACGGCCGGGTTTTTAATCAGCGCTTCCTTGGATATCTGGAAGTACTCTCGGCTACAGGAGGAAACTGCTGCTCAGGTTTACAAATGGAAGATTGTTGAAAAATCATCATCCCAATTTGCCCTGAAGGCTTCTTATGCCTTTGTTTATCAAGGAAAGACCTATCAAGGTAAAACCCGCTTTTCAAAGCCTTATCACCTTAACCGCCTAAGCGCCGACAGACAAGTAAATATTTTAAAACAAAAAAATTGGACCGTCTATGTCCAGCCGGGTCATCCGGAGCATTCTACTCTTGAGAGAGTTTTTCCATTAAAAAAATGTATTTATAGTTTAATGATATTCAGCATTTATCTTTACTTTGTTTACCTCCGATTACACTTGAGAAAGGGCCTGATTTAAAATAATAACTTTACAAGTTATATATAATCAATATTTTACATATAATTATATTTTATTATTTAGTATAATTATTAATGTATTAATAGACTTAATATTATAATAAGAGGTTTATGTTTTATGGCATTAAAAATCGCATTGAATTTAGGAGAGAGTCTTGGACTCGCGACTCCCCAAACAAATGTCTCTATGCTAGATGAGAAAGTTCAGAACTTTGTGTATACTGAATTCCCAAAGACGGCTAGAGAGTTAGTAGCAAATCCCCAGCAATATAACATTTCAGATGTTGTGACTCTCTTGGGACAAGCATTAGTAACCCAAGTAGTTGCTTTTTTCTTTGGAGATACTAAAGAAACAGCTCAAGAATTGGAAATGCTCCAGAAGAAATTTACGCAAGCCATGTTCTTTCTAGCTTACCGAAATTCCAATCAGAAGGACAAAGCTAACGATGAGTTAGTAGTCCGTGCTTACAATTCTCTATTCAATAGTGAATCTAAGGGATTCAAGAAAAAAGAAGAATTTGAAAGCGGAATTGATCAAGTGCTAGCTGGTCAGCTCAATGTAATGGGTATGTTCGTTGAAACAGAAAAAGCTTCAGCAAAGCCCTTCACTCCTGTTTTCACGATTGAATAAGAGCTCTTGATTCTCAAGTACAGCTCTCAAGAAGTCTATAAAGTAAAAATTTATAGGCTTCTTTCCATTGGATCCACCTGCGAGCCCTTCGATACCGTCTTTCAATTTTTTTGAGATAGACTAACTCCTTTTTGCCCGTTCGATGGAAAAGATCTCCCTGGAACGATAGGGACCACGCTCTAGAGAAAAGCGACTCTAAAGGTTTTTTTAGGGGCTTGGTTAAGTCAACCCCGATCTTGGGTCCGCGGAAAACGCGGCGAGAGTTTTGACAGACGTCAAATTGGTCATAGAAGCTTCTGCCATCGGTAAAAAAGGTGGCGGTGTGGGTTCTCAGATACGCTTCGGCAGGAGAAAGGCGCATCCGGTTATATCTTCGGTCATGCAGGATCCATACCGGCGTAAAGCCCTGTTTCAAATAATCTTCATTACGGCTTTTTGCTTCTTGCAACGAAAGAGGCGAACATTGGACTTCAAAAACAATTTTTTGTTCATCCCAACAGGCGTCTGCGATGCGATCAGGGAACTTTTTCTCGAGAGATAAGCGGGGGATCAGCGATTTTAGATGGAGCTGGATCTGCAAATGTGCTAAACTTTTACCATGCTGACGGCAAGAAGCGGGGCGACGCACGTGGTAAAAATGAGTTTGACGTCTTTCCCCTCCTCTTTTTCGTACCAAGCCATGACATTCAGGGCAGACATAGGACTGATCCCGAGCGGCATGAGAAGCTAAAATAAGAGAAGACTTGTCTAAAGCATACAGTTGCATATTGACAACAAGGCCTTTTCCGAACAAAATCTTAAGAATTGCATGAGTAAAGGAAATTTTTCCAACGTTTTTACACAGCAGCATCAGCAGAAGATCGAAGAGCTCGTAGCCCTTGCGAAAGAGCAAGGCTACATCACGTATGAAGAGATCAACGAAATTTTGCCGATGAGCTTCGACTCGCCTGAGCAAATCGACCAAGTGTTGATTTTCTTAAGCGGCATGGACATTCAAGTCCAAAACCAAGCGGAAGTCGAGCGTCAAAAAGAACGGAAGAAAGAGGCCAAAGAACTCGAAGGCATGACGAAAAGGCCTGAAGGGACTTCCGATGACCCGGTCCGGATGTACCTCAAAGAAATGGGCTCAGTTCCTCTCCTCACTCGTGAAGAAGAAGTCGAAATTTCCAAGAGGATCGAAAAAGCTCAGATCCAAATCGAAAAAATCATCATGCGCTTCCGTTACTCGACGCGCGAAGCTATTTCAATTGCTAATTACCTTATTCAGAATAAAGAGCGGTTTGACAAAGTCATTACGGAAAAAGAAGTGGCGGATAAAGCCCATTATTCCAGTGTTCTTCCTAAGCTTGCAGGGCTCCTGAAGCAAGAAGACGCCATTTTAGAAAACTATTTTCTCCAGCTCCGGGACCCCAATCTCAAGAAAACTGACAAAGCTAAGATCTTAGAGGACATCGAAAAATGCCGCATCCGTACGCAAGCTTATTTGCGCCAGATGCATATCCGGCATAATATTATCGAAGATTTCGGCGAAGTGATCATGACCGCCTATGATCGATTCCTTTCGCTTGAAAAAGAGATGCAGGAATTGATTCCAAGGGCAGAGAAAAATAAATTCGCCGCTGCCAAGCTCGTGGCTATTCAGCGAAAACTTTTAAAACGTGAACTCGCCGCAGGCCGGACTTTAGATGAATTTAAAAAAGACGTCCGCATGCTCCAACGTTGGATGGACAAGAGCCAAGAAGCGAAACGGGAAATGGTCGAATCTAACCTTCGCCTCGTGATCTCGATTGCGAAGAAATATACCAACCGCGGTCTTTCCTTCCTTGATCTTATCCAAGAAGGGAACATGGGCCTGATGAAGGCGGTGGAAAAATTCGAGTACCGCCGAGGTTATAAATTCTCGACTTATGCGACCTGGTGGATCCGGCAAGCAGTCACCCGTGCCATTGCTGACCAAGCTCGCACGATCCGTATTCCTGTCCACATGATCGAAACGATCAATAAAGTCTTGCGCGGCGCGAAAAAACTGATGATGGAAACAGGCCGTGAGCCGACGCCTGAAGAGCTCGCTAACGAACTGGGCCTGACACCTGAGCGTATCCGTGAAATTTATAAAATCGCCCAGCATCCGATCTCTCTCCAAGCTGAAGTCGGCGATGGCGGCGAGAGCCAATTCGGTGATTTCCTGGAAGATACTTCCACGGAGTCTCCTGCAGAAGCGACCGGTTATTCGATCTTGAAAGACAAGATGAATGAAGTCCTCTCTACGCTTACAGATCGTGAGAGAACCGTCTTGATCGAACGTTTTGGACTCTTAGATGGGAAACCCAAGACTCTCGAAGAAGTGGGGCTCCGATTCAAAGTGACTCGCGAACGCGTCCGTCAAATTGAAGCGAAGGCTTTACGCAAAATGCGCCATCCTACTCGCTCCAAACAGCTTCAAGCGTTCCTCGATCTCTTAGAAGGCGAATAGCAATTGCCCCTTTCCTTTGTGCCCTGCATTGGAAGCTAGTCACACCGGTCAGCATAGCCAGCAAAAAATCGTTTTGGAATAGAAATAAATCCGGCTCAATAAAATGAGGCATATTTACATCTGATGATATGTTTTATGCTGAAAGTTTTTTATCGAAAAGACTTGGAGCGTAGCGGGTTCGAACCGCTGACCTCCACAATGCCATTGTGGCGCTCTACCAACTGAGCTAACGCCCCATATGAGGGGACAATCATTCTAAAAGGTTTATCGTTTTTCCAACAGCAAAAAGCCTCGGAGGGTGTTTCGAATAAAAATTTTGACCGATAAGGGGCCCAAATAATCCCCAAAACGGTGAAATGTTTTATTCGAAACACCCCCCCAATTGCAGAATTTCCTTTTAGACTCTATATACAGGGACATGGGCAAGTTATTTTTTCACCATGTTGCGTCTGCGCCGCAAGATTCCATTTTTGGACTGACCGCTCTGTTTGAAGCAGATCCTCGTCCTGAAAAAATCAATCTAAGCGTGGGGCAATATCGGAACGATCAACTAGTCACACCTGTCTTGGAATCGGTCAAGCTAGCAGAGACTTTTTTGCAGAGAGAAGAAGAGTCGAAAGAATATTTACCCATTGCTGGAGATCCTTCTTATATCAATAGAGTCGGAGCATTGGTTTTTGGCGATTTTTTCTGGGCGGCAGAAGGCAAACGCATCTGTGGGGTTCAGGCTCTAGGAGGGACTGGAGCTCTCAGGTTAGGGGGAGAGTTTCTCAAGCAGGAAGTGGGCGAAAGGGTTGCCATATCGGATCCGACATGGCCCAACCATCGAGGCGTTTTTTCCCGGTGCGGAATGGTGGTCGAAGCTTACCCGTATTACGACCTGAGAAAGAATGTCCAAGAGTTTGAGCGGATGTATCAATACCTAAAGAACTTGACCCCCGGAACCATCGTCATTCTTCATCCCTGCTGCCATAATCCCACGGGTGCGGATCTTTCTTTAGATCAGTGGAAAGTGCTCTTAAAGCTTTTTAAAGAAAATGGGCTGCTGCCTTTCTTTGACTTTGCTTATCAAGGCTTAGGCCGTTCCATCGAGGAAGATGCAGAGGCCATACGACTCTTTGCCGCAGAAGGGATGGAAATGCTGGTGGCTTGCTCTCAGTCGAAAAATTTTGGGCTTTACTCTGAGCGCGTCGGAGCTCTTTTTGTCGTGACTGAATCGGAAGAGACTCAAGCAGCTGTGATGACAAAACTTCAAACGATTGTCCGGACTAATTATTCTAATCCACCGCGTCATGGAAGTTCGATCATTGCCCACATTCTTTCAACGCCTGTCTTAAAACAGATATGGAAGCAAGAAGTGGAAGCGATGAATAAGCGGATCGAAAGATTGCGCCACCGATTAGTCGAAGAGCTGGTGCCCCGCTCCCGTCAAAAAGATTACCGGTTTCTGGCGCAGCGTGTCGGAATGTTCTGCTTTACAGGCCTGAAAAAGGAAGAAGTCGTGCGGTTGCAGAAAGACTTTGCCATTTACATGACGATGGACGGACGCATCAACATCGCTGGATTATCGGACCAAAATCTTACAGCCGTTGTCCATGCTTTGATCGAAGTCGGGGCGTAAGCCTTGTTCTTTTAAGTAGAGCATCGTATGCTGGAATTTGTGAAGCGCTACACCTATATTTTCATTGCCCTTTTTATTTTATGCCAGCTCAGCCTGCCTAGTTCTGCGTCGGATAGGCTTCGCTCTATTTCGGTTGCGGCGCTATCTCCCTCCTGGCATTTTTTTTCTCATCTGAAAGAACGGTGTCTCAAATTGGCTGCGATCCTTCCCTCCGGGGGTGCCTCTCCTCATGTCCAACGAGAGATCGACTCGATGCGGCTGGAAAATTACAACCTCCGCAACCAATTGGAGTTACTAAAAGCCCAAGTCGATCTCGAGAAATTAGCTGTGGAGGAAGCAGAGCTTTTAAAATATTTTGCCCAGGATCAAGCTTATGCGAAGAGAAGGAAAGCAGAAATTTTCCGCTTGGTCGACCTGTATGCACCGGCCCTTGTTGGGAAGGTGATTTTCCGCGAGTCGGGTTCTTGGAACAGCTCCTTTTGGATTAATTTGGGCGAGACGACGAACCAAGCCTTAGGTAAGACTCTGATTGCAAAAAATAGTCCTGTGGTTTTGGGGACTTCCGTGCTAGGGATTGTCGAATATGTCGGAAAGCACCGCTCCAGAGTCAGGCTTATCACCGATTCGAGCATTGTGCCGTCGGTGAGAGTTTTGAGGGGTAATGAACAAAAACGTGTGATGGAAGAGCATGCGCGAAAACTTCTCGAGCTTATCGAGGGTTGCGAAGAAATTCCGAAAGATCAGCCGCTTAGAAAAGAGTTGAGCCAAATGGTTAAAAATTTGCATAGGGGCAAAGAAAGTTTTTATCTGGCGAAAGGAGAAATGCGAGGAATGCGCAGCCCTCTCTTTCGCTCTAGACAGGTTTTGCTGCAAGGGGTCGGGTTTAATTGCGATTTTGAAGATGAGGAAAGCCCTAGCCGCGATCTTAGATCGGGAAAGCTTATCGATGCAGCGTCTTCTCCAGAAATGGCTTTAGTCAAAATAGGCGACATTCTTATCACCACGGGCATGGATGGGATTTTTCCTGCAGGCCTCCGAGTCGGACAGGTGACCAAAGTCTATCCTCTACGAGAAGGCTCATCCTCTTATGAGCTCGATGCTCTTCCCTTGATGGGGAATTTTGATCATCTTTCTTATGTCTCGGTTCTTCCGCCCTTAGAGGGTGTTTAATCCTTCTTAGACTCGCACGTTGAGTAAACTCGTTGACGAAGAAGTCTCTTTTTTCTATCCTTCGCATAAAAAATGGAGGTTCATCATGACACTCAGATTATTAGCTCTTGCTCTGTGTATGTTTTGCGGAATGTCTTTTCTCTCTGCCAATGAAGAAGCTGAGGAACAAGATGTGGAGATAACGGAAGAAGTCGCTGAAGCTGAGGATGTGGTTGATTTAGAAAAAACTGAAAAAACAAAAAAACCTGGCTGCGGCTGCCATCCATAATTGATCCAGAAGGGATCCCAGAATGGATCTAGGGGGCTCTATCCGGCGGTGGAGCCCAGATAACTTGTAAGATCTTTCAGAATGTTCCTTCCTTCTCTCTCTTCTCCAAAAACGTACCGATAAGTCTCCTGCCTTAGCTGATGAAAAGAGTCTTCATATCGGAGGATCGATTGGCCTAAATGTTGATTCAAATCTAGCTGCAGCCCGCATTTATAGAGAGCTCCAAAATGGCTATCGAGAAAAAAGAGCGGTTTATTGAAAGCTAAAAAGTCGTAGCCCACCGAAGAAAAATCTCCTAAGTAGCCGTGAGCAGCATTAAGAATGGGATAGATGCAAGGAAAGCCGCTCAGGAAAACAATGTCTTCTCTCTTTTCGTATTGTCCCAGCAGCTTCTCTATTTCTGCGGGAAAAAGTTCCTCCAGAAAAGGATGCCAGCGAACGATAACATTATAAAATTCTCCTACTTCCTCCAGAACGCGAGAACATTCTGCAAAGGACGACCGATTTTCTCCATCCGGCCAAGAAGGGGCAAAGAAGATGGTTTTTTTGCTCGAGGTTAATTTGCCTTTAAAAGCATGTTGGAGCTCCGTGTCATAGAATTCTTGATGCTTCCGATAATAAGTGTATCTGTAGTTGCCTGTGAGAATCGTATGAGCGAGGATACTTTCGGTCTTTTTTAAATGATCCATCATGTGAGAGCCGTAGACGAGCGAGATATCTTTGGGAATGCCCTTTTTTTGTGAATGTCCCTTATCCGAATTTCCATGAGGACAGTAGACAATCCGCATCTTTTTATTAAAGAGGAGTTCAAATAGAGGCTGGAGCTCTAGGGCCCATAAGTGGCCTGATTCAAAGATCACATCAAAATGGGTGGCCAGATATTCCAAAGATAAGTCTTTTAAAGTGGTAAGCCGGCATTGAAGCTGAGGGTAAAATTTTCGCGCAGCTTCATACGTGGCCTCTTCCGTCACTAGGAGGGTAAGTCCTAGCTCAATGCATAAGATGCCCAGGTGGTCTAAGTAATGGGGAAGTCCGGTATGGATTGCGATCCAGCGTTCAGATGTCAAGCGGCTTTACCTTAGTGATAGTTCATCTTGGATTTGCTTCCAGGGCTTTTGATTTCCGAAGGTATAAGCATAAGTCTCTGCACGGACCGGTGTCAAATGAGATTGATCATCTTGCCGGAGGATGTCAAAAATTTTAGGATAATCCTCCCGCTCTAAACAGCGGCCGCACTGGTGCAGGTATAAGCCGGGATCAGAAGGGCTCCGATCGGCGGGGTTGAAGAAGAACATCGGCCGGTTAAAAGTTAAAAAATCATAGCCGATGGAAGACATATCGCCCAGATAGATATCGGTTTTTTCCAGGAGTGGATAGACGGGTGTAAATCCAGTTAAAAATCGGATGTTCGAAAGATGTTCATGCTGAAGGATGAACTGCTGGCATCGGATATCTTTTTCAAGGTTAGGGTGGAGCTTGATAAGGAGAAAATAATCGGAGGGAAGCTGAAGAATCAGAGGATCGATGGCAGAAAAGAAGGACGAAGATCTTTCTCCATCTTGCCAGGTGGGGGCGTAAAGGATGGTTTTTTGGGAGGGAAATTGCAGCTTTTGGATCCAGGAATCATAAAAAGCCTTGTGCCGGTGGTAATATTCAAGGCGAAAGTTGCCTATGCGATAGGAAGGTTTATGGATATTTTTTTGGGCAAGAAAGTCGACCATTTTCTGGCCGTACACAAGAAGAGTCTGTTCGTCTTTTAATCCTTCCATGAAATAGGAAGCATGCCCTTTGTCAGAATTGCCGTGAGGAAGCCAAATCGTTTTGATTTTTTTTCCAAGAGTGGCTTCAGCTATAAAAAATACTTCATCGAAGAAGATGCGGGGAGTGGAGTAGAAAAGGGTATCGAAGGCCTGAACCGCTTTAAAAGGCGCCTCTAGACAATCCCAGTGGAGGATGTTTAAATCGGGATAGTAAAGCCGAGCTTTCTGAACCAGCTCTTCTTCCGTCAATATCAAAGGAATCTGCAATAAACTGCAGAAAGGAGCCAAATGGTCCAAATGGTGCTCCAAAGGTCCGTAGAGGATTCCAGCTGCTCTATCGATCATTCCCAATGTTATAATCTTCAGGAGGAAGGGTCGCAATAGAGATTTTTGTTTTCTTTTCCGGAAGGGGTTGGAGAGCCGACTGATGTTTCTCGAGCTGAGTCAACATTTCATTCCTGCTGCATTGGAGGTTCATCCTATCTAAAAGGGAAAGCATTTGATCGCGCAATGCCAGAAGCTCCCAGCTGTTTTCATTTTCAGGAGGAAGAAGCTCTTCTAGAGGTGCATGATGGGTATTTTGGGCGGTCGATTCCAGATTTTCGGTGGTCAGAATGCGATTTTGCCTTAAATCGCTCAGCTGGCTGATCAGATGGGCCCGCTCTTCCATCAGCTGATTCCAGCAGGTCTTGTCTTTCCGGATGATCAGCATTTCCTCCTGGTGCAAATTCCCGAGGAGCTCCCGCATCATATCGATTTCTTTTTTCATAAGACTTTGAAGTTGAGTGTGTAATTCTGTCCATTTTTCATTTTCCATAAATAATTCCTCTGTATTTCAGAAAGGAATGAATGCAATTACCGTGCCAACGTATAAAAAATATTTTAGATGATTTGCACGGAGAATGATTTATGCTACGATATTCCCCATGAAGAAACTGAGAGATTGGTTTTTAGAGAATCAGCGGGATCTCCCCTGGCGGGAAGACCGCACTCCTTATCGGGTATGGATCTCGGAAGTGATGCTCCAGCAGACCCAGGTCACCGTGGTGATCCCTTATTTCCTCCGGTGGCTGCAAAAATTTCCTACTATCCAGGCTCTTGCTGAGGCCCCTTTGGAAGAGATCATTAAAGCTTGGGAGGGGCTCGGCTATTATAGCAGGGCGAGGAATCTTCATCGCGCTGCTCAAATGATCATGGCAGATTTTGGTGGAAAACTTCCGAGGGCCGCAGAAGATCTTGCCAAACTTCCAGGGTTTGGCCCTTATACCATCGGAGCTGTCCTGAGCTTTGCCTATCAGGCGAAGGCCGCAGCTGTGGATGGAAATGTAGTCCGGGTCCTTTCCCGCTTTTTTGCCTCGGATAAAGACTCTACCCAGCGCAAGCACTATGAGGAGCTGGCTTTGGCCGTTCTTTCCGATGAGCAGCCCTGGGTGACGATGGAAGGCCTCATAGAGCTAGGCGCTCAAGTTTGCCAGCGCACGCCTAAATGTAAGCAGTGTCCCTTGATCGATGATTGCAGAGCGTATCGAGAGGGAAAAACGGCAGAGCTGCCGATTAAGAAAAAAAGAGCGGCTACTATTTATTTGGAGCGGCAAGTGGCGATTATTCACTATCAAAATGAAATTCTGGTCCGGCAAGAGAAAGAAGGTAAAATAATGGCGGGACTCTATGAGTTTCCCTACGCCCCTTTAAAGGACACCCTCCCGCTCAACCTCCCCCTCAGAAAATTGAGTGAACTTCCCATTGTCAAACAGGGCTTTACACGGTATGATGTGACCCTTTATCCTTGTCGCTACGAAGCGCTTGAAAAAAAGAATTTGGAAGGGTTCGTTTGGAAAAGATGGGAGGAGCTGCCTTTGCTGCCCTTCTCTTCCGGCCACCGCCGCATTTTACAGGAATTAACAAATGCACATTTTGCACACTGAAAGCTCCAATGGATGGGGGGGCCAGGAAATTCGGATACTGAAAGAGGCGCTAGGCCTCCGGCAGCTAGGCCATGATATTGTTTTTGCCGTTGTACGGGGTGGTAAGTTAATCGATTATGCGCGGAAGGAAGGTTTTACGGTTTATGAAATCGATTTTCGCCGCTCTTCGGCTTTTTTAGCGCTTTGGAATCTCCTTCGGATCATACGCCGACATAAAATTAACATTGTCAACACCCATTCATCTCTAGATGCATGGCTCGGAGGGTTGGCAGCTAGAATTGCCGGCTGCAAAGTGATCCGTACACGGCACTTATCGACTCCCGTACGCGGAGGCCTCAATGCGGTGCTTTTATATCGAGGCCTTGCCGATTTTATTGTCACGACTTCGTCCGGGATTATTCCTAAACTTGCCGAGCAAGCTCGGCTGCCGCTTTCTCGCTTTCAATGCGTCCCGACAGGTGTGGAGCCGTTTCAAATTGCGGCCGAGGAAGTGAAGGCTTTTAGAGACAAGCTCGGGGTAAAAGAAAACGATATTTTGATTGGAACTGTCTGTGTTGTTCGTTCATGGAAAGGAATCCAAGATTTCATCGGAGCCGCCCGGCTGCTCAAAAATCAAAAGAATTTAAAATGGGTCATTGTGGGAGGCGGTTACCTCGACCATTATCGCCACTTAGTGGATGATTCGATGCAGGTTATCTTTACAGGGCACCTCGACCGGCCCTTGGCTGCGATGGCAGCGCTCGATATTTTTGCCCTTCTCAGTACTGCGCATGAAGGAATTTCTCAAGCTTCTTTGCAAGCGGCTTATTTAAAAAAGCCTCTGATTACCACCTCTGTAGGGGGACTTCCTGAAGTTTGCCTAGTAGGGTTAACAGGCATTCAAGTCCCGCCCTCATCTCCTGATCAAGTTGCAGAAGCTGTTTTACGGCTAGCCTCCAATCCTCATCTTCGAGAGTCTTATGGTGCAGCCGGCTGCAAACTTGTTGAAGAGAAGTTTATGCTTCGGCATACCCTCCATCAAATGGAAACAGTTCTAAAAAAATTTAAATAACCCTTCGTTCTGAAATTTTCACATAAGCTCTTTAAAATCAATGCATTGTCAAAAAGCTTTTTAATGTCGAATTAACTTAAAATAATGTATAATAATTAGAAGTTGTTATGACTAATATTGTGAAAAGCTTATTTATTCCAGCTTATAATTTAGCTAAAGGAAGGAATGCTTACGGTCGTCTTTATTATGAAGAGGCTCGGAAAGAAGCAACACCCTTGTTAAAGGGTATTTTCAAGATATCTCTTGCTGCTGGCGCCCTTTTTGCTGCTTCGGCTTGTATGAATCGATTGTCTGCAAGTTACTCGCTCTTAGGCACAAGCGTATTGGTTGTAGGCGGAATAGTTGTAGGCCGTCAAATCGCTTCTCCATTCATCATCCATATCAGCTCTATTGCAGGAAGTTTACTTCTCATCCGAGAAGGATGCGGCACTTTTCTAATAAAACCTCTGATTCAATCGGTGAAGGAAGCTTTGCACGGGATCGCTGGAATAGAGTCGTTAGCCGACATCGGCATCGATTTAGCGTCGTGCGCCAGTCGAATTGCCCTAGGCTACTTTAGAGGCATCATTGGTATCGCCAGTTTAGGGTTAGGTTTAAAATATATCGGCAATGCGGTTAGAACTGAGGTGAAGCCGTCCCATTTTATAGATCAAAATGTTCATTCTTTAGCAAAAAAATGCGCCTCTTTCCTTCTTCCGTTATGGGGATATAAGAAATATATACCCGACCTACCTAAAGCCGATCTTCGGCCCCTCAAATAACATCTTCTTTTCTGTTATTGAGTCGTGAGTTATCCTAAATGCTACAACTTGTAGAAGTCTGCTTTTTGAATTAGGCTTTTTCTTACTTTATTGATCCTGAGGCAGATGCAAGTCTTACGAAGCTTAGGTGCATATGGAAGAAGTCCCTTTTGGAAAATTCGGATTTGTTAAAAAGCAAAGCATCGATTGGATCAAAGATCATCTTTCGATCCTTGCAGGGATCTTTGCCTTTCTTCTCGTCAGCCTCATGATTCTTTCGAAGTGGGTGAAAGGGGATGCGCAGGTCGATTATCTAGCTGCTGAAGCAGCCTATCATCGCTGGGAAGGAAGTAAAGGCGACATTTTCATGCAGCTTCAAAAGATTATACGCAAACATCCGGAACTGCATGCCAAGTACGACGGAGCCATCGCCCAAAAACTTCTCAGTTCCAGTGAAAGCGGTCTCGCGACGAGTTATGCGAAGGCGGTACTGAAGAGAATCGGTGATTTTTCTCCCTACTATAAAGATTTTTCTCAATGCTCACTCCTAGTGGCTGATCATCGCGTGGCCGAAGCTTTAGCTAGCGCTAAAGCGTTGAAAACGTCGATGGATGCAGACAAGGGATTTTGGGAACAAAAGAGCGCTATTGTCCGGCATGGATGCATTCTCTATGCTTATAATCTGCTCCGTATTGCCATGCTCGAAGCAGCAGCAGGGACTCCTGCCGGTGAGCTAGCCGCCTGGCGTGAATTGAAAACAAATGCAGGCTGGCAAGGTGCGCAGCCTGCGTCTAAGACATATGATCCTGAAGCCTACCGCTTAATCCAGGAAAACTTTCAGACTCAAGAGATCTCTCTGCTCGATTATATCAAGCATCGCGAAAACATCATTTCTTCGATGAAAAATCCATCGCCATGAGATGCATCATGCGTCCGCCAATCAGGCCGACGACAAGGAAAATCAGGAAAGAGAGAAATATCGATATAATCAGAGCGACTGCACCTAAGACAATCTGAAGGGTTTTATCTTGTTTGAAAACGAATTTAAAAATCATTTCCAAAAAGGAAGAAACATTAGCGGGGAATATGACGCCTAAAATTCCGCCGGCCATGACGAAGAAAATATTCCAAGCCGCCCGAAAATAGCCGACGATGCCAAAGATGCAAGCTAAAAGAAACAAGATGCAGAAGAAAACTTCATAGCGATGTTTCTTGGTAAACTCTTCGATTTCTTTCACAGATACACCTTTCTTGTTATCAACCATACTTTTACTCCGTTCCTTAGGATCTTAAGGAAATAGCTGGGACACTATGTCTTAATGACCCGGTTATTTCCTTAGACCCTTCTTAAACCTGAACCTAATAAATAATAATCTTTTTTTGCAATGAGTTAATCGACAAATCCTTAATTTTTAGAAATTCCCAATGTAACGCCGACAAGTAGGAACATCGTTCGAAAATTAATTCGTAAGATCTGAGCCTTCTCTTTAAAATATTGCCTCAATCTCCTACACTTTGTGAGTTATGGAACTTTTGAGCCCTTCCAACTTTAAAAGAGAGAAATATCTGCAGCTAGCGCATGGCGTTATTTTACTCGCAACGCTGCTCTTCTGTATTTTTTGGCTCCTTGTCTTAAGCTTGCAGGATCGAGAGGTCCGCCTTTCTCCGAGGTCTCTCCCTCTTCCTTCTCTCGATTATAGTAAAATTGGAAAAGGGTCTTTTGCTATTTCCGCCAAAGCGGTAAGTCCCGAGCTCGAGCCTTTAGTCCAAGAGCTAGTTTTACTGGGAAAAAACACACGCCCCGACAGTGGCATTTTATCAAGAATCCACCTGGGGTTTAAAAGTTCGGGGGCCAAGCAAGAGCTCGTCTCCGGTCAAAAACTTTTCATCGCTAAACAAGGGGCAGGCTTTCAATTCAGCGAAGCAGCGACCGATTTAAGCATCCTCCCTCTTTCTTTGACGGGCAGTGACGTTTTACTCCAGATCGAAACTTCCCCAGATAAAAAAGAAGAGATCATCCTAGCGCCTTCTTCCCTGTTTCAGCCCGCTATAGAGGAGGAAGCCTACGTCCAATCGCTCAAGAAAGGGAAGATGTGGGCGCCTGATCTTTTTCTGAATCAATGGGGCGGAGAAGAATATCGAGACTTAAGTTCTAAGCATAAAGTTGAGATCGACGAAAAAATTTATTTTCTCTCCGTAGGAGATACCCTTTGGTGGGATGGGGGCGAGTGGAAAATCGGCAGTTCTATCTTAGAAGATGCCCCCCTAGCTAAACTCGTGGCTGTGACTTCGAAAGATTTGAAAATTGCAGTCTGGGACTCCACCGGCTATGTTTCATCATCGGTCGTTATTCCGCTCTGTCAAGGCTCCAAAGCTTCCCAAAAGGCAGAAGAGGTGATTACTTCCGTCAGGCCTCGTTCTGCTTCTGAAATTACCTGCCAACTCGGGAAGCGACGCGTGATTGTCAAAGAGGGGGATTGGTGGGTTAAAACCGACCGCAGGTGGCGTCCTTTGAGAACTGCTGGCGATCTGGAAGCTTTTCTCCTTCATGATATTCAAGGCGAGCTGTTCATTTTCGAAAAAATTGAAAGCGCCAAAGGCAAAATTACCCTGAAAGGTCGTTCTTTTGACAAAATGCGAACAGAGACCGAGCCTCTTTCCCTTGTTGTGAATACGGAGAAAAAGCCGGTTCGTAAACACGAGCCCCATCCAGCTTCTAAGGCTTCAATGATCGCTAAAAATAAGATAGCGGCACCTCCCCTCCAGCATCAGAATAGCGATGGAGAAACCAAGCCGTGAAAAAGTACTGGGTCCTTGCTCTTTTGCCCCTTTTGCTGTCTGCCGAATCGATTTCTGAAAAAAAGGCCGCTTTGGCGCAAAAAAATGTCTCTCGAGATACGGATGTCGCTTTTCTCAACGACCGGCTCGCCGCTTTAAAAAAAGGATTGGAAGAAGCCTACGCCCAAGCAGGAGCTTTAGCACGTGAAGAGGCGAGTGAAGAGGCTTTTCGGACAGTTCTTAATGAGGTCAACCGCCTCAAAAAAGAAAAACAGCAACTCGAAGAATCTTGGCGCGAGACTGCTGTGCAAGAAGGTCTTCAAGATGGAGAATCTTATTCTCTCTGGGATCAGGAGGAGATTCCTCTCAGCCAGCTCGTGATGGAGTACGGCTCCCCGGATTATCTTTATGTAATCCCCCCTGAGTTTGCAGCCATGAAACTCCATCTCTACTCCAACATACCGATTCCTCGCCAATCTTGGACGGATCTGTTGGAAGTGATGCTTCAACATAACGGTCTTGGGATGAAAAAACTCAACACCTATGCGCGGCAGCTTTACTTATTGAAGCTCGATTTAGGCGCTGTTCAAACGATAGCTTATCGCCCCGAGCAGGTCGCTGTTATTCCTGAGGGGACTCGTATTTGCTACTTGATGATCCCTCCGGTTGAACAAGTCAGAACGATTTTCCAGTTCTTTGAAAAATTTTCCGATAACAAACAGACCTTTGTGCATCAGCTCGGCAACAAGATCGCTATCGTTGCCGTGAAAGGAGAAGTTGAAAAGCTGATCGACTTTTACGACAAAGTCTGGGGAAGCCACGGAGGAAAAGTTACCCGCGTCGTCCATGTGTCAAAGATTCAGATCAAAGAAATGGAAAAAATCTTAACGACTTTTTTCAGCGAGGCCTTAGAGAAGGCCCGCGCCCCGTTTGCCAAAGCCGAGCAAGAAGGTCTAGGGATCTTTGCCTTGCCGCATAGCAATAGCCTAGTTTTTATTGGATCTAAAGAGAGCGTTGATCGAGCTGAAAAAATCGTCAAAGAAACAGAAGATCAGTTAGAAGACCCCTCCGAAATGACGATTTACCTCTATACCTGCCGCCATAGCGACCCCACCGACCTCTCCCAGGTTTTAGAGAAAGTCTATAGCTCGCTGATCTATGCAGCTCAAGAAGGAGTCCCCAAAGAGACAGAATTGAATTACCAATCGGCTATCCAAGGAGCCAAAGCTCCTCCAGAAGGCTATCCTCCGACACAACCGTTAGTCATTACACCTCCTCCTTTGCACCCGGGCCTAGCGACAAAGCTCGATGTGGAACACAATGTCCCCGGCCATTTCATCCCGGATCCTAAGACAGGCACCGTTCTGATGACGGTCCGGCGTGATACGCTGGGCAAAATTAAAGAGCTCTTGAAAAAACTCGACGTGCCTAAAAAAATGGTTCAAATCGAGGTGCTGCTCTTTGAACGAAAAATTAATTCCCACAATAATTTCGGACTTAATCTCTTGAGGCTCGGCAGGCCTACGAATGGTGTCACTTATACCCCCGAGGCACCCCCACATATCCATCTTCACAAGAAAGATGAGATCGGCAAAGGGGTGCTGCAGTTTTTCTTCCACGGCTCGCATGCGAAATATTTCCCGCATTTTGATGTCGCTTACAATTTCTTGCTGACTCAAGACGATATTCAGCTTAATGCCGCTCCTTCCGTGATCACCGTTAACCAAACCCCCGCAACGATTGCCATCATGGAAGAGCTTTCGATTAACAACGGTGCAGCGCCCGTGAATGCGAGCGATGGAACTGTGGTCTTTGAAAAATCTTTTTCTCGGGCTCAATACGGTATCAATATCATCCTCAATCCTACGATCCACATGCCTGATGAGGCAGGCGAAGAAAAAGGGGCTGTCACTCTGAAGACGAATATTTCATTCGACACGACAAAACCCGATCCTGTGCACAACCGGCCGGATGTGGATCGCCGCCATCTGGAAAACGAAGTCCGCGTCATAGATGGAGAAACCGTGATTCTGGGAGGGCTGCGCCGCAAAGCCCGTGTGGACCATGAAGAAAAAGTTCCCTTCTTTGGAGATATTCCCTTGATCGGCAGGTTTTTTGGCACGACCCACCTCCGAGATCACGAAACAGAGCTTTTTTTCTTCATTACCCCTAAAATCGTCTATGATCCAAAAGATGAAATCGGAAGAATCCGCACGGAAGAACTCAAAAAAAGACCTGGAGACATCCCTGAGTTTTTGATCGCCGTGGAAGAAGCCCGAGATAAAGCGGCCAGAAAGTTATTCAAACATAGCTTAAAAACGTTCTTTACCCATGAGCGATAGAGCACAGACCCTTTGTCAAGAATTCAATATCCCTTACGTCACAGATCTCTCCGATCAACTTTTTGTGCGTGAAAAAACGCAACTTATCCCCTACAGCTTGGCTAAAACACGCCGAGCCCTTCCCGTCGATGAACAAGACGGTCTGCTGATCGTTGCCTTAGAAGACCCTCTCGATTTAGAAAGTCTTGAGGCCGTTCGGTGCTTCACAGGAAAAAAAATCAAGGAACTCTGCGCTCCCCGCGATGCCATTGAAGCTGCGATCGAGCAGTGCTATCACCAAAAGGAGGATGCAGCCTCCTCGCTGATCGCATCTCTTAAAGAAAATAGCTCGGACGATCTTACGGAAACAGAAGGGTACGATCTATTGGCGCAGACGGCAGATTCCCCTGTTATCCGGCTGCTCAATATCGTGCTTGCCGAAGCGATCCAGCAAGGGGCCTCTGATATCCACTTCGAGCCGTCGGAACAGGGGCTTGTCATCCGTTACCGCATTGATGGAGTGCTTCAGCTGCGCCATCTCCCTCCGAAAGAGCTCCAAACACAGCTCATTACACGCATGAAAGTTCTAGCCAAACTCGATATTGCCGAGCAACGCCTGCCTCAAGATGGGCGGATCAAACTTAAAATCGGCGGCCGCGAAATCGACTTCCGTGTCAGCACGATTCCGATTGTCTACGGGGAACGGGTAGTTCTGAGGATTCTAGATAAAAGCAATATTGTGCTGGGCCTCGATCGTCTCGGGATGGCGTCTGAGGTCTTGGAAAAGTTCAATAAATTGATTCGGCTCAGCGAAGGCATTATCCTCGTGACGGGTCCGACCGGGAGTGGCAAAACGACAACTCTCTACAGCGCTATCAATGATGTAAACTCTCCTGAAGTCAACATCATGACGATCGAAGATCCTGTCGAATATAAGCTGCAAAACATGGCCCAAGTGGGCGTCAACCCCAAGATCCATCTCGATTTCGCCACGGGGCTTAGACATATCCTGCGGCAAGACCCCGATGTCATCATGATTGGAGAAATCCGGGATAAAGAGACGGCTGAAATTGCGATTCAAGCCTCCTTGACCGGACACCTCGTCCTTAGCACTCTTCACACGAATGATGCTCCCTCGGCTCTAACGCGCCTAGTGGAGATGGGAACCGCATGTTATCTTCTTTCCTCCACGGTTGTCGGAGTTTTAGCCCAGCGGCTTGTCCGCACGATCTGTCCCCATTGCCGTGAAAGTTATCTGCCGACTCAGCTTGAATGCCAAGACCTCGGGATCGATGAGATTCAGCCTTTCTATCAAGGCCGAGGATGCGATCACTGTTTCGGCCTGGGCTATAAAGGCCGGCACGGAATCTATGAGCTGATGGTCATGAATCACGCTATCAAGCAGCAGATCTTGAAAAGCGCCGATGCCATTGAATTACGGGAAGTCGCTTTAAAGCAGGGGATGGTCCCGCTCAGGGGTAATGGGGCAGATCTCGTCCGACGCGGTATAACGACTTCCGCTGAAGTTCTCCGCGTCACCCGCGGCTACGAAGGAGAATAGCCCGTGGCCCTCTATCGGTATGAAGCTCTCTCCAGTACGGGTAAAAAAATCACCGGTGTGGTGAATGCCGAATCTATCCTTTCAGCCAAAGAGCGACTCCGTAAAGAACAAATTCTCGTCATTGATTTAGATCTTTACGAAGAGAAGAAAAAAGAAATCCGACTTCCTCCTCCTTTTTTACTGGATTTTACCCGGATGCTGGGTCAGCTTCTCCGTGCAGGCATTCCCCTCTATGAAAGCCTTGTGATCATCGAAGAAAAATACCACCACCATCGCTTCCATCCTCTTCTCATGGATCTCTGCGATGCCCTTAAAACAGGGCTGTCTCTTTCCGAGGCCATGGGCCGTTATCCTCAGACCTTTGATCCTATTTATATTGCGATGGTCAGCGCCGGTCAGCAGACCGCTTCCCTCCCTCTCGTATTCGAAGAGCTCTGCGGACTGCTCCATCGGCAGCAGAAATTGAAAAAGCAGCTCTTTTCAGCTGCGGCCTATCCTCTCTTTTTAGGAAGTTTTTGTGTTTTAGTGTTTTTTGGCCTTCTTCTCTTCGTGATCCCTTCCATGAAGAACTTATTTGAAGGACGCACCCTTCATCCGATTACTCAATTTGTTTTCGGAGCCAGCGATTTCATGTTGACCCATGGCGCCTTTCTGGGATTGGGGGTTGTCCTGTTTTTAACCCTGATTCTTTTAATGCTCCGCCATCCGGCGCTGCGTCAGCAATTAGATGGCGTGGTCCTCAAAATCCCTTTCGTCGGGGAATTTGCGCGCGAGGCAGCATCCATTCGGTTTTGCCGGACGTCTTCCTTACTCCTTTCAGGGGGGCTTCCGATCCTACAAACGCTGCAGCTTTCCCAGCGAGTTATGAAGAATCGTCTGTTAGAAGAAGTCATTGTCAGGGCGGGAAAACAGGTCAGTGAAGGAAAGCCTTTGAGCCATGAGCTCAGAGCCTCTCCGTTAATCCCTTCGATCGTTCCTCAAATGCTGGCAATTGCCGAAGAGACAGGGAAAACTGCTTTTATGTTACAAAATATCGCCAACATCTGCGAAGAGAATCTCGAGAAGAAATTGCAGCAGTTCACGGCCTTCTTGCAGCCGGTGCTTCTCCTCGTGCTGGGGCTTATCGTAGGCCTTGTTCTGCTCTCCATTTTAATCCCCATGACAGATGTCGGCTCCGCTTTACAAACCTAAATTTTAAGTTTATTTTTTGAGCGTGTTCGTAGCTAGGGACGGAACACATCTTCAAAAATTGCCTCGAAATCTACAGCAGCCTTTTATAAAATGAGTCCTAAAATTCAGGTTACAAACCTAAGGAATAGTATGAGAAAAAAAAGAGCTATCACGCTGCTTGAGATCATGATCGTCATCCTCCTCATCGGACTTATCGGGGGAGTTGTCAGTTACAACCTCAAAGGGACCCTTGAAAAGGGAAAAGCTTTTGCATCTGAAGAAGGGGCACGAAAGCTAGAAGATATTTTAAACCTTGAAATTACGCAAGGAACCAAGACCGCACAGGAACTTGCCGGTGATACCAGCAAGGAGCGAGATATGGTTAAGCAATGCGTTTTAAACTCAGGGCTGATCTCTTCGCAGCAAATTCATAAGTTTATCAAAGACGGTTGGGGCGAGTATTATACCATCCAAGAAGTGCAGGGCCAAAATCAAGTCGCTGTAACGTCCGGAAGATTAGAACAATATAACCAAGCTCATCCCAAAGCTCGATAAAAGACAGTATGGTGAAACAAAGGAGTAGGCCGCTCACTTTACTGGAGATTGTCATTGTTTTGGCGCTCATCGGCCTACTGGCAGGATGGGGGGCCTCATCGCTGACGGATTTGCTAGCCCAGCACCGGAGGCAAGCAGAGATCGACGAGCTTAAAAACCTATTTCAGGAGCTGCAAATTGAGGCCCTTGCCCTTCAGACCGATTTTGAAGTCACCTTTTCGCTCAGCAAAGAGGTTGCCAAAGTGCAGAGCAAGACTAGTGAAAAAATCTTACGCAATCGCATTGTCGAACTTAAAGGGGTCAAGACCCTCTCTTGGAACCATCAGTCTAAAGACCAGTTGGTTTTTCAAATTCTTTCGAACGGCAGGGTCGAGCCCCCAGGAATCATTGAGTTTCAAAGACGTAAAGACCACTTCTGGATGGATCTCCGCCAGCCCTTGCAGATAAAATTTTCCGATCAACGGCCTGCTCCCTTGAACGAAGTGATTCCTGATAAGCCGAAGAAGAAAGAGTATAAGCAACTGTTGCAGAATTAGAAAAACGAGCTACACTGCTCACAAAAGGAGATGACCTATGAAGCTCTCCAGTTCCGCGTTTAAGAATGAAGGCCGCATCCCGTCTGTTTATACTTGCGATGGCAAAGATATTAATCCTCCTCTAGAAATCTACGACGTTCCGCCGGAGACTCGATCTCTAGTCTTAATCATGGATGATCCTGATGTACCTACCTTTGTGCGTCCGGATCACATGTGGGTCCATTGGGTTATTTATGATATGCCCCCCGACACTCGTCTACTGAAGGAAAACTCAAAACCCCCCGGTACTCAGGGAACCGGCACGGGAGGCAAAGAGCACTACGAAGGTCCCTGCCCTCCCGATCGGGAGCATCGATATTTCTTTAAGCTTTATGCCCTGAAGTCTGTTTTAAAGTTAAAGCCGGGGGCTACCAAAGAGAAGGTCGAAGCTGCGATGCAAGGCCTGATCCTCCAAAAAGCGGAGCTCATGGGCCGCTACATACGCCGCTCAAGCGTTCACGCCTAGGCCTTATGAGGGTCAAAAAAGAAGGTTTTTAGGTATTATTTTTTAGCCTAACTCTCACATTTACAGGCATTAATAGCGATTTAAAAAAATGTTTTAACACAGCTCATTGACAAATAATTTCTTTAATCTTTATGGTGCGACTTAGATTAGGGTGACAAACTCTAACCCGTTAGCATAAGGAGGAAGGAATGCAAAACGCTGCTATGTGGTTGGCAAGTATCTTTGGTCCTTTATTAGTCATTGTAGGACTTTGGAAATTGCTTTACTCTGAAACTGTTGAAAAAGTACTGAACTCTGTTAAGAACTCTCAAGGTCTTATCTATTTCAGCTCAGTCATCTATCTGTGGATCGGTTTGACTGTTCTGAGCCAATATGACCTTTGGGGATGGAACGGCCCAATGTTAGTTACATTGTTAGGCTGGGTCATGGTTGCTCGTGGTATTTTGGGTCTTTTTGCCCCACAAATGCTGTTCGACATGTACTTTAAAAACGAACACTATAACAAACTCTGCGGAATCGTCCCTCTCATTTGGGGTATCGTACTCTGCTGGGTTGGATTCTTCATGTAAGTCTTACTGACTTATTGTCGAGTTGATTAAACGCCTTTGACAACAAAGGCGTTTTTTTATTTTTAGAGAGCGGCTTTTATCTTTTTGCGATGTCGAATATCGCTCTGAGGATATTTCTATCGGCGTCCAAATTTGTGACTTCAAAATATAAAGTATTCATGGATAGTACCTCTTCCCCCTCATCACTCTCTTCTAGGGGAGATGGTTTGCCGGTGGCTTTTTCAAGAGCTTTTAAGCCTAGGCTGACATTCGTTTTGAGTTGGGATCGACTGTTTTTAGATCTAACAAGTCGGGTCTACAGAGAGAAATAAGGGCACAGAGTTCATAACCTGTCCCATCTTCTAGGTTAGCTCTTTTTACCACTTGAAGAGGTTTCTGAAGACCATTGTAGGCTAACAAAACTTCCATCCAAATATTCAGCTCTTCAAGTTTTTTCATATTTTTTTGTTTTTGAAGACGGGGTCTTTCAGGCACTTTAGTCACATTTTCAGGATGAGCTCTAGCTATTGCACGCAAATGAGCTTCTATGACATTCCATGCTAGAGTTGGAGTGGGGGCTTGTGATGCCTGTAGATACTCTCTCATTTTCTTCTCATTAGTTGACCTTGAATAGCCCCGGCTTGTGCTTCAGCTTGGGCTCTTTTTTGACGTTCTTGAGCGAGTTCTTCGTTCAGTTTTGCTACATTTTGTTCGAATGCTGTAACTGCTTTTTCAAGCTTTGAGATTTGGCCTTGCAGTCGTTTCTCAGAGGCTTTCCACTGTGCTTGCTGTTCTTCATTTGCTTTCTCGGACCCTTCCAGTTGCTCTAGAGTAGCGTTATACACTTCTTGAAGTTTTTCGAAATTTTTTAAACTATCTTCTAAAAGATGAGCTTGTTCTGCAAAAGATTTTGAATGTTGCTCAAGTAGAGATTGGTGTTGCTCAAGCTCTTGTTCTAATTGTTGTTCAGACGCATGAAGTTGTGCCCTTAGCTTGGTCGCCTCATCTTCAAGAGTTTGATTTTTCTTTTCGGATTCTCGTAGATGTTTTTGTAAGTCAACAGAGGTTGTGGACGAGAGGTATTCTACGGCCTTCTGAGGTGTAGCTATTGTAGATTTTTCAGCCCGTGATGCTGCCACTTGATTTGCTGATTCGAGATCTTTTGTTAATTGTGCGATTTCAGCCCGTCTTGCTTTCTGTTCCTCTTCCAAAAACTTCAGCTTGGTTTCGTTCATATCAATTAGTTTACTACTAGCTTGCAATTGTTTGCGCAGGTCAGTCTCGGTATCTGCTAGAGATTTGTTTTTAGTTTCCTCGTCTCGTAGTTGTTTTTGCAAAGCATCACTCGGGGCAGCTTTTGGATGTCGTTGCAACTCAACAGGTGAAGTGCCTGCCTCAGAGTTGCCATCTGTGGCTTGCTTAGCTTTAGGAGATCGCTCTGAGGGTTTTTCCGCTTGCGTTGAGCCGAAAGAGAACAAATAAATAGTGAATGTAGTGGCAGCTGCGACTTGCCAGGAAAGAGGTTCGGGGAAATTCGAGATCCAGGTTCGAAGGGGTAAGAATCGTGTCACTCCATATGCTAAAGCTCCTCCCGCGATATGAGAGAATAGGCGGACGGTTTTTTGATGGGTAACATCTCGAGTAACATAAGAAGAGAGGAGAGAAATAGCTTTAGTCAGTCCCCCAAAAGCTGCAACTTGAGCAAAACTGATATGCGGGGATGTGAGCTGGCTGAGGTTCAAACGGGATCCTAAAGTCATAAAGACTCCTCAAAAATTTCACGAATAATATTAATGAAAGGACTAATTTTTCAATCAAGTTATTAATAAGTTCGCTTATCAACTGATAGCAAAGCTAAGTTAAAAAAGTTTATACGAATTTTATCCTATTTCCCAAGAGGGGATAAGATTTTGAGGGTGACCATAAGAGCTTCCCATTTTCCCTTTTTTTGTTTATCCTCAAGGGTTTCATGAGGTCATTATGCGTCTAGCATCTGTCGTTGTTTTAGTTTTTTCCATTGTTTTTTCATCTTTAGGGGCTTTGGAAAAACGACCTTCCATGGATCATCCTAGGCAGCAAGAGCCTCACTGGAAAGCTAAAATTGAAGAACGTTTCCCTTCCGGGCAGCCTTCCAAGGTTGTTTTTTATGAGGAGCTGGGCGACCAGCCGGCCGTGGCGGTTAAACTTATTTCTTACTACCCCAGCGGCAGGGTCAAGATGGAATCGGATGTGACTTCTACCAAGGACGCAGAGGGAAAATTGACTCTCATTCCCAACGGCGTTGAAATCACGGTTGATGAAAAAGGCAATATAGAAAAAGTCGCTCATTATGCGAAGGGCGTTTTCGACGGAGAAATGCGCCTTTTTTATCCGACGAATCAAGTCAAAGCAGTTTGCCATTTTAAAAATGGGAAACGGCATGGGTCTTCGATTGTCTATCATTTAGAGGGAGGCAAAGCTGAAGAGGTCCAGTACGAAGATGATAAAATTGTGGGTGAACTCATCAAGTATTATCCCAAAGGTGGAAAAGCTACTTTAGTGACTTATGCGGAGGGAATGCCCCATGGCAAGGCGACCGAATGGTATGAAAATGGAGCACTTAAAGCGGTGCGCCATTATGAAAGAGGGGTCCTGGATTCCGATGGGAAAAATCCTGCTGTTGTCATTTACTCGGAAGACCATGCAATGATCGAAGTCCAAGATTTCAGGCGCGGCGAGCCTGTGGGAACGCATGTCAAATACCATCCCAATGGAAAAGAAGCTTACAAGATGACTTACAAAAACGGGAAGAAAGAGGGCAAAGAGCTTTTCTATTCCAAAGAGGGTAAATTGATCGGGGAAGGAGAGTACCGAGACGGCTCTCCGATTGGAAAACATGCACGTCATCATGAGAATGGAAAGCCCAGCTACCTTGCTCTCTATAATCAGCAAGGCACTCTGCTCGAGCCCATCCAAGAATGGAATGCAGAGGGGCAAAAAATTGCGCAGTATTGTGTCAAAGAGGGAAAATTAGACGGCTCTTTTCAGGAGTGGTATGACGATGGGAAACTCAAGCATGACCTCAACTATATTGTCGGGGACATGGAAGGCGCTCAGAAAGAATACTACCCTTCAGGCCAGCTCAAAAGACAAGGGTTCTATCAAAATAAAAGTCGAGAGGGAGAATATACCGAATGGTATGAAGATGGCAAACTGGCTCTGAAGTCCCTTTACAAGAATGGGAATAAAGACGGGCTCCATTTAGCTTGGTATCCCAATGGAGAAAAAAGATCGGAAGAGCTTTATGTCGAGGGGAAACTCGATGGCAAGAAACGGGAGTGGTATGGGAATGCAAAGCCCAAAGCAGAAGAACATTATGCTTTAGGTGTCAAAGAAGGTATCCACCGCGAATGGAATGAGCGAGGAGAGCTGATTGCCGAAGTCCACTATCAAAAAGATCTTCCGCATGGTAAAGCTTACTCTTGGTATGAAAAAGAACGGCCCAAACATTTTATCCATTTTGTCGAAGGGAAGAAAGAGGGCGTCGAACAGCAGTTTTATGCGAATGGGGCTGTTAAAATGAAAGCCCACTACAAAGAAAATATGCCCGACGGCTCTGTCGAAACGTTTTTTGAAGATGGGTCTTTGCGTCTTCAGCAGCATTTCAAAAAAGGACTCCCAGTTGGGGACCATCATGAGTTTTACCGTCTCGAAGAAAAACAAGCCAAGCCGCAGCTGGCTTCACTCCTTCATTATGACAATGAAGGAAGAATGCAGGGAAAAGCAGAGACATTTTACCCCAGTGGGACCACACAATCTGTCAAACACTATAAAAATGGCGAGCTCGATGGCATGTCGGCTGTCTGGGATGAAGAAGGCAATCTGATGACCGAAGCTTGGTATAAAGAGGGAAAAATGAGCGGCAAATTTTTTCAACGGATGCAAGATGGAAGAGAGTTCGTCTACCACTATGAAAAAAATGAGCGGCATGGCCTTCATCAAATTTTCTATCCCTCAAAAGACGGGTTTGAGAAGCAAAAAGCTTTAGAAGTGAGCTTTGTTCATGGAAAGCCCGAAGGAGAAGCGTTGGAGTTTGATGAAAAGGGCAATAAAGTCAGCTCAACGCCTTATGTCAATGGACTCAAAGAAGGGCTTTGCCAGGTCTGTGATACGAAAGGCCATGTCCTTTTCAAGATCCCCTTTAAGCAAGATAAAAAAGAGGGTCTTCTTCAAGAGTTTTATCCGAAAGGGCAGATCCTTGCTGAAGTCGTCTTCCTTCAAGATGAAAAGCATGGCGATGAGAAAAGCTATCACGAAAATGGAAAGCTTGCCCATGAATCTCATTATATCCAGGGTAAACTCGAAGGCCTCTCCCGTCGTTGGAATGAGGAAGGTGTTCTCATCTTCGAAGCCGAATACAAAGAAGGTCTCCGCCATGGCAAGTTCAATAAATACTACGATGATGGAAAACCCATGGCCTTGCAGCACTTTGTCAATGATCAGCCTCATGGCGTTAAAAAGGCATTCGATGCTAAAGGCATCTGCACCGAAAGCAAATGGGACAACGGGAAGAAGTTAAGCTAACTTGCCTTTCGTACGATGTGAAGAGACTGTCGACTGTTGAGCCAGGATGAGGCCCTCTAAAATGAAGCTGGCCTCTTGATACATTTATTTTCTTTCAGTTTTGACTGTCACTGATGGGTGAAATGCATGTCCCAAATATCAAGAAAAAAGAGCCAAGGATTGCACCTTGGCCCTTATGTGGGAACGCATTTTTAGAAATCGAGCCTTGCCCCTAAGCGAACACCCGAAAGATTGAAGTTGCTGTGCTCTTTTTGCATATTGCTGACGTTCACTGTATTTAAAAAGTGATAGGTTTGGTTTTGATCCAACCAGATTATCTGTTCCCAGCCTATACCTAAGTTGAGGTGGTATTTGCCTTCTGAGAAGTCTTGATCGTATTGAAATCCCAAAGCAACTTGAGCGTTAAAGTTCACTTCATGCTCGCCTTCATGGACGTTCATAGGAACGAAATGAGATCCATCGGGAAGAGTTTGTGTCTCTTTGGTACTGACATGGAATCTTTCCCAAAGCAGAGCGATCGATCCATTGGCATAGAATCCAAAGTTAGGACTGAACATCCAATGGGTATTAAGCCCTAATCGAGGACCTATTCCCCACATGTTGTTCGTTATATCCACTTTATCTTTGGGGAAAAACACTCTTACACCGCCGCCAGTAAAATAATTGGGATTAGTATAAGTAATATCGAAATCTTGGAGAATTTTTGCGGCTCTTAAAGAAACAAAGGGTGTGAGCGAGAGGAATCGATTGATTTTGCAATAACGGCCTAAGTCTAAATCCAGAGTGGTATAATGCAAATCCCACTGAGCTTTTGCCTTATCAGCAAAATAGACGATAAAGAGAGGGGCTGCAGGAAGGCCGCCATCAGATACACCCCCCGTCCGTGTAGGAAAAAGTGTCTCTTTTGCAAGGTTGGGGGAAGAATGTCGGGTATTCTCTGTATTAAATTGAGTCCAGCTTAAACCCACATACCAATGGTCAAAGTTGAAATTATATCCGAGTCCTACTCTAAATCCCCAATCCCAGGAAGCAGAGCCATTTTTAAACTTGCCGTGATGTTGAGGCGACTGACCTGAGGCATCATCAAAAGCAATCACGGGAGATTTGTCAATAACAGCGTAATCGAGCCCATCTTCTTGAGCTTTTAAATAGAGTGCATCTCCAAATGCAAAATAGTGGGGGCAGGAAGAAGTTGTCGGAGCTGTTGTGTTACCATTGGTCTTGGCTGGTGGATATGAGCTCCCTGCATTGGCGTTTGATTTTGCAGCATGTAGCTGAATGATCGATATCGTCAATGCTTGCGCACTCATCAGAAGAATTTTTCTCAGGTTCCAATCCATAGGAATCACCCCTAAATTTAAATCAAATTAATTTGGTTCATCTCTTTCATCAGAGGATTAAAATGCTACCTTTGCTCCAAAAGTCAATCCCATCAGGCTCAAATCTCCGCGGCTTTTATCAAAGGACATCGGTCGACCACCGCCTAGAGCTCCGACAAAGGTCTTGATTTGGTTTTGGTCAAGCCAGAGATGATATTCGTATCCTAACATCAGAGTCAGATGCCGCTTATTGCAAGAGAAGGCATAATCCCAAGAAAGACCCAGACCTATATCAAAGTTAATCGCTGTTGAAGTGATATGATCTTGAACATTGATCTCGGGACCCGTCACGACATTCGTACCGACTTGTAAGTCGTATTGATCTTGATCAAGCCCTGAGCTGCTTCCACTATTTTTATACAAGAACTGGCCGTAGAGGAAGGACGCAGAAAAATCGCCATAAACTTTCCAATGCTTAGCAAAGGACCAGTCGGGCTCTATACCCATCCTGATGCCAGCTCCATTAAAGTTATTTTTGTAATTGTTGTCGAATTCCTTGAAAACAGCGGGGGCACGAGCAACGACAGCCACATTGTCATAATGTGTCTTTAAGCGTTGGTGGATCCATGCTCCGCGAAGTCCTCCGTGAGGACGCAAAGAAAACTTCTTGCTGATCTGTAAGGCATGGCCTAGCTCCAAATCTAAGGTCTCAAAATGTAAATGCCAGCGAGCTCTAGCGCTTGTAGCCCATGAACTATCGGTTAGAGGATTCAACATGGGAGCTGCGACAATCTTCTCATCCGTCTGGTGAATAGAAGAATGTTCGCTTTGCCGATACCAGGTCCATGTCAACATGAGGTCCCAATTGCCATGCTTTTGAAAAAGTCCGCCTAGACCGACTCTAAATCCCCAGTCCCAGCCGAAAGGAACGGTTTTGTTTTTCGCATGTTGGGAGGCCCAGGAGAAATCGGCAGGCCAGGCGCCTGCAAAATCAAGTACCGGATCTACGCCAGGAGGTGGAACAGGAACTTTGCTTGTTAAGGTATAAACCAAACCTTCTTGGCGGGCATTCCAGAAGAGAGCTTCCGCTGTCACAACGGGACGAAAGACGGAAAGCTGAGCAGGAGTCATGGGATCGCAGCCATTGCTATTTTTATTTGAAGCATCAGCATGCAACTGGGCGATACCGGTGATTAAAATCAATCCTCCTGAAGGCCATATCTTGTTCAGCTTCCACTGCATAGGAATCCTCCTAACATTATTCATCCGATTCATAAATTTTGTCTTTTGTGTCACTTTCTACCTGCATGCCATTAAAAATCAAACCTTGCACCGAGTGTTACACCCGATAAGCCCAGATTACCCTGTTGTTTGAAGCTATGAGTTGTAATGAGGTGAGTGGGGAAATAATCGATTTCGTTTTGATGGAACCAAACGAGCTGCTCCCAAGCTAAAGTCAAGCCTAAGTGGTAACGGTTTGGATGTTGCGCTGTTGAGAAGTAATAGTCCCAAGCGAGACCTAAAGCGATCTCCAGATTTCCTTTCACGGTTTGTCGGTGATGCTTTTCATCGATCCAAATTCCCCCACCTTCAGGTTGATCTAATTTGGTTTTATTTTCGATACGTCCCCACAAGAGAGAGCCTGCAAAATTGCCAAAGACACCCCAATCTCGGCTGAACATCCATTTCGCTTTGACTCCACCGCGCAGGCCCACGCCCCAAAAGTCATTATCGAGATCGACTTTGGCTTTAGGAAAAGGTGTTCGTCCTCGGATTTCCAGCAGATTTTTATAGGTAATATCGAAGTCTTGATTGATGATAGCTCCGCGAAGTCCTAAATGGGGTCGGAAGATCAAATGGCCTCCTAAACCAAAAGTGCGGCCGAACTCCATATCGATGGTGTTGTAATGCAGCTTCCATTTCCCTTTCGCGTGCTGAGGGAAAATGCTCCAAGCATTCTCTGCATTTTCGGAGACTTGCATCCAGGTCGCAAAAAATTGCTGCTCCGAGTTTTTAACGTTCGCGCGGCTGGTGGTATTTTGTTGATAATGGGTCCAGTTGAAATAAAGATCCCATTGATCATGCATAAAATTATAGCCAATACCAACTCGATAGCCCCAATTCCACTCCGTCGCAAAATTTTTCAATTTAGCATGAGGTCCTAGGGTTCTTATCCCCGCAAGCGCTCCCTCGGTAAAGTCGATGTCTTTACTCTCGATCACGTAACCGGTCATTTGCTCTCTTGCTGTCCAGTAGAGCGCATCTGCTGTAACAAAAAGGTTAACGCCGTCTTGGACTTCTGTGCGTACAGTGGAGACAAAAACCTGGTTTTCATTGGAGGTATTGGTAGGTGGAGTTTGATATTTGGCTGGGATTTTGTCGTTAGTAGCCACGCTTCCGTAGGCTAGGAGACCTGCAGAATCTGATCTATAGGAAGCAGGAGCAATTTGCTCGTCATTCGTTGTAGCTGAGTCAGCCTTCAGACTTGAGTACATGATCACGGGCATAATGGCAAGCGGCCACAGTTTGTTGGAATTCCAAGTCATAGCACCTTTCCTCCGTTTTCTATCTGCCAAACATTTACCTAAAGGTATCCATTTAATATTTGTTCATATTGTGAATTTTAATTTTTAATGACAAGAAAAAATTGTACCGATCTTTCCAGGTCTCTAGCGAAAAATATTTTTTCAATAACAAAACGTGCAGTTAGCCAAGAGACAAAAAGTTAGTTTTTCAAGCAAAAGCGTTGATAGATTTCTTCTTCAATCAAAGCAGGCACGAGTTGATGCAGCCGCATGTTATTAAAAGCAAGCTCACGGATAAGCGACGAACTGATATGAGCATACAGAGGATTGCCTGGCAAAAAGAGCGTTTCGATCTCGCTGAGTTGCTTGTTTGTCACAGCCAGTTGCAGTTCTCGTTCTAAATCGTTGATGGATCTTAATCCTCGGATCAAAAAAGAGATTCGATGCTGCTTAGCAAATTCGACAGTCAGTCCTGCAAAAGAGGTGACTTTTAGTTGCGGTTTTAGTTTCTGCAACAAGGCCTCTCGCTGTTGCAGGCTAAAAGAGGATTGTTTTGCAGGGTTAAGGGCGACGCCGATAATGAGCTCATCGCAGACTTTTGAAGCCCGATCAATCAGATCAAGATGTCCCAAAGTAGGCGGATCAAAGGTTCCAGCAAGTAAGGCTCTTTGCATACTGTATGTTTAGCGTGCATATCGATATTGGTGCAACAGGGATGTGCTGAAGCGGCGCTGGTCGATAAGGACAAGATGCTGGAGCTCAATCGGTTCAAAGGGAGAAGGATGGAGGCTTTCTAAAAATAAAGTGCCTCCGGGGGCAAGAAGAGAAGAAGAATCAAAATAGGAAAGAAGATCGGTATAGATCGATTTTTTGTGATAAGGCGGATCTGCATAGATAATCTGAAAGACTTCCCGATTCTTCTCAAGTTTTTTGAAAGCCTCAAAGACGTCGAAAGGGTAAACGGTAGCTTGGTTTTCAAGTTGCAAAGAGGTAAGGTTTGCTTTAATGCACCGGAGGGCATCTCGATGGTTTTCCACAATACAGGCGTGCTTCGCCCCGCGGCTGAGGGCTTCGAGGGCCATCGCGCCGCTGCCGGCGAAGAGATCGAGGAAATGGGCATCTTCAATCCACGGCTGCAAGATATCGAAGACGGCTTTACGGAGCATAGAGGTGGTGGGACGGGTTTGAGTGCCTTTAGGAGATTGGAGGGGCCGGCCGCGGAATTTACCGCCGAGTACGCGTAAGGTCATCGGCGAGAAGTTTTTTGGCTTGTTCAAGAAGTGCAGGTTTGCCTTCTTGAAGATACTGTTCATAGAATAAACGAGCTTGCTCTGCAGCCCATTGTTTGGAGAGAAGCCGATTTCCGGGTTTGGCCTTGGAGAAGGAGATGGTTTTTTTGATGGCCAGCAGTTGACCATTGTTTTTACCTTCTAACAAGAGAGTAAAATCGGAAAGTTTATCCGCCGTGCCATAAAGAACATACGGGTGATCGCTGAAGAGATAAGGGAGGCGGGAAGAAGAAGGATAGAGCTGGAGGCGGGCTGAAGGGTCGGTCGGTGTGATGGAAAGCGACATGTCTTTGGCGACCGGCGAGCGGATAGTGAGGACTAATTTTGCAAGTTTGCGGGGAAATCCGGTATGAGTATCCGAATAGAGCAAAGAGCCGCGGCTGACGGTGCTCAGTAAATCCAGGGTTGAGAGATTATTGTCTTGTCCGACAGCGGCTGTATAAAGAGTGACTTTTCCACGGTTGGCTTGGAGCCAGGCGTTGATCAAGCTGCGTTGTTTATCGGGTTTTACAGTCGTGTCACCGTCAGAAATCAAGATGGCCGTGTAGGTCTCATCTTCTTTGACCTCTGCAGGGATGATTTTACCCAATGAGGTATAGATATTGGCATCCGCTCCATAATGGCCGCGAGGCTGCCGTTCTAAAAATTCTTCGGCGAGCCGCTGATTTTTCTTGGTATATGGAAGGAGAGTTTCACTCAGGCGCGCAATTTTAGAATCAAAAATAAGGATATTGAAATGGTCCCCCTCCCTCAAGGATGCAATAGCGCGGGAGACCGCTCTCTTAAAAGATTGGTAGCGGTGTTTTTCAATCGAGTTGGAACGGTCGAGAATAAAATAGTAGTTTTGTTTTAAGCGGTGCTGAGCAAGGTCGATTTTGGGGAGGAAAGTGAGTGAGAAGAGATAACCCCCTTCTTCCCTGGCGACAGTCTTAATATCGACATCGAAAGCATCATTCCATTCGAGGCTGCTGATCTGCGGGATACCGTAAGCAGAAAGGCAGGCCGGCGTAGAAAAACGGGGCGCGATCGGGGCTGGAGGTTTTAAACTGAGGGAAGAGGATGGAAGAGGTTTTTGCGCGATCGGCACCTCCGTTTCTAAAAGAGGCTGCTCTTTTGAAAGTAATGAAAAGTCGCTGGAGATGCCCCTCTGAGGAGAAGGTATCGCCGTGGAAGAGCCCAAAGGTGCATGGAAGTTTTCTTGAGAGGGAAGGAATTCAAAATCCGGTGTGCTTTCGGGATCGAGAGCTTGCTGCTGGGGCATCGTTTGCACCACCAAACTTTCAAAAGGATTTTCTTGTTGTTGGAGAGGCTCAATAGAGAGGGGCGGCTGATCTAGATGCAGCGGAGGGTGGAAGAGGCTTGCAGAGATCTCGGGATCGTGAAGATCCTGAGAGTCTGTCAGGGGATCTACCGGCAGACTTGAAACCGAGGCAAGGTCCTGCATTTCAGGAAGCACCAAATGCTGCTCTTTCACAAGGGCCGGAGATTGCTCGAGAGCGGCAGTGTGCTCCTGGGCAGTTGCAGCTTTCCCTGTATAAGGTGCAAGAGACTGGTGAGGAGAAACCACGACAAAATCACGAAAAGCTTCTTCTAGGACAGCATCTTTTTTTAAAAGGGCAATTTCTTCGCCCTCTAGAGAAGTGGGCGGGGTTTTACCCAGATGGGTAAAAAAGTTAGGATGGAAATGGACAGGGCTCGTGAAAAACACTGTCATGGCCATCACATGGATTGCCCCGGAAACCATCAAGCATTTAAAAAAAAGAGAATCTTTCATCGTTACTGTGTTAGGGCTTTCAGGTTGAGCTGCGCTCTATTTTTTAAGTAAGGAGTAATAGGGCTAGCTTGTAAAACTTCTTGTAAAAGCGCAAGCGCGACATCTTCCGATCTCCGGGCTTTGTCTAAATCGTTCAATTCTTTAGCGAGCTCGGCTTCGATGCAGAAAATTTCAGCTTCAATGCATTTCATATAATTTTGGAATAGGTGATCTTTTTCAGGAAAGCGAAGACGGGCCTCATGATATTCTTGCGAGATCGGATCGGTTTTGGCATTGAAATCATCTTTGATACGGTTCAAGAAAAATATAGCGGACTCGCGCCGCGCCTCAGGAGACGACATCTGGGTGCGGATATCGGCATATTCGAGGGCTGCCTCTAAATGGAGCGGCTCGCAGGAAAGTTTTTTCTGAATCTGCAAATCTTTCAAACTTAATAAGATGTTTGTAATGGTAGGATTGGATTCATTCCTATCGCTGGCGGGGCAGCGGGCAAGGAGAATGCGATTTTTTTCCAAAAGAGCGGCGTTGGAGATATAGGTCGGAGCAGCATCAGCGGGGGCGATAAGCTCATCAAAGGACTTTAAGGCGTTGTCGGGTTCATTCAATGAAAGATAGAGCTTGCCGAGCTCAAAAAGAGTTTGCCGCTCGAGTTTCCAAGGCTGGGAGCTGTTTTGAACCTGCATTTCTCTCAGCGAGGTTAAGAGCTGTTTTTTGGCGGCAGGCTGCAAAAGCTCTGCAAATTTCATGACTTCAGATTCCAGATAAGTTTGCGCGGGATCAAAATGGACAGCAAGATGATCGTCGGTTTTTAAAATCTTCTGATAAAGCTTCACAGCCCGGTTTTCATGTTCGGCATTGCCTTGTTGGGCCCCTTCAAAATAATAATGGGCGAGCCAGAGCTCGTTTTCCTGCTGGATAGCGACGCCATCGATCAAATGGCATTGGTAGAGATGCTCAGCTGCTTTGTCGTACTCTTTCGTGGTGAGATAAGTATTAAACAGCTGCAGCCGCAATGCTGTTTTATTTTCTGGGTCTTTTGCGATTGCAAGGGCTCTTTCTGCGATGATGGCAAAAATTTCTGGCGGTGAGTTTAATTCGCGATGGATATGGGCCTGCAAGAGAAGCGCCTCAGGGATCGAAGAGTGCTCCGGATACTGCGTGGCAAAAAGAGAAAGTTCGTTAAGAGCTTCCTGGAAATTCTTGAGATCAAAGAGCAATTGGCCTGCTAAGAATCGGTAGTTTGCTTGTTCTTCAGGAGTAAAGAGATTGGGTTTGCCGAGCGCTTGCAAAAGGTCGCTTGCCAGCTGCTCTTTTTTCGCTAAGAGATTTTCTGAAGAGGCTGCTTTCAGCTCTTGCACGGAACAATGAACAATGGAGGACCAAATGAGATCTGAGCGGGAGGTTTCAGGAAACTCTTTTAAGTAGGCTAGGAAAGCGTCGCGGCTGTCTTCCCATTTTTGAATCTTGGAAAGCAGAAGAGCATGGTCATAGAGAAGCGTCTCTTTTTCGGGGATTTCAGGAAATTCCAATAATAGGCGGCCTAGATCCGCCGTGGCTTGATCGGCGCTTCCCTTTTGCAAGGCTGTTTGAGCATGTAGTAGCAGGGCCTTACCCGCTTCTTCATCCCGGGGAAATGCCGCAAGAAATTGTTCCAAGGTGCGGTCAAAGAGGTCTGGATCTTGAATTTTTTGCGAGCAGGTAATAAGTGTCAAAAAGGCAGCGCGCTTATAAGAGGTGCTTTCAGATTCTTCTTGGATGTATCTTTCGAAATAGGCTGCTGCATCAGAGAATTTTTCGAGTTTAAAATAGCTGCGACCTAAGCAGAAGTCAAATAAAGGTTTTTTATCGGCTGCCAGATGCGAAGAAAGGATAGAGGCGCGCTGGACTAGATCGGCAAAACGGTTTTCTTGGAAAAGCAAAAGGAGTTCATTATAGGCAGCTTCAGGCGCCTTTGTTTTTCCCAGGTCGACAATCTGTTGATAAGTCTCGATAGCCTTGTCCTTATTGAAGGTGAGCTGAAGAGAGGCAGCCTGCAGTAAAATTTCTTCTTTCTTATCGGGCATTTTGTCTGCAAGCAGGACATAAAGGGAAGAGGCTTCGGGGTTTTCTTGCAAGATGCGGTGGACTTCGGCTAGCGGGAGCAGAACTTTTTCTTTGTAGCTTGTTTCATAGAGGCTTAATAAAAACGGCCTTGCTTGAAGAGCAAGCTCCTTTTGATGGGCAGAATCTTCGAGGCTTTGGAGTTTACGAAAGAGCGAGTCGGCAAGTAAAAATTGAAGCTCTTCTTTCGACTCGATAGACGTCCCCTCACCTTGTAAAACAGCGGTTAAATTTCCGATGACGGCATCATACTGACCCAAGAGGTAAAGGCATTGAGATTTGCGTGTGAGTGTTTTTTGCTGCAGCGATACATCAGCAAGTTTCTCATAAAGCTCTAAGGCTCTTTTGTAGTCGCGTTCCTGATAAAGGATATCCGCTAAAATGGCATGCAAATTGTCATGGATAGCCGATTGAGGGTGAGCAGCCAGAAAATCTTCAATCTGTTTCTTGACCAATCCAAAATCTTTGTCTTTCCAAAACTCTGTGACGCGGCGCAAGAAAAACGCTTCTTGCGAAGAGAGCTTTTCCGGCGCAACCATGGCCCCTTGAGTGGCTAAAAGAACAAGACAAGTGGAAACGAAGATGTTGCTCATGCGGCCCCTTTAATAGTATTTCTTCTATTGAACAGACAAACCCTTTTTTTGTCCTCAAAAATTGTCCTTGCACAGCTAGAAGCACAAAAATTCGTATTGCTTAACTTCTGACATAACTTCAATTATCTGCTAAGATCGCCCTTTCTCGCTGGGTAACTTTCACAAGAAGTTGCAGAAGTATTGCCTGTTAAGTGGTACAGACATAACGAGAACAATCAATATTGAAGCTGAAACTTTTTCGAGAGCTTGGTCAGCGATAGAATTCCGTAAGCACTGTTATAGAAAAATGGACAGAAAAAATGTGCGAAGATAATCCGATCATGTTGCTAGCAAGGAGGAACAGATAAAAAACCTATCTATTCCTCCATGTTATTAAGACGTTACGCTTTAGAGCTTCGTGCTTGATCACACAAAAGAAATGAATCTAATTGTTTGTTCTCTTCGGACTCAATTGTTAGCAATTCTTGCTTAAGTGTTTTATACATTTCCTTTTGCTCTTGAATTGCTTGATACTCTGATTGAGCTTTGCGGAGCTTTTCTTCATTGGCTTCGCTTTTTGCTTGTTCAGATAACGCTGCAATCACATCCTCAAGCGCTTCTTCACGTTCGCTAGTTTCCTGCATTTGTGCAAATTTGCTTTCTAAGAATTTCTTAACGGGCTCAAATCGAGGCTTGCTAGCGTATTTCTTTAAGGCATTCAGACACTCTGCACGAAGATTTGCATATTTATTTTTTCGACTGAGTGTTCCTAGAAATTTGATAGTAAGAATTCGTGTTTCATAGTATCTATCCAGCTTTTTTGCTAGTTTTTTTAACTTGCTTAATGGAAAGGAATCAAAAACTCGTGATAAATGTTTGTGATCTGCAATATTAAGATCCTCTAAATCGAGAAGGCGAATAAGATGGTCAAAGGCCAAGTCACGCGCTTTTCCATCTACCTGTTTGTTTTTTATTAATTCTTTACAAATAACAGCTAGACAAAGCGTATAGTTATGTCCTTTTTTTAAGAAATTTTCTACTTTTGTTTTAAATAGTTGATTGAAATCTTGCTCAGTTTGGATGCGCGTCGAGTCCCAGCGAAGTGTATGGACATCAGGATACCAAGGCCTAACAAAATTAAGCCTTAGTTGTTGAATGAGCTCCCCTAAGCCGAGAATCATTCCAGGTATGTTTTTTCCTGAAATGCTTTCTCCAATTTTCAAACCTGATTTGAGATAATCATTCCAAACGCTCTCGCTAGGTTTTAAACATTTTGCTGCTTGCTGGGCGCATCGATATTCAAATTTGATTGCAATCAGGGAATCTCGCGGTAAGATTGACAAATTCTTTTTGGCATGATTAATCAAGTCATTCCTTGTCCCCTTATCCGTAGCTAACTGACGTTGGCGCCAACATTGATACCACATTAGTTCTATGTACACTCGATAGGCCTTACTTAAGGTACGATGTAAAGGGAAGTTATGCTGAATGCTTCGTGATGAAATTGCTTTATCTAGTTCATCAACAACAGGATCAACGACCTCCTTTATTAGGGGTTCATGTTTAAGCTCAGCTTTAATTAAACAAGCTCCATCCTGATATAGCTGCTTTGCCTCCTGCCGCGCTTTATCAACATCAAAACCATCTTTAAGCGCTTTATTGATATTTTGTGCGCTTAATGCAATTCTATTTAAAGTAATTGTTGCCATAATTAACTCCTTTAAATTATTTTGTTTTTTTTTATTTCTTATCTAATCCTATCACTCTATTGCGCCCGAGAGAAAAAAACATCCCCATCGGTGAGGGTTATCCCTTTCTTTTTCTATACCTTTCATCATAGCTCGTCTCAATGCTTCTGCTTTATTGACTCTTTCTATTTCTTTTCCTTCTTTGTTTTTCCCTAAAGCACTACAGTAGAATTCCTCAACCATTTGAATCGTAAGCGCGCTTTCCGGAACCCGCCAATGAGATGCGATCACAGAAAGAACTCCTGCCGTATGGAAAGACCACACTGCACCTATGCTGCCTTCATTTTGAATTTTGCCTGTTCCTGAAAAGCAAGCGCTCAGGAATACTAGTTCTGACTTTAATTTTAGCGAAGCAATCTCCTGAGAATATAGGTTTCCATCAGGATGGCGTGCATCTTTTGCAAGCTTAAACACACCTTCAAATACGGAATATCGATCCAATGTCTTACTAGCCAAGCCATGGCAAGCTAAATGGATCCAGCGTGCTTTTTGCATTTTCTCAATTGTATGAAGAACTGTAGCCTCTCCGAGTGATAAGATATCTTCAGTTTTCGTTTTTAGAATATCTTTGACTTTTTGAATCTCTACTGCAGATAAGGGAAGATCCTCAAATTTAGGGTCGGATATTTTAGGATTCCCGACAAGGCAATGAGCTTGGGACAAATCTTTATTGCTCGAGCTTAAGAGTTGCAATACCTTCATAGAAGGAGCCATAGAAATAGGATGACTTTCAATAAGGTATTCGCCTTTGTCATTTTTTAAAGCAGCAAAAGGGATCTGCGACAAAAAGCCATCTGGGATAATTGTCAGTATCTTATCTTTAGGCAAAAAACTCTCAATAGGTTTGATTAGAGCCTTGTACCATTCGGATAAACGATTTTTAAATCTGTCAATCGATCCTCGAGGCACATTAGCTTCTCCGCGATAGAGATTTTGCATTTCTTTTAAGACATCGAGAGTAGGATATTCAGAAGCTCCCCGGCTATCTCTAATAAAGGGAAACTTTTCCAACATTTTAGTTGCATCTCGCATATCATCGGATAAGCTCTCTTTAGGGATATTTATCTGTTTAATTTCACCTTGGCCTTCTGGTGGCACAACCCAGACTCTCAGATCTCCACGATCCTCAGCCAAAGAAGAAATAGAATAAGCCACAAAGCAGGTGTTCAAATTTTTTGCCAGAGCTTGCATATCTTTTGCGGAGAGGAAGATAGAGGGCAATGGAGTCGAGGTAGATCTCTTGCCGGAAAGAACTGCTAGGAGAGCTCGAGCATGTCTAGCATCAGTTATTTGGAGTGCTTCCTCCAACTTCTTTTGCTTATCTAAAACTCTTTCTAGTCCCATGTATGTTTTAACCTGACCTTCAAATAGAGTAATTCTCCATTGATTACTATCTCCTAGCTGATGCTGGAGTTCCGAATAAACTTCGATGCTTTCTCTAAATCTCTTTTCAGCCATATCAAGCTGGTTAAGGTCTTCATGGGCAAACCCCAAATTGCTCAGAATGCCGGCTTTCCCTGTCACATCATTGAGCTTTTCTGCAAGTTCCAGTGCAGATGAGTAATGAGTGATGGCTTCTCTGCATTTTCCTTGGGCATAAAAAGCAATTCCTAGGCCATTATAGGCTGCTTCAAGGGCATCGCGATCTTCAAAATCTTTGGCTATATCTATTTGCTTATGAAACTGCTGAATGGCTATTTCGAAGTGGTTTAATTGAAGCAAAATTGTTGCACTTAAGCCATAAGCCATTGCTTCTTCCGAGCGAAGATGATATCTCATAGCAATTTCTAATTGTTCGTCGGCACATTTCAATGCCTGCTCTAAATTCCCTAAATTACGATGAGCGTTAGCGAGGTTTCTGCAGGCTTCAGCTTCTGCGGCTCGATCTCGAAGTCTTTGGGTAATCTTCCGATGTTTTTGATGGTATTCAATTGCTTTTGCATATTCACCTAAAGAGTTATGGTCCATCCCAAGGTTTCCATAGGCTGAGCCCTCGCCCCTGAGGTCTTTAAGAAGTCTGGCAAGTCTCAGGCTCTCTTCATGATATGTAACCGCCTGCCGATTATCTCCTTGAGCATGATGAGCATTTCCTAGATTGGCATTGGCACTCATTTGCCCTCTGAGATCCTTCAAATCAGTGGCAAACTTTAAGCTCTCTTGATGATGTTCGATTGCCTTTTTATAATCTCCTTGTGAATGATAAGCGTTCCCTAGGTTCCCATGTGCGGTTTCTTGATCTTTAGGCTCTTTAAGCCTTTCTGCAATCTCTAAATGTTTCATATGACATTCAATGGCCTTCACATAATTTCCTTGAAAGTCATAAGAGATCCCGAGCCCTCCGTTGGCTCTTCCGATCTCTAATTCTGAATGCATTTTTTCAGCGATTGCTAATCGTTTATTTTGATATTCAAGGGCCTTATCGCACTCTTTGAGAACCGCATGCATATCTCCAAGAACTGCGTAAGATTCCAATTGCCTTTTTTCATCTTTAAGAGACTCAGCTTTTTGTAAAACTTTTTTGCAATATTCGATTGCTGATTGAAGATCTCCCGTAGATCTATACGTTTCTGCAAGATACATAAACAAGTTATATTCTAACTTCTCCAGCCTTTCGCTGCTGTCTGGATTTTCCCTTCGAACCATATCAACAACAATTAAGTTCTCTTGATAGTGGTCAATCGCAAGCTGGGTGTCACCAACTTCTCGGCAGAGATCACCCACCAATCCTGGGATAATGTCTGTTTGTAAATCTTCTTTTAATTCTGCGATTTTCTGCTGAAGCTCAGTTGAGCATTGGAGAATCCTCTGGAGCATTTCTTGCATGTTTTGTAACGTAAGCTGGACTTCCTCATCCTGATCTCCTTCTTTTGCATATATCCTTAAACAAGCATCCACGTGGCTAGCCATGCTAGGGCCATGTTTTTCGACAATACGAGCATAAACTCCTCGATCTTCTGTTAAATAGGGCAGAAGCCATAATCTTTCTAAGATATCTTTATATGAATAAAGTAAAGGCAAGAGAAGCCTCGAGGTACTCAACTGTGCTGGAGATAGAAGGAAATGACTAAATTGCTCTTCTAATTTAACAAGATGTTTAGCTTGTTCCTTCACCACGTCATATGCTAGATAAGAAAAAATGTTAAAGAAGGTTCTTAATTTTTGGAGTGCTTGGGTCTGAACCTCTTCAATTTCCACATCTAAAAGACGACAGAGGCCATCACGTGCTAAAAATGGGTCATACTCTCCAAATTCGCACAAAGTGTTCATAAACTTTTCGGCCTCTGCAATTATCTCTGAGCGAGAGATGCCGGACTTATACTTTTTAATAATGTCATCGACAACAACAGCATTCACTAATTCAACTGGTGGGGTCTCTTTTGCTGGTTGGTGGCTAACTGATTTGATTGACATACATCCTCCTTTTGTTAAGGATTTATATTTTTTATGTTAATATTCGGTTTGTTTTATGCAAATCTTAAATTCTCAAGAAAGGAGAAAAAAATGATTTCAACAATAGATTTTCTCTATCTTTCTTAATGATCATTTCTTTTCAATTTCATTTTGAAATCAACTTTGTGTAGGAAATTTCTTTCCTGGCTATTGTGGCAGGAGATATGAAAACTTTACGATCGGAGTACTTGCATTACAGATCTGTATTATTTGTATTTTTGCCCAGAGAGCATATTAAATGTCAGAGTAACAGTACATTTCTATCAAAGTGAGAGTTAGCGAATCTTAAACAAAGCTTCCCGCTTCATTAAACTTTCATAAATATCGTTAGAGAGTCTCTTGACGACATATGTATCAATTCCAGACAATGTCAAAAATTTGAAAGGAGATCTTACATCATGGGAATCCAACTGATTCTAATTGCAGCCTTATTCATTGCCCTCTCTAACTATTGCATGCGGAGGAGCATAGACTCAGGAGGAACGACCAAAGGGTTCTTGATGATCCAGCTGTTCATCGTCTTCTTGGTAGCGATTTTTTTGAACCCTGTCCGCAGCGGCGATTACCATTGGAGCCCTTGCATGGCATGGTTTGGCATTGCGGGCGGGATTGTTCTTGCTTTAATGATGGCCTCGCTCGGCCGCTCTCTCGAGACAGGCCCTGCCGGACTCACTTTTGCTGCCTTAAATGCTTCGACCGTGATGCCTTCGATCTTGATGGTGCTTTTATTCGGCGCAAGTTTTGGCTACCACTATACATGGTGGAATGGGATAGGATCTATGCTCGTGGTCGCAGGTCTTTTTTGGGCGGGCGGGCAGACTTCTAAAAGCGAGCGGAAATCGAATTGGATTGTCTTTGTGACAGCCGCTTTCTTTCTCCATGTCCTGTTCCTGGTCTTTTTAAGCTGGCGGGCTCTTTTCATAAATTTCCCCGGCGAAAACGGACTTTTTCTATCGTTTGATATGGATGATGCGAAATGCCAATGGTTCATGCCGATGGTTTTCTGTGTGGCATTTTTGTTTCAAACCGTGGTCTATGCCATTAATGAAAAAAGGATTCCTAAAAAAGGAGAAGTTTTCTATGGCCTCCTAGGCGGTATTGCGAATGGAGTCGGCACCTTTTTCATGATCCGGGCCACCGAAGTTTCGACTTCTTTTGAACATGCAGTCATTTATCCCCTCTTTGCAGTCACCATCATTATCCTTTGCAACATCTGGGGGCAGTGGCTTTATAAGGAGAAGGTTAATTGGAAGGCGAACAGTCTCTGTGTTTTAGGGATCCTGATCGCCACCCTCGATTGGAAGACTTTGATTTCTTAACCGAACATAAAATTATGCCAGCTCGGCTCTTACCTCATTGACGTTAAAATAGAACTCGTCCAGATCTGTTATGAAACCTTAGTCAAAGATGTCAATGCCGGCTATTGCGATCTCGTCATCCTTTTTAAGAAAACACGAAAGGTAAGAAAAATAATCTATGTTCCCATTGCATTTTTTAAGATGGGCTCGATTCTAGCAATGTAAAAGCTCTTTGCAGCCTCCGATTTGACTCAAACCTGTATTTTGCTGTAAAGCGCCTATCCCCTAAAGGAACATATCCACTATAATTAGCGAAAAAAATGGGAGATTTTATTCTTATGGCAGGCATCTCACTTTTAGGTTCATCTTCCCATGTGACCCCCGCGACGCGATGTGATGGATGTCAAACCCATGTGGAAAAGGTCAAAAAATGCGGGCGATGCTTGGTTGCTATTTATTGTAGTGAAAAATGCCAAAAATCAACATGGCCCAAACATAGAGAAACCTGTGTGGTCCCATCAGAGCGTCAAGAAAAGACTTTTGAAAAAACTAAAGAATGGGAAGCTCTTCACGATTCCGCTCTTATAGAGCCCCTAGTAGAAATTATGAAAAGCATAGTTCCCGGAAGCGAAAGAGTTCTATCTTTAACACCTGAGAGTAAAGCCCTAAGCAAAGCACAAGAAAAGATCACTCAATTGATTAAAAACAGTTTTGACAAGGAGTTGCTATCCCAATACTCTCTTAGAACTTTTCCCAGGGAGCAATATCGCAAAATGTTTAAAAGTAAATGGACAAAACAGCTATCTCCAGAAGAATATACCCTTCGTTTTCAAGAATTCGAACAACTGACCCATAAAATTGATCAATTGCAGAAACTCGCTTATCTAGGAGTCCGTAGCCTTCCCCAACTATTTGTAACATTAAAGGCCTGCGCTTCAATACGCACGACTCTAGCCGACGATAGTGAAAACAGTGAAATTCGAAAGTCGGGACTAATACAGCTTGAAATATTACCTTTGATTGAAGCAAGTGCCGATGCCGATTTGATTTTACTGTATAGTTTTATGGAAGTTTCTCGCGATGTTTTAGCTGCAGATTTAATAGATAGGTGGGCTCAATTACCCCCTATTGAGGCTCAAAAGCGAGAACAAGCTTGGCAAGCCATTGCACCGAAATACAAGGATTATCTCCTTGCCAATTCCAGTTTAACTCGATTATTAAGCCATCTTACAAACAGATGACATCCGTTATCTATCCTTAGCTTCCTGAAAAACTGGTTCCAGATTTTTTTAAAATCTTCTTGTGCTGGGGATCTGCTTTAGATGTAATACCTCCTGCTTTTCGTAGTTTCATTCCATGTTGATGCAATAATATGAGAGCTCGCTCTTTTTTTCTTTTTGATCCCCGTTGTGAGCTTCTCAATATCACTACTAACCTTCTTTCCCGAGAGGCAGGAGGAGAAATGTATTTGAAGCTGCTTTCGAGAATCTTCTAAAAGGCTATGCCTTAAATATTGAGAGAATGGAACAAATCGTAATGTTGGATGAGCTGCTCGGCTTTGGGGTCATTCAGTTTGCGTAGATCGTCGTAGAATTTGAGTCCTTGCGCCACGAATCCCAACTGAAAATACAAGACTCCGAGACGGAGCCGGATATCGTTTTCTCGAGGAGAAAATTGAAGGAGAATTTCATAGGTTTTTCTCTCTTCCTCTTTTTGATCGAGCGCATGATAAGTTTCTGCCAGCTGCGTAAGAGCAAGAGTATCCTGAGGTGTATAATGGAGAACTATTTTCAGTTCTTCTATAGCGCAATGGGCAGCTTTCTGAAACTTTTGCATCATTTCGGCAGAGGCATATTCCTTAGCTATAAAAGAGTAGGAGGGTTGCTCGAGGGTTGCAGGATCTTGATAGATCTTATAAAAGGAAATATAACTACTTGCAAGTCCTCGATGGAGTTCTAAATCTGTCGGATGAATTTTGACCCACTCGAGTTGGGTTCGAAGGCTATAAGCGTGTAGAATTTCTTTCATGAGATGGACATCTTCCCAATGACACCAAACGCTAAATTTTTGAATGAGGGGAGCGAGAGCTTCAAGGGATTTGGGAACTTGATAATACTGAAATTCTTGACCTTCCAGCTCCTGGATCAAACGGTAGATGGCTTGTAAAAAACCTCGGCGAGATTCGTAAAGGTCGGGGCTCATTGAAAAAAGCTGCTCGCAAGTTTGAATGAAAGTGTCACGGAGATGAAGAAACTGCTCCGGTTTTTTAGTTTGAAAATAAAATCTAAGTACGAAATAGGAAAACGCTGTTAAAAAAGTAGCCGCAACGATCGTCGCTAAAAGAAAGCTCTTAGCCAGAAAAGAAAAGAAGAGGAGAAGTCCGATCAGTTCGCAGATAAAAAAAGAGAAAAAGATAACATGAAACAAGGCATAGCGGCGAGTCAAATAACGAAACTGAGCAATAGATTGCGCGACTTGCTGAAGGACGCTCTCCATGCTCCAAGTGCCAGTTTTTTGTTTCGTATCGATATAAGCAGCCATGATTCTTGCTGTCCTCCAAGTTTTTGTCGCAATCATGGTTGTTTTACAGTAAAAATGTCAACACCCAGAAAACACTTTCTTATTGGTTGCCCGTTTGGATCATAGCGTTGATTACACGTTGAGAAACGCCTGCTTTTTTCAAATCGATAATATCAGCGGTGCTGAGATAGAAAACACTTTGGGTTGCTGCAATCTGACTGATGATCACATCATCGCTAATCCCTGCTTTAGTCATTTTTTTGATATCCTCCGTCGACAGCTGCTCTCCGTTATCAATTTTTTTCAAAGTCCGCGGACTTTGTTTTTCTAGAGAACGGCGGTCGGAATCATCTAGGGATGCGCCGATGATGGTCCCGGTAGTGGCCCCCACCGCTGCGCCAATGAAGGCGCCTGTCCCCGATCCTGTGATCAAGGCGCCGCCGGCTGCTCCTGCGCCAGCTCCTACTATAGCGCCTGTGCCTGCTTTGCTTTCACAACTCATTAAAAAAAGAGTAAGAAGGGAAAGGCATATTTTTGAGCGATGCATTTTTGTTTCCTAATAGTTGTTCTTTGTCTCTACAAAAAAAGCTTAAGAGGATCAAGTATTTTCTTTCTTTCGAGAGAGTCCCGCGAAGAGGGTCGCAAGGAAAATGATAGCGGCTGCAAAAATATAATATTGGTCGGGATAAAGTGAGGTGACATACCGTTTGAGGCCCAGGCCTATAATCACTGCAATCGATCCTATCGCTTGAGTCACTCCTAAGACTTCTCCTTGAATGGCAAGGGAGGCTTGATTAGAAATTCCCACAAAAAGATAAGTCCAAGTCAAGGCTGAAGCAATGCTGGTCACTAAAAAGGCTGCGATAAAAAAAGAAGGGCTTGGCAGAGTGCCTGCAAAGGTTAGAAAGCAAGCCAAGAGCAGGAGCAGCCTAAAGAGAACACGCGGCGAAAATAAGTAGGCAAAGCGGCTGAGAAGCCCGTTCGAAACAGACCATAGAACTCCAGTGCCTGTCAGGAATATCAAAATGCTTTTGTCTGAAAATTGAAAGCGATCGGTGAGCAGCTCTGGAAGAAATTGGAGGCACGGAACCCATGTCAGCATAAAAAGGAAAAAGCAGGAATAGAAAAGGTTGAGCTGCCTACTTTTAAAAAGTCGGCGAAAGGATTGTAAAATTTTCCAAAAACCGAAAGGTGTCGAGTGATTGATATGATGAGTTTCTTGGAAAAAGATAAATAAGAGGGTCACATTGACAATTCCTAAGATTGCAGCGATCCAAAAAGGGAAGCTGGGTGAGAATTTAGAAAACAAGTCGCCGGATAAAATGGCGCAAATATAACTGAAGCCTCCGACGGCAGCGAGCAAGCTGAAATTATGGACTTTGTGCTTTTCATTAGAAGACATATCGGCAAGTGAAGCCAAGCAAAGCGTCAAATTGCCCGCGAAAAATCCTGCTAATAGGCGTCCGAGGAGAAGCCAGGATAAAATTTCACGATGAAGGGCCAGTCCCATCAGGGCGTTTCCAAGGATCGTTCCGCTGATGGAAAGGAGGAAGGTTTTTTTACGTCCTATTCTATCGGAAAGAGAACCGAAAAGAGGAGCTCCTAGCGACTGCGCTAAGGGAAAGATTAAAAGCGCGAAAAGGGCTAAAAGAGGCCTTTCCGATGCTGGGATGGCGATCAAGAAATTTTGGTGGAGAACTAAAGGGCCGAAGAGCAGAAAAACAATCGCAAAGCCGAAGTGGTCGATAAAATACGTCAGCAGAACGGGAATGATAGTTCTACGGGGCTGCATAGGATTATCCATAGCAGCTTACCGTATTTATACCAATCGAGACCCCAAATCGGGGCTTTATTTTTTTGCGACTTCCCTCTGAGCAGCAGCGGTCTCTTCTCTAAAACGATATCCCACTCCGCGGACGGTTTCGATCCAATCAAAATGAGGGCCTAGTTTTTTTCGGAGGGATGCGATATGCACGTCGATATTGCGATCGACGATAAAGGCATCATCATTATGGATATCATCGAGAAGCTGATTGCGTGTGAGGACCTTGCCGCGATTGGTCAGGAGTCTTTTTAGAATACCGAATTCGGAGAGGGTAATGGCAATAATTTTATCCAGTTTTCGCAGCAGGTATCTGTCGACTTCCAAAGTGAAATCGCCAAAGGAGAGGATTTTGGGTGTTTTTTCGGTTTCTTTGCCGCGGCGAAGAACCGCTTTGATGCGAGAGAAAAGCACTTTGGGAGAGAAAGGCTTAGCGACATAGTCGTCGGCGCCGAGTTCTAACCCCAAGATAACATCGATCTCATCCCCTTTTGCAGAAAGGACGATCACAGGGATGTTTTTAAGCTCTGGGTTGCTTTTCATTTTACGGCAGATATCAAAACCATTTTGACCTGGGAGCATGATATCTAAAATAACCAGATCAGGTTTTTCACGTTCAATAGCGCGATAACCATTCAGTCCATCGACCTCCACGTGCATTTTGTAGCCCGAGAGTTCTGCCTGAAGTTTGATGAGAGCCGCGATATCCTCTTCATCTTCGATTAGTAAGATTCTTTTCTTATGGGTCATGAGTATTCCTCCGAAAGGCAGCATTTAATCATGTGTATAAAAAAAATTCACGCATTTTTTTTAATAATGTGTTGTCAAATTAACTTTGGGTCAATTTTTTAGGTCTATTTTGATTGATTTTCGATCATGCTCGAGGAAGAAACGGCATCGATATGCTTGACTTCGGGAAGAGATCGTCCCAGAAAATTTTTTCCCATCAGGCGGAATTTTTCTGGATCGTCAGAGACATAAAATTGATGATAAGGGTCCGTTTTCTCGGAATTGAGGAGGCCCTGCTCTTTTAAGAGCTTTTGAAGAGCTTCAGCGCAAAACTGGGCCGGGTCGATGACTTGCACGTGAGGGCTCACTGCTTTTTGAATTTGATGGTACAGCAGGGGGAAATGGGTGCAGCCTAAGACGAGGGTGTCGATATCTTTATTTTTAAGAGGCTCCAGATATTCCTGGATCGTCATCTCCGTGATGGGATGATCGATAAATCCCTCTTCCACCAGATGGACGAGCATTTGACAAGCGATGGGAGAAATTTCGGCGGAAGGAAGTAGCGATTGAATGGCATTTTGATAGGCGCCTGATGCGATAGTGCCGCGGGTCCCCAAGATAGAAATTTTTCCCCGAGGAGATCGAAGAACGACGGGCTCGATGGAGGATGCTGTCACGCCCAGAATGGGAAGGTCAAATTTTTGCTGAAGTTTTTCGAGGGCGAAAGAGCACGCGGTATGGCACGCGACGACAAGCACTTTTATCCCTTGCTGCAGGAGGAAAGCAGCGTTTTCTTCCGAATAACGGATAATCGTCTCGCCGCTTTTGGTCCCGTAGGGAAGACGGGCCGTATCTCCAAAATAGATAATATTCTCATAGGGAAGCAAAGAGCGGATGGCCTTCATGACCGTCAGGCCTCCAAAGCCGGAATCAAAAATACCGATGGGAGAAGCGCTCATTCGGATGCTGTCGGAGGAATAGTTAGCTCTTGCCCTACCACAATTTTATCAGAAGAGAGTTGATTATCTTGCTTTAAGGTTTCGACAGAAACATGAAACTTGCGGGCAATTTTTTCTAAAGAGTCCCCTGGTTTGACACGATAGCTTTTCGTCGAAGGAACTGCTTCCGCCGTTGTATAATTCTTGGAAATTTGAGTCAGCGTCGATCGCAATTTGGCGACTTCATCGAGCTTGCGGTCGATAGCCTGAATATGGTCCCGATATTGAGTGAGTGAGGCAGTCGTCTGATTAGCATAGCCCATGAGCGATCGGAGTTCGCCGTTCATTTTATCGACAGTCTTTTCTAAAAGGGTTAATTTGCGCTGCAGGGAAGCGACATCGTTTTTAGCAGGCTCTGCGTCCCGGCTTTCTAATCTTTCTTCTAATAATTTGAGTTCGACTTCTGTGCCATGCAAAGCATGTTTGAGGTCAGCAATCTCAGTTCTCATCTCTTCAAAAAGATGAGGGTCTTGATTGCTTTTCAAGGCTGTCAGAGTCGAAGTGCACCCCCCCATGAAGGGGGCAGTGCATAGTATGAGAAGTACAATTCTCGATTTCATCGTTTATCATGTACTCGGAAATGCGCCCGGCGGTTTTGAGACCAAGAGTCAGGGTCGTGTCCGAGGGCAAAAGGTTTCTCTTTCCCGTAGGAAATCGTATGCAGTTGATCAGGGTTGACTCCTTCTTTTACCAGAAGAGAGCGGACAAAGCCCGCGCGGCGTGTGCCGAGGGATAAGTTATACGCCTCAGGGCCCCTTTCATCGCAATATCCTTCGATGATCACATAGGTGTTAGGATGAGCTTTCATGTAAGAAGCGATGCGACGGATCGAATCTAAATATTCTTTATTTTTAACGGTATGTTCATCGGTGTTGAAGAATACAGGGCGGAAAATAGAGGCAAGCTCTCCTTTGGGATTGTCAAACTGCTCAGCTTTGGGAACTCCACCTTCTCCAAGTTCTCGGCTAGGTTGAGGAACCGATCTGTCGGCAAATTGGGTTTTGAGATCTTCTTCATTGAGAGGAACAAATTCTTCATCGAGAGGCCCTGCCAGTCCGTCCCCTTTATTAGCGCCGCTATTCCAAAGAGCGGAAGCGTTTTGCTCGCTATATTTATATTGAGCGCCGGTTTGGTTATCGTCCCAAATATTGCCGGATTTTTTTTGACATCCTGTGGCTAGGAGTGCGCAAAGACTCCAGAAGCACACTCTCACAATTGATTTTTTCATAGGTTATCCTTGTTAAACAAATTATCTATTTCCCCACGCTGGGTAATGCTTTACTCCTGCCCCTTGAGAAATTTTCACAACATCGGGCTGGTTTAAATTCACGATATAAAGTTCAGAAATATGGCCATCAGTCGAGTTAAAAACGAGGTGTTTGCTGTCAGGGGCCCACGAAGGGTTCTCTTTATTTCCAGAACCATCTGTGAGCTGCCATTCTTCCTTGGTATCGAAGTCGTAAATCCAAATCTGCCTTGTTCCCTTTGTTTTAGCACTGTAGGCTAATTTCTTTCCATCGGGAGACCAGGCAGGGCAAGAATTTTCATTATTTTTCTTAGAGATGAGAACGGGGCTCGGACGTTTGGATGTGAAAGTGGCAGGGATCATGTAAATCCTCGGAGCTCCGTCTTTATCGGACACAAAAGCAAGCCGGGACCCATCCGGACTGAAGGCGGGAGAGGCTTGAGTAGAGCGGGGATAAGAAAAAAGTTGGACGGGTTTCCCTATTTCTCCTTTTTCAGGGCTAAACTCTTGCAAAAAGAGATCGGCCCTCCCGTCGAGCTTGCCGGCAGCATCGCAGATGAAGGCGACTTTGTCCCTCTGCGGTGAGATCGCCGGCAAAAGTTGATTGCCCCGCAGGTCGATGAGCCGCTTGCCGACGCCATCGGCCAGGGAAGCGATAAAGATTTTCGGCGGGCCCATCTTATAGGAGACATAAAGAAAACTGTCGCTCGTGTATTTAGAGCTCGGCGGAATCAAAACAGGCGTGATGCAATAGCTGCCTTCGCGAGTCAATTGCTTAGCATTAGCTCCGTCCCAATCGCACGACCAAATTTCGGAAATCCACTTGTCATTATTTTTTTGCTTGGCAGCATAGAGAATACGTGTGCTTGCAACGCCGGCCTCACCATACAGCGTTTTATAAATGGCATCCGCCAGCCGGTGGATCTGCCCGCGGTCTTTTGCAAGGATGCCGGTCAGCGTTATTTCGGGAAATTGTTTCAGGGAGCTTGTCTGAGAAGAAAAGACCGAGACATGAAGAGCCTTATTCCGGACCTGCCCTTTGAGAACATGGGCAATGCCCCAGTTTTTCCAGGTTTGGGAATTAAAACAACGAGCAGGCGTATCTTGAGCTAAAATTTTCTCTCTTTGCTCATGGGATGGCGCAACTTTGGTCGAGCCGTTATGGCTAAAGTCAAAGAAAAGAATGGAGTCGAGCTGCGCCAGATAGTCACTGCTTAACGAACCATCGGAGCTCAAGAGTTTGCCGACATAAACCGGCTCTAAGGGCGAAGTTGTGCTTAAATAGATGCGGATCTCTTCTGCAGGAGGCTCCGCAGCAAGTAGGGGGCCGAAGAGACATAGAGATAAAGCTAAAATTTTAACGCGCATTGCAAAAAGTAAATATTATTGTTGTTTCTTTATCATAATGCACGGGTAATTTTAACAATGGAATGTTTTTTTCAAGGTAAGCTTTGTTTTTTTGACTCTGAGCTTCTAAAACAACCAGCTGCGCAACAGTCCCGTCTTTTTTAATTGTCAATTGAGTCCTCACTTCACCATTTTCAGGTAATTTCAGTGTCTCAGCAAAAAAAGCCTGCAAGACGTCTGTATCAGTTCCTGCTTCATCGAACATCTCTCCAAAATCCGAAAAGGGAATTTGTGAAGCCGATGAACCCTTAATTTGAGGTACATCCAATTTTGACTGCGGCCTAGAATATACTTTCTCATCAATTTTTGCGAGAGCTTCATCAATTTCTTTCAAAACTTGGCTCTGTGGGCGCTTAGGGGCAGGCAGACTCTTTTGGGCTTTTCCTTTCTCGACCATGGCAGGTTTTTTTTGTGGGGGAATAGGTTTAGAAGTGACAGGTGCCGGTTTAGAAGCGGGAGTAGGTTTTGACGCCTTTGCTTGGGAAGCAGCTGTTTTAGAGGATGCTTTTTTAGCGCTTTGTTTCGGTGTTGCAGAAGAGGGTGGGGAAGTCCGTGCAGCTGCAGGAGAAGACGCTGCTTTTTGGGGAGCACGCGCAGCCACCGCAGGAGCGCGAGTCTTCGGTTGAATCGTCCGCACTGCAATATGTTTTTTGAGCGGGGGTGTTTTTTTGACAGGCGAGAATAAAAGGAAACCGATCATTAAAAGGTGAACTGAAGTGACAAATAGAGCAATTTTCTTTTGCATTTCAGCTCAAATCTCTAATGAGGTTTCAAAATCACATCAACTTGTTCGTATCCCGCCATTTCAACAGCGTTTTTTACATTCTGGTAGGTTCCGAAGCAGGCTTTTTTGTCTTGAAATAATTGCGGAATGCGGTGGTTTCCCTGCTTGCGAGCTTCTTTAAGCAGGTCGGTCAGTTGCTCCACAGATACGCTCTTGCCATGGAACCAGATCGTGTTATCGGAATGGACATGGATATTCAGGGAATTGTTTTCGGAAGTCGCCGATTGTTTATTCGGAGTGGCTGCAGCGCTGGCCAGTTCCACACGATCGAGCTCGAGCATTGGAGCGATCAGAATAAAAATGATAAGGACCACGAAAACGACGTCGATTAAAGGCGTCAAGTTGATGCTAGCTTCTTCGTGCTCGGCTGGAACGGTGCGTTTTTTTCTCATTCAACTTTTCTATACTGAAGTTCAATGTTAGAGAGGAGAAGGGTTAAAAAATCGTCCATATCGGAAGCATAGTTGCGGACGGAATTTTTGAGATAGTTGTAGGCAACCAGAGCGGGGATCGCAATGATCAGGCCAAGCACCGTCGTGGCTAGCGCTGTGGAGAGCCCTCCCAGGATCGAGCTATTCGAGCTAATGGCGCCGCCGTCCTGCAGGCCGGAAAACGACATCAGAATTCCCCATACAGTCCCTAGCAGCCCCATAAAAGGAGCCAGCGTGACAATGGTCGAAAGGATAAAGAGGTTTTTCTCGAGTGTTTTATTTTGCGCCGAGATCGTTGCAGAAGCATGGGATTCCAATAATTCTAAATCAGCCGGGCTTAAATAAACGGGAGCTTTTGCACTCGATGTTTGCGAAACGAAATAGTGGTTTTTATTGAGCACTTCCACGGTCTTTTGTTTCACGGAGCTATAGATTTGAGCATAGGGGTGTGGAATGGCTGAAGAACGAGGTTTGGGAAGCGCGGTGAGATCTAAGGCCAGCAAAGAATTCTTACTTTCTTCAATGGCTTTTTGGAAGGAAGCTGAAAGTTTATGAACCTGGCGGATGGTCCACGTTTTATGGAGCAGAACAATCCAGCAGACCATCGATAACCCAATCAGCCCTAAGATAATCAGCTTACCAAAGAAATCGGACTGAGTATAAGCGACCACAAATGAGTTCATCGAACCTAAAATCATAGGAGCGTGCATAAAATAAACCTCATGAAGGGAATATCCTCATTGTATCTGGTCACGGTCTTCAGAACAAGTCTTGATATTTATATAGTTTCTGGTTGAAGCTTGTAACTTTGGGCTGACGTGAAAGCTCTCGCGGCACAGCGATCGCAAGTTGATTAGTATTAAGTCAATACAAGCCAACTTGCGATCGCTGAGCCTCGAGGCTTTGACGGAGTCGAAAGTTACAAGCTTCAATCAGAAAACGTATTACTTGAATTCATCCTCGCTGACACGGGTGGAGCGATTCTCGATGAGAAGAGCAATAATGCCTCCAACAATCACCAAAAGCATTCCAATAAATGCTGTCCATGAGGGAATATCATTCCAGATGAACCAATCGAAGAACATTGCAAAAACAACAGAAGAGTAACATAAGGGAGCGAGTGCTTTAGGGGACCCATAGCGAAGGCCTAAAGTTATGGCTGTCTGAGATAAAAAACCGCTGATAGCAATCAACACTAAATATACCCCATCTGTGAAGGAAGGGTTTTGCCAATAATAAATTCCAAAGGGCAGAGTGAAAAGCGTTCCTACCAGAAAAAGATAAAATAAGATGCGAATCATAGGTTCTTGATAATGATGTAATCGCTTAAGCGAAATGAAGATAGCGGCCATGCTTAAACCAGAGATTAGAGGGAGAAAGGCATGCCATTGAAAGATCGTCGAACCGGGGTTCAAGATAAAAACAACGCCCGCAAAGCCAAGTGAAATACCCCACCAAAGACGATGGTCTATCGGTTCTTGGAGAAATAGCAAAAGAAGAAAAGGGATAAAGAAAGGACCTGTAATAGAAAGTAAGGTTACGTCTACCAATGACAAATATTTTAAAGAGATAAAAACGAAAAAATAGGCGGTTAAAGCTGTGACCGATCTCAATAAGATCAAGCCGATATAGTCTGTTTTAAAAAAGCTAGCTTTCTTTTGTTTAACTAGACAGAAGAAAAAAATAAGAATTAGGCAAAACAAATTTTGCAGATACAAGATTTGAAAAGAATTCACTCTGCCATCGATGAGTTTTACTAGAGCACTCAATGAAGACATGGAGAAAAATGATAACAAAGTGAGTAGTACTGCTAGGGGAAGATTCTTTCTATGGCTCATCTAATTTATGTATATTTGAAATTTTATTTCAGTAAAATATCAAAAAATTGAGATCAAATATGTTTGTCGATTCGCACGCCCATCTGACCGTTCCTTCCGTTGTCGATCATGTCGAAGAGATCTTGCAAAGGGCTCAGCAAATCCATGTTCAAGCGATCGTCAATATCTGTATCGATCCTGCCAGTCTTGAAAAAGGGCTCCACTTAGTCCAGAGGCATCCTTGGGTTTTCAACGCTGCAGCCACAACTCCGCACGATGTGGAAAAAGAGGGCGAACTCTTTTTCCCGAGGGTGGAAGAAAAAGCCCGCCAAGGCCAATTAATCGCTATTGGCGAAACGGGACTCGATTACCATTATCTGCATTCACCGGTTGAAAAACAGAAAGAGTACCTCATCAAGTATCTAAGTCTGGCCCGTGAAACTAAGCGGCCGGTCATTTTCCATTGCCGCGATGCTTTTAAAGACCTGTTTGAACTGACGGATCACTATTATGCGGGAAAGCCGGCTGTTCTTCATTGCTTTACTGGGACATTAGAGGAAGCCCAAAGATGTTTGGAGCGGGGCTGGTTCATCTCTATGAGCGGCATTATCTCTTTTAAAAAATCGGCGCTCCTCCGAGAGGTCGCTGCTTACGTTCCTTTGGATAGGCTTTTCATTGAAACTGATACGCCTTATCTTGCGCCTGAATCGAAGCGGGGTAAGCGCAACGAGCCCAGTTATATCGATGAAACAGCTAAGGTCCTTGCTCAGGTCAAGGGAGTTTCTCTAGAAGAAGTTGCGGAGGCAACCGCCTCTAATGCAGCTCAATTTTTTTCTTTTCCAAAACATATATTGAGTGTTTAATAGCGAACATGACTTCTGAAACTCTTCCACGGGCGTTTGTTTGGAGACGGCTCCATTCTCTAATGGGACTTTGGCTGGTGCTATTTTTGATGGAGCATCTGCTGGTCAATTCTCAAGCAGCGCTTTTACTCGGCGATAATGCGCAAGGCTTTGTTAGAGGCGTCAATGCCATTCACAACCTTCCCTATCTGCAGGTCATTGAGATGGTTTTGCTGGGAGTGCCTTTTGCCATTCATATGGTGTGGGGAGTCCGCTATTTATTCACATCTAAATTCAATTCTCATCGGAGCCATGGATCTCAACCTGCGCTGCCTTACAGCCGCAATCGCGCTTATACGTGGCAGCGGCTGACTTCATGGATTTTGCTGGTGGGCATTATTTTACATGTCGCGAAATTTCGATTTATCGATTACCCCGATTCATTAAATCAGGGAGAAAATTCGTATTACTTTCTTCCTGTGACCATCGATAAAGGACTCTATACGGTGGCAGGACGTCTGGGTGCTAAACTTTATAGTCCCGATCAGATTACACAGGCGTGGAAAGAATTCGAAGACAGGCAAGACGAACAAGCACTCGTTGCAGCCTCTAAAACATTTTCTGAGACGGGTGTGTACGATCCTCAAGAGGAAATGATTTTAACTTCGGCCCAAAATTATCAACAAAAATTGCAGTGGTTAAAAGTTTTGCAAAAGCAGGAGATAGGACAGCATCAAGTGGTCGCAGTTGCAAAAGATTTTGGGACTATTTCAGTTTTAGCAGTCCGCGATACATTCAAAAATCCCCTTTATGCGGGCCTTTATACCCTTTTTGTTTTAGCTGCCTGTTTCCATGGATTCAATGGTCTTTGGACTTTCTGCATCACCTGGGGAGTCGTCCTCCGCGTCGCTGCGCAGCAAAGGATTCTCCGATGGGCTTGGGGACTCATGATTATCGTGGCTTTTTTAGGCCTGGCTTCCATTTGGGGCACTTACTGGTTGAATCTAAGGACGTGAATGAAAAACACTAAAGAAGTCATTGTGGTGGGAGGAGGTCTTGCAGGACTTGCTGCAGCCATGAAACTGGCTGAGAATGGATGCCGCATCAAACTTGTCTCTGTCACCAAAGTCAAACGATCCCATTCGGTTTGTGCTCAAGGCGGCATTAATGCTGCCATCAATATGAAAGGAGAAGACGACTCTCCTTATATCCATGCCTATGACACTATCAAAGGAGGAGATTTTCTTGCCGATCAACCTCCCGTCTTAGAAATGTGCCTTGCTGCACCGGGCATTATTCGCCTCATGGACCGCATGGGCTGTCCCTTTAATAGAACACCCGAAGGGAATCTCGATTTCCGCCGCTTTGGCGGCACCTTATATAATAGGACGGCTTTTTGCGGAGCCTCCACAGGACAGCAGCTTCTGTATGCCCTCGATGAACAGGTCCGCCGCTATGAAGCAGCAGGACAAGTCGAAAAATTCGAAAATCACGAATTTATGCGGCTGGTCATCGATGACGCCGGCATCGCCCGCGGCATTGTCTATATGGACCTGATTAATATGAAGCTCGATGTGATGAAAGCCGATGCGGTCGTGTTTGGAACAGGCGGCCCTGGCCTCATCTTCAAAAAATCGACCAATTCCACTTTTTGTACGGGCGCTGCTAATGGCAGGTTATTCATGCAAGGGATGGAGTATGCCAATGGCGAGTTCATCCAAATCCATCCGACGGCCATTCCAGGAGAAGATAAACTCCGGCTCATGTCAGAATCACTCCGTGGTGAAGGGGGGCGGATTTGGGTCTACGGCGATTCCTCGAAATCCATCACTAACGCCGAAGGGCTCTCAATCCCCTGTGGAAAGACGGGACAGCCGTGGTATTTCTTGGAAGAGCTCTATCCCGGTTATGGGAACCTCGTTGCCCGTGATGTGGCCGCTCGCGAAATCTTGAGAGTATGTGAGCTGGGGCTAGGTGTCGATGGACAGCCCCAAGTTTATTTGGACATGACTCATCTGCCTCCCAAAACACTCCAGAAGGTCGAGTCGGTCTTGCATATTTATCAAAAATTCACCGGGCAAGATCCTCGTAAAGTCCCCATGAAGATTTTCCCTGCTGTCCATTACTCGATGGGCGGTGCCTGGGTCGATTGGCCATCGAGTGATGATCCTGATCGAAAGGCCCGCTTTCGTCAAATGACCAACATCCCCGGCTGCTTCAATGTCGGCGAATCGGAATTTCAATACCATGGCGCCAACCGCTTGGGAGCTAATTCGCTGGTTTCCTGCATTTTCGGCGGCTTAGTGGCCGGCGTTGAAATCCCTCGTTATTTGGAAACATTAACTCAAAATGCTGTGCAAATGCCCTCGCGCATCTTTTCCGAGGCGATGGCTCAAGAAGAGGCGTTCAAGCACGACCTGCTCACGCGCGACGGCTCCGAGAATATCCATCGCCTCCACGACGAGCTCTCCGATTGGATGATCCGCAATGTCACGGTGAAAAGAGACAATGCCGACCTCAAAAAAACCATCGATAAGCTTAAAGAGCTTCGCGAGAGATATCAACATATCCATCTCGATGATAAAGGGCAGCTCATGAATCAAACTTATGCATTTGCGAATCAATTCAGGGCCATGCTAGAACTGGCTTTAGCCATGACCAAGAGTGCTCTGATGCGAAACGAGTCCCGCGGCGCCCACTTTAAGCCTGAATTCCCTAGGCGCGATGATGCCAATTGGCTGAAAACGACCATTGCGACTTACCGGAAAGACGAGCCTGAAATCACCTATAAAAAAGTCGATCTTTCGCTGCTCGATCCTTTTGAGCGGGACTATGTTCATGCGAAAAAAGTGAAGCCGACCCTTAAACATATCCCCTCTAACATCCAGCTTCCTCTATGAGTGAAACCTTTATCTTAAAAATTTATCGCGGCACTCCTGAGAAACAATATTGGGAAGAGTTCGAACTGGTTGTAAAGCCGTTTTACAATCTCATCAGTGCTTTGATGGACATCCAAAAATCCCCCGTCAATCGAAAAGGTGAAAAAGTCGAGCCTATTGCTTGGGAACAAGGATGCCTCGAAGAAGTGTGCGGTTCTTGTTCCATGCTGATTAATGGCAAGCCCCGCCAAGCGTGCACCGCCCTCATTCAAAATCTGATCGATGAGTCTAAAAGCCGGATTGTCACTGTTGCTCCCATGACAAAGTTTCCCTTGGTCCGCGATCTTGTCGTCAATCGGGATAGAATGTTTGAAGATCTCAAAAGAATCCGCGGCTGGGTCGAGATCGACGGCTCCTTTGAGCGAGGATTTGGACCTAAACAAGATCCTAAAATCCAAGAGGCCCGCTATGTGCTTTCCACTTGCATGACATGCGGCTGCTGCGTGGAGGCCTGCCCGCAAGTCAACAAAAACTCTAAATTCATCGGCCCTGCGGCGATTTCCCAGACCCGTCTTTTTAACACGCATCCCACCAGCAAAATGCAAGCTCCCGAGCGGCTTCGAGTCCTCATGGACGAAGGGGGAGTTAGCGACTGCGGCAATGCGCAAAACTGCGCCCGCGTCTGCCCTAAAAATATCCCTCTTACAGAGTCGATTGCTGTCATGGGGCGGGAAGTTTCCAAGCAAGCGCTTCATGATCTCATCAGCCTGCCTGATGCCTACAAAGAAAACGACTGACCGTCGGAGTTAGCAGAGTTCTATTTCTTTCTTCTTGCGGCTAACAATTAAAAATTTTATCATTTAATACTAAAGATTTAATTATGAATCTGCGAATAGCAGAAAATTATCAGGCATTAAAGCAGGAAGTCGCTGACAACTGGACAACAGGTGTTGCAATGACGGTTATTGCTCTTGTGGTAGGACGCATCTATGGCAAAACGGCCCTGCTCGGGGTCGTGGTGCTGACGGTGGGTAACTACTCCATCATCGGGCGGCAAATCCGTGTGTTTAGCTGGATGAATGTGAGAAAAACTCTCATTGCTGTCGTGGTATTTGGCAATAGCTACTACAACGTGATCAACCCTAAGATGATGAGCTATATCGCTGTCGCTCTGCTCCTTGCCGACAATTTTCAACTGGCGACGGTCAATGAAGATCTTTCCACTCAAAATGAGGCTCTGAAAGCCAACAATACCAAACTTCAGCAGGCTTACGCAGAATTAATCAAGCTCAAAGGAGAGTTGGAAAAATTAGTCCCCCCTGCAAAAAGGCTTGAAGAAGCTAAAAAAGAGAATGAGCAGGCAACTCAAACTGCAACACAAATCGTTCCCCAAGAAATTCAGGATATTCCTGATCAACTTCATAAAGTGTCGGTGCTATTCAAGGCACTCTTGGACGATCAAGCTATGCAGGAAAGTATAAAGTATGAAGCAGATTTGAGGAAAAAGATCTCCACTATGTTGAAAGCATTTGAGGGGTTTTATGATGAACTCAAGCCTTTAGCAGAACAGGCTGAGAAGCTGAGTGAAAGCCTGAGAGGATCTACAGCAGAAATGCAATCGAATGTCGTTTTAACCCAGAGACAGGTTCAGGTTTTGAAAGAAGTCTTAAAAAACATAAGACACATTCCCGGAGCGGCAGTGACATGAGTACAACCAGCGGAAATCAAAATTGTACACGGTATTGTTGGGGTCCTCTTCATATCCATCCGCAGTCGGAATCTTTATCGGATGATTTATGGAGAATAGGCACAGCGCTCACTCGGATTCCCGGTTTTTTTGAAGAAGCCGCTTCGTATCAAGACCCTCTTCGACCCGCAGAACCGCTGACTCAGCGAGTTGTTGATAACATTTTTTTAGGGTTGATGGCACTCACTGCTCTTGGCTCAGCTCCTTTTGTCATGGCAAGTTCTGGAGTGGCCTATGTGGGTGAGAAATTTCTGGACAAAGTGGATATTCTCCAACGGGTTGCTGAAAAAGTACAGATTTTCGGAGTGTCGCTAAAAGAGCAAGAAAAAATGATTGCGGATTTTAAACCGCTGCTTGAACTGGTCGATAAAATTCCTCAGATTGCCCAGCAAGCAGAACAAAAAACGGCGGCCTATATCGAAAGCACGCGAGAGCTCCATGAGCTGCAGGAAAAATACAGAGCGCACCCCGCGATTTTAGAAAAAATAAGCCGTATGATCGCTCGGCTTCAGGAACTACTCCCTAAGCTGATCGAAGAAAAAAAATCGAATGCTCTCCAGCAGCGGTTGTTAAAACAACGGTTACAAGTTGCTGCACAAATTTCCGATGAGGAGCAAAAAATAAAGGCCTTGCAGGCCCGTCTACAGGGCGTTGTAGCCCGAGTTCAAGAAAAGAATGCGAGGCTGCAACAACTTACAAGACAGGTGACGTACTCGACGCAACGAAAAGATCAGCAAGTGGAGGCTCTTGCTGCTCATGTCGAGTCATTATCTCAAACGGAAAGCAGAAGGAGACCTGATGGTCAGCCGGTGGTTTTGGTCTAGCTTAGGCTGGGATAGGGGGACTTCAGATCCAGTAGAGCAGCAGGTCGCGGCAAGAAATACGTTGCTGGCTGAAAATGCTCAGCAGGTAGGCAACGTTACACGCATCAGTGAAGAATTGCTCGCTTGCTATAAGGCGCAAAAAGTAGCCTTTCCCATCTTTTTTGAAACCTTATCCAAGCCGCAGCACCCGCCCACCCTCTCTGACAGTGAGATGATCGAAGATTTAAGGTTGATGGTCATGGCTTTGACAACGGATCTTTCGGGTTTAGGTCAAGAACTTGATAAAATCCGTCAACGCAGGGAACTTATGGAGCAGCTAGTGACAATTTGGGAGAAAGTCGAAACAAATATCGATAGTTCCCTGGCCCATCTAGGGGCTACCCAACGACTAGACGAGAAGATCATTCAAGATCTATCGGCAGTTTTAGCACAGATCAGCTCGCTCGGTGTACAACCGACGTGCCGTGCTGGCTCAAGGCCTCAATAGAAAGACTCTCTAGGTTTATTTCATTTGCGCCTAATTGGCTTTGCAGGTGTTTTTTCAAACCCTGAAGCCATGTATCTCGATCCGCTAAATGATCAGACAAGCAGCACACAAACTCCTCATGCGACCGTCCTGCTCTGTAAGCAGGAGTTTTTGCAGGATGCTTCAAAAGATTCATTCGAGAAGTTTCATAGTCCCATAGAAAAGAGGTATGGACCAGCCACCGGTCTTTTTTTATGTAGAGGGCATTGCCGCCGCATTTTTTTTCACCGAGGACAAAATCGTTTTCCCGGAGTTTAAGCCCTGGTGTGGCAGGGGCAAGGACAGACTCGGCCCACCGGAGAATAGGTTCGGGGTAAGGTTGAAAAGGATGATCGGCTTTATTGCAAATGAACGTGAGAAAGACGGTATTCTCATCGACGATCACCGTTCCCCCGCCGCTAAAGCGTCGTAATATCGGAATAGAGGCGGGAAGTTGATCGAGATGGACCAGAGTTTCGGCTTTACCGGAGATGCCCATGACAATGGTGGGAGAAGAGCCGACGTTGATCAAACAGAAATTCCGATCATCCTGGCGCAGCAGATCCTCTTCTAAACGGAGCTGATCGTGAATAGAATAGTCGTGCAAATGAAGGAGATTCATGAGGCATCCGAGGAAACAATCTTGTTTCCGGTTTTTTTGGCTTCGTCAGTCGCCCGCTTGACACCTTCTAAAAGATGATTGAAGTCATCTGCAGGGGTAGAGATAGGGGTTGTTTTATCGAGCGTAATGAGGCCGATGGAGACAGAAAGAGGGAGGCTAAAGGAGGTGCGGAGGACTTCGGTCCGGATGGTCTCCGCAATGATGTCAGCTGCGCGGTGAGAGGTGCGAGGGAGCATGAGAATAAATTGTCCTGGTGCTTGAGGGATCAAGAGATCGTTTTTGCGGAGGTTTTGCTGAAGGACTTTATGCAAGTGCGAGACAGCAGCCGTTGATTTGGAGGTCGGGATTTTTTTAAACTCATCAAGTTCGATCATGAGAAGACTTAAGATGGTGGAAGATTTGCGGGCTTTGGCGATCTCTTTCATCGCTTGATCATTTAAAAATTTATGCTTAGTGAGCGGAAGCTGCGCTTTCATGCGAGGGGTGCTGCGCTGAGCGATCTGGGTAATTTTTTTAGGCTTGTCTTGGTTTTTGAATGTGACTGCAATCCTCTGCTCGATCTCATTTTTATCCAAAGGCGCGTTAATAAAATCGGTGATCCCCGCTCGAAGGGCCGCCTGATAGAAACTTTTTTTAAGGTTGCTGGTGATTAGAAGGATGGGTGTCTCTTTAAAAACCGCAGCTCGGATTTTTTCAGCGGTTTCTAAACTATGCCCCTCTTGGATTTTTGCATCGAGGATCACGAGGTCGACGCGAGTCGTTTTTAACAGTTCGAGAGTGGATTTGAGATCAGACCTTTCGATAAGATGGGCATCTTTCAGCGCTTTTTGCAGGATCAAGAGCTTGGCATGACCTTCAATGACAACCAGGGCAATCATCGGGTTCACTATAAAGATTTTTATTGCGAAGCGCAACCATCAAGACTTGGATATCGGCGGGAGTGATCCCCCCTAAGCGAGAGGCCTGCCCTACCGTCCGTGGCTTGATTTTGTCGAGTTTTTCACGGGCCTCGCGGCTAAGTCCTGCGATTTGTAAAAAGTCGAGGCGGGAAGGAATTTCCATCCGTTCAATTCCCTCGAGTTTGGCAACCTCTTGGTGTTGACGCTGGATGTAGCCAGCATATTTAATATGGAGCTCGACTTGGAAATTAATCTCAAGGCCATGATCTTGGACGGTATCTGGATAATCGGCCAGCAGCTGTGCATAGGTCATGGCGGGGCGGCAGAGGAGCTGGGCCAAAGAAACGCTTTTGCCTTCCAAGGAGGTGTATTTTTTGGTTAAGAATTGGATCTGGTCGGCAATCGTTTTTTCTTTGTGCTGCAATTTTAAAAACCGCTTCTCATCAATGAGTCCCAGTTCATAACCATAGCGCCTGAGTCGGAGGTCGGCATTGTCTTGCCGGATCAGGAGGCGGTGTTCGGCGCGGCTCGTGAACATCCGGTAGGGCTCATCGAGTTCCTTGGTGATCAGCTCATCGATCATCACCCCGATATAGGCATCGGAACGTTTCAGATAGAAAGGGGATTTGCCTTGAACTTTGAGCGCTGCATTGATTCCTGCGATGAGTCCTTGCCCTGCCGCCTCTTCATAACCTGTGGTTCCATTGATTTGCCCGGAGATATAAAGACCTTCGACGGCTTTGGATTCTAGAGTCGGGTAGAGCTGGCCGCTGGTGATATAATCGTACTCGATGGCGTAAGCAGGCCGCATGATTTCAGCATTTTGCAGGCCGGGGATTGTCCGGATCATTTTCAATTGGACATCGAATGGCAACGAAGTCGAAATTCCGTTGATGTAGAGCTCATCGGTCTGCAATCCTTCCGGTTCAATAAAAATCTGGTGCCTATCCTTGTCAGCAAACCGGACGAATTTATCTTCGATAGAAGGGCAATAGCGTGGACCTCTGCTTTGGATTTGGCCGGAGTACATCGGCGAAAGATGCAGATGCTTCAAGATCACTTTTTTGGTGTCTTCGGATGTGTAAGTGATATAGCAGGGCACTTGCTCAAGTCCGGGCCCTTCCGGTTCATCATAGGAAAAACGGATTCCCGATTCTCCCTCTTGCCGCTCCATCTGCGCGATATCAATACTGCGGCGGTTGACGCGGGGAGGAGTTCCCGTTTTAAGGCGGCCGAGTTTAAAGCCGAACTGCTCTAAGCTGCCCGAGAGTCCCATGGACGGCTTATCGCCTGCACGGCCTCCGGAGAATGTCGTCGTTCCAATATGGATCATGCCTCGCATGAAAGTGCCGGAAGAGAGGATGACCGTTTTCGCTTTATAAGCGATGCCTTCTTGCGTTTCGACCCCGATGATTTTTTGATTTTCGACGATGAGCTTTTCTGTGGTCCCTTGTTTGATGAAAAGGTTCAGTGTTGCTTCCAGCTTTTTTTTCATCACGGTCTGATAGGCGAGCTTGTCGCTTTGCGCACGTGGAGACCAAACAGCGGGTCCTTTGGAGCTATTGAGCATTCGGTATTGGATGGCGGTCTCATCCGCGACTTTGCCCATGATGCCGCCCATGGCATCGATCTCGCGGACGATATGTCCCTTGGCTGTTCCGCCGATAGCCGGGTTGCAGCTCATCTTGCCGATAGTATCGAGGTTCATCGTCAAGAGGAGAGTTTTTGCGCCCATGCGGGCAGACGCATGCGCAGCTTCACAGCCTGCATGGCCAGCACCTACCACGATAACATCGAATTCTTCCGGAAAAGTCCACATAAAGGGACTATTATAAAGAAAAGAGATAGAATAAACAACCTATGGATAGTCAAAATCCATAGGCTTGTCAAATTAAGTCTTATGGCGGTCGCGACGACGGCGTTTTTTACGCTTGTGCTTTGCCATTTTATATTTTCTTTTTTTCTTAACAGATGACATATCTTTCGTTTTTCCTATGGTTTCAAAAATTAAGTAGCAACTTCTTGTTTCTGTGGGGCAACTTCGGCCGCGGGTTCTTTGATGTCGATCGTTTCATGATGCGACACAAGGGATTGGAACTGCTTGCCTAAGAAATAGACAGCAGCCATCCAAGCACCGATCACCAGAAGAAGAATGAGGCCCACATAAGGGACAGTGGCGGAGACTGTGCCAAAGAACATCAACAGAGCTTGGTAAATGAGGGCGCTTCCTGATTTGCCCAGACGCGAGCCGACACCGTCAATGGCAGCTTTTCCTTTCAACTTGGACTCTCGGCTGAGCGGGATGAAAGCCAGCTCTTTCGTCGCATCAAAAATCGTGTATTTTGAAGCTCGAGAGATGCACTGCTGGAAGGAACCAAAGAGAACACCGATTACGAGCGGCGTGCTTCCCAAGGTCGAGGCAATGGCGATGCCAGTATTCGAATCTTTCATGAGGAGGAAAGAGAAAAATCCGATGCCGGTGATCATCAGAAGAGCCGGAGGGATCAGCGCGTTGATGGTCCAAGAAAATCTTCGAATAAGAAAACTAGACACAATCGCAATCAGGGTAGCGGCAATACCGACCCACATCGTGACTCTGCCCATGTAGCCGTTGAAGTCGTTAGGCTGAGGATGGATGTGGAGCAGCTGATCTTTCCATGTCACTTCGGTTAAGTTGATGCAGATATTGTAGGTAAGGACGATCGTTGCAATGCAAAGTAAATATTTGGAGCTCGCTAAGTATTTGAAGTTTTTGCGGAGGCTCATTTTGACATCTGACTTGTTCGTCTCATAGGTGAGCTGCTGATGATAAGCAGGATTAGTCAAGATATTTTTATGAAACCAGCGGAAGATTCCCATAACAATCACTCCGCCGGCGACAACCAGGCAGCTGATAATTAAGAGAGAGTATTGCCACGGGTCGTTGCCATTGGTTATCATCCATTGGCCGGCCATTTTGGAAATGATCGTCGCGGCTCCGCCTGCACAGATGGCAGATAGGTTGCCTCCGATGAGGATCAAAACGTAAAACCGTTTGGCGGTGTTCACATTTAAAATTTCATTGGCAAATCCCCAGAACAAGACCGTCATAATCGTCGTGCCCCAAAGCTCGGCCATGACGTAAAACGTCGTGTAGGTCCAATTGCGGATGAGCGCCACGAATCCTTTGAGCCCGAGCGGCAGATAGCTCTCCAATCGATCGGCAAACGCATGGGGATGGAGCACATCGCGTAAGGGAAACAAGAGAAAAGAGAAAATCATGAAGAATCCCAAGAAGATCGTCATCATGATGTAAAAGACCTTCTCGGTCGAATACTTGTTAGCGAGGCGTGTAAATAACAGGGTCACGACAAGGGCCATGGGCAGAATGACCCATACCTTCATGAAAGGAATAATTTCTGCTCCTGAAGAAGGGGCCGTGATCACCAAAGAATCTTTTGCTGCTCTTAAAATATTATAATTAAAGCAAATGAAAAAGAAGATCAGGATAAGCGGTAAAAATAATTTTAACTCGCTTTTATGGACAGGGCAGAACCAGGAACGGAAACGGCCGAATTCCTTGGAACTGTTAGCCGACATAAATAATAATCCTACCCTCCCCTCTACTTGCTGGGATAGCAAAAAGTATACCGTTTTTCCCATATTTGACAAGGAAGAAGAGGAATTCAATTACACTGTTCCCGGTCACAAAATGGGAATTTGGGGTGACGTGAAAACTCCCGCGGTTGAACGATTGTAAATCTAGCTGCATAGAATTAGGCTCTTGATTAGCAAAACACATAGAAACATGATGTATTGCTATGAAATTCAATAGGTTAAGTAAGTATAAAATTAGAAAAATTTTAGAGGCATTTTCTAAAGACTTAACGGCGAGTATTGCAGCTGAGGTTTTGGGGCTAAATCGTAACACGATTAACAGATACTATAGCCTATTCAGAGAAGCTATTTTTAAGGAGTCCCTGATAGCTCTTGAGAGAGAAGTAGGAATTTTTGAAGCTGATGAAAGCTATTTTGGTGCCCGTCGAGTCAGAGGATTAAGAGGGCGTGCAGCTGCTGGGAAAACACCTATTTTTGGGCTTTTCAAGAGAAAAGGCAGTGTTTTTGTATCCTTAGAACTGCACCAAAGAAGAACTGATGCCGATTATTCAAGGTAAAATCCTGGAAGGATCGACGATCCACACTGAGGGATGGAAAGCCTATGATGGTCTCATTCTCAACGGTTATCAGCATTATCGGGTGCATCATGCAAAGCATGAGTTTGCTAGAGGGAAATCTCATGTCAATGGGTTAGAATCCTTCTGGAGCTTTGCTAAGAGAAGACTAGCTAAATTCAATGATCTCCCTAGCCATAAATTTTTTCTCCACCTAAAGGAATGCGAATTTAGGTTTAATCATAGGCATGATAATCTGGTGGAAGTGGTTCTAAAATTGATACGGAAAAATAGAATTTGCTAGTCAAGAGCCTTACTAAATAAAAATTAACCTACTATTTATACATCGCCCTAATTCGCACATGGCGTTAATTTACAATTCTTGATAGCTATGTTACGGTGTATTAGCCTGACCCATGTCTTTTGTCAAATGCGTATATATATAATGCACAGGATCCTCTTTGGGATACTCCCTCCCCTGTGGACGAGGTTTTTTAAGAATTTCTACTAAATCTTCATAAAATTGTTCCGAATTTATGACTTGCCCTATTTTTGCATTTGTTGTCGCTTCATCGATATTACCAAATTCCCAAGGCGCATTTTGATTTTTATGAATAAAAAGAGGAAAACCAGCATATATTGCCTCAGCGATTGTTCCTCCTCCAGGCTTTGTCATAAAAACATCTGCTAAGCAACCGATGTAAGGAATATCCTCCGAAAAACCTATCGACTGGATTTGCAGATGTTGCTTCTTATTTTGATCTGCAATCTTTTTGATTTCATCTTGCATTTGCTTGTTATTTCCACAGCCCACGAGGACACTCATTGGAATATTTGTATTTTTTTTCAAAATGTTATCAATATAGTCATTGGCAATATTTCCTACCCCTTGCGCTCCCATCATAATAAAAACTTTCCCGGCCTCTTTTCTACAAGCCCAAAGTTTCTCTTTTTGCTTTTGAGCCTCTTGTTGTAAATCAGGACGTGTAAACGCAAGTTTGACAGGATATCCAATAGCAGCTACTATTTTTTTTTGCTGCAATTCTTGACTTGTTATTTTTTTTGGTCTTTTTCTTGATTTATAGTCTAAAAAAGTATTTTCAGAGGGGGCAAAAAATTTAATGCACGAAAGGCCATATTTAGAGGTGGTCGCTGCTATCTCTTGTAGTTTTGGCGATATAGAACCAAAGTCACAAATTTGAAAATTGAGTTCCATTACTCCTTCTGAAAGCAGTCTCACATTATAATCATGGTGTGATGTTGAAACAAAATATTTTGTGCCAGCAAGGACTTTCTTTATCTCTTCTGCATGAGGGTATGGAATAAAAAGAGCCAGTTTTTTTGCTAATGCTCTCAATTTTTTGTTGTAAGAAGGGCTGTTAAGTTGTTGTTCAATTTCACTATAACATCTCGAGTATGCTATCCCAGTGCACATTTTGAGAGGATCTTGTTCATTATCTGTGAGTGCAGTTTCGTCCACAATTTTTATAATAATTCTGTCATTTAAAGAAGAAGTTTTAATAGCAAGAGTATCTGTATGCTTTAGTCCTTCAATTTTTCCACTTAATCTTTCTAAAATAGCATTTGAAATAGATCTATGTGCTCCTCCTGAAGAAGATGTTCCTATGACTAAACATGGAGAATTAGAGACGCGTGTAGGTTTAGTTGGGTATTTTTTAATCAACTCCTGACAGAATACTTCTAAGAACTGCTTTTCCTGAGGCTTTAAACTCTGTTTGCCTAATAAGATATTTTTTACAAGTTCTTGATTATTCCCAAGATAATCTGAGTATTTAATCAATCTTTTTCGCATGGCTTTAGCTAGATCACCAGAAGATTTGCAGGTATTTTTTGCTGTTTCAAAGGCTTCATGTAAAAATTTAGATTTTTCTAAATCTTCACATTTTTGATAAAAATCTAGGTGAGATCCTGTAAGTTTAGTATACCGACGATTGTCAATGTCAATCTGTTCAACCACATCCAAATCGTCAACAAATTTACTCAACTCGTCTAGTTTTTCTAATACTAGATAGTGTAGTCACGAGATAA
>JAFEGW010000017.1 GCA_018239715.1 Verrucomicrobiota bacterium
AAAAGTAAAATTAATCCACTATATAAGCGGCAAAGCCTTCTAAAGTTGTCGAGCCTTCTGTATAGGGAACAAAACTTGTGGGCATGGATTTAGCTTATACCACACAGCTCATTTTAGCTGATTTTCTTTGTACCATTGAACAGGATCTGCTTTGAGCCCCTCGATCATTTTCACAAGGGATTCATCCAAACAATGATGCGGCTCCCAGCCGAGCATTTTTTTAGCCCTGGAAATATCCAGCTCATAATGGTCATCGGCAATATCAATCATCCACGGCTTGATAAAAGAGGAGGTGAAGGGGAGGTGGCACTCTGCCCAGGCTCCTATTTTAGCGACCATTTTTGGGACACGGTATGTCGTGAACTCTTTATTAAATAGAAGACGGCTGATTCTACGCTGCAGCTCATCATAGCTCAGCGTCCTAGGTTCTCCTAGAAGCAGCACCGTCTCCGGCGGCAGCTGCTTTCTCAGCTGGACCGCTTTTTCAATTGCATCGACGAGATCGTCCATATGCAAGAAAGAAGCCCCATGATGGATGTTCCCTGAAAAAAGCCGGCTCTCGAGCTGTTTCTCATAAATCCGTTGGATTTGATGGCTGATGGGGATCGAGTGGCATTTGTCATCGTAGACGCCTGCAATTCTCAAAATCACTGTAGGAAAATTCCCTCGAAGCTCATGAATCACTTTCTCAGTATGAACTTTAGAAAGAGGATAATCCCATTGAGGATCTAGAGAAGAGTCTTCGTGGATGGGCTGGCCCGGCTTTGTCGGAGCATGCACGAGCATCGTGCTCGAAAAGATGAACTGCCCCACTTCAAATCCTTGCAAGGCTTTTAAAAGCCGCTCGGTGCCTTGGACCGTCACCTGTTCATATTTTTCGGAATGCTGCTGATCAAAACTATAATAGGCCGCCAAATGGATCACCGCGGCAATGCGGGTCCCATAGAAGCTCCGAATGTGGTTAAAAGCTTGTTGGACGCTTTCATCTGAAGAGAGGTCAACCGGCACGAGTTCTTCATTGGCTGAAGCATATAATGCTTTTAAAAGCTCAAATCCGATAATCCGGTATTGCTGACCCAGCCGGCGCACGACATGCGCCCCAATTCTTCCACTGCTTCCCGTTACGATAATAATTTCTTTATCCATGCTTTTCATCTATTCATTCTTAATTTCCAAGTCAACTATTTCTAACTATGGTATGGTGAGCTTTATGATTACGAAAGAAAAAATGGACGATTTGCAAAAAAGAATGGAATCACTCGGCATCCACGAGAACGATCTTATTGAGAAATTCATTCTCGGATCAGGTCGCGGAGGTCAAAACCTCCAAAAGACCTCTTCTTGCGTCTATCTAAAACATATTCCGACAGGGATTGAAATCAAATGCCAGCAAGACCGCTCACGGGAAGTCAATCGGTATCTCGCTCGTCGGGAGCTCTGCGATCGGTACGAGTCTCAAATTCACAAGGTTAAAACAGAGAAACAACAGCAGATCGAGAAAATCCGCCGACAAAAGCGCCGCCGCTCACGCCGCTCTAAAGAAAAGATGCTCACCCAAAAAAAGCATCATGGTGAGAAAAAACACCTGCGGCAATCGCCCAAATCCTTTGAATAAGAATGAAATATTTGTGAAAATTCAGAGATAAATCCCTACCCATTGAAATGGGTAGGGACAAGTTTTACTTAGGTAGTTATTGTCGTTACAGACGCTCCACTGTGTGCAGCTCCCAATGATGTTCTTGCCATCAGACGATCACCACGAGCAGTTAAATCAAACGGTGTTAGAACTCTGAGTCCCAACGTATAAACATTATCAGGAGTTTTTGATACACGATCAAACAGATCCCAGAGAACTACTCCACAAAGGGCTCCAATGCCTACTTTCCAAGCTAAATTTTCGAGGTCGTTGTTTCTAAAAGGGCGTACACTTTCAAGAATTTTGTAAGCTACTTGTGGCGCTTTGTTGCCTACTACTGTAAACAGCGGATTTTGATCGATAGGAGTTTGATTACCCCATGCCAATGAGATTGTCTGTAGTCCTGCACGTAGAGCGCGATAAGCTAACTCGCCGGCTGCAGTCGCTCCTACCAATGACGCCATCCCAAGGGGAAGACGAATAACTCCTGACTCCAAGAATGATCTTGTTTTTGTCCATCCTGCATGAATTGCCATAATAAATACTCCTAATTTTTGGTTTTCCTAATCCTTGTTCAAGGTTAGAAGGGCACAGTATATGCAAGTGGGGAATTAAAGATGAAGTAAAAAAAATCTATATGTTCTGCAAGGAGGAAAGTAAAGTTTTCTGAAAGATTTTCTCTAAGCACAAGAAAGATTAAGATCAAGAAAACTCCCGCTTAAGAAATTAAGCGGGAGCAAGTGGAATTATGGTCTAAATCCGAAGAAGGTAGGAGCAGCTAACTGAATAGGAAGCACGTTCCTAAGGAGCCAGGAGCTGTTCGTCAGAGCGTGTTTGCCCCAATGGCAGCATGCAGCACCTTTGTAGGCAGCAATTGCAAATACTGCGCTTCCGGCTGCCCATTTAGCAAGGGTCATAGATTCAAAATCTGTTAAAACGGTAAGGGGGTTATATTGGTGATTACCTTTTTCAGGCTTAGTAAAGTCTTTACCTGTTAAATATGAAAGACCGCGAGCTGCGAGCGTTGCGACGGATAGCACTGCAAGAGAAGCTGGAACAGCAACTAATGTGGTTGTTGCTACAGCAGCTAGACCATGACCTAGTTTACAGAGATGCGCTGTCATATAATACTCCTATGTTGATTATTCTTTTACGAACCTCGTAAAGGTTCGAATGACAATATCATAAGATGAATATATATTAAGATGTAGTAAAAATTTTAATCGCAAGAATTTCATAGACGATCGCAAGAAAAAAGAGCAAAAATCTCCGTCCCTTTGATAAATTATTTTCCGAAAAATCCGATCAACCGAAGTAAAAATCCATGAAATTGCCAACTTCAAAAGAAGCGTGCCCATGCGAAAGCGGGAAGACATATGGGGCTTGCTGCCAGATTGCTCATCAAGGCAAGGCGCCGACAGCGCTTGCCTTGATGCGCTCCCGTTACTGCGCCTATGCTATAGGTCTTGTCGATTATATTGTACGGACGACCCATCCTCTTAATCGCGAAGCCGCCAAGTCTTTAGAGGAGAGGAAAAAAGAGATCGAGCAATTTTGCAAATCCACTGATTTTAAAGGATTGAAAATTCTCGATGTCCAGGAGGGTGAGACAAAAAGCACGGTGACATTCACGGCATTTTTGTCTCAAGCAGGGAAGGATTTTTCGTTTACAGAAAAAAGCACCTTCGAAAAGGTGCTGGGCAGTTGGCTCTATTGGTGTGGAGAGTTTTCTTAAGTGCGAAGGACTGCTTGGATGTGCTCGCAGTTTTTATTTCCGCACGTGCAGCCTAGGGGCTCTCCTAGGAACACATTGTAATGTTCTTTTCCATCGAGAGGGTTCGTGACGGAATAGAGACTCTCGCTTTCTTGTTTAATATCCCAGGTGCGGAATTGAAGGTCGGCCTCGGAAACCTCTTCTTCAGGGAGGGGTGCAAGAGTTGCCTCTTCGCCTGTGATCGCACGGGTGATCTGGCAATAAGGGCAGTTGCAATGAGGCTCGGCTTTTTGCATCGAGGTGATATCTTCAGGTAAAGCGCCTTTGAGGGACTGGATTTTTTCGAGCATTTCAGAAGGGAGCGGCGGTGTATCGGCTTGTTCAGGGTTGTGCTGCAGGACCGAGGTGAGCCCTTCAATAGGAAAGGGGAGTGGGAAGGAGAAGGTCTGCGTGGTCACGGAAGTGGAGGTTTTGCCTTCCTGCTCTAAGACCTGGGCATGGACAGTAAAGACTTGGTCGATGATCTTAGGGTCGAGGTTCGGGACTTCGACTTTATTCCCCGTGATGAGCTCAATGATGAGCACGTGGCCATAGGGGCGGCTTTCGACATGCATCGAGACGATGTTTTTCCAAGCAGTTGAGATATAAGGAGGTATGCTTAGGATTTTATCTGTTATTTTCATAAACACCTCACGTTGTTCTAACGCCATTATAGGATAAGCCGATTTCCCCGTCAACTTTTTTAGCAGTTTATGCAATCAAGTGCTGGTTTGTGGATATAATTGACAGAAATTCAGGGCTTTATAAAAATAAATTGTCATGGATGTTTTCTTGAGCTATGCTGCGCAAAAAGAGGCTCCCCTTTTAATATAGAGCCCATAGCAAAGAATAATACCGGAGGTGGTCTTATCGAAAATTCGTCAGCTTTAGTAGAAGATTACGTCATCAAAGGAGAGAAAGTGGCTCGAAAAACCTTTATCCTCGATACCAACGTCTTATTGCACGATCCCGATTCTATCAAGAAGTTCAAAGAGAGCGATGTGGTCATTCCCCTCGTGGTCTTAGAAGAGCTCGATATGATGAAGAGGTCTTCCGAGGAGGTCGGTAAAAACGCCCGCTATGTGATGCGGTATATCGATTCTCTGAAAAGACTCCAGACAGGCAATCTCAACGATGGAGTTCTCATCGATAACAACATCCGTGTCAAAATCCACGTAGAACTGCGTCCTCCTGAGAAAAAAGCCTTCCCTTTGCCCTTGGACAGAATCACGAACAAGATTTTGCTGATCGCTTTTCTTTTAAAAGATGCCGGCGAGCAGGTGGTTTTAGTTTCTAAAGATTTTGTGACCCGTGTCAAAGCAGAAGCCATCGGCCTGGAAGCGGAAGATTATGAAAATTTGAAGTTCTCCTATGAGAACCTCTATCGTGGATTCCGAAAAATCGAAGTTCCCAAACGAGATATCGATATGTTCTTCAAGGACAACGCCCTCTCGCTCGATATCAAAGATTTTTCTCCCAACGAATATGCGATTTTGACCTGCGCGGAGCAGTCTTCTGCGGTCTGCAAATTCAACGCAGCTAGCAAAAAGCTCGAGCCGCTGATGAAGCTCACGCGAGATATTTGGGGCATTCATCCGCTGAACGTCGAGCAAAAATGCGCTCTAGATCTATTGCTCCGTGATGATATTCAACTCGTGACACTGATCGGACAGGCGGGAACAGGAAAAACTCTTCTTGCCCTCGCTGCAGGCCTTCGAAAAGTGTTCGATGAAAATGTCTATACCAAGATCTTGGTCAGCCGTCCGATTATTCCTCTCGGAAAAGATATCGGCTATTTGCCGGGAACCAAAGAAGAGAAGCTCTACCACTGGATGCAGCCGATCTACGACAACCTCGAGTTCCTCTGCCAATCGACCAGCGGTGTCGGCAATGGCGCCGATGCGCAGCAATGGATCATTGATAGCAAAAAGCTCGAAATGGAAGCGGTGACGTATATCCGCGGCCGTTCTCTTCCGAAAATGTACATCATTATTGATGAAGCACAGAACTTAACGCCTCACGAGGTAAAAACGATTATTTCCCGCGCGGGTAAAGGGACTAAAGTGGTTCTGACAGGCGATCCGACGCAGATCGATAATCCTTATCTCGATAAAGACTCTAATGCTCTCACCTATGTTGTAGGCAAGATGCGGGATTATCCAGGCTATGGGCAGATGTTCCTCGAAAGGACTGAGCGATCCGATCTCGCGGCTAAGGCAGCTGATATCCTCTAAAATTCTGCACGCTCAAGCGTGCAGAATTCTTTCTTCAAGATTATTTATTTTTTATCCACTTGATAGGAGCTCGAACGCAGTTGTGCCCTTCATACAAAAAGACTTCCAACTTGTTGTAGATGGATTTTTCCAGGCAATTAGCAATTTGCTGACTCCATATTTAAGCTTTTCTAAGAATTCCATTTTAAATCATTAGTCATCGCCTAGACCAATGTTCGGGCAAGGGGGATTGCAGATCTGGAACATGCAATCGACGGGCACTCCATCAAAAGTACAGCTGCAAGGTGTGGGGAACGGGGGCGTTGGTGGATAATTGTTGGGGCAGCTGCCGAACGGACAATCACCCAGCGGGCAGGTCAAATCTCCAAATAGCAGCTGCTGGAAATAGAGCGTCGCAAAGGGTAGGTTGGGGTTGAACGGGGCTGGGATGCTGGCTGGAGGAGGGGGAGCGGGGAATGTCATCACGAACACCAGATCGAAGCGGCAATCGGGATACGGTTTCATTTGCGAAGTGGCCGTGCAATTAAACGGCGCCTGATATCCAAAAGCATGGAGGAGGTCGTGGATGGAACTGTGATTCCAGCAAATAAGGATGTTTTTTCCGTCGTATTTTTTGCTGCTCAGAACGAGGCTGGCGATTTCATGCACTTGATAACCCGTAAAAGGGATATGGACAGGCAGCTGCAGAAGCTGGGCGGTGGGCATGATGGTCTCAATCGTGCGGGGAACCAGTCGATCGGAGACAGGAATAGATCTGGAGGCAAAAATGGCTGCTGGAGGGCCAAAATTCAATAGGTAATCAGTCCCGGTTAAAAAATAAGCTAAAGCGACGGCCCGTTCTTTGCCTTGCTCGGTGAGGCCTCGGGTCACAGGGTCTTTTTCTCCATGACGGACGACAATGACTTGAGCGGGGAGCGCTAAGAGGGTTTGACAGAGCAGTAAAAGAGAAAGAAGGATCTTCATAGTGTCTCCGATTAAAAATCTATCCGAGCGGAAAAGGCCGCTCCGTTGAGGACAAGGTTGCGGTTGTCGCTGATTAAATCAAATTTATCTCCTTTGAGCTCCATTTGATCGAAGAAGATGTGGTATTCCCAACCGAGTTTAAAAGTTAGCGCGAGACGGTCGCTGGCGCAATAAGTCTTCCAGAGGATTCCGGCTCCCGCATCGATGATCCATCGAAAGCGCCAAGGGTGACGATGGCGATGATAACGGGCAGTCTCCAGATAAGTCTCTTTTTGCCGTAGGCTGAAAACTCCATATTCCAAAGTCCCGCAGGCATTGCCGTAAATCCTCCAGCCTTTGCCCAGGGTCATTTGAGGTTCAATCCCGAGCTGAGGCCCGAGGCCCCAAAAGTTATTTTTCATATGGACTTTATCGGGTCCGCAGGAGCTTTCCAAAGCCGGCAAGTTGAGGCCGTTGACGAAGATGCCTCCACTGTAGGAGACATCGAAATCTTGATCGATCCAGGCGCTACGCAGACCGGCATAAGGCCGGAGGAAAAACAGTTTTCCCCAGTCTAAAGCATAGCCGAAGTCGAGGTCCACAAGATTGAGGTCGAGCTCCCAATGCATTTCGGCCTCTTCCACCCAGTCGTAGGGGAGGATGTCATCGGCTAAGGACCAGAGGGGAAACATCCCTCGGCTAATATCGTGGTGAGTACTTCTTTTTTGATGGGCATCGGTATTGAAGTGGGTCCAGTTCACTGCGACATCCCACTTCCGCTTTGAAAAGATATAACCTGTCCCCAAACGATATCCAAAATTATTTTCGAGATGGGGATGGATAATGGGCTTTTTTGTGATATCTGCAGTGGTAAAAAGATTCGTGTTTTTATTGGTCATGACGACTCTTCTTTCATGCACAGAGAAATAAAGTAGATCGACCAGGCCCCAGGCATTGTCGCCGTTTTTTAACTGGGGATAAAAAGAATCGAGAACCTGCGGGTGTTCGGTAGGGATACTTTGATCGGCTAACACGGGAATCGTCCCGCAGAGCAAAGGAATGACACTAGACATTTTCATGACAATCAACCTAAAATTTGTCATTATATAGCAAGAGATTTTTCAAATCGAAAATTTTAGAGATGGGTTAAAGCATTTTCCTTTGGGATAATTTTAAGTGTTTGGTTTGCAAAGAATTGTGAAGATTGATATAAATATAGATTTTTTAAAAGTTGTACACTATCTAATGAGATAAAATTCTGGGCGAATTTTGTCTGCATGACGTTTCAGATATTTCTGATGGATAATATTTTATCAAATAATTCTGCTGGCTAGTGGTTAATAAAAGGAAGAATACATGAAGTATCTGCATTTGATGTTACTTATATTTTTTTTCAGTCTAGAAGCGATCGAACACTCGTCCACTAAGACAGATTGGCAAGCTTCCATGCCACAGATAAGAGGAATTTTGATATCTCATTTGGTAGGAGAAACGAAAGAGCTCTCACAAAAGCTCCCAAAATCTTCCAAACAAAAACCTTATCTTTTTCTCATGAGGGGGAATTCAGGCTCTGGCAAATCACAAACAGTCAGCAGTATTACGTACAAGCTCGATCGAGGAGTTATTAATCCTGATATAGCAAAATTTCGCTTAAGAGAGATGGCAAAAAAAGAATTAGGAGTGAATTTGAGTTACCAAGAAGCGGATATAGAAGGGGAGAAAATCTTTCAAGAATGGATAGAAGAGTTTATAAAAACACATAAAAGTTGTTCTTTTATAATTGATCGCCGCATGTTGAGCGTCCTAGATATTGAAAAAAAGCTCCAGACTGCCCAGGCTGCAGATGCAGAAGTGTACTTAATTGATATAGAAGCTCCTTTGGAAACTTCATGTATAAGATGTTTAATTCGACCCAAAGGGGAGAAAAATCCTACCGTGGACTACGAGTGCATCGAAGAGGGATATCGTAAAATTCATCAAGAAAGAGCGGCATTGATTCGTCATATATTGAACCCCTCAGGCAACTCCTCCTTTCATCTGGTAACGCATTACGAACTTCATTATAACGATGGGATGATCGACTGTTTAGTGGCTTCTAAAAATCCTGATCAAGGATGGGTCATCTATCATCCCCAGCTTTTTGATCAAATTGTTTATCAGCCTTTAGATAAAATTGAAGAAGCCATTCATGCCATGAGAAATACAACAATAGATGATACCTTTATTGAAAAGGCGCTTACACTCAGCTTAGTCCAGACTTTAAGAAAAGAAGGCAAGAGTGCGATTATAAAGCAAGAAATAGTAGAGCAAATAATCAAAGAAGTGATTCAAAGCATGAAGGGTGAAGATTTTGACAATATAAAAAGCGAGTGCAATAAAGCGATTTCAAGTAGTGTTTCTTCTCCATACTGTCGTGAATTAGAAATAAGGGCAAAAGAATTAGCCGTTGAGTTCAACGAGCTTATAAAATTTACAGGAAAACCCTTGCCTGCTTTGCTTGTTGCTCAGTAAGAGCACCTCGTTAGTTGCTCAGCTTCTAAAGCTTAAAGTGAAATTTCTTTTCAAAGCTATGCAAATTCCTTTTTTTATTTTTATCATGGAGTGGAACTTACTAGCATCGAACAAGGAGGTATTCACTCCTGATTGATATCTTGTTCTCTATGGTTTCGTATGTTAAATTTTATTCTCATTTGAACACTGACTTTATAAAAATTTATGATTCAGTTTGATGACGTTGGTCTAGCTTTTTCCGGACACCCTCTTTTTGAAGGGGCGTGCTTTACTCTCCAAAAAGGGGAGCGATGCGGCCTGGTCGGACGGAATGGTTCGGGGAAATCGACCCTTTTCCGGTTAATCGATGGAGAATTGGAGCCCGATCACGGAGCGGTGAGCATTCCGAAGAATTACCGGATGGGCTACTTGCAGCAACATATCCACTTTACTAAGCCGACATTGATTGAGGAGGCTGCACTGGGCCTTCCTCCAGGTGAAGAAGAGAGCCTCTATAAAGCTGAGAAAATCCTTTTTGGGCTGGGTTTTACAGAAGAAGATTTGGAGACGTCGCCCGATCTGTTTTCCGGTGGATATCAGCTCCGCTTGAACCTCGCTAAAGTATTGATTTCAGAGCCTAACTGCCTGCTCTTGGACGAGCCGACGAACTATTTGGACATCTTATCGATCCGGTGGCTGACAGGCTTTTTAAGCAGATGGCCTGGAGAGTTCATTTTGATTTCCCACGATCGTGAATTCATGGACCAAGTGACGACGCATACGATGGGTATTCATCGAGAAAAGCTGAGGAAGATCAAAGGTACGACGATCGATTTTTTTCAGCAGATCTTGATGGAAGAAGAGCTGCATGAAAAAACCCGCATCAAATCGGAAAAGAAGCGGGCGCATCTGCAGAGCTATGTCGAACGTTTTGGGGCTAAAGCCTCTAAGGCTGCTCAGGCGCAATCAAAAGTGAAGATGATCGCCCGCATCCCTGTCTTGGAACAGCTCAATCAGCTTTCCGAGCTTTCTTTTGCTTTTCAAGAGGCTCCTTTTCCAGGTAAGAAAATGCTCGATGCAAAGCATCTTCAGTTTTCTTATACAGATGAGCCCCTGATCGAGGATTTTTCCTTGGAGATTGAAAAGGGGGAGAGAATTGCCATCATCGGAAAAAACGGCCGCGGAAAGTCGACCCTTCTCCGATTGCTAGGCCGAGATCTTGCCCCTCTCAAAGGTCAGCTCGAGTTTTCCGACAATACGAGGATCGGTTATTTCGGCCAGACGCACATTGAGAGATTGAATGGCTCACATAAAATCGAAGAAGAAATTGCCCTTGCCAACCCCTCTTTGAATTACACCGAGATCAAAGGGATTGCAGGGGCCATGATGTTCAGTGGCGATCTTTCAGCAAAAAAGATCTCTGTGCTTTCTGGAGGAGAAAAAAGCCGTGTCCTGCTGGGAAAAATTGTTGCAAAGCCTTGCAATCTCCTTCTTCTGGATGAACCGACCCACCACCTCGACATTGAATCGATCGAGGCACTGATTGATGCATTAGAGGATTTTTCTGGAACGGTTGTGATTGTGACCCATAGTGAGCTGATTTTAAGAAGACTGTGCTTGGATAAAATTATCCTCTGCGAAGAGGCCCAGCAAACCGTCTTTCTGGGCACTTACGATGAGTTTTTGGAAAAAATCGGTTGGGAAGAGAAGAAAAAAACTTCAGCTCCTAAAGCAATCCAGTAGAATCTTCGGCAGCAACGTGCTGACGAGGTGACTAAAAGAGCGGCGATTTTAAAGCCCATCGAAAAGCAAATTCAAGAGTGTGAACAGAAACTGGCGACCCTCGAACAAGAGCAGAAAAAAAGTTTTGAAGAAAAGACATCGCCTGAGATGCTCAAGGTTCAAGGCATGCGGAAAAAACAGATCGAGCAGCTCGAAACCCAGCTGTATGAGCTCTACGAACTTCTAGAGAAAAGAAAAAAAGAAGTAGGAGGGTGAAGATGAAAGGGAAAACGGTTCTCATCACAGGTGGAAGCCAGGGGATCGGCAAAGCCATTGCTCTCCGGTGCGCCGCTGCAGGCGCAAATATCGTGATTGCAACAAAAGACACTTCTGAAAATATGCAGCAGGCTTCTGAGGAAATACACGCTGCAGGTGGACAGGCGCTTGTTATTGAAGTGGATGTTGCGGATGAAAGCGGGATCCAGCGTACAGTGGCAGAAGCAGTTGCTCGATTTGCAGGCATCGATGTCTTGGTGAATAACACCAGCCGGACATGTTTTACCAGCACCTTAGAGACCGAGGCGCAGCAGTTTGACGCGGTCATGTTTACAAGCGCGCGTGCGGCGTTTTTCTTTTCTAAAGCTTGTTTCCCTTATTTGATACTTTCACCCAATCCCCATATCATCAACATCTCTCCTCCATTGAATCTCGATCCTCAAGTCTTTAAAGAACATTTAGCTTTTTCCTTAGCGAAATATGCCATGAGTTTGTGCACCTTAGGAATGTCTTCCGAATTCAAAGAGGCGGGAATTGCTGTGAATTCTCTTTGGCCCGAAACGACAATTGCTACGCAAACTCTTAAGAACCATTTTTCTCCGCAAGTTTATGCGGGGAGCCGGTGGCCTTCGATTATGGGAGATGCTGCCTATGAGTTGATCTATAAGCCCTCGCGCAAATTTACAGGCTTTTTCTGTACCGACGAAGCTTTGCTGAAGGAAGCCGGTGTGAAAGATTTTTCAAAGTATGCTGTCGATCCCGAAGCTCCGCTGATGCAAGCTTTGTTTGTTCCCGTCAAAACGTCCATGCATCAAATATTACCCGATTTGTTTCTTGCCCGTTAAAAGCAGGGTGAGTAACTTGGTGTCGATCATGACAAAAAAATCGCTGCCTCTTTCTAAAGTTTATCAATTGCTCGAGCCTGGACCTTTGGTCATGGTCACAACGGCTCATCAGGGAAAGACCAATGTGATGACGATGACATGGCACATGATGGTCGATTTTGAGCCTCCGATCCTCGCCTGTGTCATCAGCGATCAAAACTATACCTTTAATCTCATAAAGAAATCGAAAGAGTGTGTGATCAATATCCCGACCGTCGAACTAGCTGCAAAAGCCGTCAAGGTGGGAAATAGCTCTGGAAGTAAAGTGGACAAGTTCGAGAAGTTCCATCTTTTACAGGAAAAAGCTTCACATGTGGAAGCGCCTCTGCTTCCCGAGTGCTATGCTAATCTGGAATGCAGGGTGGTCGATATGAAAATGTCCAAAAAATATAACATTTTCATCTTGCAAGTGCTTAAGGCTTGGCTCCGCCCTACGAAAAAAAGGCCTCGCACTATCCACCATTGCGGGAATGGCGTTTTTGTTGTGGATGGGGATATGTTCCAGCTTCCTTCTAAAAAGAAATGAATATCCTAGTTAGAGGGGGGTATGATGAGGGAATAACTTGTACTACGTCCACCTTCAGGATTTTTAGTGAGAATTCCTTTTTCAACGAGATCGAGAATATCCCGATAAGCGGTATCTTGAGAACATTTGGTCATTTTCGCCCATTTTGAAGTTGTTAAATTCCCTTCAAAACCTTCCAATAAACGATTGATGATCTTGCGCTGTCTTTCATTAAGGGAAATTTCTGAGAGAGTATCCCAAAAGTGAGCTTTTTTTAAAATCATCTCCAGCGTACCCAAAGCGCTAGTTATTGCCCTTTCAAGACAGCCAAAAAACCACTCTATCCAGGGTGTAATATCTAGGCTTCCTTTCTGCGTCTGCTCAAGAATTGCATAGTACTGTCTTCTCTCTTTTTGAATTTGTGTGGATAAACTATAGAAACGACGAGAGCTTTTTTCTGATCTTGCAAGCATCATATCGGCAATGGCACGGCCGATACGGCCATTTCCATCTTCAAAAGGGTGAATTGTCACAAACCATAAGTGAGAAATCGCTGCTTTTAAGACAGGATCAACACTATTTTTCTCGTTGAACCAAGCTAAAAAAAGCTCCATTTCATCGCTTACGCGTTGAGCTGCTGGACCATCTAAATGGACGGTCTCTTTGCCTAAGGGGCCGGAGATAACTTCAACGGATCCTTTACGCCAATTACCTACTGTGATTTTTTTGAGTCCGCTGTGACCTGCCGGAAAAAGAGAAGCATGCCAAGAGAGCAGTCTTTCTTCTGTGAGGGGTTGATCATACCTTTGTGTCGCATCCAGGACCATTTCAACAACGCCTTCAATATTTCTGTCGATGGGATCAGCTCCGACGGCCATCCCTAGATGACGGGCAACTGAGGAGCGGACTAAAGACTGGTCAAGGATTTCTCCTTCGATCTCGCTCGATTTAACCACATCTTGTGTCAGTGTCTGTAGAAGGGTTTCGTCCTGCCAATGAAAACCTATTGATTCCATTCCACCCATTAAACGACCCTGCAGATGTCTGAGATCTACGAGTAATTTGGCGATCTTTTCTTGGTCCCATGAAAAGTGGGGCCATGTTTTAAGCTCATGGATATACATGACATCATTTTAGCAGACTATTCTCCGCATTAGCAAGGTTATTCTCCGCAAAAATGCGGAGAATAAGGCATTTTTTCTCCGCATGATTTTTAAACTATTCATAATGAGCGAGTTATAATATCAGAATGTAAAACAATTTTTTTAAAACAGCGTCCTTTCCAATTGATTTTATTTGAATTCGAAGTTAGATGGGAATTGTGAAGAAGAATATTTTTATCGCGATCATTTTCATCGCTTTAACGGCTGTTATCATTGCGCTGATTGATTTTGCCTATCGGGAGAGAGAGAATTCGGGTGAGATCACTTTGTTTGGGAATGTCGATGTACGACAAGTCGATATTGGGTTTCGGGTAAGCGGACAAGTGACGCAATTGATGTTCGAAGAAGGAGATCGAGTGCCTCAGGGCACTTTGATGTGCACTCTGGATCACACACCGTACGATAGCAAGCTCAAAGAGGCCTTAGCAGCTGCGGAAGCAGTTCAAGCGAATTTAGATAATGCGGAAATCCTTTTGCACCGAAGGCAGGAATTGATCGGCAGCGGCGCTGTCTCGCAAGAAGATTTAGATAACGCCTTAGCAAAGAGAGATGAGCTCGCTGCAAATTTACTTCTAGTTGAAGCGGCCATCCAAGTCGCGAAAGATAATCTGTCCTATACCCAAGCCTATGCTCCGACAGATGGGATCATTTTGACCCGGATCCGAGAGCCGGGCACCGTTGTCAATCCGGCCGATCCTGTCTACACCTTGTCCGTGAGCTCACCGGTCTGGATACGGGCGTTTGTCGATGAACCGAACCTGGGCAGAGTCTCTTATGGAATGACGGCTGAAGTCTTCACCGATACGGGACGCCGCTATACAGGAAAGATCGGTTTTATTTCTCCCGTCGCTGAATTCACTCCCAAAACGGTGGAAACAGCTAAGCTGCGCACCGATCTTGTCTATAGGCTGCGCGTCTATGTCGACAATCCCGATCATATGCTCGTCCAAGGAATGCCGGTGACGGTCAAGCTTAACAGTCAGAATAAAACAAGGCCTTAAGGAGAACGAACTTGAACGAGACGCTTGTCGAGATTCACGATCTCACCAAGGTATTTTTAGCTGAGCAGCCTGTTGCGATTAAAAAGATGAATGTCTCGATCTCCAAGGGAAAGATCATTGGACTCGTCGGGCCCGATGGGGCGGGAAAAACGACATTGATCCGCCTGATTGCAGGGCTTTTGACTCCGACTCATGGTCACATCTCCGTGCAGGGGTATGACACCATCCAAGATGCCGAATATATCCATTACCTGACCGGTTACATGCCTCAAAAGTTCGGTCTCTATGAAGATCTCACGGTCCAGCAGAATCTCGATCTCTATGCGCATTTGAGAAATGTTGTGGGCAAAGAAAAAGACGAAGTTTGTACTCAGCTTTTGCAATTTACCGGCTTGAAAGACTTTACCGGGTTTTTAGCTAAAAATCTCTCGGGCGGGATGAAACAAAAGCTAGGGCTCGCCTGCGCGTTGGTCAAAAAGCCGGCTTTTCTTTTGCTCGATGAGCCGAGTGTGGGGGTTGATCCGATCTCCAGGCGCGAGCTTTGGAAAATGGTCAGCGTCCTTGCCGAGGAGGGGATTTCTGTGCTTTGGAGCACTGCTTACTTAGACGAGGCGGAAAAGTGCGACATCGTTCTGCTTTTGAATGAAGGGGAGCTTCTTTATAACGGTGACCCTAAAAAGTTGACGGAGCGGATGGAAGGAAGGGTGTTCGTCATCACCCATATCGAGGGAGACCGGCGCAAGCTGCTATACGAGCTCCTCAGCGATAAAAATGTGATGGACGGCGTGATCCAGGGGCGCGATCTTCGGATCGTGCTGCGAGAAAATGGTGAAAAGCCCGCAGGTGTGCAGATGGAAGCTGCCGCTCCTCGTTTTGAAGATGCGTTCATCGATATCTTGAGAGGAGGCCCTGGAGGGGAGTCCAAGCTGGCCGACAAGATGCCCGCGGTAAAAAAAGATGGTGGGGCAACGATTGTTGCAGAAAATTTAACAAAGAAATTTGGCGAGTTCACGGCTGTCGATAACATTTCCCTCGAGGTGAAAAAGGGAGAAATTTTTGGCCTTCTGGGTCCCAATGGCGCTGGCAAGACGACGACATTTAAGATGCTGTGCGGCCTTTTGCGGCCGACCTCAGGAAAAGCTTCTGTGAAGGGACTCGATTTACAAAAGGCGCCAGGAGAGGCGCGTGCTAAGCTGGGTTATATGGCGCAGAAATTTTCCCTCTATGGAAATTTAAGCGTCAGGCAGAATCTCGAGTTTTTTGCCGGCATTTACAACCTAAAAAATAGTCAAAAAAAAGAAGCCATTGAAGAGATGATCGAGGTCTTTAATCTCCAAGGATACCTCGAGCTCTCAGCCGAGACCTTGCCGTTGGGATACAAACAGAGGCTCAGCTTGGCTTGCGCCAACATGCACCATCCGGAAATTCTTTTTCTCGACGAGCCGACCTCTGGAGTCGATCCGATCACGCGGAGGGAGTTCTGGAATCATATCAACGGACTCGTGAGAAAAGGAGTTACTATCATGATCACGACCCATTTTATGGCCGAGGCTGAGTATTGCGATCGGATTGCCCTAGTGTATCAGGGGAAGATTATCCAAATGGACACTCCCAATGCCCTCAAAAACCGCATGAAATCCTCAGAAAATCCCAATCCCACTTTAGAAGACGTTTTCATCCAAGTGATAGAAGAGTACGATGGCAAATGATTTGACAGCGCAGATTACCGAAGAAAAGAAAGGAAGAGCCCGGCGGATGCGTGCGCTCATGGTCAAAGAGTTTCTGCAGATCGTGCGCGATCCCAGCAGTATTTTAATCACAGTTTTTTTGCCCCTTCTTCTTATTTTCTTGTATGGATCGGGTGTCTCTCTTGATCTCGACCATTTAAGAGTCGGCCTTGTGCTGGAAGATACGGCTCCTGATGCGCAGAGCTTTACCAAGGCGCTCACCGACTCCCGGTATTTTGATGTGACAATCACAAGGGATCGACGCGAGCTGGGCGATGCTCTCACGAGGGGAGACATACGGGGGATGTTCATTGTCCCTTCTTATTTTACCCAGTATCGCAACCGTCCCGATCAAATAGCTCCCATCCAGGTGATTGCCGACGGTAGCGAAACGAATACGGCCAACTTTGTGAAGAACTATGCCCAGGGAGTTTTTGCCAATTGGCAGGCTCAAGAGGCGATCAGCGCAGGACTTCGGCCTAATGTTCCCTTGATCAACACCCAGTCGCGATTTTGGTACAATGAACAGCTGGAGAGCCGTTTTTTTCTTCTTTCAGGCTCGCTGGCCATCATCATGACGCTGATCGGTTCTCTTTTGACCGCTCTTGTCGTGGCAAGAGAATGGGAAAGAGGAACGATGGAAGCTTTAATGTCGACGACCGTCAGCATCGGTGAGCTGGTGATGGCCAAAGTGATTCCCTATTTTGCTCTGGGAATGATTTCGATGACGATTTGCGTGATCATCTCCGTTGTTTGTTATGACTTGCCGCTGAGAGGCTCTTTCCTAGTGCTCGGCCTTGTATCGGCGCTTTTTTTATTTTGTGCGTTGGGACTCGGATTGATGATCTCTACCATCACGAAGAATCAAGTCTTTGCTTATCAGATCACGCTCATCACCGCGTTTTTGCCTGCCTATATTCTGTCGGGATTTCTCTTTGAAATTTACAGTATGCCGCAGTGGATCCAGTGGCTGACGTATATCATCCCGGCCAAATATTTCGTGCAGAGCCTCCAGAGCCTTTTTTTAGTCGGCAATGTCTGGTCGTTAATTCTCTATGATATGGTTCCTATTGTGGCCATAGGGCTGGTCTTTTTTCTCATCACCGCAGCTAAAACAGCAAAGAGGTTGGATTGAGTAGAACTCTCGCACTGATTTGGAAAGAGCTTTTGACCGTGCTGCGCGATAAAAAAGTGCGCATTTCGATTTTGCTGCCGCCGATCATTCAGCTCTTTATTTTTACGTTTGCGGCGACGCTTGATGTAAAAAATGTCCCGATCGGGATTCTTAACCGGGATGCTGGGGAGCAGGGATTTTATCTCGTGGAGAGATTTTTTGGGACCAAGATCTTCAATAAAAAAATCACCTTTCTGAAGGGAGTCGAAGAGATAGCGCCTTTTATCGATAATCAGAAAGGTATCATGGTGGTTTCTATTGACGAGCAATTCTCTCGCAATCTCGATGCGGGGAATCCCGCCACCGTGCAGCTCATTTTTGATGGACGCAAGTCCAACACAGCTCAAATCGTCTCAGGGTATACGGCGGAGATCATTAATCGCTTCAACAACGATTACACAGCGCAAGTGGCCATGAAAACGCAAAATGTCGAGCTTGTCCCTCGTATTTGGTTTAACCCTAACATCTACTATTTTTGGTATAATATTCCCTGTCTTGTCGGCGTGTTATCGATGCTGACCTGCCTTGTCGTGACCACGCAATCGGTGGCTAGGGAACGGGAGCTCGGAACGTTTGATCAGCTTCTGGTCTCTCCGCTCTTGCCACGAGAAATTGTCATGGGGAAAATCATCCCGGGCATCATCATCGGCCTGCTCGAAGGAGGTTTGATGTTCGTCATGGGAACCTTGGTTTTTGGTGTTCCTTTTACAGGATCTATTCTTCTCTATTTTTTCAGCCTTTTGATTTTTGTTACCTCGATCAGCGGGATTGGACTTTTTATCTCGTCGCTGTCAGCAACGCAGCAGCAAGCGATGTTAGGGACTTTTGTTTTTATGATGCCGTCTGTTTTGCTTTCGGGTTTCGCCACGCCGATAGAAAATATGCCGACATGGCTGCAGCCGGCGACTTCCATCATTCCCCTGAAATTTTTTCTCATCATTTCGAAAGGGATTTTTTCAAAGCGATGCCGGCAAGAATAGTCTTTGACAATATTGGGCCCATGCTCATCATCGGCTTTATCAACATCGTAGGAGCCGGCCTATTCTTCCGCAGGAGGTTACAGTGAAAAAAAGCATTATCCTGACGGGGCTTATCATGCTCTGTGGCTGCGCCGTGGGTCCCAACTATCATGCACCCAAAAATGATGTCGCTGATACCTGGAGCAGTACTACCGATGTCGCCTCGACGGATGCGCCTCTTATCCAATGGTGGGAAGTCTTTAAGGATCCGCTCCTGAGCAAATATATCGGCCTGGCTGCCGAGCATAACTATGATGTGCTCACGGCGACTTCCAACATTTTGCAAGCGCGGGCGCTCCGGCAAATAGCCGCCTCTTCTTTCTTCCCGATCATCGGAGCCGATGTGAATGCGACGAAGACCTATTTTAGTAAAAACGGCCCCATCTTTGCGATTGGGCCGAGCACGGGGAGTGTTCCCGGGACCGTCTCCCCAGCGACAGGCCTTCCGTTTGCAGCGCAAGTGCCTCAGATCCAGCCGCTCTACAACGCTCTTTTTGATGCCTCTTGGGAGATCGATCTTTTTGGAAAAACCCGCCGCACGGTTGAAGCCGCCGATGCTGTTATCGGCCGGACGATCGAAAACCGCAACGATACCTTACTTTCCGTCATGGCGGAAATCGCCCTCAATTACATGGAGCTTCGCAGCTTCCAAAAAAAATCCCAGCTCATTGGAGAGAATATACAGATTTTGGAAAAAAAAGCTGTTTTAATTCATAAGCAGTTTGAGACGGGGTATGCCAGCCGTCTCGAAGATGAAAATATCCAAGCGACGCTCGCCTCTGAGCGCGCCCTGCTGCCCGACATCCTAGCTCAAATACATCAACGCATTTATGCTATCTCAGTTTTAGTGGGCTCTGTTCCGGAGACTCTCGTCGAAGAACTTCTTCCGGTCCAACCGCTTCCGATAGCCCCTGAAACAGTGGCTGTCGGTCTTCGGTCTGATCTTCTGCGCCGCCGTCCCGATATCCGCCGGGTCGAGCGGGATCTGGCAGCCGCAACGGCCCAAGAAGGAGTTGCTGTTGCTTCGTTTTTTCCCACCATTACTCTTCTGGGGGATGGAGGCTTTCAGTCTCTTAACATTAAAAATCTTTTCTCACTCCCGAGTCGTACGTGGGCTGTGGGAGGAGATATTAATATGCCGGTCTTTGAAGGAGGCCGTCTCATGGGGAATTTAAAAGCGAAAAGAGCAGAGACTGCAGCCATTGCGCACACCTATCAGCAGACTGTCTTAAATGCCCTGGAAGAAACTGAAAGCGCCCTAGTTGCTTTTTCTCAAGACCTCAAAACTTCACAAGAAAGCAAGAGGCAACCGATAGAAATCAAAACCTCGTTGCTTTAAGCCAAGAGAGAAACGCCAAAGGGCTCATCAGCCGTCTCCATGTATTGGATACCGAAAGGCAGCTCAATGAGTCCCAACAGCAACTTCTCGATAGCGACACGGCCAAGCTTCTCGACCTGATTACTCTTTACAAAGCTCTAGGCGGCGGCTGGGAAACATCATTTACAGAGGGAAATTAGAAATTATGACATCGGACAAATTTTTCAGTCTCCAGGCGATTCAGCCTTTAGAAAATAACGCAGCAGGAAAACTCATAGCAGTGACTTCGAAGGAGGCTCCGGGCTTCATCCATATCTCCTTTGCACACCTCCAGCTGAAAAAACAGGGTCTGTTAAAACCGATTTGGCATCCGAATGCGAATAAGATCGGTTATTGCACGCAGGGCAAGGGCTTAGTCTCCTTGCGGACTCCTGATCGCTTAGAGATCTTCACTGTGGAAGCAGGGGAAATGTTTTTTATCCCGCAGGGTTTTGTGCATCAGATTCAAAATGGCGATGAAGCCGATTGTGTGATCCATTTTGCATTTGATCATACTGATCCAGAAGTCATGGCTTTTGATGAGGCCCTCTTGTCTATCCCCGATACTGTTTTCAAAGCGGCTTTCGATACACCGGCGGGATTTGTCAAGGGATTGAAAAAACAGAAAAATCTGCTGATGGCACTTCCTCCAAGCAAAAGTCCAACCCCTATGTCCAGTCCCTACAAATATAATATTGAAAAAAGCGACAAGTCGATCGTGACGAAAGGCGGTTATCTTCAGCTCGGCATCCAAACCAATCTCCCTGTACTGAAAGGCCTTGGGATTTTGGGATTCGGACTCAACCCCCAAGGATCCGTCGAGCCTCATTGGCATACCAATGCCGGCGAGCTCGTTTATATCGTGAAAGGAAAGACACGCATCACCGTGCTTTCTCCTGACGGAAAGCTAGAAGTCTTGGAAGTGAGCGGCGGCGAGGGAGCCTTTGCTCCCGCCTCTCATTTTCACCATATTGAGAATGTGGGGATGGAGGAAGTTCAAGTGATCGCATTTTTTAGCCACGCGCTGCCCAATTATATCGGCATTGGAGAAGTCCTGGGGTCTTATTCTAATGAGGAGCTTGCAGCTCTTTTTAATACAGCGCCGGGCTTTTTTGAGGCGTGCAAAAAACCTCAAGGGCCTCTTGTTATTGTGCCTCTTTAATTCTAACAACGCCGCCCAAGGAAGTGACCGCCTCGGTGACGGATGCAAAACACTGCTTGGCCACGCATTGCACGGGCCGCGTCGAACGGAAGTTATGCCCCATCGCATCGCTGGTCACAGCTGTAAATGTTTGGGCAGGAACTGTGTAGATTAAAATGGGCTTTTTAAGCCGTTCCTCTAAAATTTTAGGCACTTCTAAAATGACCCTTTCTTCCTCCAAATACAAATCGACGCCTTCATCCGTAGACCAAGGGAAAGCATGGGCGGCAGCATAAGCCGGGATGTCGGTCGCATAAACTGCCGGAGGAGGAGCGCTTTCGCCGCCAGGAACATACCGGTTCCGAGGCTCCAAGGTATCGATGTTATCTGTCTGCGTGCCATGAAAAAGACTTACCATTGCCATCTTTTACTGCCCTATGAGAGATTTAAAGAATGCCTTTTGTTCATCCCGCATTTTATTGCCGGTTAAATCGACGAGTTTTTTAGCCACGACATCTTGTGCTTTTTGCCATGTTTGATAGCGTAGGTCGGGATTATCATCGCTGGCGATTTTTACAATCAAAGCCGCTACATCATTGCAATCTTGACCTCCAGGAGCCCATTTAGAAAGCTTTTCAGAAAGAGCTTGCGACATCTTTTTATAGATAGGTTCCTTTGTAGGGTTGCTGCTTAAGCAGCAGTGAGTTGTCCATTGATTATTGACGGTTCCTGGTTCAACTAGAGAGACATGGATATTCCAGGGCGACAAGGTCACGGCTAACGACTCACTCATGCCCTCAAGAGCAAATTTCGAAGCCGCATACAAGCCTAGACCTGGGACTGCTCGAATACCCGAAGTACTGCTGATGTTGATGATATGCCCTGCCATCTGGGAGCGCATAGAAGGAAGAACAGCTTGGATCAGACGGAGACATCCCAGAAAATTCACATCGAGCAGTTTTTGTACCTCTTCGATAGAGAAATCTTCTTCCGCTCCTATCAGTCCGTAACCGGCATTATTAACCAAAGCATCGATTCTTCCCTCTTCTTGGATAATCTTTGACACCGCTTCTTGGACTGATGCCTCCTTCGTGACATCGAGGTAGATAAAATGGATATTCTTTTCTTCCGGGATCTGCCCTCGGTATCCCGCCCATACCTTCCAACCCTTGCGCTCAAAGGCTTTTGCTGTTGCTAAGCCCAGACCTCCGGTGCCTCCTGAAATCAGCACCACTTTTTCTTGAGCAAAGGCGCTAAAGATACAGGTCATCAAAAGACAAGCTAAATATGAGCTGAATTTCATAGACGCTCCATAAGTAAAAAACGAGAATCTAGCGGACTTTTTCGTAAAAGAGCAAGTGAAATTCTCTGTCAACGCAAAATAGAAATGACACCTAGTTCTCCAAAGTAGAAATGTCACCTTCTGCTCGACTTTAACCATATCTATCTCCAGGGGTGTTTATTAATATGTTGTCCTTTTTGTCTTGCCATGCTTGGCAGGGCTTTTTCTTTGCTATCTAGAACTTTGGGCCTTTCATACACCGTTTCGGACCATTTCTTGTATTCCAGCTTTGTTCCTTGGTACTCTACTTCTATCGACTCTCCTTCTTTCCATAGTACCTCTACATAAGCGTGCCTCATCCGATTAGGGGTTTTTGTCTGTATCAGATACATAATCCCATGATGTTGGAAGGTCAAGTCTTTTGATAGTTTCCTTTGATCTTTTCTTGCAAAAATCCTTGCTAGATTATCTTGGACTCTTAGGGGTCGATGCGCATCTTTTGGATCGGCTGCTTCTTTTCCAAAGCGCAAGTTTATTTCTTCTAGAAATTCTGGTAAAAAAGCATTCGCTTCTTCTATCGTGTTGATCCCTCTCAGCCTCATTTCTTTTATCAGCCTGTCTTGAAATACTCCATTCTTACGCTCTATTCTCCCTTTAGCTTGCGGACTATGGGCGCAGATTAATCCGATTCCTAGTTCTTTGACTACCTGTCCAAAATGAGTGATCCCTACCCCTTTTTGTATTTCCTCCCTGTTCACTCGAAAGACTACATGTTTATCCACGTATAGTTCTTGAGGTCTTCCGTATTTTAATAGATGCTCTTTCAGTAGTTCAAGGTATCCGTCTGTGGTCTCTCCAGCTGTAAAGCGAGCCGCTGTTGTTTTGCTCGTCGCATCATCGACAAATTGCAATAAGGTGCACTTTTCACTACGGCCTTCCAGCCAGTCATGTGGAGATCCATCTCCCTGCAGTAACTCTCCAAAGCGACTTCTCCTTGTTCTTCTTTGATAAATCTTCGCTTCTTTTTTCTTCTTGGACTTCCAAATCCCTTCTTCTATCAGCCATTTTTCAAGGTCTCAGCAGAGACTTTCATGCCATTCAAACTTGCTAATTTCTCACTGGCCAATGTCGGCCCAAAATCGCTGTATTTTGTTTTTATTAACCTGATCGCTTTGTCCCGAAATTCCTGACAGATCTTTCGATTGCTCTCTTTCCCGCGCTTTAAGGAAATAAGCCCTTGTTCTCCTTGTTCGAGATACCGTTTCCTGACTCTTTTTGTCTGCCTTAAGGAAAGTTCTAACTCTTTTCCCGCCTCAAACAGAGTTAAAATTTTCTTGTCTACTTGCCTCATCACGCTTAGCCGCTCAGCTTCTTTAATGCTCATCTCTGCTTTCTCCTTCATAGAGCACCTCACCAGGCATTTAGC
>JAFEGW010000018.1 GCA_018239715.1 Verrucomicrobiota bacterium
CGGTATCTTAGCCAGTGGATCTGATGATGGCACCATCCAACTCTGGGGTGTTCCCTTAGAAACTCCCAAGCTTTCAAGCAGCTTAGTGAAAGGATCTCAAAAGGAGTTAGAAGATAAGGGCCTTGACCTTTTCGATTGGTGAGAGCTAGAAAAAAATTTCACACTTTAGTGGAAGATATAACCTTTACATCTCTTGAGAGACCACGAGATTTTAAGCTTCCTAATGTAGAAATTCTAGATGGGATGGACTCAAAAAGGTTCGTTAACGCAAAGGTGCAGCCAAAACCATAAAACTACTCTTTTATTGTTTTTCCTCTCTTGGCTCACCTTCATTTGCTAAGACAGATCCGTTTTGATTGACAGCCAGTTAAAGAAGCGGTGTCAATGAAAGAGATGCCTGTGCTTTTTCCGTATAGGCTAAATCAAAAACTAAAGACATAAGAGCTCTTTTTCTTAGCTTTAGAAACTTAGTATTACTGACCAAACCGGCAACTCTTTTTTCAAGTAAACGGTAGAAGATAGGAAGTTTTAAAATCTTGATAGCGGACAAAGCGGGAAAAAGCAGAACCATAAAGACCTCGATGCCTGCACGAGAAGGGATAACTTTCTAGTAGAAAGTATTCAATATTTTGTCCATACAGAGGGTAGGTTTGAGGCAAGCATATAGTATGCGAAAATATCTTCTTCTGATGGTCGTTTTTATTAGATCGGCAGTTGCTCAAGAACCCCCTGTTTGGATCAAGACTGATTATCTTCTTTGTTGGATTAAAAATAACCCCGTTCCTGTTCCGCTCGTTACAGAGGCTTCTTTAGATGATACTTTGCCCGGAGCTATCGGACAGCCCCATCCCCATGTCGTTTTGGGGAAGAAATCGATCTCTATGGATCTGATGCAAGGTTTTCAAGTGGATGCGGGAGGATGGATCAAGAGCGAAGTCGGAATAGAGGGAAGTTATTTCTTGCTGTCGACAGCATCCCGCAGCAAATCTATAACCACTTCAGGAGAGCCAGGTTCACACAATTATGCTGTTCCTATTTTCGATCCAACCGGAGTTTTTGGATTGAAGGGAAAGGCGGGTGAAACGATTTTTATTTTACCAGGTCCTTTAGAGGGGCCGGGTTTTTTCGGGCAATTTCAATTGCAATTGAGAAGTCGATTGCAAGGCGTGGAACTCAGTGGACTTTATCGCCTGATCAACAAAGAGTCCTTTCAACTGAGGCTTTTAGGAGGATTTTTCTGGTTTCAGCTGCACGAAAAGCTTTTCTTAAAAGCTGAGACGCATGCGGCTCCAGGAGCTAGTTTCGGCCACGCCTTTTACAATACGGCCGATCGTTTCCATACAACCAATAACTTTCTAGCAGGGCAATTCAAAATCGATACCCGCTATCAAACTCATAAATGGTACTTACAAGCTGCCCTCCAAGGGGCTTTAGGAGCGATGCTGCAAGAAGCCAAAATCAAAGGCTCTAGTGAGACTAGCGGCGGGAATCTATTTTTTCTGACGAAGGGGACAGCAAGCAAAGTCTTGCCGGGGGGGATTTTTGCGGAGCCGAGCAATAGCGGCACCCATCAAAGAAACCCGATGGCGTGGGGTTTTGAAACCAAAATACGCACGGGATTTGAGATCACAAAAAACATCGATGTCCATCTCGGTTATACTTTTCTTTGGCTGAGCAAAGTCCTGCGGCCTGGCGATCAAATCGATCGGAAAATCAACTCGACCGGTACAGCATTGGCAAATGCTTCTAGGGCTACGGTGGGCACGGGCCCCGGGCCTATTCCTCCGGATGGACCTGCGGCGCCTGCTCCTGCACCTACAGGGCCTAAGAGGCCTAAAGATCGTTTCAAATCTGCCACCTTTTGGGTGCAAGGCCTCGATTTTGGTATTCAATTCAATTTCTAGAGACCCTGCTCGTCTTTGATTTGTCAAAAAAAAATTCGAACTGTATAGTCTCCTTTTTTTAAAATGGAGATCCGTTATGAAATCTGGTTTTGCTCTTGTCGTACTTTCGCTTTTTGCTTCTCTCTATGCAGATGAAGCTCCTGCCCCTGCCGCGCACGCGCCTGTTATGCGAAAATGTCCGCTCCAGCCGCCTTCCCATTGCAGCAATGTGACATTTGAAGTTTTTGGCAACTGGCTGTATTTGCAGCCTAATGGAAGCGACCTCTACTATGCTGCAGAGGCATTTCCCTATGATACAAGCATTGCACAGCCTGCTGTATCTCCAAACTGGAAGATCTTTGAGGTGCAGCCGGGTTTTCATTCGGCTTTTGAAGTCGGGATCAATTTTCTTTTACCCTATAATGATATGAACATCGAGCTCAATTGGGAGAGATTCCGCGCCCATGATGTAACTTCAATGAAAGTCACTCCGCTCTCTGTGGGTACAGGTAATATGGTTGGGCCGATTTACGACATTGGACCCAACTCAGCCCATTATAAACAAGCAAGAGGTTCGGTCCATTTCGACTTCGATGAGGTCAATCTCTTCGTAGGTAAATCGATCTGTGCCTTCAAAGATTTCACTTTGCGCCTCTATCTCGGAGCTAGCTTTGCTGCGATCGACCAGAAGATGAAAGCTCATTATGCGAATTCGGATGCGCAAACAGCTAGGCAAATTGAGTCGATCTCCAGCTATTGGGGAATCGGACCACAAATGGGCCTCGATCTCTACTATCAGATGGTCCGTGATTTCTATTTGACCGGCAATTCTGTGATTTCCCTCTACATGGGCCGCATCAGAAATCACACCACATTCAAATCGGATTCTCCTGATCTAGCAGCCGTAGGAGTAGCCGAGCCCAACGTGCAAAGAACCCGCGTTCCTAATCGTACGCAAGTGATTCCTGGATTCGAGGAGAGATTGGGATTTGCTTACATGCACGGCTATAAAAAATGGCAATTGAATTTCGAGATCGGATACCTCTTTCAAATCTATCTCAATGCCGTGCAGTCCGTCGATATGCTGACCCAGGCCCTTCCTAATTTCGCTCCTGGCGACCTTCCTACCATGGGAGTTTTTGCGGTGACCTTCAACCGGACCTTAAGCAACTTCATCCTGTCAGGACCTTATGCCTCTTTAAAACTCGACTTCTAAAATCGTTTCCAACCCAGGGTCAATAAAAACTATTGACCCTTGGGTCTCATTTCAAGAAGGGGATAATCACACACTTAGCTATTCAGCAGCCGTCTATGTTTAATACGTTTGTGACGGGTTAATGATTCTGACTGGGTGTCCGAGACATCGTAAGCAACTTTGCCATTTTTAACGGTAATTTTAACGAGATATCGGTCAAACTGTAGGATTTGTTGATCTTGATCTGCTTGTACTTCACCAAAAATGACACAGAGTAAATCTCCTGTATCAGAGAAAAAACCAACACCTTCCCCATTTTTAGCTTCTACTGCATCGCCTTTAGGTACTAAGCTCCAAGAAATTGTCAAGGAAGCTGAACCATCAATCGGATGAAAAAATATCTTTCCCTTTTTCATGGCTTGATTTCCTTTAAATATTTGTGACTATTACGAATCGAACTTCCCGTGCTATACATAGATGAAAAATAATTCCCAGTAGAGGTTTTCTTAATAATTACAACTAAGTATTTTCGATTGTCAAGTCTATAAAATAGTTGCTATTGCTGGAGTTTCTTTTGTAAGAAAATTTTAGTCGGATCTTTTAAAACTCTTTCTATGAGTTCGAGAATCATGTCCGTTGGAAGCATTGAAAAATGTTCTTCCATTGCGTGTTTGAGTTCGTCTTCTCCGATAATGATGCGATCTCCTGTTATAGCCGTAATAATAGCCGCTATTCTTCTACTCATAAAAATTACCTGATTTGGTCTAGAATTATGGCACATTCTTTTTCTACGGGTAAAGAAAATTGATGGAAACTTGGCTGATGAATATGACTATGCTTTTAAAAACAATGCCTGAAATTCGGCGGCAGCTTTTTTTGGGGTCTCCTAAAATGGAAAGAAAAAAGATAAAGCCATGATCGCGGAAAAGCAAAAGAAAGAATTTTATAGGGCATTTTTAGAGAAAAATAAAGCTTATGAAGGAATTTTTTTCGTAGGGATTAAGACGACGGGAATTTTTTGCCGCCCCTCCTGTTCTGCAAGGAAAGCTAAGATGGAAAATTGTGAATTTTTCGAAACGGCGGGCGAGGCTCTTTCAGCTTCTTTCAGACCTTGTCAACGGTGTAAACCGTTATCCCCTCATGCTTGTGAAGTCGTACAAAGACTCGTCGATGCTGTCGAGCAAGACCCTGAAAAACAGTGGAAAGAAATCGATTTTAAGAAGTTTTCCGTTGATCCTTCGACGGTAAGGCGGCAATTTAAAAAGCGATTCGGGATGACGTTTGTCGCCTATGCCAGGGCCCGGAGAATGGGACTTGCCCTGAAGCAAATAAAGCACGGGAAACCGGTGATTGAAGCCCAGCTTTCGAGCGGCTATGAGTCGGGAAGCGGATTTAGAGAAGCTTTTGGAAAGATGATAGGGGCTGCACCTTCTGCTCGTCAGCATCATCAAGTTTTAACGGCATCGTGGATAAATACTCCTTTAGGTCCTATGCTTGCGATTGCCGACGAAAACGCTCTTTATTTGCTCGAGTTCATTGATCGAAGAGGTTTGGACAAGGAGATCGAGCGGTTTAGAAAGAAAATGAAACTGCCCATTATTCCTGGTAAGACAGGACCTCTTCAGCAAATCGAAGCGGAGCTTAAAGCCTATTTCTCAGGGAAATTACGAGAGTTTAAAACCCCCGTTGCTTTCCTAGGCACACCCTTTCAGAAAAAGGTTTGGGAAGAATTACGAAAGATCCCTTTCGGAGAAACCCGTTCTTATGCTGAAATTGCTCTAGCGATCGGAAAACCGTCTGCCTTCCGAGCGGTTGCTTCGGCTAATGGGTCCAACCAACTTGCCATTGCAATTCCTTGCCATCGTGTGACCCATAGCAGTGGAGCCTTGGGAGGATATGCCGGAGGTATCAAAAAGAAGGAATGGCTATTAAAACATGAAAAATAAAAAGAGATGTTTTGGTTCTCAGGCCGGTAAGGAGTTCTATGCTGAGTATCACGATAAAGAATGGGGAATTCCCGCTCATGAGGATCGGCATTTATTTGAAATGTTGATCCTGGAAGGAGCACAAGCGGGTTTAAGCTGGGAGACGATCCTCAAAAGACGGGATGAATACCGGAAGGCTTTTTTTCATTTCGATCCTCATAAAGTCGCAAAGATGACCGACAAAGAGCTCAACGCATTGCTTAAAAATGAGGGGATTATTCGGAATCGGCTCAAGGTTTATGCCGCAAGACAAAATGCTCAAGTATTTTTAAAAATCCAGAAAGAGTTCGGATCGTTTGATAAGTATGTATGGGGTTTTGTCCAGGGAAAGCCTATCGTCAACCGTCGCAGATCTCTTAAAGACCTGCCCACTTCCATCCCCGCCAGCGACGCCCTTTCCAAAGATCTCAAGAAAAGGGGAATGACCTTTGTAGGTCCGACGATCATCTATTCTTTTATGCAAGCGGTTGGGCTTGTGGATGATCACCTTGCCGATTGTTGGTGTTCGACTCGTATGCGTCGATGACGCTTGCAGTTTGAATTCAAAATCGGCCAAAATAACCAGAAAAGTAGAAGGGGTTCATTATGTCGATTATCGAGAAAATCAATGAGGGCATCAAAGAAGCAATGAGAAGCCGAGATCAGGTCCGACTTGAAACATTGCGGATGCTTAAATCAAAAATATTAGCTGTGGATGCACGTGCGAGTCTTCCTGACGTAGAAGTGATAAAACTATTTAAAACTTATTTCGGCAACCTTCAAGAAGCTTTAGAGCAGGCTCAAAATGCTAACCGCTCGGAAATTGCTGAGAAATTAAAACAGGAACTCTTGATTATTCAAGAGTTTTTACCTCAAGCTCTTTCTGCCGAAGAAACGAAAAAAATTGTCATACAGGCCCTTGCTGAGTCTGGAGCGAAGACAAAAAAAGATTTAGGGCTGGTCATGAAAACCATCAGGAAACTCAATAGCGCGGTGGATGGAAAATTAGCTAAAGAATTGGCTGAAGGATTACTAGCTGATTAGAAAAGATGTATGGATCGATTAATCATAGATGTCCCGCTTGTGCGTCGTTTAGTCGATCATCAATTCCCTCAATGGAAAGGACTTTCTATCTTCCCCGTTGCCGTGAGCGGCTGGGACAATAGAACCTTTCATTTAGGCGAAAACATGATTGTTCGTATGCCAAGCGCTGCGGAATATGCCCTTCAGGTTGAAAAGGAACAGAAGTGGTTGCCTAAGTTGGCCCCTTCTTTGCCGGTTTCTATTCCGACCCCGTTAGCGATAGGAGAGCCCGGAGAGAGCTACCCCTGGAAATGGTCTATTTACCGCTGGCTTGAAGGAGAATCTGCTGCGTCCGCTCCAATTACCGATTTATCTGAATTTGCGGTTAGCCTTGCCCATTTCCTTAATGCTTTGCAAAGTATCGATGCAAGCGGCGGGCCCGCTCCTGGTCTACATAGTTTCTATCGCGGAGGATCGCTAAGTACCTACGATGCTGAAACTCGCAAGGCGATGCTGGCCTTATCTGGACAAATGGATGTTGATGCTATCACGGAAGTGTGGGTAACGGCGCTCGCAACTTCTTGGAATAAGACGCCCGTATGGGTTCATGGAGATGTGAGTGAGGGAAACTTATTGATCAAAGAAGGACGGTTAAGCAGTGTCATTGATTTTGGACAGTTGGCAGTGGGAGATCCTGCTTGTGATTTGGCCATGACATGGACGTTCTTTAAAGGCAAAAGCCGGCAAGCTTTCCGTCAGCATCTCTTGTTGGATGATGCGACATGGGCCCGCGGTCGCGGGTGGGCACTTTGGAAGGCTTTGATAGTCGCAGCCGGCTTTAAAAATCCTCATAATGCTGAATCTGCAAAGTGCTGGCATATCATGGATGAGGTGTTGGCAGATTACAAACGCTAGGCTTATGCCGAATATGACTCAAATTGGTATTTAGAGGGCCGCATTCATAACTTTTGATCAGAATAAACTCTCAATCTTAAGAAAATATTACACTGATTCCAACATCAGGCATACAAGGGCTGCTAATTAATTTTGCTTGGTGTTTAGTTTCATCTTTACAAGTGTAATAACCTGGAGTGCAAAAAAAACCGCAAACATTAATACGAACATTGGGTTCCTCGGATTCTTCAATAACAATATCGTTATTTGTAGGAGGATTGTTAGTTCTGTCGCCCTTTTCCCACGGACGTTCTTCAAGCTTTTGAAGAGAGAGAGGTGCTATAGGTGTGCTTACAGTGGGGAAATAATAAATACGGTGTTGATTTTCACACTTCAGGTATTTATCGAAAGGGTCTGGAACATAGTCCACCAAAGATCTTATTCGCATTTCTTCAGTCAGTTCAATATCGTGAGTGAGTTTAATGGAGGTGCCATCAATTTTAATAATCACCTGTTTGTGCTTATAACTGTCTTGTGATGAATAAATGCTTAAATAGTTTTCTTCTTTCAAGATGTTAGGATCATCAAAAGGTCCTCGATTTTCATATTTGATGGATAAATGAAAATCTTTTCCATTTGAAGGACACTGATAATGAATCTCAGAATCAAGCGGAATTTCGTATGCTTGACACATTTGATTTGACATAATCTGTGCTTGAATGAACTTCCCTTTTTGATGAGCTCTGATGGAATATATTTTTTTTAGATTTCCTTCGGGAGTTTTAAGAAATACTCGACATTGTTCAATAGAAATTTTCTTCATAAAAAAACCATTCGTAACTTTTTCCTGAAGCGGTTTCTCAATTTCAGGTGAATTATATCATCATCCTAAAAATAATACCCAAGTTTCAAATAGAATTGATTGGAATTGTAACCGCTTCCAAATTCTCCGTTATAGGTGATGGATGTGTAACCATTCCAGGTTGTTTGCCAATAAAGTTCTAGGCCAGGAGAAACAAGACTTTGCTTGTTGGTAAAGGCCTCGACAAAAAAGGAGGCCGGAGCGGTAACAATCGCCGCATTGAGATGTCCTACATGATGAGGCTTTTTGTAGACGTAGCTCAACTTCGCTTGAGCGATAAAAATTCCCGAGCTGTAAGTGGTGGTTTTATAGGCGTTGAGGCCTGTTTCGACTCGCAACATCCAAGGAGTTCTCGAAGAGATCTTCATATTGTAGGGAGACGCTCCTTTCTCCAAATAGCTGGGGTCCCATTCAACGACCCAGTCTAGGAAACCGAAGGGTTCGAGGGTAAAGGTATGGATATTGAAATCGTAGCCTGCGCCAAAATGAACATCGAGTTGCTGTGCATGGTAAGAACTTTTTGCAGTTTTGCTAAATTCTAGAAAGGAGATGCGGCGCTTTTGATCGACGCTCATATAGGAGCCCCAAAGAGCGGCATCGATGAACAAATCAGAAAAGTACTTCGTTCCGTAGATACTGGCATAACCCGCATTGATGTGACTATTTCCCATCGAGTGATGCTCGTGAATCGATGAATGGGCATATCCCGCTAGCGCGCCGATGCACCCCTGATCGGTATTGCCATAGTCATAGGCCGCGAAAAAACCGCCAGTGTTGAAATCAAAGGCGGGGGTTTGATGTTGAGAGTCCTGATGGCTGAACTGGCCAAAACCCATTCCCCAAATTTGAGAACTAGTGTTCTTGAGCGGAGGGTAGCTATTTTGATCTTGAGCATTCTGACGGCCGTAGGAGTTATAACCCATCGCACAAAGTTGAGAATCGGTATTTTTAGGCAGAGCGGAAATGGTATTTGAGGGGGGCCGATGGACGGCTAAAGGTTCATTGGACGCTAAGAAGGCTGTGGGTTCGGAATAACTATTTTTGCCGTGGCTGCTATCCAGGCTCTTTTGGTTAGTCTGATGTTTGCCATGATGGCGAGCAAGGCGCCGTTTGTTAAAATGAGAGTTGAGAGATTCCGAGAACATGAACATCACGTTTTGCGCAGCAAAAGTGGAAATAGAGTTTCTCGAGGGGCTAATGGCTCTGAGAGCTTTTCGATATGGGGAAGGAGAAAGGTCGTTTAAAAGCTCCAATTGATCTGTCAATCCGAGAGCGTCGGCATCCGGAGCAAGTTTATTGAGGTATTTTGCCACTCTTAAGTTATTACCTCGGAGGCCTTGTGTAGAAAGAGTAGGAAAGGAAGGATCGAAGCCTAAAAAATCAAATTGCACAAACATCGGAGCTCCTAGCGGTAGATAGGAGAGAGAATAATTCGGAACTGTTCCCGTAAATGCGACAGAATCAAAGGTGCCTGTAATGCCCGATGACGTGAGTAGGGTATACTGTCCGGGCGTAGCGCTGGGATCTAGGTCGATTTCTAAGATGCCGGCGAGCGTCGCGGGTCCGGAAACGGAGACTAAAGATGTGCCGCTAGAATCGATGGCGATATGGACAAGACTTCCAAGGGCACCGGGTTCTGCTGAGCTCAAAGTTAAACTGCCCAGGGTGAGCGTTCCTCCCGTGTCGGGAGCAATCGTTCCGGAATTGACAAAGACGTCCCCGGTCAAGGTCCCTACCCCGCTGAGCGTACCTCTTTGCGGGCTAAAGCTACTGTTCCTGCAGACCGAAATGTTTGCCTCATTGATGACTCCATTCACTTTGAAATTCGCATTGTTGATCGTAATGGTCCCTTGATAATCGGTGGTTCTGTTGTAAACAACAGCTCCATTTCCTTTAACAAAGACATTCGTTCCTCCTGCACCAAAAAGGGTATCATCCGTAAACGCGACTTGGTCACCGAGTGTCAAAAGATCATCGGCATCGCTAGCCATGAAGGTGAGAGAAGAATTTGAGCGCAGGAAAATACTATTTCCTACGGCTGATCCAGCGAAACCATCCGAACCTCCTCCTGTACCGGCACTTCCAGGAGATCCTGCTTGTGTCGTATTGTTGGAGGTATTAAAGATCGTTGGAATCCCAGGAAGAGCTTGGATAGTGAGGTTCAAACCGCTATCCACAAAGATAGCGCCTCCAAGACCGCTCCCTCCTCCTCCTCCTCCAAAGCCTGATCCGAAGCTACTGGCGCCATTTCCTCCCGATCCTCCGCCGAGAAATCCTGTATCAGTTCCACCCGGAGCAGTGGAAAATTGAGAAGGACCGCCACCTCCACCCCCGCCTCCTCCTTGAGAATTACCGCCTCCCGCAAACGTCATATCTGATTGGTTGGCTCCGCCCCCGCCGCCTCCACCGCCCACTCCTCCTAATCCACCTTGTACTGTGTAACCTGAATCATAAGCGCCGGTGCCTGCACCACCCCCCCCTCCACCCCCATAGCCGCCATTCCCAGCTTGTCCGTCAAAGTTATTTGAAGAAACCCCCGTTACGACAACGCCGCCGCCTCCTCCGCCTCCGCCATCTCCTCCATTGCCTCCTGAAGGTTGAGGGCTACCTCCGGGTGGTGTTGAGCCTTGAGGTGGCACTCCATTCGTCCCCTGACTTCCACCCCCGCCTCCTCCAGAAGGGGTTCCACCCCCGCCTCCACCGCCGCCCAAATAGTTTCCTCCAGTATTGCCTCCTCCACCAGAACCCGCCATAATCATGAGACCAGAAGCATTTCCATCTTGACCGACGTCCTGATCCGAGCCCCCATTCCCCAGATTCATTCCCATGGAAGCACGGGATCCTATCCCACCGCCCCCTCCTCCGCCACCAAGATTATCGGCTGAAAGAGTGACATCTCCGCCATCACCACCAAAACCTCCTCCGCCAGCTCCGCCCGTGCTTCCAGTTGTTGTAATAGAGCCCCCATCGCCGCTAAAGCCGCCGCCCCCGCCGGCGCCCTCATCGCCTGTAGGAGAGTTGGTTAAATAATTTCCCCCGTTTCCACCCACGGCCGAGCAGCTGTTGATCGATACATTCATCAAAGTGATGGAAGGATTTGACCCATTTAAAAACATTTGAGGTGCGTAAATGGCTCCTCCGGCGCCCATGCCGCCGCCGCCGCCCGCAGTTCCGTCTCCGCCGTTGCCTCCTTTGGCAGTCAGGTTTTGAAAGATCATATTTTGGATCGTCACATTCCCATTAGGGATAAAAAATCCGCTATAAGTGCCACTGTTACCGTCAATAGTGACGGTAGGAATAGAGCCTGTATTACCGATCGTGATACTCACAGGATTGGAGGAGTTGTTAATGATCGGCAGAATTCCATTGAGTTGAATCGTCATCGGAAAATCAAAAACAATCGCATAATCATCGGGCGTTGTGTTTAAAGTTTGATTCATGGAATTCAAACAGTACCTCAGATCGCCCGCATTTCCGCTGCCGCCCGGATCATTGTCGGAGCTGTCTGTCACATGGAGTATTGTTAAGGCGAACAAGGAAGGCGAGGCGAGCAGAAAAATGCAATGCTTGAACATGATAAATCCTCTAATTATTTTTTCTCACCCTAGGGAGCGTACCTAAAAGATTA
>JAFEGW010000019.1 GCA_018239715.1 Verrucomicrobiota bacterium
GAGGGTTCGTAGATTTTCGATTCAAGTTGGAGGGGTCGTATCCACTTTCGTATACGAACCCCTGCAACTTGACTCGAAAATCGGCGAACCCTAACTTTGTAAACGCCCTCTTCGACCCCTGTATAAACAGAAGGGGGTAAAAAATAAATCCTCTTTTTGCCAGCAGACAAAAAATAGAAATCGAGATTATAGTGGGATTTTTTAGGAGGAGATCATGAAAAAAGTTAAAGTAGCTTTAGCTGCATTGACATTCATTTGTTTAAATAGCAGCGCGATAGCGGAACAGATACAACAGACTGCGCAGACGACAAACCCGATGGATTGCAGCAATATGGGACCTGATATGCAGCAGTTTGCCGGTCAGCTGAATGCCACGAACAAAAAGATGTTTTGTGGACAGTTCAATGATTCCCAACGGGCGACCGCGATGCAAATGGCCACTCAGCAAAACAGCTCGGGAGCCATGATGATGAGTCCCGATCAAGCGGTGCAAAAAGTTGCCACGGACAATAACATGATGCCGTCTGCAAAGACTCCGACTGGCTGCCCTGTCAAATAACCTATTCCGCATGGTAGGTGAAGAGAGTCATATGGAGAAGGTTCACGCAGAAGTGGCATAAAATGCTCGCTTCGATGGCCTTGACATATTGATAGATCGCCCCGTAGAAGATTCCGGCTAAAAAGACAAATCCCAGCATGGCAGCGGACGCCGTCCATCCTATATGGAATAAGGCAAAGAGCACAGAGGCTCCTAAAACAGCGGTAATATGTCCTTTAGGCCCCGGGCCCACGCTCTTAAAAATCTCTTCTTGGACAAACCCTCGGAAAAAAGCTTCTTCAGGGATGGCAACTAAAAAGAGGTTGGAAGCAATCCTTAAGAGAAAATGGGAAGGGAGCTTTAGATGCCAATCAATCGTTCCTGAAGGAAGCGCTAAGAACCCGAGAATCAGCACAGAGACCAGCGTGAGAGGCACGGCTTTGAGGGCCATGCGGTACCATTCATCAGGGCTGCGCAAGAGAGGCAGAAGGAACGCTAAGACAAAAAGACCCATGAAGGGCTTGTCATAGTTGATCCAGAGGTTGCCGGAGACATGCCAATTGTTAAAGCCGGGAATCGAGTGGAAATTGAGGCCGGCCGCGATGATAATCGCAATGATCGCCAGTACAAAACGGGTCGTCGGCTGCGCCGGTTTTTTTAAAACCCAAAACAGTGTGAGCAGCAAACCGATAGGAATAATCGAAAACGGTTGTACGACGCCCGTATGAAACGCTAAGATATAGGAAATCACCAAAAAGGCGCCCCAGAGCAAAGAGGACCGATGGACCCACAGGCTCAGGAATGTCATCATTAAAATATAAAAAGCCAAATGGCATAAATCCATCATTAGGGAAAATATAGATGCTGCGTAAAAAAAGAGGAAGCGTAGAGTGGCTGGAGTTCGAAATTTTTCAAGAATTTCCTAATTTAAAACATGCTGTTTTCACACGGCATGGAGGCGTCAGCGAAGGGCCTTTTGCTTCTCTCAACGCAGGTGGAGGCACGGGTGACGACGAAAACAAGATCGATCTCAATCGCGCAAAAATCCGCAAGCTCTTGGGCTGTAAAACACTGGTCAGCGGCAAGCAGGTCCATGGCATTCAAGTCCGCCTAGCTCCTCTGGAGCCAGGAAACGAAGAATGTGATGGGCTGATCACCCAAACGCCCGGTGCAGGCCTTTTGATCAAGCATGCCGATTGCCAGGCGGTACTCTTCTATGATCCCTTGGAGAAAGGGTTAGGGCTCATCCACGCCGGATGGAGAGGTAATGTCCAGAATATCTATGGAGAGGCTTTAGCCCATATGCGAGCGGCTTTTGGATCTAAACCTGAAAACATTTTTGTGGGGGTCTCTCCCAGCTTAGGGCCCTGCTGCGGGCAGTTTATCCACTACGAAAAAGAAATTCCACGCCCCTTTTGGTCTTTTCAAATCAGGCCGCAGTATTTTGATTTATGGGAGATGGCTCGTTCTCAACTTCTCCAAGCAGGCATTTTGCCTCATCACTTAGAAATAGCTCCGATCTGCACCTTCTGTACCCCTGCCGATTTTTACTCTTATCGCCGAGATAAGCCTACTGGGCGGAACGCAACGGTCGCTTGTTTACAGAGCACTAGGTCTCCGTCGGGTATAAAGGCTCACTGCGGCCATAATTCCTGTATTTAAGGTCGCGCCTGCTAACGCTAATGGACCAAATTTCTCGGTACCTGTGGCAATCGATATGAGAAATAATTCCGCTGTTAGGAGACAGATCACAGACATTCTTTGCCGTTTTTCATCATAGACCTTAACAGAAAGTATGCAGAGGCTCACTGCAAGGATTGGATGTAAAGAGTAGCATGTGCGGAATCGTTTATCGAAAGGAAATGTCATGACAGGTGCTTTAAGAGCAAGACAAGATACAGTTGCTATAGAAATAAACGTCGATACAGTAAAGCCTAAAGCAGCTGTCAGGGCATTTTTAGTGAAGTGCCGACGCGCAATTTTTGACGCTATCCAGCCTGTCGCTGCTCCAGCAAAAGCGCACCCAAAAGTTAGGGCCGTATTCCAAAGCATATCTCTTGTCTGAATACGAGCTGTCGTCATCATTTCACAATGTTAAGTTATTCAATGATAGAAAAATATAGCTTGTTGGTAATTTAGTTCTTTAAACTACGAGCATAAAGGGATCCGGCTAAGCCTCCTGTTGTGTAGCTTGCAACCGCGAATGCAAAAGGACCTATCCTCTCGTTGCCTGCGGCCATCGATAAGAAGAGTAATTCTGCCGTTAGCCAACAAATTCCAGATTTTTCTTCGCGTTTTTGATCATATATCCGTATTGAAAATATAAGAAGACTCAGTGAAACTAAAAGATGTAAAGAATGGCATTCTCGGAATCGTTTATCAAGTGGAAAGGTCATGACTGTTATTCTAGACGTTAGATAAGATACAGCTACAATTGGGATATGTGATACGAAAAAGCCTTGAGTAGCTGCTAGAATATTTTTAGAGGCAAAATAACGGTGAGCAATTTTTGCTGCGACCCAGCCCGTAGCTCCTCCGACGAAGGCGCATCCAAATGTCAGGGCCGTATTCCAAAGCATATCTCTTGTCTGAATACGAACTGTCGTCATCATTTCACTGTGTTAGGTTATTCGTTGATAGAAAAATATAGCTTGTGACAGGAAAAAGAAACACGATAGAAATTTCTTTTTCTCTGAGAGGTGCTTTCTATATGCATTGCAATTCTGTGGATTGAGATAAGACTTAAGGGGAATGTAACAAAGACTTATTGACAAGGGTAAGATATCAGTGAGTATCTTCTGTGATTAGATAGAGACAGTAAGCTGAAAGGGGACCCCAGTAGCTGCAGGTTTTTAATACCCCTGAGCCCTCTTGCTGCAGGCCGCATAAAAAAGAAAAAGCGAATGAAGTTCCTACAGACATACAAAACATAGCTTTATCATTTTTTTTATCGAAAAACATTTTTATGGCAGCTGTACAGAACGCAAAACAGCCTAAGACATTTAAAGAATAGGCGGTACGAACCCTCTGATCATAGGGAAATGAGAGGATTGTTGCTCTCGACGCTAGGAAATAACCGACGGCCACACCGGGTAAAGCTGCAACTAGAGCTCTGGATATAATGGCTGTGAATGTATTCTTAGGTTTACCCCCATAATGGTCAGCGAATTTTAGGATTGCCCAAGTGGTAGCTCCGCTAGCGAAAGTAACTCCAAAAGTCCAGGCGGTATTCCACATCACATCTCTAAAATGAATTCGAGTAGAAGCCATGCTAAACCTGCTTAGATCTTGCTGTGATCTGCTTAATTTTACGATGTCAAGACGTTTTTATACGCGTAAGCCACCTAAGATGCCTACCGCTCCAGCTGCATAGAGAGTATTGCGAGATCCCAGAACATTAGTCGACAGGAGCAACAAGCTAGCTATCGAGCCATAGATGAGTGATCCGTCAAGATTATCTTTAGAGTAGATAATTACTGCATTTGTACCGAAGAGCATCCCAAATAAAAGATGGAGAGAGTGAAATTTGAAAAGGGAAGAATCAGCAGGGAATGACAAAAGCGCTGCTCTTGAAGCTAGAGCATAGGTAACTCCGCCTGCTGCAGCTATTGCAGCCTCGCTCATCAGAACGGAGGGACCACTCTTAATACTTTGTCCTCGATGAAACCAACCATGAACGGCTTTGTTAACAAGCACCGTTACAGCTGCGGCGGCACAAGCGACGCCAAAAGTTACACCCGTATTCCAGAGAACATTTTGTACATTGAGAGAGACTGTCATAAATTTCTCCTTTAATGATAAACGTTAATGGCAAACACCCAGGCTAGGAATTGATCGGTGTTGCTATCGTTGCGGCCGGCGACCGTCACCCAGGGGCCGAAAATCATCCCAATATTCTCGTTGAAGTTATATTCAACCGCGGGAGCTATGCTAAAGAGCTCCGCGGAAGGAAGAACCGGCTTCGTGCCAGGAGGGCTATGGCCTGAGAATCTATTTCTATTATTGTGCTGGTACATGAGGTCCAAGGCAACGGCCCAGTTCAAAGTGAATGAATATTCAAAGCCTTGTTGGATGACTAAAATGTTTCCGGGATAGACAGTTCCTCTTGTACCTTTAACACCCTGCGAAGAAGGAGCGCCGCCGTAAAGGCTAAGCCCATGCACAGGAATAGGCACAGTGAAGGTGTAGTTCACATTCATACGCCAGGCAAGAAAGTGGTCGCGTCCAAAATGGAAGGTACGGATGGAAGTGAGGCCGAGGCTCGGAGCCCAATTGCCGAGGCCTGCCGAGTCGGTCTCAAATTGCTTCGGGTTGAGACGATCGTATTTTCCTAAGGGGATGACGGCGCCTACACGGACTTTGATAGCGGGGTACCAACCGCCGGGCTCGTCCATGAGGAGTTGAAAGGCCATCGCAATCGGCTGGTCTGCCACTCTCCAAAAATGTTTTCCTTTGCAGTTGTTGTAGACGAATTGAGAGATAAAATCTAATTCCGCCTTAGGAAAAATCCCGAATTGCCAAGCAGTTTGAGATTCGAAAGTCTTAAAATGGGGAGTGGAATTGAAATGCCAATGGTTATCATATTCACCCATGAGGTCGAACCAATAAAGGTACGGCTCGTAGTTTTGATGCCCAAAGGGGATCACATGTCCGGAAGGAGTGAGCAGCGGGCCTGTAAACCAAGGGCCTTTCGATTCTTGGGTAATAGGATGAACGACAGCTTTGCGCGCATGCAGAAGAAGAGGAAGCAGAAGAAGGGGAAGTATTTTTTTAAGCATCATTTACTCAACCGTCATTGGATACTGAGCAAATGTAACACATATTTTTTCTTTTTGTCGAGGCCATTGAAGGTAGGGTTTAAGGGTGTCTTGAGATTCTTCTTCCGTCGTAATTACAGCTAGATCTGTCATGTGGAGAAGCTCCTGGGCTTCTTGAGAAGCAAGGGAAGTCTGTCGCAGTAGAAAAATAAAATCGTAATGTTCTCGGCACTGGGCCATGAGCTCAGTAAATCGATCGGAGGAGAGGAGTTCGCTTCCATGGCGCGTCGTGCCGCCCGCAGGCAAATAATCGTAATGGGCCTCATGCCTTAAAGGCAGCTGTGGGATCGAGTTATGGAGGACCTGCCAAAGGCCAGGCAGGTCGCCCGGTGGAACAATCCGATCGAAGTTGCAATCGATGATCAAGATTTTTTGCTGGCGGAGCGCCAGCAGATGGGCTAAGTGGAAGCAGAAATCAGAGCCTCTTGGGCTTAAAAAAGTCGTCACTAATTTCTTCTCGCTTCGCTGGACAAGAAAGGAGGCTATTTTCCGCAGCGTCTCGAGATCTTGAGGGGAGAGTGCATCGAAGGCAGCAGCCCGCGGCGAGGAAAAAGCGCCCGAGATATGAGCCCCCATGAAGCGAAGAGTTGCTAAGGAGGCGGGGAGTCCTTGGAAAGCAGCTTGGATGAGCGCAAACAGATAGAATAGGGCTGCAAGTCCCACAGCTCCGGCTAAACCTTTTAAAAGCAGGCGAGGAGGCTCGGGAGAAAAAGAAAACAGCGCAGCATCGAGAGGTTTGGACTCGACTTGATAGAGATGGCGCGAGAGGTTTTTCGACTCGGCAATTTGGGTGAGGCCCTCCATCATTCCCTTTGTCAGCTCTGCTTTGAACTTAAGCCGCTTGTCCATATGCCAGAGTTCCGGAACTTCCTGCATTTTGGCTTTGAGGTCGGCAATTTTGTTTTCTAACACGGCTTTTTCTTTTTGCAGGAGGTCCTTCATGACTTTATAGAGCGAGCCGATTTTTTCCTTGAAGAGCTGGATGCGGATTTTTCCTAGCTCTAAAGTTTGGCTTAAGTGGGATTCTAAAAATCTCTTTTGGATGGCCAGCGTCTCTTTGAGGCGGTCATGTTCTTTGCCGCTGCGGGTGATGAGGTCGCAAAGCTGCCCTTCGAGCTCGCTCGATTTTTGGACGAGCTGTTGTGTGACCGCATCGTTTAAAACATTCGAGAGGGTGCTGATCTCAAAATGGGGCTCGTGGAGATGGTCGCGGAAAAAAACCACCTGCTTGAGCTGCGCTTGCAGATCATCCAGCTGACGGCAGTATTGTTGAAATAACTCCCTTGAAGCTTCCAGTGTCATTCCGCTGAAATCCGACTCAATTTTATCGAGGTATGCCGAGCTCTCTTGAAGATTTTTTTGACGGAGAGAAAGATGCTGCATCAGCGTCTGCAGGTGAGCTGTGAGTTCTTCTTTCTTCGGATCATCGGTTGGATGAGCTCTTTCTAAGCGGTCTTTGAAAATTGCAGCTAAAGCTGAGGAATCGAGGGGCTCATTCTTTTCGACTTTCTGAAGAAGCAGAGAGACATTCTCCATCTGCTCGGCGAGGTTTTTTCCAAATTGCTGCGCTAATTTGAAAGAAGAGTCGGCCGGTGAATCAGTTTGAGAAAGCCGCTGCTCGAGTCCCGCTGTTTCCACTTCAATCTCATTGAGACGCGTGCGGTAGATCTGCAGAGGCTCCAAAATGGAGTCCATCTCTTGCTCAACGCCCATGAATCCCTGGTCCACCAAGCTTTTCTTCAGCATGGCGACATGGTCTTTGATATCGGCATCGAGCTTGGCATTAAGCTCATTTTGCCGCTGATCCAGATATTTGAGCTGGGCGCCAAGGACCGTTTTATTTTCTTCGATGAGGAATTCTTCGTATTTTTTCATCAGGGTGTTGACGAAGACGGCAGCTTTTTGCGGATGAGAGTCCCGGAAGCTAATTGCAAGGATATTTTTATCTTCTTTCAAAGGTTTGACAGAGACTCTGCTCTTCACTTCCTGGATCACGCTCTGGCAAGGAAGAATCGAAAGAGGATATAAAGTCCCGATCTTGAGAGCGCCTGGAGTTTGTGTGAGGATAAAAGATAGTCCATCGCAGGCTACTTTTTGGTGAAGAAGGCCAGAGCCTAGTGTTTTATGATCGCGATCCAAAATCTCAAAGCTATCCGGGGAAGAAAAGCGTAGAAACAGTTGGCAAGGCTTTTCTCTCTCATAGCTCACATTTTTGAACTGAAACTCTTCCCGCAGCGGCAAGTCTCTGCTCAGTTCGGCTAGCAAGTTATCACGACAGGCCAGGAATTTTTTTGTTAAAGATCCCTGCCGGCTTATCCTTGCTTGAAGCCCTAATTCTTCCACGGTTTTTGCCAGGACTGTTCGAGAAAGCATGAGAGGGGTCGTCGAAGCTTCGGAAGGCGAACCGGAAAGAGAACGAGCTAATTTTTTCAGATCAAATCCCGACTCAGGACGAGAGGATGCTTGTTTAAACGTTGCGGAGGCTTGAAAAGTCGGAGGAGTGAAAAGGAAATAGGCTAAAGAAAACAGGCCTCCTAAGAGAGCTGCTCGGATAATTTTTCTTTTTTTCTTCTGAAAAATCCGCTGGAGGTCATCCCAGGAAATGTAAATATCATCCATCATGGAACATTCACTCCAATGCCTTTGATGCCTTGCCGTACGAGGTCGATATTCACAAAAGTCGGCAGCAATTGGGACATAAAACGGTTCCAGTTGGTAATCGGGCTTGCAGCGACATAGATAATATCTCCTGGGATCAGCAGCATGCTATCGGAAGGGAGATGGATCACGTGGTCCCAGGTGACGGTGTAAATTTTAGGATTTAAAATATTGCCGCGGATGATTTGGATGTAGGATTTGTTGCCAGTAAAGGGGATGCCGCCGGCTTCTGCGAGGGCTTGCCGGATCGTCATAAATCCATTCGGAACATCGACGAGCCGTTCTTTTCCGACTTCTCCCAATACCATCAGAGTGGAGGCCGAAGGATCGGCAATGTAGATCTTGTCGCTGCCACGCATGACGATATTTTGCGACATGTCGCCTTCCTTGAGGAGCTTGTAAAGATCGACAGGGAGCATTTGATTATCCCGCACCACATAGCTTTTGAAAAGGTTGGCATTCGGAGGCACTTTCGCTTTAGAAAGAGTTTCAAACAGCCGGAGGCGGCCGTCGACAGGAATCGTCGGTGTTAGGACTAAACCGGCCAGCTCAACTTTTCTCTCCAACCGGTCTTTATAGGAAAGAAAGACCTGGACATCGCGGATCTGCGTTGAATAGAGCGATTGAATTTTTTGCGAAGCATCGTCTAAGGTGAGCCCTTCGATGGGGATCGGCTCCAGATCGGGAAGCCGTAGCGTCCCCTTATGGATCTGAAAGCCCACTGTGGAGCCGATCGCTTCAATGGCCGCTGAAATATCGGAACGGGAAGGGTGAAACACCGCTACGTAAAGCACATCGCCGTCTTGGATGACATCTTGGTATTCATTCAAAAGATCAGGAGAGAGCTCAGCATAGTTTTTTCCCTCCAGCTGTAAAATAGAAAATTTTCCTTGGCGGATTTTATATGAATCCATCACAAATTCGTCGGCTCCGACGGTGTCTTTCCCCATATAGGGGCGATTCCCGCAGCCGAACAGCAATAAAAAGGTGCAGATAAAGAAGAAATACATAAAATTAACAACATCATTAACGTGTAGATTAATTTTTCGCAATGCGCATCTTCATCACAGGAATTGCAGGATTCATCGGTTTTCATGCAGCTCAGGCTCTTCGCCAGAGGGGAAATGCTGTGATGGGCTGCGACAATTTTAACGACTATTACGACCCTAACCTAAAACGGAAACGCGCGGCTCTTTTAAAGCAGCAAGGCGTTGAGGTCGTTGAAATGGACATACGCAGCTCCTCGCAGCTTGAAAAATGGATTGTCGATTATAAGATCACCCATTTTCTGCATCTAGCAGCTCAAGCAGGAGTACGTCATTCGATCCAACATCCCGAGAGTTATGTCGACAATAATCTCGATGGATTCGTCCAAGTATTGGAGGTCATCCGCCGCCATCCTCAGATTCCTTTCATCTATGCCTCTTCTTCTTCCGTCTATGGCCTCAATAAAAAAATTCCCTTTGCAGAAACCGATCCGACGGATGCCCCCTCCAACCTCTACGGAGCTACCAAGAAGTCGAATGAGCTGATCGCCCATGCCTATCATCATATGTTCGGGCTTTCTGCCACTGGACTTCGATTCTTTACCGTCTATGGCCCTTGGGGCCGTCCTGACATGGCCTATTTTTCCTTTACCGATGCGATCTTGAAAGGTAAGCCTATTCAAATTTATAACGAAGGGCAGATGAAGCGGGATTTTACTTATATTGATGATATCGTGGCAGGCATTCTAGCGGCGATCGATCTGAGCGCCCCTTGCGAAATCTTCAACCTCGGCAACAATCAGCCTGAAGATGTTTTGCATCTCGTCCATCTCCTGGAAAAATACACCGGAAAGACGGCGATCAAAAAACTTTTGCCTGTGCAGCCGGGAGAAGTGCCGGTGACATATGCCGATATTGCTAAAAGTCAAAAATATCTGGGGTTTTCTCCTCAGATTTCCTTAGAGCAAGGGCTCCAAAAATTTCTTGCTTGGTATAGCAATTACTTTAATTTATTAAATAATAGTTAAAATCAAAATGTTGATTTTAATTAAATAAACTAGTTATAATTTTGTACAATTTTATTAAAATCAACAATGAGAATAATATTATGTCCAATCAGATTGTTTTAAAGCCCTTGGATCCTTCCAAAGCTCCCCCCGTACAGCAGAAATATGCCTTTTTTCCTCCTGAAGAATACCTCCCTCCCCAGGTTTTAATTGCAATCAATAACACGGAGCAGGCTAAGATCGAGGCTAAGAAGGCCGCGATCTTTTTCAAGGAGAAAGGAGAGCAGATTATTGGAGTAAGTGTCACTAGTGATGGTTATCTGGCAAAAGTTTACACGATCTCTCCAGAGGGTATCAAAAGGATATGGGGTAAAAAACTCGGAAAAGACGGTTTATTTTTTCCTTATATAGAGATAAGACCACGCCCAAATATCAAACCAGCAGCTGTCCTAATGCCGCCTTCATCGCAGGTCGATTAAAGTAATGTTCTATTGAAATAACTGTAGGATGGTCGGTTCTCTGGACCGAAGGAGACTCTCCTTTAACAACTTAAGATCAAAGAAAACAGCAAAACATTGTCAATGCGAAAAAACTTGCTTGCAGCAAGTTGCTCTTGCTACTTATAAAAATTGATTAAGAAAAAAATATCAAGACAGATTTAAATATTATTTATTAATAATAGTTTATTAAGCTATTGTTAATAGCGCTGAAAATAGTTTTTATTTCTTTTGTAATTAAGGGTGATTTATGACAAATCTTATTGCGGGTCAAAGTTGGGAAGGAATATTTCATTATTTAAAAAATGCAGCCCTCGATCAACCCAATTTTAATAATTTTATTGGGAATTATTAGAAGGTTCTTTCTTTAATTACTTTCAAACAAACTCAAGAGAGTTCTCCCTTATATTTAACACGTCAATATAGGCAAAGTATTAGAAATGTGTGGTGGACAACATGTTGTTATGTATTAAAAAATCCAGCTTCGTTCGAAAGTCATTAAATCTAATTTGCAATTTAATTTTTTAGGGATACATTGATATATATATTTATTGAAAATCTGGAGTAGAATCAATAGAGAATGAAAAAAAGGTAGGCTATCGAGGAGAAGGTATGAAGAGAAAATTAGGTCTGATTGTATCTATTTTTTGTATTATACAATCCATTATAGCCAACGAAGAAGATGCAGTTTCAACCCCCTTGTTGGCTAGAGATGCTCAAGTTCTTAACCTTGGAAATAGTCGAATAAAACTTGCTGATCGAGTAAACCAAAATGCAGATGTTTTAGCATTATATGATGTGCTAGTCTCGGAGTGGCTGGCCTACGATCTTAAGGATGAAAAGAAGTTGGACTTGTTTGCTATGAGCAAAGCCATTGATTTTGCTGCAATTAAACATGAAGGCCAATATCGAGAAGGGATACTTAGAACTCCGTACATTATCCATCCCTTAGGTGTTGTAAAATCCTTATGGTCGGAAGGAGGTATCCGGGAAGGCGATACGCTTGTGGCCGCTGTTTTACATGATACTTTGGAAGATACACAAACAACGCCGGAGGAAATTGAAGCAAATTTCGGCTATCATGTGCGGTCTATAGTTGAAGAATTAACAGATGATCCCCACCTCTCTTCAGAAGAAAAAAAGCAAAAGCAAGTTGAGCATGCTAAAGAGTATTCAAGGGAAGCAAGGCTGATTAAGCTTGCAGATCGTCTTTACAATATCCGAGATTTAAAAAATTTAACTCCAAGTGAAAGGCTTGCCTGCAAAAATTACTTAGAATGGAGTCTTAAGCTTTTAACGGCTTTAAGAGGAGCTAATATGGTTTTAGAAAATGCGTTAGAATTAGAGATCTTGACTCAGTTAACGGAAGATCAATAAACTGATTTTTTCAGCAGCCGTGCCTAGATATAAATTTACAATTAAACCCAGCTCCGCTTTGAGCTGTGTTAATAAAATCTGCGAATGATGCTTAAACGTTTTGTTAGGTGTTATTCCAATAAAGGTTCAAAAGCTTCGGGCAAAGACTCTAAAATATCCGAAGCGATCATACAGTAGGAGGTGAGCTTGTTCGCGGCGAGCTCGCCAGCGATGGCGTGAAGATAAACGCCCAAAGCTGCTGCTTCCAAGGGCTCCATTTTTTGCGCAAGAAGACCCGCAAGGATCCCGGTGAGGACATCGCCCGATCCGGCAGTCGCCATGCCGGGATCTCCATGAGGAATAATCAGGGGTTTTTTCCCCGGATGGAAAACGATCGAAGGAGCTCCTTTGAGAACCAGCGTCACTTTCTTTTTTTCCACATAAGCTTGGCAGGTTTCCAACGTGGGAGCACGGTTGAGAAGTTTTTGCATCTCTCCATGGTGAGGTGTTAAAATGGACTGCTTGGGAAGTTTCCAGGAAGGATTCTTCGCTAAAAAATAGAGCGCATCAGCATCGAGGACAAGAGGCAGGCGGATCAAAGCTAAAAGTGTCTTAAGGAGTTTCCCTACAGCCGGTGTTCTACCCAGGCCCGGCCCCACTAAAAAGGCCGCTGCACGCTTCGATTCTTCTTGTATTCTCTTGAGGTCATAATCTTCATGGATGACCTCAGCCAAAAGATGGTCCGAGGGAGCCTTTGGCAGGGAGAAAAGTCGTATGATGCCGGCCCCGCTATGAAGAACTCCCGCAGTGGCAAGAGCGGCAGCACCGGGCATTTGAGGTGAGCCTGCAACGGCTAAAACATATCCGGCTTCGTATTTGTGGCGAGACCGTCGTATAGGAGGAAGCTTGAGAGAAGAAGGATCGAGAAGAAGCGCCTTTTCTTGAACTTGCTTATTAAATTTGACAGGCAGGCCAAAGTCGACGCCAATGAGTTCTCCGACATGGTCCCATCCTTTCCCCATAAAGAAGCCGAGTTTGGGGAGCCCTAAATAAACGGTTACGGTAGCGTAGATCGCGACAGAACCCACCTCTCCCGTGGATCCATTTAAGCCTGAAGGGATATCAATAGCTAAAATGGGAAGGCCAGTTTCGTGGGACCATTCGATGGCTTTTGCGGCAAGTCCTTCCGCTTTGCCTTTGAAACCTGTTCCGAAGATCCCATCTAAAATGAGAGAACAGCCTTGTGTGTCTAGATTCGAAGTGACTTTTCCTCCGAGTTTTAAAAATTGATCATGCCTCACACGGCAGAGAGGAGAACACTCTTTAAGAGGAAATATCGCAGTAGCTTGAACGGCATAATGCCGCGAGAGTAATAAAGATCCTGCCGTATAAGCATCACCGGCTTTATTTCCCTTGCCCGCAAGGATGAGGACCCGTTTAGGGAGATGATGCGTCTCAATGAAATGGCTCACCGCCTCCGCAATGCCTTCAGCAGCTTTGTCCATGAATGCTGCAGCGCTGGAGCCGCCTGCAATGCTTAAGCTTTCGATCCTTTGCATCTCATCAGAGGTGACAATTTTTGGGCCTTGGATCACAGGTGCTCTTCCTTGACGGCTCGTTGAAGGAGAGATTTGACGGCATCGCGGGGGTTGAGATTTTCATAGATGATCGAATAAACGGCTTGTGTGATCGGAACAGGAATGCCGGTTTGGTTTGCAAGCTGCAGTGCTGCAACGCAAGTGTAGGCGCCTTCGACTACCATGCCGACGGCGTCTTTGGCCTCATGGGGATTTAATCCTTCAGCGATGAAATGGCCGAATTTATAGTTGCGGCTGAGTTTAGAAAGGCACGTCACGCAGAGATCTCCGAGGCCCGAAAGACCGTTCAAAGTCTCCGTATGGGCTTTTTTAGTGACAGAGAGTTTGCGGATTTCATGGAGACCTCTTGTCATGAGCGCAGCTTTGGTATTGTCTCCAAATCCTAACCCATCGGAAATTCCGCAGGCGATGGCGATGATGTTTTTCATGGCCCCGCCAAAGGCCACCCCATTGATATCGGAATTGGGATAAACTCGGAAAAACGGGGTAGAAAAAAGATCATGGATTTGCCGCATCAGTTCGGGTTCGTAAGCAGAACACACGACCGATGTCGGAAGCTTTTCAATCACTTCTTCCGCGTGGCTCGGGCCGCTGAGGCAGCCGACCCATTTGCGATGAGAAGGTCCGAGTATATCAACGATGACCTCGGGTAGCAATAAGCCGCTATTCTGCTCAATTCCCTTCGATGTGATGACGATCGGACACTTCCCCGCCCCTAGTTTTTTGATCTCCTCGAAAACCGGCCGGATCCCTGCGGAGGTGACCGATTCGATAATAAAATCAGCCCCTTCCAGAGCCGCAGCGAGATCACTGGTAAACTCAAGGGTCGGGTCAGCTTGATAGTTCGGAAGTTTCGGATGCTCGCGGGTCTTGGCCAGTAATTTGGCAAAATCATCCCGCTTGGTCCATAAGATGACGCGATGCCCTTTAGAAGCAAGAAGAGAGGCCAGGCAAAATCCCCAGGTACCGGCGCCTAGATAACAGATATTCATTTTTTTACTCGTTCCAGTTGCGGGTAAGTTCCACGTTTTTGTTCAGATTAACATATTAGGTTTCAATGCTCAAGCTCGAGACTGCTTAAAGTTAAATAGTTTCTTGGTTTTTTAACTGTAGCGAGTATTTCGGTAGAGAGGGATAATCGGGCAAAAATTTTAGAGGAATCTATGCCAACTAAAATCCTTTCTTCGATGACTGTATGCTCTCATTCCCATCTGTTGCATCCTTTTTGCCCCCGACAAAATTCCACTGAAAAGGTTGCGAATTTTGTTCTTTATGCCTTGGGCGCCGCTGTTGCTTTTTGGGCCCTCTATCAAATGAATCGCCCTTCCTCTCCACCACCGCCTTTAGGGTCAGCCCCGTTGTCAGCTTCTCGTCCTCTTAGCGGTGCATTAGAATTAGCGAGAAAATTTTCGAGTCGATCAGCAAGTGCTGCTATTTCAGCTGAAAAGGGAGGCAAAGCACCACCCACACCTAATGAAATAGCGGATCATTTTAGCTACATTGTCGAGACCGCGAGAAAACAGCCAGGAAAACCTATTGCTTATGATTGGACTCAAAAGAATTTACCTATTTCAGATGACACGCCTCGTTTCACCGTACTGTTCATGCAACTTGAAATAGAGGCTGGGATAGCAAAAGAGGAAGTCGCTTTGATTGCAAATTCCGCTCTTCCAGGTCAATATATACGTTGGACATCTCTAGCGGAGAGCGATATTAGAAAAGGAAATTACCCAGAAAGAATGGAACAAAAGATTTTGCTTCAGGTCTTGAATGCTAGGCCTATTGTTTTCACAGATTGATTCTAGTTTCTCGAGAGTTCTGACCTCGCTGATAAAAATCAGTGCTACATCTTTTCGAATTTTATCTTTCAACAAAAAAATCTCTTTTGATTATAGTGCCTGAAATTTTTAAACAGGCAATAAAATCAAAAGGAGACTTATGAGAAGATGGGAATCTTGGAAAGTTTGTATTTTGCTGTTTCTGGTCGTTTGTACTTCTAAAGCCTATCCTGAAATCTTAAATGACCGACGTGCGCTCAGCCAGCTTGTGCATCAGATCAGAGATCCTCAAACAGATCGGAAACATTTTAGAGCTTGTTTGGGAAAAATCGGAGAATACTTGGCTTTAGAGGTTTTAGAAGAGCTGAATACGAAAAATGTCGAAGTTCAAACGCTTACAGGAGCTACAGCGATCCATGTTTTGTGCAATGAAGATCCTGTTTTGATCACGATTCTTCGAGGAGGCATTCCCCTGCTGATGGGAGTCCAAGAGATCTTCCCTCATGCAGAAGTCGGTTTTTTAGGCATGGCGCGAGATGAAGAAACCCTAGAAGCGAAAACAAGTTATATTGGTATTCCCGACATAAAAAATAAGATCGTGATTATCGCAGATACCATAGTTGCCACAGGATGATCGATGATCGATGCGCTCAAAATCATCGAGAAATATGGACCGAAGGAAATTATCGTTGTCTGCGCTGTTGCTGCAAGAGAGGGGATAGCTCGTATCTTAGAGCATAACCCCAACGTGAAGATTTTTGCTGCCGTAACAGATCCTAAACTCAATGAAAAAGGGTATATTGTTCCGGGCCTTGGCGATGCTGGAGACCGAGCATTCGGAATCAAGCAGTGATATTTTTTTGAAGCACCCTCTTAAAGGGTGCCTTCTCCCAGAGCTTTTCTAACCTCACCCACAGCGATCAATGCTGCATCTTTTCGGTTAGGGCTGATCACAGGGATGTGGACGAGCAGAGGATTCGGAGAGGGAACATTTTGTTTCATGATTCCATGGTTAGGATCGGCCCACAGGGAGATGATTCTTAAAGAAAACGGCGTATTGAGAAAATAAGTCATCCCTAAGATGCCCGAGTCAGGGGCAATTAGACAGCGGCATTTGTTTTTCAGGATGGACAGGATTTCAAAGAGCGATGTTTCTCCACGTAGGTCAAAAAGCTTCGGATGCTTAAATGCCGGCTCTTTTTTAAGGCCGAGCAAAATGATCGGACCTTCGACAGTATCGAAGAGCTCTTGCCACTTCTCGTGCGGCCAGTTCCTTTCAAAATAATAACCGGTTTCGCAGTGGACATGGGCGGCAATGCAGTTGGAAGGAAGATTAAACCTTTCACAAAGGGAGTCCCAGGCGGGATTCCATTCCATTTTAGGGATGAGCTTTCCCCGTTGCCAGGCCACCCAATAGGAAGGATCGGCATTTGGAATCACGAGATCAAAAGCTGGCAAATTCGAAGGAAGAGGGGTCGGTTTGCCTCTTGCCCATTCAGGGGCGGCGATGGCATTTACCCCTTTTAAAAGCTGAAATCCATCTATTAAATCGGGCCGTGTTAAAAAAGTCACCTCAGCATCGGGGATATAGTCTTTGACGCGCTTAATAATAGCGTAGAGGCCAAGGGCGATATCGCCCAGGCCGCGATTCCAAGGGATCAATACCGTCTTGCATCCGGATTTTGCGGCTTTTTTGAGATATCTGTCCAAAGGATTAGGTGCGATTTTTTTCCAAAGGTTTTTCAACATGCTTTTGTGAGTTTAAGGTTTGCATCAGGGCGTCATAAACTTCATCAGTCTCAATCCGCTTCATACAGCGGAAATCAATCGGGCAGACCCGCTTATAACAGGGGGAGCAGTCGACATGCTTATGGATCACAACACCCGTTTTGTAAGGACCTGTCGCAACTTCATTCGTCGATCCGAAAAGAGCGACTAAAGGAGTTCCCACCGCTGCCGCGATATGCATCGGGCCGCTATCGTTGGTTAATATGACATCGCAGAGTTTGATTAAAGAGGCTAGCTCCCGTAAAGTGGTCACTCCCGCTAAGTTAAGGACGCGTGAAGAGAGTCCTTGGCAGATTTCTTTTACCAGCGCCTGTGTGACCTGATCCCCAAAATAGATAATTTGGATATTTTCTTGCTCAAGCAGTTTTTCGGTGACCTGCCGGAACCGCTCAGGAAGCCAGCATTTGGCGGAGCCATATGCAGCTCCCGGGTTGATGCCTACTAAGCGGGCCTTCGGAGAAACTCCCCGCTGCCTCAGCAAAGTTCGCGCTTCTTCCAGCTCTTTATCTAACAGGAATAGCCGAGGTTTTGTTTCGGAGACAGGGATGCCCAGCGGCGCTAGGACCATTTTATACGTGTTAACGAGATGCTGCTGGTCGACATGGGCTGGAAGATCGACTTTATCGGTCAGTAGTAAGCTGCGGCCATTAGCCCGATATCCTAGACGCCTCTGGATACGTCCTAGCCAAAACCACCAAGCGGAAGAAAAGGAGTGGGTCAGTAAGATCCCTAGGTCGTATTTGCCGGCGCGGATTTTTTCCACAATGCTTCGCCGCTCGCTGCGCCTTCCAAAGCCGCTGGCTTTGCTGAAACAAAACAGCTCGTCAATATCAAGATCTTCTTTTAACAGATCGCAGATAGGGGTGCGGCACATGGCCGTGATATGGGCATTGGGATAAGCCTTGCGGACATCCGTCAAAATAGGGGTTGCCATGACCAGGTCGCCAATCCAATTGGGCATCCGGATCAAGATCTTCTCGGGCTTATAATCAATTAAAGGAATCATCGGAAACCAACTAGGATACCAAGCCTCTTCAAAAAGGTTCAAGGAAAGGCTTAGAAATATCAGATTCAACGACAAATTTCACTTAAATTTTTTTTGAATTTGATCCTATCGTGAAGGAACGATTGCGTAAAAAGCTCAGGCACACTATCCTAGTACTCTTTTTGGCCGGATAGCTCAGTCGGTAGAGCAGAGGACTGAAAATCCTTGTGTCGCTGGTTCGATTCCAGTTCCGGCCACCATTTCTCTTGCCGGAGAATGCCGTAATATAGCCGTAATGCTGTATTACCTTAAATCACCCAAACGGGGTCTCATAATTTATTTTAGAGATCCATTTTGGAGTGTCGATTCCGTTGGATTTACGGCATCAATTATTACACTCCTTTTAAGTAACTGAAAACCAAGCATCAAGATTGATTGGTCAGAGGACTATTCATCTTGAAGCCGCTTGTAAAGGAGACAAAAATGGGTTTTATTCGAGAAAGAAAATTAAAAAATGGCAACACTCGTTATCAAGCAGAAATTCGCCTGAAAGGCCATCCTATGCTAACAGCGGCGTTTGATCGTAAAACAGATGCTAAGGCTTGGGTTCACAAAGTTGAGGCAGACATACGTTGCGGTCGGCATCAGCTCTATTCAGAAGGCAAACGGCATACTCTTACAGAAGCTATCCAGCGCTACTTCAAAGAACAACCTGTAACAGTTGTCAAACGAGGTCATCTTCTCTGGTGGCAAAGAGAGCTAGGCTCCTTCTACCTTCAAGATGTTAGATCTTCTGTTTTAACAGAAAAAAAACAAAAACTTTTATCGGAGTCTACCAAAAAAGGTGTAATTCGCAGCAAGAGCACCTGCAATCGCTATTTGGCAACGTTAAGTCATTTGATGGGTGTTTGCATCAAGCAATGGGAATGGACGTCAGAAAACCCCGTTAAAAAGATTCCACGAGAAAAAGAACCTCGTGAAAGGGCAAGGGTGCTCAGCCCCGAAGAAAGACATAGACTGTTCGAGGCTTGCAAGCAAAGCGCCAATCCTTTCCTCTTTACTTTTGTGGTTCTTCTTTTGGGGACAGGCTGCCGTTATAACGAAATTAGATGCTTGAAATGGACTGATGTAGACATTTTTCAGGGAAAGATCACCATCACAAAAACCAAGAATTCAGATATCTGCTGTGTTCCTATCCGCGGCTTACCTCTTAAACTTCTCGTGGAGCTTTCTTCAAAGAGCTCATCTATTGGATATGTTTTCCCAAGCCCTAACAAGAGTAAACCTATCGAACTTAGAAGAGCTTTTCGAACAGCTATCAAACGAGCAGATTTACAGGGATTTCGTGGACATGATTGCAGGCATTTTTATGCGTCAGAAATGCTCGCACAAGGTCTTTCTTTGGGTGAAATCGGTCGATTACTCAATCAGCGATCAGTTGCATCAACTCGTCGGTACGCGCATTTAGTTGAATCACGATCGATTGATGCGGTTTCTAAAATGTCGGAACAAGTCTTTCAGGGGGTTAACTAATGAACAGAATGAGAAGTCTTGAAGATGCTATTTTTAAACTATGCATTGAAGAAACGGACCTTACTGTAAAACCGATAGATCGTTCTGCATCAGATCTCATCAGAGAAGCTAATCGTTATAAAAAAGACATGCGCGATGCAAAGAAAAAAGCCGAGGAGCTTTTTTTGGGATCCAAAGAGTTTTGTCCATCTGGTGATTCATGTACGCTCCATTATCACGTAGATAATTTCAAATGGCTGGAAGTTTTAAGCTCTCGAATCGCTGGGGGCAGCCCTTTGTCTCCACAGATTGAAAAAATCTTGGGGGTTTCTTTGGATAATACTCCAGTAAATCTCTGGTCAAAACGTCACGTAAAGTGGCAAGCAGCTGCCCAGGTTGTTTGGTTTAATAACCCAGAGATGAAAAAGGAGCAGGTTATAAAACAGCTGTTATCTCCTCCTCTATATGCATTATTAGACTTCGAAAAGCTGAATAGCATCGATAATATCGATAGTAGATTTAGAGGAATAGAAGACCAGATCAAATTAGTTAATCCTAGGGGAAGAAAAAGAGGTCGCCCTCCAAAGGACAGGACTATACCTGCGAAAATCCTTCCGATTCCCAAAATCTTCAATGGATCTTCTGATCAAGTTAATGGGCAAGCTCTTTGTTTCGCAGTTGTAACTGTTGCAAGGGTATTATTTTTGCTGGGAGTGAACGACAAACAAATAATCAACCACTCTATCATTCGTTCATATGTTCAGCTGGTACCATCTCTTGAGATCTTTATCCATCTTTGGGTAAGTAGTGCTCTTCACGAATACTGAAATTGGCAGACTTTTTTCGTGATTTTTCGAATCAAACCGACGACATTTATCCAATTTTCAAGATAGTCCAATCTAAAGTCAGTTTGGTTTTTTTAGGAAATTCTCCGGCAAGAGACGTCCACAGAAACACCAACATAAAGGAGTTTTAAAATGAATAATTTACCTACGCAATACTTAACAAAAAAACAAGCTATAGAGAAATATCCATTTCTCAGTGAGAACATGCTCAAAAACCTTCTCTTCAAAAACATCGGATTTTTTCGAGATAAAGTCGTTAAAAAGATCGGACGACGAATCATACTGGATGAAGTAGCGCTGCTGCTTTTTCTATCGGAAAGCAATAAAAAGGAGAGAATGAATGGCACATCCTGAAAAAAACGAAGCCTCTCTTGCAGGAGAGGCCTCTCAGATGGAAAACTACGACGAATTCCGACATAAGAGTACTTCGTCTTCTGATTTCATTACACCAAATTTTGGTTTTTCTGACGATGAAATCTCATCCAAAAAAAGACAAAATAAACCCAATTTTTGTTTGCTAGTCCCTTCAGGAGGTGCCATAGGAGCTTTGATAGGGTTAAGAGACCAACTTAAAGCGAGATTTGCTTGCGAGTATATCGCTACAGTGCAATACAAAGGTCAAATTTGTCCAATTGAGCGGAGAGAGGATGTTGCCAGTTTTTTAAAAGCAAACGGGGTTAATTGTACCTTCGAAGAAGTTTATCTTGAATATACTAAAGCTGGACGCATTGCTCAAAATGAATGGTCTCGCATAGACGAGATCGAAGTTGTCAGTCTAGAACTACACCGGCAGCTTTTAATTTTGGAAAAAGAATCAAACTGCCTAAGTATTTCCGAAAAAGCTTCTTCAGACAATTGGGAAAAAAAGCGACAAATCGAAGAACTCAAAATCAAGTTGGACAAACTCGAGCAAGAGGTTCAACAACGCCGTAACTCGGCAAGAATTCTCGAGGAAAAAGATCAAAAAAATCAGGGAAAAGAAAAGTGCACTGATAATCAAAAGCCACGATCTAGATTAATTACATGTTCCTATTTTGAATTAGTGGCAAAGGAAATTCCTCCCCGGGAATATGTTTTAAAGCCCTGGCTACCCGAAGCAGCCATTTCGATGATCTATGCTCCTCCTGGGGTTGGCAAATCGTACTTGTGCCTTTCGGTAGCCGGTGCCATAGCAAGTGGCGGTAAGTTATTCAAGAGCTCCCCGTGGGAAGCGCCGAAACCAAGAAAAGTACTGTTTGTAGATGGCGAAATGCATGAAGTTGATCTTCAAACGAGAGTCAAAAAATTGATGCATGACTTCGAGAAAATGATACCTGGTGAAAATTATCTACGCTATTTGAATGGTTCTTGGCAAAAGGTCTTTATTCCCGATCTATCCACTGTCGAAGGACAGGAATTTATCGAAGAAATAATTGCTGAGCAAGGTACCCAAGTCTTGATTCTTGACAACCTGAGTACTTTGTGTCGAAGCGGCAAAGAAAATGAAACTGATTCCTGGAAGATAATGCAAGCATGGCTTCTGCAGCTTAGATGGCGGGGCATCACCACGATTCTTGTGCATCATGCCGCAAAAAGCAAGGATGAGAATGGGAAGCCTCGTCAGCGTGGTACCTCTATGCGAGAGGTTGTTTTGGAGTCTTCCATCGTCCTTGATCATCCTAAGGATTATTCCGAAGAGATGGGTTGTGTTTTTGAACTCCATTATTCCAAAGCCCGTGGTTTTTATGGAGCAAGTGCATCTCCTTTAGTAGTACGACTCCTAGAAATAAATGGTGTGTTTTGTTGGGAGGATCGCAAGCTTGAATCTAAGACTTATGATCATATCGTCGAGCTTTATAACGAGGGCATAACTTCTACCAAAGATATAGCTTCAGAAATAGGAATTTCCCCACAGGCAGTACGGAAACACATCAAAAAGGCCAAGGCAAAGGGGGATATCGTATGAAAAAGGCAAGATTTTTAAAGAGATATAGCCAAGCCCTCCTTGCAAAACGAAACTTTACAGTATTTCCTAGGAATGAAAGAAGTTTCGCTTGTGAGGGATTGGTTTCTAAAATAGTTCCCAGCTTTGTTTCTCTAACTAGATGGACATGGTTGAAGAGAAAGTTTCGTGTCGGTTGCCAACCAAGCCTCGTTTTTTTGAACAGCTGGTTTCGCAACAAAACAAGTTTCCAAAGAGCTTTCGTTTTCGGTTTTCATTCATTGAAGAAAATGGTTCCGACAAATGTTTCTTCATGGTGTTCATCATGTTTTAAACTACGAAACTTGGGAAACGTCAATGTTACGAAGATATGGGGCGAAGAGGACAAAACAACGATCTTCTTCGAGGAGGCCATATTGATTACTCCACGCGAATATCAGATGGATCCCGGCCCAACCAAAATGGAAGCCTATAAACTAATAGCCACAATAAAGGGAGGACACAATGTCCAAAGATAAACGGAAACAAGGCACGATCAAAGAGAGTATTTCAGATATAAACAAGAAGGTGAAAACCGAAAAAGAACCGAAGAAAAAAAAGAGTCTCTTAAGCATGAAGAAGAAGCTTGAGCTCTGGGACAGAGCTATGAGCGGAGATACAGAGGCACCCATTGAAGCCGGTGAGCAAAGAGGCTTGCATAAGAAGGAAGAGCATGATTTTACTGCCGGAACTGATACCACAAAGCAGGACGTGAGATTGTCAAAGAACTCTGAAACAGCTTTAAAGAAAGTTGAGCCACCAAAGATCGAATCAACGCCTTTGAAGGTATGGAAAGACGAGTATGGTAATAATAACTTTATTTCAATCCCTGATGTGCCTGGGGAGGCTTTAATCAAAAGAATAGTTGGAACGAAAGATACAGAGATCGCTAGAAGCATTGTTAGCTCAACTTTCATGGCTATTCTTCCGACTCTCACGAAAGAGGGCGACGGTGATAATGCTGATAAATGTATGAATTTGATCTTGCAAAGCATGCACGATTTTCAACCTAAGGATGCAATAGAAGCCCGTCTTATCGCTCAAGAAATTGCCCTCTATCAACATGGAATGAATAGCTTAGCAATCGCAGCGAGCACGAATCAGACTCAACCCAAAGAAGCTTACGTTAATATGGCTGTAAAGCTGCTGCGAATTCATCTTGAAACCATCGAAGCCCTCAATCGCCATCGTCGAGGCGGCGAGCAAAAGGTCATAGTCCAACATCAACAAGTGAACATTACAGGCCAAGCCCAAGCAGTAGTAGGTAACTTTCACTCTGGGGGGGTGGGGACGTCGTTAAAAACAGAGGAGAGACCCCATGTCAGCAATGTGCCGAGCCAAAGCCAGAACCAACAAAAACAAACTCTGTTCTCAGCCGGCCATGGCTAACGGACGATGTAGACTCCACGGTGGAAAAAGTACTGGCCCCAAGACAAAGGAAGGAAGGCAAAAGCTCAAAGACGTAAACACCAAGCACGGATTTTATACGGCAGAGGCTATCGCTGAGAGGAGGCTGTCTCGGCAATTAATCAGGGCTAGCTCCAGATGAGTGGGTACGAATACGGATCAGACATGATGGGGTCAGTTAATCGGCATCGTTTAGACAAAAAAGGGAATTGAATTCGCCCCCCATACACAAAGGAGGGCGGTTTATTACTTCTGAAGAACGGCTTCTCTTGCCTTTGAAATTCTTATTTCTACTTAACAATCCCCGTTCTTTAGAAATTCTTGCATCAGTTTGTGAGCTACGGGTGTACCAACGCCTTGATAATAGGTTGTAATTTCACTCTTAAGAGTATTTTGGTATGCGCTACTTCTCGTAGCACCCATACCCATGGCTGTGAAGGATTCAGCAATTCGACTACGTATTACATTACAATTCCTACGTAACCTTTCTTGTTCCAAGGCCTCGTTTTGTTGAGGATTCTGTGTTCTTGATATTGGTTGAGTCATAATTTCTCCTTTTTTCTCTCATTCATTATACTAAAATTAATCATTTTTAAGTATATTATAGTATATTTTATATCATATTGTTAATATGTTATTGATTTAATTATTTGTGTTAAAATAAAATGTCTTGTAAATTACAACAAATAGGTTGAAAAGGACATGGTAAGTTTTTTCTTTGGGATTCTGATATTTTTGATAGGTTTTTTTGTGGCAAGGAGAGGGGTAAATAAAAAAACGGCTATTGCTAAGTTAGAGGGTATGAGGTCATTTTTAAAAAGTTTTTGCACAGAGAAGAGAAAGATGTGCGAGGCTATTGTTAAGGACTTAACGAAGAAGCGCAAAAAATCAAAAGAAAATGCTCATCTTGTTGCAATGTTGTCTGTTCTTTCGAATATCCATGACGAATTTGTCGATGATCACAATAAAATTTGTGGGTATATAAGCCGATTGAGCGGCGAGGACTGCTTAGAGAGGATAGAGCGGAAAATAGAAGAAACGATTTCATCCAGAGGGAAATAAACCGCTCTTAATCAATTGGGATTGCCCTTACTCACGTGCCGTAATTTTACCGTAGTTGAAAGTTGACAACAATTTCTCCAGAGTGATTTCAATAACCCAGAATGTCTAGTAAAAAACTCCCTTTCCCTATACACTTTTGCGATATTGGTTGATTTAAGGTCATCAAAGGAAATGGACAGAAGTGCTTTCACAAGTCTGAAAATCCTTGTGTCGCTGGTTCGATTCCAATTCCGGCCAAATCTTTCTTCCTCGCAGAAGAAAAGTGCAGACACTGTCTGCACAAATTAAGAAGTTTGCAATTTTTTCTTTGATAGCTTCCTAAGAATGGTATTCACTGGTGTTTCTATCGTAGATAGTTCGGCTTCAATTTCTTCAACGGAAGGCAATTTCGATTGAAGATTCTTAGGAAGATTTTTAATGATTTTAGTTTCGTAACTACTGACTCCGATTGGGCTGGAACATCTCCGGAGCGCATACTCGACTTTGACTCTATTCTTGGTTTTGCACAGGAGAATACCGATTGTAGGTTGATCTTCTGGATGCCTTATAAGATCATCGACAGCAGAAAGGTAAAAATTCATTTGTCCTGCATCTCTCGGATCGAAAGCGGTTGCTTTAAGCTCGATTACGACATAGCACCGCAATTTTACATGATAAAAGAGTAAATCAATCCAGTAATCTTCTCCTTCCACCTCAATGCGATATTGCCTTCCCATGAAAGCGAAACCACCTCCCAGTTCGACGAGAAATTTTTGGAGATGATCCATCAGCCCTTGTTCGAGCTCTTTTTCCCGATATGCTGATTCCAAAGTCACAAATTGCAGGTTGTAAGGATCTTTTAAGGCTTGCTCTGCCATATCGGACTGAATGGGTGGTAATGTCTGTTTGAAATTCGTAATAGCTCTTCCTTTCCGTTCATAGAGATTGGATTCGATCCAGCTTTCCAGGACACTTCGGCTCCAGCCCCCGTTGAGGGCCTGTTGAACATACCAGAGGCGTTGCGCAGGGTCTTCGATTTTATCTAATAAAAGCATGTTATGGCCCCAGGGAATTTGCGCAGCAGCTGCTGCGTAATTGGCGTTAAGGTATCCCGTAGAGAATTTCCGCATGTATTGAAGGTTTCTCACAGAAAATCCAGTGATATCAGGAAAATCATTCTTTAGATCTCTTGATAAACGTTCTATAGACTTTGCTCCCCAACCTTCTTCGAGGGTTTTCTCTATAAGTATTTTGCCAATATGCCAATAGAGCATGATCAGCTCCTTGGTTATCGATAAGGCAGATCGTAATTGTGTTTGGCGGATATCCGTTTTAATTTGCTCTAGGAGCTTGGCATAGCTTTTTGGACTGAACATTTCAGAGGTTGGTTTTTTTGCGACTATACGCTTTTTACTCATGTGCTACCATTTTTAAAGGATTTAGAATATCTACTTTAAAACCAGTTTGCAAGAGCGTCTTTAAAGATAATTTTGCAGATTTCTATTTGATCAGAAGCAAAAAATTCCCTCATAAAACATAGATTTTTGCTTATAAGAGGATCTGACTGATTCTATGACGCATTTATCTTAATTTATGGTATATTATTTCCATTAATTATTTAAATTATGCCTATACAATCAATTAAAGAAAAAATTAACGATTTATCTTATTGTCATCGTGAATACGCAAATGATTTTAAGGTCGGTTTAGATTTCAATACTATACAGCGCGTTGCTATATCTTCCCTTCCTTTCCTGAGTCAGTACCAACCGTTGAGTTTGTTGATTTCTGGCACCATGGGATCAGTTCGTACTTGGACATGCGCTGCAGAACTTATAGCAAGTATCCGTGAGGGTAAAGTCCCTCAAACCCTCTATCATGCTGCACAAACGACCCTTGCAGCCGTTTCATTGGCCGGGACGATTTTTGCTCATCCTGTGGGAATTGTTATCACTACCGGTCAGGATCTCGTTATAGAGGCTTCTAATCTCATTGCACACTTGCAAGCCAACGAGGTTCAGAAGGCACTTGAGAGCTGCGCAAAAATTATTAACAATTCTCTCTATCTTGCCCTCATGCTTCGAGGAGGAATTGAACTGACAATTGCCTCGATGGCTTTTCAAATCATGCTCTCACTTTATCAATCTCAAGCAGAATTTAGGAAAGGAAGATATATCGAAGGGAGTTCTCATTTCTTATTGGCGTGTATCCGCGGCAATCAATTAAACCTACAAATAAAAATGCTTCACAAATCGAAGCTAGGGCAAGAGAACTATAACGAGATGATACAACGAGCGACCGAGCAAGAAAAAGCCGAGCTCGTCAAAAAGCTTGAAGGATTTCCGGAAAAGAATCGCTATCTACAGCAGCTTTTGCAGGCATTAAAGGAAGGGAATTGGGATAGCGATATTTTTGCAAATGCCGATTATCCGTATTATGCTCTCGAAGCTTTGCGTCATGGAATACTTTCGAAAGGCGAATTTGCCACCGTACAAATTTTCTGGGAGATCAATCAAGCTCATGATAAAAAGTCATTTCAGTTCCTGCCGTTTTTCAATGAGGACGGCTCCCCGAGTTCGGATATCAAAGACTTAATGAGAGAAATCCTTCGACCTAAAAATGAAGAAGACCCCTTATTAGATTCAAAAATCGATCACTTATTCGAGAAGATTAAAAGCTCCTCTAAGTCCCAACAAGGGATTTGGCTGATTTCAGATGAAATTCCCTCGGAAGATATCCTTTTCAGCAAATTACCGTTAAAAGAATCTTGTATTTGTCGAAGGCTCTGTGTCGAGGTTGTTGAGAATCCCAAGATTCAAAACAAGTTCTTCCCCTCACAATTTGTTAAAAGTGTTCCTTCTTACGACTTGATGCAAGCTTATTTAGATGTTTTTTATGGAAGATGGGCAGTCCAACTCAATCCTATCCTGGGTTTCTCGACCGATAACGATACTTATCAAAATAGCGTCAATGGTCGTCGCAATATCAGCCTGCATCATCCAGCGGTTTCTCTGCCCCATAGAGCTGATGGTCTTGCTGCTCCTTGGTACGAGTTTTCTTGTTTTCACGATTTCGCTTTCCATGCAACAATATGTTCCTCTCTTCCTCAAGAGCTCGCGAAGGCGGTAGCTCAGATCCCTCGGCAAATCTCTCCCCCAGACGTGCGTTTAGAGGAACTCCAAGTGTTTTGGGAGGACTTAGACATTCCCGAAACTTTTTTAAGAATGAAAGAAGGCTTTTCTATCAATGATTCGTTTTGGGTGCGAATTGCAAGCAGTTTTGATTTGGTAATCAAGAAAGACGATTTTTCTTTTAGAGAAAAGATTTTGAAACAGGTCATCGACCAATTTGCCACCCAACCTTTGCTGCAGGAAGGTCCTCGGCAAGCTCTTGTAGCGTGCACTCAAAAAAGAGATAGCATCATCCAAGACCTGCCGATTACAGCTCAAGAAAATCGTGATTTGTACATGGCAAGTACAGAGGGAACTCTGGATGTTTTGAAAATGATGGTTGAGATTTGGGATAAAAGTCACTCTTTACGGAAGAGTTTTATAAAAATATAATCGACGTTTTTAATGGCAATTATCGAAGCAAAGTGTTTTCAAGTTTCAGCGCAGGCAAGGCCTGCGGCTATTCAACATCTCATTGATGAATCTTTCTCTGTCCGTGTTTTGCCTTTGCACAACGAGATGTTCAAAGGAGCCTGTGTCAATTATCTCTTTTGGGGACAAAATCAAGATTACGATTTTGATGAAGGTACACCCTCTGTGGTTGGGATCAAAGCTTCGAAAATCGCCGAAGAGTTTGCAGCTAAGCAAAAATTTGCAGTTCTAGACCTCGGCTGTGGAGTTGGGACTTTTTTGCAGAGTTTAAAAAAGCGTTTTCAGAATGTAGAGGTCTTGGGAGTTAGTGCGGCAGACTTTCGTCCCACACACTACAATAGAGAGGGGATAAAGGTTCCCGATTCAGAGTATGTTGTCGCCAACCTTGAGAACTTAACTCAGATCCCAGCCTTGCAAGGGAGAAGGTTTGATCTAATTGTGTCTTCAGTGACATTTCGGCATTTGTCGGATCCTCTGGGTGTACTCTGCCAGGCCTATGATTTACTCAACGAAAATGGCATCCTCATCGTAGACGAGTTTCGCTTACATGGAATTCCCGCGGAGGAATATTTAAAAATATTCAAAGAATCAGGATGCCATATAGAGGCGGCGCCTGTTGTTTATGTCACGAGAGATGAAAAAGGTCAGGCTCGGTTTCAAAGTGACAAGTCCCAAGCCGGAGAATATATTCTTTCAGCGGACTTTCCTCATCAGACCAAAATCCGCAAGGTAGCGCTCGAGCATTTGTCATTGCCTATCTCTTACAATACAGCAAAATCCACACCAGCAACCGATCAAGACCAGGCGCATATTTTTTATAGCCTAAGGCTGTAAAATGACCTTGAGCGCTTGCTGCTGGGAAGCTTCGCCAAAGACTTCGTAGGCTTTCATGGCCTCACCGAGAGAAAAGCGATGGGTGATGAGCTTTTCAGGGTGCAGTTTGCCCGATTCGATGACTTTTAAAAGAGTCGGGATCGTAAAAGTATCCACGAGGGCTGTCGTCACCGTGATATTTTCATGCCAGAGGTTTTCCAGATGGAGGTTTACGCTTTTGCCGTGCACACCGATATTAGCCAGAAAACCTCCGGGAGCGAGAATGAGCTGGCAGGTGTCAAATGCTTGAGGCGTTCCGACAGCTTCGATCGCGACATTCACCCCTTTTTGGTGGGTATGCTCCATGATTTTTTTGACGGCGTTGCCATCACGGTCGTTGATCGTGAGGGTCGCGCCCAGTTTCTGGGCTGTCTGCAGGCGGTAGTCGTCGACATCCACAACAATGATCTCAGAAGGGGAGTTAAATTGCGCGGTGAGTAATGCAGCAAGTCCAATAGGGCCTGACCCAATGATGGCGACGGTATCGCCGAGCTTGATTTGACCTTTTAAAACGCCGGCCTCGTAGCCGGTGGGAAAGATATCGCTGACCATCACAAGGGCCTCTTCATCGACATTTTTTGGCAGATGATAAAGGCTCGTATCGGCAAAAGGAATACGGACATATTCGGCTTGGGTCCCATCGATCTGGTTGCCGAGGATCCATGCTCCCGCTTCGCAATGGGAATACATCTGCGTTTTGCAAGAAGGGCACCTGCTGCAGGAGGTAATGCACGAGATGAGGACCTTGTCGCCAGGCTTAAAGTTGGAAACCGCGCTGCCGGCCTCTTCTATGATTCCAATTCCTTCATGTCCTAAAGTGCGGCCTACCTCTACGGTCGGGACGTCGCCTTTTCGAATATGCAGGTCGGTGCCACAGATGGTGGTCTTGAGGATTTGGACCACGCAATCGGTTGGTTTTTCGAGTTTAGGCTGGGGCTTTTCTTCGAGGGCAAGTTTGCCAGGGCCTCGGTATACAACAGCTTTCATAGGTTCCCTTTTAACGCTTATCTTTATGGATGCAGTAAGATTTGTAAATGAGAAATTTTACGAGGCAAAAGAAGTTAGCTGATTTTAAATAGTGGAAATAAGCGGGCCGGCTTTGTTTGCTGGTCTTTTCTTGAAATCAGGGACTTTGCGAGTACGTTACCAATAACGTGTACTCTGTGTCTCTTCCTTCAGGTCAGCGTGTGGAAACTCTATCCCGCCTAATTCGCAAATCAGATTAACAGCAGAAAGGGATTTAGAAATTGACGCAGACCATTTTGCAAACGTTAAAGGAGTAGAGTTTTTTGGAAAGATAATTACTGTTCTTGAGAGTGATAAACGTGGCCAGAGATCTGCCGTATCTTGGGGTTTAATAATATGAATAGCGCAAGGCGTTTTGGCATTGATATCTGCCCCTTTTTCCGCTAAGAAAGCTATCATTGAAATCTGTCTGTTTAAAGCTGCCCAGATCATCGGAGTGCTGCCAATTTCATCCTGCTCATTCACATCGGCTTTTAACTCATCTATAAGAATCCTAGCCATCACAATATTGCCCTCTTCTGCAGCAATTCCTAGTGGAGTTGAACCTTTGCAAGTGAGAGAAGTTTTTGCGCCTCGTTTCAGCAGAAGTCTAAATGCGGGTATATTCGTATTTCGAATACACAGGAGAAAAGCAGTATTTTCGTCTGAACTTTGAGCATCTATTTTAGCACCTAAATCGAGAAGCATTTCAACTAGCTGCGTGCATTGGGTGTACTTGCAAGCGTTCATTAGGGGAGTGTACCTACTTTCTCCTGTCCTGTTAACTTTTGCTCCAGAGTTGATGAAAAAGCTGACCATTTCTATCAGCTGTTGGCATGTTAATTTTAAGCTGCCTTCTTGGATGAGTTTCATTAAAGGGGTATCATAATTTCCTGAAATACCATCTATAGAAGCTCCTTTTTCAAGGAGATATTGGATGATGTCAAATTGGGCACTGGCTGCAGCTTCAACTAAAGGTGTTGTTCCCTTCCAGGTTTTCTCAGGAACTTCATCAATGGCTACTTTTTTCGATTCTATGAACGATTGAACTTGTAAGAGATCCCCACTTTTAATGGCACGTGTTAAGGCTTGTCTCGGAGTTTCAGCATCAGCAAAGCTTTTTCCAGCTGTTAAAAGCCAAAATACCAAAAAAAGATGAAAAACTTTTTGTTTGAACATCAAAACCTCTCAATGTAAATATGCTATGATTAAATTTTTAACATGTCAAGCAGATAGAAGAGGGATCAGTTTGATACTGAAACAGGCTTTTGAACGAGGTGTTGGATCGCTTGGAGAAGCGGGGGCAGGCCGATTTTTTCAAGGGCTGAGATTTCAAAAATCTCGGCGGAAGGGACTTCTTGGCGGAACTTTTCTGCGTTTTCCTTAGAGCCTTCCATATCGATCTTGTTAAGGACGATGAGAGAGGGCTTTTTCAGGAGCTCAGGCTGGTAGGCTTGGAGCTCGTTTTGGAGGACCCGAAAGTCCTGGAGAGGATCTCGTCCTTCGATGCCAGAGGCGTCGATGACATAGATCAAGGCAGCCGAACGTTCGATATGGCGTAAGAACTCAAAGCCAAGCCCGCGGTCGAGGTGGGCCCCTTCGATGATCCCCGGGATATCCGCCACTAAGATCCTAGATTGGTCAGGGCAGTGGATATAACTGAGGTTAGGGAAGAGGGTCGTGAACGGATAGGCCCCGATTTTAACCGGAAGATGTGTGATGCAGGACATGAGGGATGATTTACCGGCGTTCGGCATCCCGATGAGGCCGACATCAGCGATCAATTTCAGCTCGAGCTCGATTTCGAGGGTTTCTCCGTCTTCTCCTTCCGTGCAGATGTAGGGAGCTTGATTGGTGGGGGTCTTGAACCGGTTGTTCCCTTTGCCGCCTTTCCCGCCTTTGCAGAGGATTTCGGTCTGGCCTTGCTCGACAAAATCATGCAGGATTTCGCCGGTGAGGGCGTTTTTGACAAGGGTTCCGCAGGGGATTTTCAGAGTGAGATCTTCGCCGTTTTTCCCGGTGCAGAGGTTATAGCCGCCAGGCTGGCCGTTTTGAGCTTTGATAATGCGGCGGTTGCGGTAGTTTTCTAAAGAGACGACTTGAGAGTCGGTCTCGATGGAGATCGATCCGCCTTTTCCGCCGTCGCCACCGCAGGGGCCGCCTTTAGGGATGTATTTTTCCCGTCGCCAAGCAATGACACCATTTCCTCCGCGTCCTGCGGTGAGTGTGAGCCTTACTTTGTCGACGAACATAACGTTAGGTTATTGGGGAAGGGGCGTCACCGAAACGTAGGTTTTTAAACCTTTGCGGTAAGAAACAACGCCATCAATTAATGAAAACAGCGTGTCGTCTCTTCCGACTGCTACGTTCTTTGCGGGTGCCCATTTTGTCCCGCGCTGCCGGATCAGAATGCTTCCAGTCGTGACGAATTGTCCCGCTGTCGCTTTCACACCCAGTCGTTTAGATTTAGAATCGCGTCCGTTACGTGTAGATCCTTGACCTTTCTTATGTGCCATAGTTCAATTACCCTACAATCTCTGTGATTTTTACACGATGATAAGTTTGGCGGTGGCCGACTTTGCGGCGTATGCCTTTACGTTTTTTATATTTGAAGGAGATAACTTTCTCTCCTTTCACTTCGCCGATGAGCTCGCCCTTGACAGAAGACTTTGCAACATAAGGGGCTCCGACTTTAATCTGTTTGCCGTCGCTAAGAAAGAGGACGTTCTTGAATTCGACAGCCGTTCCTTCGGAGTCAAGTAATTCAACATCAATGGTTTCGTCCTTCTCAACTCGGTATTGTTTTCCACCGGTTTCAATGATTGCGTACATGTTTTAACCTCAAAATAGCAAATGTAGAGAGTATCTTAATCTAAGAGGGTTATTCTCTTCAAGAGAGACTTGATACCCTCCCAACTTGACCCTCTACTTTATTATTAAGAAATAGTTAATTATATAATTGATTGATTACTAAATTGAATAATATTAAACTATTTAATAGTATTAATAATACAAAGGCATTACATCGAAGGGGTGGTTTGTTATGAAACCTTTTAGTAAACGCAAGGCTTCCAAGGTGACCTATAAAAACCATCGGAAGCACAAGGCTTCTCTCAAAGAAGAAGATAGAAAAATTCCTGAGAATATCCCTAATATCAAGCCTGAAGATCTCCTCAACAATAAAAATTAGGTTAGTATGAAAAGACATCATAAAGAGCATCAGTTCGCACGTGTTAAAAGAATGAGAAAGCCGTCCCGACATGAAAAAGGGCATAAAAAAAGTAAATGGCAACTCTTTATAGCCCGTTCCGTAGCTTTGTAATCAGAGCTTGTTTTAGCGGCGTAATAGATTCAAAAGATAAAAAGCTGCCGCCGTAAGAGCAATTGTTGCTCCAGGAGGCCAGTTTAGGAAATAGGAGAGCGTCAGCCCTAGGCTGGTGAAGATGCATCCTAGCACAACAGCCCATCCCATCGTGCGGGAAAGCGTCGGGCTAAAAGTTCCCGCAATCGCAGCGGGAATCGCCAGCATTGCAATAATCAAAATAGCTCCAACCACTTGGATCAAAATTACAACCGAGATCGCGACGAGGGTGAGAAGAAAAAGATAATACTTCGTCACGGAGATGCCACGGAGCCGCGCTTGGTTTTCATCAAAGCAGACGGCTTGGAATTTTGTGTGGAACAGCAGCGCTGAGAGAAGAACAAGCCCCGCTAAGGAAAACAGCAAAATCAAATCGCTCATCGAAGTCCAGAGGATATTCCCAAACAGGAAATTCATCAGCTCGACATTATAGCCCGGCGTGAGTGAAACGAAGATCACACCGATGGCCATGCCTGTCGACCAAATCGCCGCAATCACCGTATCTTCCCGCTGTTTGTGTTTGAGATGGATCCATCCGATGAGAAACGCCGATAGAATCGCAAAGAGCAAAGCTCCATGGAGGGGATTCATCCAGGCGATGTCATAGGTCCGCTTGAGCCAGAGGAAAATCCCCATGCCTCCGAGGACCGAGTGGGCGATGCTGCCGCTGATAAAGACAATTCTCTTCACCACGACATAAGATCCGACGATGCCGCTCGTGATAGAGGCTGCGATGCCGGCCAGAAAGGACATGTGTAAAAAAGGATGAGAAAAAAAAGCTTGCAACATCTTTTAACTCCTATCTCCGGTTTTGGATTTGATGGGAGGATGATAGAGTCCTTGGACAAAGTGGCCGCAGACGTTGGCTTGAGAATAAGGAGTCACTTCCCGGTTGACGCAGATAAATCGGTCGGCTTTTTGCATCATCACCTGAAGATCATGGGTGACCATGACTATGGTCATGGTCCCTTTGAGCTGTTCTAAGACTTGATAGATGCTCTCTTCGGCAGCGGCATCGACGCTGGCTGTGGGTTCATCTAAGAGAAGTAGCGAAGGCTGGCTGACTAAAGCCCGGGCAATTAAAGTCCGCTGGGCTTGTCCTCCGGATAAGGTGCCGAAAGCTTGACTTTGAAAATCGAGCATCCCTAAAAGGTTCAAAGAGGCTCTTGCCTTCTCGCGGGCATTGGAGGTGTAGGAATGCCAAGGAGATTTGTCTAAACATCCCATCATGACAACTTCTAAAACGGTGATCGGAAATTGACGGTCGAGATTGAGGATTTGAGGGACATACCCAATTTTTTCACGAGCATGCTCAGGAGTCTCTCCAAAGATTTTAAGAGATCCTTTTTGGGGTTTTAAAAAACCCATGATGAGTTTGAGGAGCGTTGTTTTGCCTCCCCCATTAGGCCCAAAAATGCCGATGAACTCTCCCTTCCGGATCTCCAAAGAGGCATTTTCAAGGATAGGGGTCTCCTCGTACTGAAAGAATAAATTATCTGCTTGAATAGCCATAATATTTTACGATTGAGGAAGAGATGTCCTGCATCATTTTAAAATAATCTTCAGCATAAGGATCGATTTGATAGATGGGAAGCTGTAATTTTTCAGCAATCAGAATGGCCCCTTTATTATTGTATTGGGGCTGTGTGTAAATGACCCGGACTTGGTGGTCTCGGGCTTCTTGGACAACTTCAGCAACTTGTTGAGGGAGGGGGTCTTTCCCTTCACATTCCACGGAGAGCTGATGAAGACTGTAACGTTCGCAAAAGTAGCCCAGGGCAGGATGGGAAAGCAGCAACGTGGCATTCTTGAAGGGTTTGAGTTCTTGGGCGATCTCTTGATCTAGAGATTTAAGGCGGCCAGCTAGTTCTTCAAAGTTTTTTTCAAAGAGGTCTCGATGCTCAGGCCATGTAAGACTAAGCTCTTCAGTGATTTTTTTAGCTTGTTTTAGGGCTAGTGGAGGGCTGAGCCACACATGCAGGTCTTTTCCCTCATGGTGGTGATGGCCGCAGGTGTTCTTAGTCGAAGATATAAGAGGGATCCCTCGAGATAAATTGACATCTTTGACTTTTCTTTCTTGAAGAAAGGGTAAAATTTTTTGTTCAATGGCATCACCGTAGCGAAACCAGATTTGGGCCCGAGCAAATCTTTCTACCTGCTTAGGGGTAGGCTCGTAAGTGTGGGGGTTAGCACCGGGAGGAACAAAGATTTCAATGTCGACGTGATTTCCTCCAATTTGCTCGACAAAATAAGCATAGGGAGGGATCGTCACCAAGACGACAGGTTTAGAAGATTTTTTTGAGGGAGCAAAACAGCTCCCCAAAAAGATTAAAAAAAGTAATAAAAGTTTTCTCATGAGGATGGATTAAATCATACAGAGGATTAGAAAATCTTGTCACTTAATTAAAAGTGGGGTAGCCTTATCAGGCTATTCTTTAATGGAGGAGTGTCCGAGTGGCCGATGGAGCACGCTTGGAAAGCGTGTAAACATGAAAATGTTTCGTGGGTTCGAATCCCACCTCCTCCGACAAATCAAGAGCACCCTTAGGTGCTCTTTTTTTTAGCTATCAAAGATTTTATGAAGAAAAGATCACGACAACAGAAGAATAATAGCGTTGCACGACAACAAATCTCTGCTACTCTTAATGGGTTCGCTTGCTGCTTATTCTACTCTTAGGGCACAATAGAAGAAAATTTTGAGAGGGAATCATGGTTATCGGAAGTAACAATAACTTTATCAATGCCAGCAAGAATACTCTCTATGTTGCGTGTACCTTTGCAGGGGGAGCCGGCGTGACCATTTTGGCGGGTCATGTCTATCGTTACATATATATGAACTATTTAAAGAAGCATGTAGGACCTGCGCGTTTATCCCCCGATCCTCGCCTTACAACGGCTAATTGGCTTCAAAAAAAGCTTATTGCAAACACACAGTTATTCTCAGGACTCGGGTTGTATGGCCCTGTTATTGTTGGATATGTTGCAGCCTTTTTCCTGGCAAGAAATTTACCGATCGCTCCTATGAGTGCAGATTATTGGGCTCAGATGCCTGAGCAATACCGAGACAGTGCCCTCTATGGAAAGCCCTGCTTCTATTTAGTAGGATTTTTTGGGCCTTTAGCTGGATTAGCATTCATCCCTAGAATAGGCTTATAGGGTATTGCAATCAGTACGACTTTCTGCTTCAAGAGGTGGTCATTCCGTCATAGAACATGAATACAAGCAGCGACCATCAGGGCACAGCATGCGGTAGATATGTTTTCCGAGGTCGCGGTAGCGATAGTGAATCCTCAAGGGATATCAGCTCTTTCTCAAACGACCCATCCTTTCTCCACCCAAGCCGAAGCGAGTCGGAACACGGCTTCGGGATTGGCCAGTGTCTTGTCCAAGAAAAGTCAGACTGCCGAAAAACGAAAAGCCTCTTAAAATTCGGTGAAATTAACCTTGTAGGTTAATATCTTTTTCAAATGACGCAGATTTTGTTTTGCGCTGAACACTACATGTCGAATAGAGAAGCGGTTGAAAAATTAATTCAACAAGCTTTCCCGGCGCCCAAATACTCCATGATGTCTTTGGTAGTCCATCCCGATCGCGTAGCTACGCAAGTCCATGAGTTTTTTATAGTGAACTCTAATCCTCCGGCTCTCTTTTTTTACTGGGACTGTCTTCACAAGCGAATCGAAGAGTCCTACATCTGGCATCCACTTTTCGACAAATGCAAAGCCGTGGCTTTCCTCAATGTTCAACAAGAGGAGGCCGCTGTTGTGGGATATTGGAACAATGCATGGAGGCGTCAACAGGTATACCGCATTGTTACACTCGATCCTAGCCAGCACTCTCTGTCGCCAGAACAACAAAATGCGTTACTGGAAGTCTGCAATGTGGAAGTGAAAAAATCTTTAGATAGAAGCCGCTATTATATCTTTGGACTGGTAGCTTTAGCGGCTCTAGCTCTTATCGGTCTTTTGTTTCAGAAGAGAGATAAAATTTTCAGGCATACCATCTAAAATTTCATTTTGACAAACCGCTGGAGTTTCCTTGATCTTAGGGGCTGACTTTTGATACACTAATTATAATTTTATGGTTTAAAATAAATCAGGCCAGAGATAAACAAGAGCTTTATGCGATGCCCATTTTGCAATCATTTTGATTCGAAGGTGACAGATTCACGGAACGCTGTGGAGCAGAATGCGATTCGGCGCCGACGGGAATGTCTGGAGTGCCAAAAAAGATTTACTACATTTGAGACTGTTGATCTGACCATACAAGTGCATAAACGGGACGGAAGATACGAAGACTTTCAACAGGACAAACTCATCCGGGGACTCGATTCGGCTTGCCGCCATACTAAAATCAGCCATGATCAGGTGCGGGCCCTAGCGGCGCAGATCACGGCCGATTTAATGGAAAGGCAAGTGAGGGAGATCGAGACGACGGAGCTGGGGGAAGTTGTGATGAAGCACCTGAAGGAGCTGGATACCATTGCTTTTATCCGCTTCGCTTGTGTATACCGACGTTTTAAAGATATGGACGAACTGATGGATGAAATCCAGAGCATCTCCATGGAAGAAGAAGTTTCAAAGAAGGAATAACAATGCCACTCAAAAAAAGCGACATAGAACGTTTCAAAAATCGGCTGTTAGAGATGAAATCGCAATATACCAACCTCGTCCGGCATGTGACCGAGGATGTGAAGTCTACCGAAGAATCCAAGGGATACTCCCAACATCAAGCGGATGAAGGGACCGATGACTTTGACCGAAGCATTAGCCTGCAGGTCTCCGACGAGGAGTTTAAAATTTTGAAACAGATCGACCGCGCTCTGCAAAAAATTGAAGAAAACACCTACGGTATTTGCGATATTACCAATGAAGAGATTGCACTGGCGCGCCTTGAGGCGATCCCTTATGCAACGATGACGGTCAAAGCCCAAGAGATGCTGGAGAAGGGAATGCTCCAATGACTTGGAAAAACGGCCTCCAATTGCTCCTTGTCCTGGTCTCTATCTTGCTTGTCGATTGTGTCTCGAAAGGGCTCATCAATTTTTACATCAAGCCGATAGAGCATGCGCCGAGCTTTTTCCCGTATGGAGGAGTCGCCGTTTTCCAAAATTTTTTAGGTGTCGATTTTTGCATTCATCATGTCACCAACCGCGGCGCTGCGTGGGGAGTCGGCGGAGGCATGCAAGATCTTCTGATGCTAGTCAGGATCATGGTCGTGATCGGCCTTATCTTTTATCTAGTGCTCTCCTCCAAAGCCCGGGAGCACCGCTTCCCGCTGGCGATGATTATCGCCGGAGGCCTGGGCAATATCCTCGATTATTTTATCTATGGCCACGTCATCGATATGTTCCATCTGATCTTTTGGGGATATTCTTATCCTGTGTTCAATGTCGCTGACTCGGCTATTTTTATCGGCATTGTCTGGCTCCTTTTTCACTCTTTTAGCTCGCGTAAGCAAGATGCCCTCCCTCAGACTTAGCGATCCGGCACAAGAGGGTAAATTTTCCGTCTCCAAGTGGCTGAAGCATCAAGTCCTTTTGGATGTGGCTGAAATGGAGGAGCTCTGCCGGCACCTCGCTCCTTTTGCCTTTTATAATGTCAGCGAGATCACCTCTTTGGACGATCTGCAATTGCCCTTAGAGCAGTTTTTAAAATCGTATCAGGAATATATCGACATTTTAAAAGCAGGGAAAATTCCGCTCGACCGGCGTCTTCAAAGACACCTTTCTTGCGCACTCTCATCCGATGAGAACGCTCTGTATGCCCACGCTGTTTCTGAGAAATTCATGGCAAAACCGATCAAGCCTTTAGTTCAAATGCAGCAGCACCGGTTTTTCCCCTCCAAAACGGCAGGGACCATTAATCCCATGGTCATGAGCCGCGAAAGCGTCCATTGGGGAGTCCAGCTCTCTTATCCTCAGATTTTTTTCGATGGTGCAAACGGCGTCTATTCCAAAGTCAGCGATGAGCAATTATTTCCCAATACAGCTCTTTTTACTAAATGCGTCAAATGGCTGCGATCGAATACAGTTCCGACAACTTTTCTCTGGGAGGACAAGAGAATCTCTACTCCTCTACGCCTCGGCAAAGAGTGTTTTAGCTGGATCCATCACCATTTGCAGTTAAAAGAACAGGGAATCACCGTTCATGTCTATTGAAATCATCGCTGTAGGAAATGAGATATTGCGCGGCATGGTTGTCAACACCAACGCAGCTTATCTCAGCCGCCGGCTAACGGAAGAAGGATGGAGTGTCACAGGGCAAACGACGCTTCCGGATGAGATGTCTTTATTGACGCAAGGGCTCGACGAAGCTTTAACGCGCAGCACTGTTGTCATTGCGACAGGAGGCCTCGGCCCCACGCTCGATGATAACACCGCAGGATGTGCGCAAGGGCTTTTTTCGAACGCACCTCAGTCGATTGAAAATACGGTAGGAACCGCTCCGGGATTTCTTTTTGCAGAAAACAAAAGAGTGCTCTTTTTACTTCCAGGGATCCCTCAGGAGATGGAACAGATGTTCGAAGAGAGCGTCCTGCCTTATTTACAAAAGCATCTGCCGCCACCGAAGTTTTTTCGGGAGGCCCTCTCTTTTTACCTTTTGCGCGAAAACGATGTCGATCCTCTCCTGCGTAAATTGCAAGCCCAGTACGATATAGATATGGGGATTTATCCCTCTTATAGCTGCCTTTCGGTGGTGTTGAGAGGAAGAAATTCTGAGCATGTAGCGGCAGCAAAAAAAGCGATTGCAGAGGCTTTTAAAAGTTCTCTGATGCCCGCGGCCAAATTGGAAGAGGCGCTTCATTTTTGGATGAAAAAACATCGAAAGACCCTCGCTTTTGCAGAGTCTTGCACGGGCGGATACATGTCTTCGCAGATCACTGCGTTAGCCGGCGCTTCCGATTATTTTTTAGGGTCTATTGTCTGCTACTCGAATCGTCTCAAGCAGCAGCTTTTACACGTCTCTTCAGAGACGTTGCAACAACATGGAGCTGTCAGCAGCGAGACAGCCCAAGAAATGTGGAAGGGCCTCTTGCAAACGACCGGAGCCGATTACGGCATTGCGGTGACAGGGATCGCAGGTCCGACGGGCGGCACGGATGAAAAACCTGTCGGAACGGTTTGGTATGCGTTAGGAGCCCGGGGCGAAAATCCTGAAGTGGGAACGTTTCATCTGCAAGGGAACCGGCAGACGGTCATCCACCGAGCGACTCGACGTCTTTTTGCCTTTCTTTTGAAGAAAATTCTTTAAATCCTGATGGGAAATTTTTTTTTGGAAGGGGCAATTCGGCAGGTGCTTCTTTAGACGGCTTTAAGTATAATGTTTCCATGACATATGCACTGCTCGATAGCGGGAATCAAAATAAGCTCGAAAAATTTGGCGATTACGTTTTAGTACGTCCGTGTTCTCAAGCGGTCTGGAAGCCGTCGCTCGACCCTAAAGCTTGGAAAGAGGCCGATGCGGTCTTTACTAGAGAGCCGTCTAACCGTTGGGTGGCCTCGCCCCCGCTTCCGAATCAGTGGACCGTCCAATGCGAAGATATTCTCTTCAAACTCATGCCGACCGATTTTGGTCATATTGGAATCTTCCCCGAGCATGCATTGCTTTGGAGGTGGATGCAGCAAAAGATGACCCGAAAATGCTCCATCCTTAATCTCTTCGCCTATACGGGAGGGGCTACCCTAGCAGCTGCAAAAGCAGGTGCCCAGGTCTGCCATTTGGATGCTTCGAAAACAACGGTGGCATGGGCGCGTGAAAATGCCGCGTTGAACAAACTCGACAAGGCGCCGATCCGATGGATTGTCGATGATGCGGTGAAATTTTTAGGCCGGGAAGTGCGGCGAGGAACCCGCTACGATGGGATTATTCTCGATCCTCCAACCTTTGGACGGGGAAACCAAGGCGAAGTTTTTAAAATTGAAAAAGACCTTCCTGCCATTTTAGATCTCTGCTTCCAGCTTTTAACCCCCAATCCGTTATTTGTGATCCTTTCTTCTCATACGCCAGGATACACGCCCCTCGTCCTTCATCATCTGCTTTTGCAGGCGGCTCCCAAAGGAATGATTGAGATGGGCGAGATGGTCATTCCAGGACCTCTGGATTTGACCTCGGGGACTTATGCGAGGTGGTATGTCTAAAGAACTGACAAGCCCTCAAAATCCGAAGATCAAACAGCTCGTCCGCCTCAAAGACCGGAAGCAGCGAGATGAGACAGGATTTTTTCTCATCGAAGGTTTCCGTGAAATACAAAGGGCTCAGCTGGGAGGTGTCCATTTTGAAACACTTTTTATTTGCCCCGATCTTTTTTTAGGGAGCAACGAGCCGGCTTTGATCCAAAAAATCGGTGTAGAAACGTTTACTCTTCCAACGCATCTTTTTGAAAAGATCTCGTATCGCGACCGTCCCGATGGGCTCATCGCCATCGCCCATCAAATGCAAAAAACACTCAAAGATCTGCGGCCAAAGAATGATCCTCCTCTTTATGTGGTTGCCGAGGCGATTGAAAAACCGGGCAATTTAGGGACCATTTTACGTTCTTCCGATGCGGTCGGCGCCGATGGTGTCATCGTTTGCGACCGATGCACCGATATCTATAATCCCAATGTTGTGCGGGCTAGCGTCGGGACTCTGTTTACACTTCCTGTACTAGAAGCTAAAGGAGCGGAGGCTTTCCTCTGGCTCAAAGACCGAAAAATCCAAGTCGTCGCAGCAACACCTTCAGCGACGATGGAATATACGGATGCCGATCTGAGCGGTCCTGTGGCGATTGTTGTAGGAACAGAGCAATTAGGCCTTTCCGATCGATGGATGCACGCGGCAGACATCCGTGTCAAAATCCCTATGAGGGGGATTGCAGATTCTCTCAATGTCGCCATGGCAACTACACTTCTTCTTTATGAAGCACTTAGACAACGCAAGCATCGTTTATAGCGACAACCATCTTCTCGTGGTTGAAAAACCCGTGGAAGTGGCCACGCAGCCCGATCTGACCGAAAGGGCTCAAGCCTGGGTCAAAAAAAAGTATCAGAAACCCGGCAATGTTTTTCTCCATCCGATCCACCGTTTGGATAAACCTGTCAGCGGGCTGGTCCTCTTTGCCCGGACGAGCAAAGCTCTTTCTCGCCTGCAGCAAATGATGCGCGAGAGGAAGATCGAAAAGATCTATCAGGCCTTAGTGGAAGGAACGCTTCCCGAGGCGAAGGGGACGCTTGTCCATCATCTCAAGCATGGAAGTTTTCGAGCGGAAGTCTCCGACGAGGGGAAAGAGGCGGTGCTGGATTATCGCGTGTTAAAACAGGAAAAAGGCTTATCTCTAGTGGAGATTTACCTTGTCACAGGAAGGTACCATCAAATCCGGATACAGCTAGCGGAGATGGGATGTCCTGTGGTGGGAGATGAAAAATACGGAAGCCGAAGATCTTGGCCTCAAGGAATTGCGCTACACCACTGCGAGCTGCGCTTTGAACATCCAGTGACCCATGAGTCACTGGTGCTCAAAAGAAAACCTGATTTTTCCCTTTAATACATCAGACGCTGATTTGCTGCGCTTGAGGATAATAGGGCATGGTTTGCTCAGTATACGTTGCTGGATACGGCTCTGCTGGAGTGCCAGTCGGTTGGGTATAGAGGGGTTGCTGCGGCTGCACATAATATCCCGCAGGGTACTGCGGTTGCGGAACGGGTTGAGGATAGTAAGGCATCGGAGCAGGTTGAGATGGATACCAAACTGGCTGCGCAGCTTGAGGTCCCTGCCAGGGGAAATACTGCGCAAAATTCACCGCTTGATAAGGAACCTTTCCAGTCCAGGCATCATGTCCCCTCACTAAAAGCTCGTGTGCTGCATTGTAGTTGTTGATGAGCTGGTGCGATTTTTGAGCTTCCAGTTTTGCAATGCGAGCATCGCGCTGTTGTTCGATCTCTTTAACCTTGGCATCATACTTTTTGGTAATAGGAGCGGTTCTTAGAGCATAGTCTTCATCTAAGATTTTTTTAGCAGCGTTGTAGTTTGCCCTTGCTTTTTCATTTGCAGGGTCTGTCTGCAGAGGATGTTTATCAAGCACATCATCCCGTATTTTTTTCGCAGCAGCTAATTGAGTGTTATAAATCTCGAGCGATGGATGCAGCAGGGTATTTCTTTCTTTATTGGTCACATCTATATGCTCTTTAGCAAGGGTTCTTTCCTTCGATTTAAAATCCTCGTAAGAGGTTCTGATATCTTTGAGGAACGCTTCGAGCTTCGTATAATCTTGGACCACTTTGTCCATATGCTCCGGCACATGCCCAAATCCATATTTCATCAAAGCAGAAGCAAGAGGGTTGTAAGAAGAGAACTCATCCATCCAGGCCCGTTTATCGGCAGCTGGAGGAAGAAGTTTTTCAAAAAATCTATCGGCATATTTTTTGTACTCGTGTTCCACTTGCTTCGGATGGAAGCAGCGTGTATGAGAAGGGTTATTGCCGAGTTTAAGGTCATGGGAATAAATATAGGAGAATCCGTAGGCATGGGCTTTATTCCTCTCGCGGCCGACTTGGGCGACAGGATCGGCTTTCCACTTGTCAATCTGCTTCTCAGCGTCGCTAATTGAATAACTTTCTGAGATCACAAAAAAGATCGAAACGGCTGCCAACACGAAACCTGCTCCTGCGATCCATGGAGCAAATTTTTCAACCGTTGCTGCGGCTGATGTTCCCAGCATTCCAAAGAGATCTTTGGAAGCTATCCCGATTCCACCGGCAATGCCGATGAGGGCGGCGCCGATGGTTGTCACTGACCAGGCCCAATGTTTATCTTCGGCTTGTTTTTTATGGTTGTTCCAGAGATGGACTTGATGTTTTCGAAACTCATCAGAGGGGCAGTGGACTTTGATATCGTCTAAAACATATTCAGCATAGATGCCATCGCGGCGCAGAGGAGTGCGAATGATGCGCTCAGAAAGAGGTTTTTTAAATTCTGCCTCCATGGCTTTAGGGTTAGGTTCGGTGTAGGTAGAAATTAGGCTTTTGTATTTTTCTTGATCAAAACTTTCAGCGCCTTCAGTGAAACTTTCGATGGAACTAACTGACATAAGATGCCTCCTTTAAAGCATGGAAAAAACTTTAATTGAAGGCGATCATTAATTTCTAGAATTAAACCAAGTCGCAGGATTCAGGCGGCATCCAATGCGGAGGCTTCCCCTCCCATTTAATGTTGCAGCCGATCGGATTGGTGCGAGGATTTGAAATCGGCTTGCCGGCAAGATGCTCGCTTATAGCTTGCTCAAGATCATTGTGAGTGATTTTGGTACGATCCTTCGGAGAATCGACGCCGCAGCCCGTGTAAATTAAACGGCGCTGCTGATCAAAAACATAAAAATGCGGCGTTCTTAAAGCGCCGTATTTACGAGCGATCTCTTGAGATTCATCGTGCAGATAGATCCAGGGGAATTGGTGGATCTTCATCTGCTCGACCATGTGGGGAAAGGAGTCTTCAGGGTAAGTATTTTTGCTGTTGGAGTTAATCGCGACAAAAACAACGCCGTTATTTTTAAATTTCTCGGCAGTTGTCCTTGTGATTTCATTGGACCCTATGACATAAGGGCAATGGTTGCAGGTGAAAAAAATGACGAGCACTTTTGCCTGGGCAAAGTCTTTAAGAGCATACATTTTGCCATCGGTGGCAGGGAGGGAAAAATCAGGAGCTGCAGCTCCATTATCTAATGTGTAAGACATGTATTTACCTTATTTAACGCTCTGTTATTTGTTCGACTGTATCGCCAATATAGACGCAGTTATTTCTAAAAGCGACATATTGACCGGGATGAATTAAACTGGCCTTCATTAAAGTGGAATCAAGGTTTTTTTCTTTCTGCTCTTGGATTCTTGGAGAGGGCCCTAAATATACCACGGGAATATTTTCCCATCCGTGGCCTCCTTCTTCTTTAAGTTTTACGGCACCGCAGCTAAGCCCTTCCACGATGCGTCCAAGATTATCTCCTTGTACCACAATGCGGATGTTGATCTTTCCTTGAACAACTTTTGCTTGAATAGCCTTGGCGAGTTTTTGCGAAGCTTCGAGAGACCAATCGAATTTTTCCGCTGCTGTCTTATCTCTTTGTACATCTGCATCTATAAAATTTACCGTGGGGATAGACATAATTCCTCCATGATTTGAATGGCATTTAATGCTGCTCCTTTGAGAAGTTGGTCGCCCACAACCCAAAGGTCCAAAGTATGGGGATTCGAAAGATCTTGCCGTATCCTCCCGACAAAAATCTCATCCTTTCCTGTGGCATCTAAGGGCATCGGGAACCGATTGCGCTCCCAATCTTCTAAGATCATCACCCCGCGGGCATTTGCTAAAACCTCTCGGGCCTGCTGAGGTGTAATAGGATTTTCGAACTCTACATTGACTGCCTCTGAATGAGCTCGAAGAACAGGAACGCGGACGCAAGTGACCGCAATGCGAAGAGCTGGCTCCTCGAGGATTTTCCGTGCTTCTTCGATGACTTTGATTTCTTCTTCGTTATAGCCTGAAGGCGTCATGGGAGCATTATGAGGAAAAAGGTTAAATGCGTAAGGAAGCGGCATCACGCTTCTTTGAAAAAGACGGTCTTCCAAAACGGCGCGGCTTTCTTCCCGCAGCTCGTGCATCGCCCGCTGTCCTGCGCCGCTGGCGGCTTGGTAGGTCGCTGCGACAATCCTGCGGATCTTAAAATGCCGGTGCAGGGGAGCGAGCGCCATCAGCATGACAGTCGCTGTGCAATTGGGAGAAGAAATGATCCCTTGGTGCTGAAGGAGCGCATGGGGATTGATTTCAGGGATCACCAGCGGAACGGAAGGGTCCATCCGATAAGCCGAGCTATTATCAATGACCAAGCAGCCTGCTTGCACTGCCAGCGGAGCGTAGGTCAAAGAGATTTTTTTCCCTGCGCTAAAGAGGGCAAAGTCCATGCCTTGAAAGGAGCTTTCTTGCAGCCTTTCTATAAAAATTTTTTCGCCCTTGAAAAGAAGCGATTTCCCCTCGGACTGAAGAGAGGCAAAGCAACGAATTTCTTGAATCGGAAACCGGCGCTGTTCCAAAAGCCGCACCATTTCTTGGCCGACAGCCCCTGTAGCCCCTACGATGGCGATATTAAAACTTGTCATAGACTGGTCTATTAATTTAAAGTGGTTTATCATTACCAGCCAGTATATTTATGCAAACGAAAATTTTGAAAGCTGTCGATGATGGTCTGCGGGCCATCGAATTTCTGAAAAAACCCGAGAGCCTGGAATTTATTCAAAGCTCGGCGCGAGCCATCGCCGATTGCTTCCGGCAAGGGAACAAGCTGTTGATCGCAGGCAACGGGGGCAGTCTCTGCGATGCCATGCATTTTGCCGAGGAACTGACCGGTATTTTCCGCCATAAGAGGAAAGCTCTTCCTGCGATTGCCTTGTCGGATCCCGGACATTTAACCTGTATGGCCAATGATGTCGGCTATCACGATGTTTTTTCCAGAGCTGTCGAAGCGCTCGGACGAGAAGGCGATGTCTTTGTGGCCTTGACGACCAGCGGCAATTCTCTCAATCTTGTCCAGGCCGTTCCCATTGCAAAATCGATGGGCCTTAAAACCATCTCCTTCCTGGGTAAGACCGGAGGAAAATTAAAGGGCATCTCCGATTTGGAATGGATCATTGATGGATTTTCGTATTCCGATCGTATTCAAGAAGCTCACATGACTGCGATCCATATCATTATTGAAATGATCGAACATGAGCTTTTCCATGCCCCTTGAAAGCTATGTTATAGACATCATGGAGGGCAGACGGCGAGGAAAATTCCTCCTAAGGGCCCTCAGCTATCTTTACCAAGCAGGCGTACGACTGCGCAACCAAGCGTACGACCTAGGACTGCTCGCTGCCCATGATGCAGGTCTTCCCGTCATTAGCGTAGGAAATATCGTCGCCGGCGGCACAGGTAAAACCCCCTTTGTGAAACTTCTAGCTCAAAAGCTCTCTTCCGATTTCCGGGTGGCGATTCTTTCTAGAGGCTACCGTTCAGCTGTCGAAAAAACAGAAAAAAATCTTCTAGTTGAACCCGGGACTCCTCCCTCGGAATGCGGTGACGAGCCTTCTTGGCTGGCTCGCGTGCTTCCGCACGTGCAAGTGTGGGTAGGAAAAAACCGTTTAAAATCTGCACAGCTAGCCCAGCAAAAAGGCGCTGAGATCCTTCTCATGGACGATGGGATGCAGCATCGTCAGCTCAAGCGGGATTTCGAAATTGTTCTTGTGGATGGAGAGGATCCTTTTGGCAAAGGTTTTTTTCTTCCTAGGGGCTTGCTTCGCGATGCACCCCAGCGTTTAAGAACGGCCGACTGTGTTGTCGCTATCGACCCCTCCGAACAGATAGAAGAGCAGCTCCGCCTTTTTACAAGAGCTCCGATCGTTCATGCCCGCCGAATTTCTGAGCTCTCTTTAAACGAAAAAAAAGTCGCTGTTTTTTGCGCGATCGGCAACCCTCAGCGGTTTTTAAAATCGGTCCGCGAGGCCGGTGGGGCCATTATCGCTACTTTTTTCAAACCGGACCATGACCCTTTTACTGCCGAAGAGCTCCGCTCTTTTGCAAAAGAGTCCGGCGCTGAGGCGCTGGTTTGCACTGAAAAAGACCACGTGAAGCTTCCGGCCGATTTTCAATGTGCGATTCCGGTGATTCCTTTCCCCAGCCATTTAGAAATTATCAATAACACTAGAGCCTGGGAACAACTTTTAAACAAAATTCAATCTAAAATAAGAGTCCAACATGACAGAAGAATATCAAGTCACGCTTCCTAAACTCGGGGAGAGCATTGTCAGTGCCACGATTGTGCAATGGTTTAAAAAAGAGGGCGATGCGATCAATCTCGATGAACCTCTTTTGGAAGTCTCTACCGATAAGGTCAACAGCGAGATCCCTTCACCTGTCTCGGGCGTGCTCCATAAAATTTTGGCAAATCCCGATCAAGAGCTTCAAGTAGGCGATGCTCTGGCAACGATTCAGATGCATAAAACTCCTGCAGGAGAAGGTCCTGCCGTCGCGGTCGAAGTCAAAAAAGAAGCCGCTCCCGCCAGCTCTGAAATGAAAGATTTCTTTTCACCGGCTCTTCTCCGCATAGCTCGGGAACACCATATCGGGCTTGAAGAGCTCGAGAAAATCCCTGCGACAGGCGCAGGCGGAAGGCTGACTAAACGTGATTTAGAGCTTTTCATCGAAAAGCGGGCTCCTGCTGCCAACAAACCCTGCCCGATCATCACAAAGACCCTATCATCCGATGAAGAGCGTATCAAGATGACCGGCATGCGGAAAGCCATTGCCGACAATATGGTCCGCTCTTTTTATGAGGCCCCCCATGCGACCCTCATTACCGAGGTCGATGTCACGTCGATCATTAAACTGATCCAAAAAGAAAAAGAGGCTTTTTTGGCTCAGCACGGCTCTAAACTGACAATCACGAGTTTTGTCGCTCGTGCGATCAGTAAAGCGCTCCGGGAATATCCATTCCTCAACTCTTCTTTAGAAGACGATACTATCGTCGTCAAACGTTTTGTGAACTTAGGCATCGCTGTCAGTGTTGACCAAGGGATCATGGTGCCTGTGGTTAAGAATTGCCAAAACCTCAGCATGCCCGAACTTGCCAAAGCAATCGGCGACCTCTCGGTCCGCGCCCGCTCCGGCAAGCTCAGCCCGGCAGAAGTTCAAGAGGGGACTATCACCTTGACGAACTTTGGTATCTCCGGCGTGATGCTGGGCATTCCAATCATCCGGTACCCTGAAGTGGCTATTCTGGGCTTGGGCGCCATTCAGAAAAAAGTTGTAGCGCTCGATGAGGAGACTCTTGGAGTCCGTTCGATGGTCCACATCTCCCTGACTTTTGACCACCGTGTCATCGACGGGATGTATGGCTGCGGATTCTTAAATTCCTTAAAAGAGCATATAGAAAAAGAGACGGCTTTATAAATCCAACTTTCTATTCAATTCTATTAGTCTTTAAAGAGAAATTCTCTTAATAATTACAATTGATTTGTGCTTGGTTTTAAAGGGTTGTCATTCAATATTAGCTAAAGTTTATTTAATGCTCTAAATTAACCATATACAAAAAAGATAGGCTGTTGAAATTTAAATCAATTTTGAATTAAAATATCTCTATGGCTGGTCCACCTTTAAGTAGTAAAATTGTAAGAAGTGAAGCAGTGGCATCTAACTTCGCTTTAGCTCCTAGCTCGTCTGCAATTAATCAACCCGCGTCGCGTAATATCTTGATAGAGAAAGCTCTTGCAATTTCGCGAGCTCAGAGAAACACGAAATTACAACAATTGACTCAAGAGCAAAAAAAAATAGTTGAATTTTTGCAAATAGAGTTAGAAAAAATAGAGGAAAAATTTCAAGAATTAAAAAGAAAAATTGAAGCTGGAAATGCATCTTCTACTGCTGAAGTAAAATCTTTAAATGAAGAAATTCTTACACTGAGTCGAACACTGCCTGACAAAGTTATGGCAAAAATGAACATCAGCAGGAGTGATCTACCCTTTCAAGATCCAAACCTTGAGCCTCCATTCAATTTTACTTTTGAAGTATACTCCGAATCTTGGCTTAATGCTATTGTTAATAGAACATTTTATATAAATGAAATAAATTTAAATGTTCAAAACAATAGAGATTTTTTATTTGAGAAATTTAATATTCCCCTAGAAGCTCCAGTCGGAAATTTTTTTCCTGAAGGCGAAACGCATAATGGGGGTAAAAAAACTGTTTTAATAGGCTTTAAAACAGCTAACGGCATTAAGAAATTGGTATACAAACCTCGAGACGCAAGAGTTGATAAGGCAATTGTTGAATTGTTTGTAAGGCTAAATGGTTTAGATGAAAAAGAACGATCATCAAAGCTTCCTCTTCCAGAGTATAAGATAACCAATTGGAAAAATAACCAAGCAAGCATTTGGGAATTTATTCCTGGACCTAACCTTGGTAGGAAAGGCAAAATACCTCAGAAAGCAAGCTCTTTTGTTGAATCACAGAATAACGATGAGCTGAAAATAAAATTAGTCAGATTAGATGATATTTTGAAACTTCTCCATGTTAGTGATTTACATGGTGAAAATGTTATTATGAAAAAAGAAGGTGAAAAATATTTAGATATTGTGCCTATCGACTTAGAAAATGTGTTTATTAAACCAAACAGAGATATTCCTACTAAATTAGGTGGACAAGAAATTCGTATCGAACTTGAAAGAAACGGGCTTTATAAAGGCTTAACACAGGCAGAAAAAAAATTGACTGAAGAATTGAAACAGGAAATGAGTAAATTTTCAGTTAGATATCTTCCTCTTGGGACTACAGATTTCGGAAAACTAACCGGAGATTTAAACAATATTGATTTGCTCTATAATAATTTAGAGCGTGCATGTTCGGCTGATGGAATTGAACTTGATAAAGGCCAAATTGAGATTATCAAAGGCGCATTTATATTAGATATTTTAAATAATGATATTCCTTTCTTTACTGAAAAAGAGGGCAATTTATATTATGGATTACCAGAAAAAAATATGGTGATTGGAAGGAGGAGAGTATGACAAGTTTCGCGAATCCTGTACAAAAATCAGAAGGTGAAATTTATAGCTTTGTCGCTGAGCAAATGATTGAGATGAGAGACTCAATAGCTAATAAGGTGAGAAACCAAGCGAAATTAAACATGGACGTTAGATTAAGCAGTCCAGATATTACTCAAAAAGCGCGGGACCTTGTGTCACACGGGTTTCATGAGTATGAAAGTGAGGCAAGAAGAAGATTTCAATCCCCTCCGTGGTCAGAGTTTGCTACAATGATCTTGACTACCTCGCGGGTAACATATTTTTCTTCTTCTTCTGTTTTGCTAGGTGAAGTTATTGATCTTTTAAAGGGCAAATCCATGCCATGCAATAATGTAAGTAGTGATTCAGAGTGGGACTGGACACCAGACGGAATTAAAAGCATGTGATTTACACTAGCCTAATTTTGTCATCGAAATACCATTTTTTCTTCCGCATAAAAATATAGTTTTATTATCTCTTCTAAAGAGAGCCCTTGTCTTTTTTCTCGAAATACTATGGGTTTTAAGGAATATTTAAATATATTGAAATAGTCCGATTAACAATTTTATCGCGAAAAAGGGCGAAGAGTCGAGATGAAATAACAGGAACCTAAGCTGCTGGTGCATCAGGAGATGAAGCTCTCTTGCCGAAAGACTCAAGTGCTGTGAGAAAATATCTCATGGGAATAAGGTTTGTAAAAACTCCCTTTTTTTGCGCTTCCTCTAACAAGATTTCCATCGGTTGCAGTGCTTCACTCAATTTTCCCTCTGAATAAGTGGGCTTTTCTAAAGGAGTCTCTAGCTCTTTTTCATACCATCGGATTTCATTGACATGGGTTTCTACGGCAAGTTTTTGTAAAAAATACAAAAGGAAATTCTGAGCCTCTTTGTCTTTAAATTCATAGTTAAGGATAGAGAGGAAGATTTTGCCTTGCTTTTGATCCTGGCAAAAAACCACATGGCTCCTATATTGATCATTTTGAAAGAATTGAAGTTGCTGGCTGCTTCTACTTGTGATAAGAAAAAGTTTAAATCGGCGGGAGTCCTTTTTCCCTTCCCAAAGTAGGATAGGCTTCTGTAACGGCTTTAGCTGTTCAAGGAAGATGCTTAGAACTTTTTGATGCGCCTCCGACCTCAATCTTTCAAGGGACTCAAGAGATATATAGTGAAAAGAATTCCATTTTAAGGGGGCCCAGCTTTTTAAGAAGGAAACAGTCCTTAAACACCATCTGCTCAAAGTATTCGCACGGACAGAAAAGTGAACCCAAGCTTTTTGGATGAGTTCTTGCTGAATCATCCGGATGGCATCGATTTTATCCATAGCTTCAATGACATAGCCGGTCTCTGCTTCTGAAAGCTCTTCTATTTTGCCCTCTTTTATTTTAACTAATGATTCTAAAACAGACTTGCTCAGATCTTCCATGCATCGAGTGGACACATGTACAATCATGGCCTGGAATCGATGATAGCCTAAAGGGCCCAATCCGCATGTTTGTTTCAGTCGAAAAAGAAGTTCTTGTTGAAAGATCCGACCGACCTTTCTCAAAAGAATCGTGGCAAACAACCAGCATTTGCTGAGGATAGAATTATGATCGAAAAATTTTGCATGAATTGCTTGCAAGAGATCTCGTTGGGCTGTTTTAAAGTTGTCGATACTATCCAAAGTTTGTAACACGATATCTAAATTAATCGTTTTTTCGGGGGACTCAGAAGATAATCCGTCAATTTTTTCGCCTTCTAGAGATCGGAGATGGTCTACGACAGATTCTTCCATTTCCCGAATCACTGCGTGGGCAACTTTCTCCACAGCATCGTTGAGCGTATGGTAGCCCCAAGCCCCATAACCAAAGGTATGCTGCAAGCGTCTAAAAGGACTTAAACTGCTCCAGGCCTCCTTTTTATCCAGCAGGGCGACTTTGCCTTCTTGATATTGAACCCAATTGCTGGGGATCAGCAAGAATGTGTCTCTCATCTGATAGAAAACTTGGATGGGATCTGACATTAGCCTAAAAGCATAAATGAGATGATAAGAAAAATAAAATTTTATTTTTTGATGCGCCTGTATTCTTTCAGGGCAAATTGCCTGGCTTTCTCATGATCGACAATGGGAAAAGGATAGTCTCGACCGAGTTTGAGGTCTGCTGCTTCTAAAACTTTTTCCGGGGCCTTCCAAGGAGCATGGAGATATTTTAGAGGGAGATTTTTTAGCTCGGGAACCCATTGACGGATATAAACACCTTGGGGATCGAATTTTTTGCTTTGGAGGATAGGATTGAAGATGCGGAAAAAAGGCTGTGCATCTAATCCTGTTCCAGCTGACCATTGCCAGTTGTAGCTATTATTTCCGAGGTCGGCATCCAAAAGATAGTCAAAAAACCAGGCTGCGCCTTTTTGCCAGGAGATATTCAGGTCTTTAATTAGGAAAGAGGCGACGATCATCCGCATTCGGTTGTGCATAAATCCCGTTTGTTTCAGCTGCCGCATCCCTGCATCGACAAGAGGGTATCCTGTTTTTCCTTGTTTCCAGGCTTCCCATCGGTTTTTGTCGTCATCCCATTTCCATTTTTCAAACTCTTTGATGAATGGAACTGAGGGAAGGTCGGGGCAGTGGTAGAGAAGATAAATGGCAAAATCCCTAAATACAAGCTCTCGAAGGAATGCTTTGCTCCCATGGCAAGCTTCAAAGACGGTACGAGGACTGATTTCACCAAAATGGAGATGAGGGGAGAGTTTAGAAGTTTGATCAAGCCCAGGAAAATCTCGGTGATGATGATATCCATGCAGGTGGTTTTTCACAAAAGCATGGAGCCGTTTTTTCGCGCCTTGTTCTCCGGGCTGCCAATATTCCTCGAGTTGTTGGGGAGAGATTAGAGCTTTATCCAGCAGATGCAAATCTTCAACCGAAAGAGAATCGACCTTGGGTGAGCGGGAGTTTTTATAGAGCTTGAGGACTTTCTGCGGCTGGTAGGCTTTTTGATGGCATCTGAAGAAAGGAGCAAAGACCTTATAAAAACCTCCTGTCTGGTTCTTGATTTCTTCAGGATCTGTAAAGTAGGTCCCATTGAAAGTTTCTATACCGACGCCCTGTGTTTTTAAAAGACGCTGAATTTTTTGATCACGTAGGTGGGCCTCTCTAATAAAGGTACGGTTCCAGGTCACTTTATAAGGATTGAATCTCTTGATCAGCTTTTCCCAGATCTCTAAAGGATGGCCTTTTTCGATGAGCAAGGGGATTGAATATTCTTGCAGCGATTTTTTAAGAGCTTTGAGCGACAAATGCAGCCATGTTTTTTGAGCAGCCCCTACCTTGAAAGGATGGTGTCTATCTTCATCCAGGATATAGAGAGCAATGACAGGCGCTCCTAGCTGCGTTGCTGAAGATAAGGCAGGGTTATCTTCCAACCTTAGGTCTTCTCGGAACCAATGAATAATAGGCTGCATGGCATTTAACCTTCAGCAGAAGTATAGCCAAAGGCTCCATCAAAGGTATAGAGATTTTCTGTTTTGAAAACATCATAGCCTGCTTTGATGAAGTGATCCAGCAACTGGACGATATCCTCGGGTTTAATAGGGTGCTTATCTGCAATAAACCGGCATCGCCATTGTTCAATGCAAAAAGTCTCCAGATGCCCTTCCGGCCATATCCGTACCCCTCGGTTCGTGATCATCTGCAACTTAAAGGGTGAAGGATGAAGCCCGGTGATCTTTTTTTGCACTTGAGAGGCTTTTTCTTTGGAATAGATAAAAAGATCTACGCCGACGAGCTTGCGATCGATTTTGGTTTTCTGCTCCGTCAGGAGCGGAACAATTTTAGAACCGGCCTTGTAGACGGGGGATTTGAGCTGGCGAGGTTGATTGCCTAAGTTTTTGACCACGGCGGCGGCAAATTCTTGCGTTCCCACCATCTGTTTGCTGGTTTTTTCATTGAAAACATCATTTGTGTGGATCCCTTCTTCGATCGTGCAGAGCCAGGCGTCATGGATGCGGGTGGCGATCTCCGCTTCCCCGAGATAGGCCATCATCATCACGCTGGCCAGCAAAAGCCCTGAAGGGTTGGCCGAGTTTTGCCCGGCGCGGCGGGGAGCCGATCCGTGGATCGCTTCAAACATCGCTCCTAGATTGCCGATGTTAGCTGAAGGGGCCAGGCCCACCGACCCTGAAATCTCCGCAGCAACATCCGACAGAATGTCTCCGTAGAGATTAGGCAGAACAATCACATCGAACATCTCCGGATCATCGGCGAGCTTAGCAGCTCCAATGTCGACAATCCAATGTTCATTTTGAATGTCGGGATACTCCTTTGCCACTTCGTCAAAGATTTTATGAAACAGGCCGTCGGAGAATTTCATGATATTATCTTTCGTGAAGCAGGTGACCTTTTTGCGGCCATGATGGCGGGCGTATTCAAAAGCATAACGGACGATTTTCTCCGACCCTTGCCGAGAGATCAGCTTATGCGACACCATGACATCGGGGGTCTGCCGGTATTCAATGCCGGCGTACAGGTCTTCTTCGTTTTCACGAACCACGACGAGGTTCATTTGAGGATGCTTGGTGGCAATAAAAGGATGATACGAGACGCAGGGGCGGATATTGGCATAAAGGCCTAAAGTGGTCCGTACTGTGACATTCAAACTTTTGAATCCGCCTCCTTGAGGGGTTGTGATGGGAGCTTTCAGAAAAGCTTCCGTGTGTTTAATGGTCTCCCAAGTTTGAGGTTCGATCCCGGTGAGAACGCCCCGGTTGTAAACTTTTTCTCCGATTTCCACCTCGTGGATATCGAGGGCAGCCCCTGCTTCTTTTAAAACCAAAAGAGCGGCTTTCATGATCTCAGGGCCTATTCCATCTCCCCTAGCAACGGTGATCGAATGCATAAAATTCCTTTTAAACCTCACATTATCTTCTTCAAGCAAAAAAGCCAATATCCTATCATCCTAAAGTTGATAAGGAACCTTTGTGTTAAGAGAATTATTTAACGACCAACGTCAGCATCTCGAATACTTCTTCAACCATTTGGATGAGAAGAAGGCTCAAGAGGTTTTTGATCTGTGCGCCCATAGCAAAGGTTTTCTAGTTTTGAGCGGTGTCGGAAAAAGCGGATTTGTTGCAGAAAAAGTTGCCATGACGCTGGTGTCGACAGGCACCAAAGCTCTATTCATGCATCCCATGAATTTCTTGCACGGCGATATCGGGATCCTCTCTTCAGATGATTGTGTGATCCTGCTCAGTAAAAGCGGGGAGACCGAAGAGCTCTTAAGTTTAGTTCCCTTCATCCGGAAACGGGGCGCTAAATTAATCGCCCTTGTCTCCAACCTGCAAAGCCGGTTAGCCCATCTTGCTGATCTAGTCCTCCAACTCCCTGTGGAAAAAGAGCTCTGCCCCTTTGATCTAGCTCCGACCATTTCAACAGAGGTCCAGCTTTTATTCGGCGATGTTCTAGCGATGGCTTTGATGAAACATAAAGGGTTTACACTCGCTTCTTATGGAGAGAACCATCCTTCAGGAACCATCGGTAAAAAAGCCACGATCAAAATCGGCCAGATCATGATCCACGGAGAAGCTTTGCCCTTTTGCTCGCCTTCGCAAACTCTTCAAGAGGTCTTGCCGGAATTTTCCTCCAAACGCCTCGGCTGCATCCTGGTCGTGGACGAACAGCAGAAGTTTCAAGGGATTTATACCGATGGAGACCTCCGCCGCTCTTTACAAGCGTTAGGGTCGGAAGTCATGCAAAAACAGATAGGCGAGCTGATGACTCGCTCGCCGATTGCAACGCAGAGCGATGTCTTAGCTTGGGATGCACTCAAACTGATGCAAAAAGATCCTAAGCGGTGGATCATGGTTCTGCCGGTTCTGGAAGAAGATCGGGTTGTCGGCTTGGTGCGTATGCACGATATTATACACACGGGGATTGCATAAAAATTTAAATAGTGGGATAGGCTATGGGTTTAATATTGCTAGTGGTCATTTTTTCTCTTGGGTATCTCGCCATCATCTTCGAACACATTCTTAAAATTAACAAATCGGCTGTGGCCATTTTCATGGCAGTTGCCTGCTGGGCTGTTTTCTTTCACGAAAGTCCCCACGCTGTCCAAGAAAATTTAACCCACTTAAACATCAACATTTCCGGAGTGGCCCAGATTATCTTTTTCTTGCTCGGCGCCATGACGATTGTCGAGCTGATTGATTCCCATCACGGATTTAAAATCGTCACCGACGCCATCCGGACAACGTCCAAGCGTAAAATGCTCTGGCTGATTTCCATTGTCACCTTCTTCCTTTCATCCGTTCTCGATAACCTCACCACCACGATTTTAATGGTTTCGCTTCTCCGCAAGCTGATTCCCAATGCGCAAGACCGGCTTCTCATGTGCTGCCTGGTGGTCGTGGCTGCGAATGCCGGGGGAGCCTGGACCCCCATTGGAGATGTCACAACCACGATGCTTTGGATTGATGGACAGCTCACCTCCCTTGCGGTGATGAAGGCGCTGTTCGCACCCAGTATCCTTTCGCTCCTCGTTCCTCTCCTTTATTTTAGCTTTCGCCTGAAAGGAAAAATGGCTCCAGCTCCCTATGTTGCTAAAGAAGTTGAAGAGCCTGGCGCCCGCTTGGTGTTTACTCTCGGAGTTTTAGGACTTGTCGGCGTTCCTATTTTCAAAGGGCTCACGGGACTTCCTCCCTTCATGGGAATTTTAATCAGCCTTGCCATTTTATGGCTGGTGACGGATGGACTTCACCATCCTTACGAGCAGCGGAAACATCTCCGAGTGCCTCACGTGTTAACCAAGGTCGATGTTTCAGGGGTCTTATTCTTCTTAGGGATTCTGCTCTGCGTAGGCTCGCTCGAAGCCGCTGGCCTTCTTCAAGATCTTGCCACCTGGCTTGGCAACCAAATCAGTAGCTTGCCAGTCATTGCGACAATGATCGGACTCTTTTCCGCGGTCATCGACAATGTTCCTCTCGTCGCAGCCACCATGGGCATGTATCCCTTAGAGCAGTTTCCTCCCGACCATCCTCTCTGGCATATGATTGCCTATGCCGCAGGAACAGGTGGCAGTATTCTTATCATCGGTTCTTCCTCCGGTGTTGCCCTGATGGGAATGGAAAAGATCGATTTTGTCACCTACATGAAAAAGATTTCTCTTCCTGTCCTAGTAGGTTACCTGATCGGCATGATCGTCTATGTTTATATCTAGGAGCCCTATGAAAAAACTTCTCTGGACATTAGCTTGTTTAATCCCCTTTGCCTCGGAAGCTCTCGAGGTTGAAAAACAGATCGAAAATGAGAAAGTCTGTGTTTTGAAAGTCCGCTTGGAAGCCGGTGAAGAAATAGGACTCCATCGCGATGAATACCCTCGCGTCGTCATTGGTCTGCAAGGCGGAACCGTTCATCGCATCGAACAAGGGGGTGCTTGTAAAGAGATAGAGTTTCCCACAGGGAAGGCCGTCTATCTCGAAGCCGATCCTGTCGGAGAGCAACACCGCGCTGTCAATAAGACGGACCAAGCGATCGAAGTCATTGTCGTTCAGATCAAGTAAAAGCAGAAAAACTTGAAATTTCTGCGAAAATCAATCATGTTTTTTGCATGACCTCCTTTGACTCCATAAAAGAGCAGCGAGTAGCAGTTATTGGTGCTGGAATTGCTGGTCTTACGACTGCCTATCGTTTGTATAAGGCAGGTATTCCTGTTGAGGTTTTTGAAGCTCGAGAGAGACCGGGCGGACGTATCCTCACCTATTATGAGGGTTTTTCATACGAAGAGCTCGGCGGAAAGTTTATCGATGATGGATCAGAAGGCACTGAGCTAAAAGCTCTGATTCATGAACTGGGATTGCAAGTTGAGACCTACATTATTCCCTTCGAGAAAATCTATTATTCGCAGGGAAAAGCGCATAATTATTATGATCTTTTCCTGGAAGCCCCTCCTCCCACGGATGAGAACTATCATCTAATAAAGCGGCAAAGCAAATCGGAACGTCTCTTAACCGCGCTGAGGCGATTTTTTTCAGATCATCAAGAGCTCCTGCGTGTGCTAGAGCTGCGTATAGCAAATTACGAAGGCTCTGCCACAGAAGACCTCGATGATTACTACCTGCCTCTTTTTTGGGATTTTTACAAACGGAGTTATCAGATAGCCCACGGGGAGGAAAAAGCAGAATATAAGATTGAATATGTGCAAGGAGGTAATACCCGGCTGGTGCAGGTTATCTCCCATCATCTTACTGTTCATTATAATACCCCTTTAACCAAGATATTCAAGGCCCGTAGGAAGATCGGTCTTGAGTGTGGCGGCAAAGTTCAATTTTTTGACAAAGTCGTTTTAGCCGTGCCTTGCACGATACTTCGCACCGTTGAAATAGAACCCCATCTTTTCCCGGATGATCAACTCCAAGCTGTTCGGACACTTCAATATGGTACGGCAGCGAAAATAATATTTCCAATTGAGATTGAGGATACAAATATTCCCAGCTTCGCTTACGGCTCTGATTTTGTTGTTTGGTTTAATCGAGACTATACTTTGATGACCCTCTATGCTGGAGGAAATGCCGGCAAGTTTGAGCCTTCACGAGCTCCCCTAGAGAGATTTCTGCAGGAAATACAAGTCCTCTATCCTCAAGTTAAAATCAAAGGCAACCCTCCCATGATAAGTTGGTGGAATGAGCAATATTCGCGAGGAAGTTTTTCCAATTTCGGTCCTCACCAGTACGACCTCTTTAATGAGAAGACCTTTATAGATGATATCACCCTTAAGAAAGTGTTTCGACCCGTGGAGGACAAAATCTACTTCGCCGGAGAGCATGCAGCCCTAAAATATCACGGCACCATGGAAGGCGCTGTCAGCTCCGGCAATCAAGCGGCTAGGCTTGTTCTGCATGCGATCCAAAAAAATTGCTAACAGTACGAAAAATCCATGGTACGCTGCTGAAATGCCTTTATTCATCATGCTCTTGAACCCGCAGATCATCCGAATGGGTGTAATCCTCGGCTTATCCTCAAGCCGAAAGGGCTAAATGAGAAAAAAGGGTGTCTTTTTTCTTTATTTGGAGCCCAGACTATTGCCAAATATTTATTTTGTTCAGAGCAGGCAAAAAATCGTGTTTAACTTCATTTTCATAGGAGAAATTCGGTATTTAAATATTGATAAATTTTATTTTAAATCAAAAATCATTGCGTGAAAATCGCGCCGTTTAGTATCGTGTTGGCTTCCTCACAAGATTGCACGGGGAAAAGATCAACAGCGAAAGTAAAAGGGTTGCATTAAAATCCTGGGCTGTAGTAAGTTGATTGGATCCTCAAAATCATGTTGAGTGAAAATGCGACAGTCGAAGTCGCAAATGCTGTTTAGACAAGTCAAGAGAAGCGATGTGCAAGCATAAAATAAGCTTGTGCGTTAGAAGTGTTTATCACTTCTAATGCCTTTTAAACAATTTTTTAGATTTTTATACAAAATTAAATTCTCAACTTGAGAATTTGATCTTGGTTCAGATTGAATGCTGACAGCGTGGATGAGGCATGCAAGTCGAACGAGATGATAGGGCAACCTTTCATCTAGTGGCGGATGGGTTAGTAATACATGAACAACTTGCCTCTAACCTGGGGATAACGGCTGGAAACGGCCGCTAATACCGAATGAGGTGGCGAGGGGATTCCCTTGTTTATCAAAGTAGAGGACCGGGAGACCGGCTTTGCGGTTAGAGAGAGGTTCATGCGATATCAGCTAGTTGGTGTGGTAATGGCGCACCAAGGCTAAGACGTCTAGGCGGATTGAGAGATTGACCGCCAACATTGGGACTGAGATACTGCCCAGACTCCTACGGGAGGCTGCAGTCGAGGATCTTTCGCAATGGGCGCAAGCCTGACGGAGCGACGCTGTGTGAGTGATGAAGGCCTTCGGGTTGTAAAACTCTTTTGTTTGGGAACAAGAAAGATTCGTGAATAACGAGTCAATTTGAGGGTACCAGAAGAAAAAGTACCGGCTAACTACGTGCCAGCAGCTGCGGTAATACGTAGGGTACAAGCATTAATCGGAATTATTGGGCGTAAAGGGCGCGTAGGCGGTTTGACAAGTCTGATGTGAAATCTATGGGCTCAACCCATAGCCTGCATCGGAAACTGTCGGGCTTGAGTATGGGAGAGGTGAGTGGAATTTCCGGTGTAGCGGTGAAATGCGTAGATATCGGAAGGAACACCTGTGGCGAAAGCGGCTCACTGGACCATTACTGACGCTGAGGCGCGAAAGC
>JAFEGW010000001.1:0-76571 GCA_018239715.1 Verrucomicrobiota bacterium
CTTTTAGGTACGCTCCCTAGTGTTTTAGCCCTTCTCCATACCCCGCCCTCCACTATCATGGAAGTACAAGGGTATCTCTATTTTTATATCCATTTTTATGAAGGCTATAAAAAGGGCAGACAATATCTCTTGGAATACTTTGGCTCCATGCAAAAAGTCTACACAGTAGCAGCGCTGACCCTCGTTACTTTGCTGGCACTTAACTATATGAAAAATTGGCTCCGTCTGGGCCTATGTGATCATATTAGTATTTTTGAAAATCTCAATCTCAAGGTCAAAGGAGGCCTTATCGGACCTTCTGTCGGCAGAATAGATGAAAGAAAAAAACTGGATAACTGCTGGGCAAAATCTATAGATCAAAAATATCGGATTGCGATGATAGTCGGTCCGACGGGCTGCGGAAAAACGCAGATGATAGAAGGAATCGCCTGGGAAGCCGAGAACGATCCGGCTTCTCCTTATTATGGAAAAAAGGTCTATCAGATTAATACCGCTGATCTTCTGAATCACAAGCCTTATGTCTTGGATTCCCTTTTGCTGGATATTAAAGGTCACGAAGATGATGCCATTTTATTTTTTGATGAAGCCCATAGCGCAGCCGTTTCCCAAGTTAAAGTAGGATCGCTTCTTCAACTTTTTAAAACTAAGCTCCCACAAAATGTCCGCATTGGCTTAGCCACAACAAGATTAGAATTCGATCAGTATATTAAACCCGATGTCGCTTTTACCGATCGAGTGGAAGAAATTCCTATGGAATCCCTTTCCGATGATAATACACGCGCAGTAGTAAAAAATGCCGTCCGACAAGATGAAGAGCAAGCCCTTGAAGTCCATGAATCTGCCTATGATGCTCTTTTAAAAGTTGCAGCAACTGACCCTGCTTATGCCAAGAGGGTAAATCCCAGAAAATCTCTTCAGCTCATCCAAAAACTATCCAGCTCTGTTTTTCAATGGACACCTTCTTTACTCGCCCAAACACTCAACCAAGCCCTCCGTGAAGAAAAAACCACTCTGGATGAAATTCGAGAAGCTTCTCGTCAAAACGAAAATTGGAGCAACAGCCCCACGGGCAAGCAAGTCGTATCTCATCTCTTAGCACAAAGACAAAGTATTCAAAAATTACGAGAGCAGATCATTGCTCAACAACAACAGCTAGAAAAAATTAGACATTTGCAAAAGCTCCAAATGATTTATCGCAAACGCATGAATGAAGTGATTCACTTACTCGCTGCAAATCCTCAGCATCAAGAAAAAGCGGAGAAGAACTTTCTCCTGCTAAAATTTATGCTCCTGCCTCAAGTTCAACAGGCCCTTCGAGAGGAAGCTAACTCCTTTGAAAAAGAATACAAAGAAAAAGTCCCTCTCGTACTGGATGCCGAATGGATCATGAGTCAATTCCCCGCATGTTTTCAAGCTACAAAGCCGACCTAATACCTAGTGCTGGAGTGCTTGAACTTTAAACCGTGATAGAAGATATTTCGGAGCAGTCCATTATCGACATGATGGTGATCTGTTTGCCCTAAACAATCTTCACCAGGAATTCCTCGATAATCCTCTCGAAAAATAAAATAGTTGCAATAGACATGGTCTTCATCTGCAACCTTCACAAAAGCAAATAAGAGATCCGCTAATTCCTTAGATGTGACATAAATGAAATCACACTTGGCAAAATCTTCCATGAAGAGGACAGGATATTCCCGGGCTGAAATTTCCCTCACTTCCTGAGAAAATTTGAGCTCTGAAGGTCCATGGCTAGACCCATACTCCTCTGCATCTTGACGCTTCTTAAAAACCCCTGAAATCCAACATTGCTCGGGGTTTTCAGTCGATCTTTCTACAATGACCCACATAGAGACCTAAGTATCCTCAACGCCAAAGCAGCGGAATTTCAAAACTTATCAGCTATTTAACCCGTCGAACAGCAAATCCACCCGCCATCAGCGCAATGCCGCCAATGATATACCACACAGTCCGATTGGAAAAATGCCCTGTCACTTCTTCCATGACTTGTTGACCTGTTTGTTGCGTCGCAACAATCCCTAAAACAAGTAAAGCAATTCCAATCAAAATTAAGATGGTACCTAAGATACGAGAAAAGTTCATACATTACCTCTCGTTTAAAGTTGCTAAAACCTATTTTACGTGAGTAAAAACTTGTCTGTCAACTGAATCAGACAGGAGGGATGGCAACGTACTGGCTGCCTTGCTGGGATAAATTGATAAATCCAGGGCTTTTCAATTTATACATCCCGTCGATCGAAGAGGCGTTGATGAAGGTACGACCTCCCACATAAAAATATCCACCTCCTTCGTGGATATGCCCGAAAACATGGAGCTTGACGTCCGTTTGAAGGATACTTCTATATAAATCTTCACAGCCTACATGCTCGATAGAGCCGTCTCTTTTGACGACTGCATCTCCGATCCGATGGGGCGGGCCATGGGTAATTAAAATTTCCGTGTCCAGAGGTATCAGATCCCAATGCTTTTGGATATCCGCGCCTCTTTGACGGTTAAAAGCCCAATCACAGAACCAAGGCTGTACAGGACTGCCCCAAACTTTAATCCCCTCAATATCACAACCTGAGTCATTCAAAAGAATAATGCTCCGTTTTTTACACTCTTCTTCCATCTGCTCTGGAATCCATTCGAAAATAGAGTCATGATTACCAGGCACTCATATTCGATACCTATAGTTTTGCTCTTGGAACCAATCCAAAAACTCTAAGGCCTCTTCCAGCTCCCCTCCCGAGCAATCGCCGGAATGGATTAAGAGATCTCCACCGGGCAAGCTGATTTTTTTATGCTGAGAATGCGTATCAGAAATACACGAGATATGTTTCATAAGAAAAAACGGAAGAGGTAGGATTCGAACCCACGGTTGGTTGCCCAACAACAGTTTTCAAGACTGCCGCAATAGGCCACTCTGCCACTCTTCCGTTGAGCGAGTCATTATAAGAAAGGATTTCTTAAATCTCAACACCTTCGAAAAATAGACCCCATCGCGCCTCAATCTTCTTAATAAAATCCCAATAAAATTCCTACAAAACATTATAACAAAATATTTGCTTGAAACCCTTGCCTTTCTTATAATTTAAGAAAAAATTTACCCGGAGGATTATATGGCATCAAAGCCACCCGCACCATTAGGAGCTCCTACCAACCCTGAATTGTTCAATTCCTATCTTGCACCAGCATCCACCAGTCCTCGTGCTGCACCTGCTGCAGCTAGTTCCTTGAGCAGTGCTGCGGATGCCCCTCCCACTGCTGTACCTCTAAAGCCAGCGGTAGCACCCAGTCCCTCGGGAGGAGGTGATGACGGCTTTGTTCATGTTGCCGCTCCTCCTAATGCTGCAAAACCTGAGACTCCGCGGGTTTCCTTAGCAACAGAGGCAGCTAGCCCATCTTCTTCCCCTACGGCTTCTTCCCTGGAGGGATCAGGCAGTTCAGCTCCAAAACCCTCCTCTGCTCCTGCTGCGCCACTTTTACCGCCTGTATCTGTAAGACAACTAGCACCCCAAGCTTCAACCACTCCTGGTGGGCCCTCTATGGAGGACGATCCTGTTAGCACGGCTTCTTTGGCTTATCAGCTGGCTGCAAAGACGTACAAAATCGTGCAACATTTTGTGATCCGCAGTCCTCACATGTTTGTCTCGATATCAACCACTTTTTATGTCTGCAAATTCTTCGGAGATGAACCTTTTGCATGGGAAGCTGCAACCTTTGTGGGAGTCGCAAGCGCGGTTCACTGTCTCATTAAACCTATCTTTATCATGATCATTCCCTACTCCTTGCTTCCACGAAAAACGCATGCGACTTGGAGAACCTTTATTAACGCCACTAATACGATTTTGATTACGATTAGCTTATCCACTGCAGTCTGGGGTTTAAAAATTCCTGCTTGGCAAGGGACTGCGATGTGGGTTGGATCTTTTGGCCTCCCTTATGGATTTCTGAGTAAGCGGTATCCCAAAATCGACAAACAATTTCCCGATTCAAAATGGGAACCGCCAGCAAAAAAACAAAAAAAAGCTGAAAGTCAAAAATGATCTTTTTGGAAACGATGCCCAACGAGTGATCCCTCCTCTTGAGCATCGTTTCTATTCCTTGCCCCCACCTACAAATCCCCTGGTTGCAAATAAAGGCTTCTGCCATACTTTTTTCAAATTCTTAATCTAAACAGGAGATTTTACTATGTCAGTAGACGCACCAAGACGAACAGAAGGACCCGTAGTATGGCATGCAGCTGCACCCCCCGAAAGAGCGCCAAGAGGAGAAGCAGAAGCGATGGGCTCTGGCGAAGAGGTAGAAATGCCACCTGAGGTAGATGCCGAACGAGCGCACTTATTCGGAGGTGGACATTCACGACGAGAATTTGCTCCAGGAGTATCCGGAGAAAGATACGACGTAGTACTAGAGGCTCTACAGCAGGGAAATGCATTTGCCCAAAGTGTACACCACCAACAAATGCGGGCATTGCAGTTGCTAGATGAAAAGCTCAGCTACTCTAATCCCCTATTTGTATTCATAAACCCCATTCTACAAATCAGTCACGAGGTATATAAAAAGAGCCCCGTGATTTTGCTAGCGTCTGGGATAGCTTTAGCCGTTAATTATTTTGGAGCCCCACGTTACCCTGTTTTAGCCACTTCTTCCGATACTACTTTGGAAGGCTCGGTTGCGTTGGCTAAATTCGTCAGCACGACTTTCCTCTTCAAATCGGCTTTAGAACCTTTTGTGATGCAAATTGAGCACTACGATCAAGACACTCACCGCCCACAAGAGACTAAAAGTATCTACCATCAAAGAGCCATTCGATACTTTAATCCTCTTGCTCTATCTCTGATTGTCACTTATGCCCGAGGCTGGAATGTCAAGCCGTTAGAGGCAACATTATATTCGGCCGGATTGTTTGTTTTCATCAAGCTCCTCGGCAAAGGTTTTGATTATATTTGCAATTGGCAAGATCGATCCTTGGCTGCACATGGCCAAGAACGATATGCCGCAGCACTAGATGAAGAAAGAACAGACGAATCACTCTAAAACATCTTTAGATTTCCATTTCATGTTCCTATGAAATGGAAATCCCTTTCTTAGGAGTAAATTTTGTTAGATCGTCCTACATTAGCTAGTTCGGTTCTGCCGATCGGAACTGTTTACACTCCACAACCTATCGGTGCTGGGGTTCCCCATCCACCCCAACCTCCGCAGCTTTCTTGTGCAGCTCTCATTGGTAAACGGATCAAGGAAGACGTGGGAAGATATGCCTTGTACTGCATCTTGAGCTTAGCAGGAAAGTGCGTACTACCCCGCAGTTTGAATATTTCTTCTTGGGTTCCCGTCTATGTTGTCGTGACTGCTCTTGCTTTGACGGTGATCCATGAACTCAGTGAAGTGTTGATCTATCCTCCCAGCAGTTTTAAAATTAAACTGGGAGATGCGACGATCCTAGGGATGAGCTTCGGTGTGACATCCGCCATTGTCAAGGTTTGCCATATCCAGGTTACCTCTATCCAAGGGATGTTATTTTTTATCATCATCTTCCCCATCGCCGAGATTATGCATCAAATTTTTGAGGAGTAAAACCCGGTTAAAAAACCGGGTTTTATCTTGCGATTTAGGTGGGAAGAAGAGCATCGAGCTGGGTCTCAGCGAATTCCGAGATGCGCTCTTCCATGTCGATTTCTTCACCGAGAGACTCTTCCAGCAGGTCTACGATCTCCTGCGTTTCATACTTTTCGGCTAAAAGGCTTAAGGAGCTGTAGCAGGCAATTTCAAAATGTTCCACTTTTTGACCTGCGCTGACTAAAGCAAATTCATTGGCATCGGTTTTAGCAAAGTGCCGGAGGAGCTCATCCCCTTCACTTAAGATGCCGTCGATGCCTTTGCTGCGGTCGGAGAAATTCAGGTCCGCCAGCGTTTTCAGCAGTTCCTTTGTTTTCGCGCCGATTCCAGGAAGGCCCTGGAGTTTGCTCGCACTGGGATCGATTTCCAACAATCTAAAAATCGATTCCAGCCGTTTTATTTGCCGTTCGGTTTCCAGCTGGTGCTTGACGAAGAGATTCTTCAAGGCAGAGACCGAAGCAGCATCTGCCATCGTGTACAAATTTTTAAAAATGGCCTTTTCAGCCTGGTACATGTGTCGGAGTCCGGTTTCAAAGAGCAGATCCAAAGCAGTATACTTTTTCATAACACTCTCTCCTTCTTTTTTGGTTTCTCATGCACAATTTCCTAAAAAATTCTTCAGCGCTTCCCTTTCATTTATTAAGTTATCATTAATTCTAGACCTTCTAGATTTATGATAAAGCACAAAATTTTCCAGCTTCTAATCCTAGAGAAAGCCCTCTCTTAGAACGCTAAAAATTTAAGAATTAATTAAGAATACGTTTTACGAATTTGATGTTCAGGATTAAGATGGAATTTGCAAACAAAGGAGGTGGAAAATGAAAAAATCAGAAGTCCCCATCATCGCAAACTCGGCTCAAAAGACCCATATCTGGCTGAAAGAAATCGCTCGCAGAATGGGATGGAACGATCAACAGCTGGCCTATCAGGCGCTCCGAGCTGTGCTTCAGGCGCTTAGAGACCGGCTACCCGTGGAAGTCGTTGCCAAGCTAGGTGCGCAACTTCCCCTCTTGATCCGGGGCATTTATTATGAAAATTGGGTTCCTTCGCATACTCCTTTTCGGCTTCATCATGTGGAGGATTTCCTAGGCCTTGTCTCTGTTTATTTAGGCAATGATCGACTGATCCCTGATACGGAGTCGATCACCAAAAATGTCTTCCTCACTTTGCAAAGCCATTTAACCGCAGGCGAAATCAAAAATGTGAAACGGGTTCTACCTGATTCCATTGCAGCATTTTGGCCTCAAGGAGAAGCTGTATGAACTCTAGGGAAGAAGCTAAACTTTTGCTGAGTACGATTTTAAATAGTTGGGATGAGTTTTCTACGCGGCTCAAAAACATGAAAGGCGAAGATCTGGAAATCGATTTGTTTTCCCAAATTGATTTCCTTGCTCAGCTCGATGAAGTGCAAGGAACTATCTCTATGCAAATGATGCAACTGGAAAAGCACCTTTTTGAGATGAATGAGAAGAGGCTTTCCAAAGAAGACCTCTCCTTTAAAAAGGAATCTCAGCAAGTGTTGAAAAATATCCAATCCAAGCTCACGATCGCAGAAGAATCTTACCGGGAAATTGCCGAAGAGGTGCTCAGACGGAGCGAAGACCGGATTAACGAACTGACGGATAAAATTCTGGAGCATCATCAAACTCTCGAGGCCTCGAAGAGACGAACGGGATTAGAGCTGGATGAAGAAAACGAGCTGCGCGGTTTACGAGACAGCCTAGAATCTTATCGAGAGATCAGGATGGAAAGCGTGCTGAATGAAGCGGGGGATCCTATCATTGATCAGCTCGATTCTCAAATGCTGGCAAGCGACAGCGCCTTACTGATTGATGAAAGCAGTGTTTAGAAAGAAGTTTTTGAGTTTCGTTAAGAGCCCTCTTTTGGGATGCATGGGGGGCATGTGGACTCTTTGTTGGTTCTTTCCATGGCTAGGCTTAGGTCTTTTAAGTCTTGCATTGATATGCCTGGCTGTCTCCCCTCACCGCCTGCCTGTTTGCCTTCTGAATGAGATTGCCCTTCTGAATTTAAGGACTCATGACCTGCGCGGCAAGCCGTGGTGGCAGGAAATTCTGCCGGGGTTGTATTTGAGCGGCATTCCTCTGCAATGGCATCTTGGCAAGATTCAACAAGATGGCATTCAAGCTGTCTATGCCATTCTAGATGAGAAAGAGTCACAGCTAGCTTCGTTCCTTGGGGAAGCTTTAGATGAAACTGATTGGGTAAGCGCTAAAATCACCTACGTCCGGTTAAGCTCTCCCGACCGGCATCTTTTATCTTTGGAGCAATTAAAAGAGGCGGCAGGATGGATCGATGTACAAAGAACTGCAGGCAAGTCTGTTTTAGTCCATTGCAAAGGTGGGAGGGAACGCAGCCCCATGGTTGTCATGGCCTATCTGATGCTGCATCAAGGCTTAAGTTTAAAGGAAGCTAAAGCGGGGGTCTGTCAACGCAAGTTAGTGCATTTGCAGCCTTCGCAGGAACTCCGGATGAAAGAGCTCGAGGCTAAAATTGAGAGAGGAAGCGGAAATCATTCTCGGCAAAGAGCCGGATATCATTGATATTGTACCGGAGAAGAGCGAGCCGCTCAATACCCATGCCCCACGCATAACCGGAATAAACCTCAGGGTCAATCCCGCCATTTTTAAGAACTTCGGGATGGACCATGCCGGCGCCGGCGACTTCCAGCCAGCCGGAGTCTTTACAGAGGCGGCATCCTTTGCCCTCGCAGTTCGTGCAACGGATGTCGATTTCTAAGCCTGGTTCCACGAAAGGAAAGTAGCTAGGCCGGAAACGGGCCTCGACTTTTTTGCGGAGGAGTTTGCTCCAAAATTCTTCCATGGTAGCAAAGAGGTCGGCAAAAGAGACGTTCTTATCTACATAGAGCCCTTCGACTTGGTGGAAGAAAACGTGAGAGCGGGCGCTGATGTTTTCGTTCCGATAGACCGTACCGGGGGCGATGATGCGGATGGGAGGCGCATTTTTTTCCATCACGCGGAGCTGCGTATTGGAAGTGTGGGAGCGAAGTAACATGTTGGTATCGATATAGAAGGTGTCTTGCATCTCGCGGGCAGGATGGTCGGGAGGAAAGTTGAGACCTTCGTAGTTGTACCAGTCGGAATCGATATCAGGGCCGTATTGAACGGAAAATCCCATCCCGGAGAAAATCTCGATGATCTCATCGAGAAGGGCTGTCAGAGGATGTTTTTTCCCCATGAAACGGCGTCTGCCAGGGAGAGTGACGTCGATTTTTTCGTCGGCAATGCGGCGCGCAAGCTCGGCTTCTTGGAAGCCTCCAAGGGCTTTATCGCAGAGGTCGCTGAGCTCGGTTTTAAGATCATTTATCTGCTTGCCCAGAGCAGGACGCTGATCTGCGGGAGAATCCCGCAGAGCATTCATTAGATCTTGAACAGGGCCTTTTTTTCCTAAAAATCGGACTTTGAGCTGTTCAACGTCTTTAGACTCTTTGACGCTCGACAGCTCGGTCTTAAATTGCTGACGCAAAAGTCCGATTTTTTCTTGCATAGTCCTGTTTAAGCCAGGGCTTGCTTAGCTTTTGCAGCCACAGCGGCAAATCCTGCAGGATCTTTAATCGCCATCTCCGACAAGACTTTGCGATCGAGTCCGCAGTTGGCTTTTTTCAGACCGTTGATGAGCTTGCTGTAAGAGAGTCCGTTCAGTTTAGCACCAACACCCAGTCGGTTGATCCAAAGGCTGCGGAAATCTCTTTTCGCTTGTTTGCGGCCGCGGTAGTTGAATCCCATCGCTTGCAGCACGCAGTTCGAGGTCAATCGACGGTGATTTTTACGATCGCCGACAAACCCTTTGGCTTGTTTCATCAGCCTTTTGCGTTTACGATTACTATAAACAGCGTTAGTGGCTCTTACCATAGTCTTATACTCCCATTAATCGTGCGTACATCTTGGTTTGGCTATTGTCCACCAAGGTCGCTTTTCTTAGTTTACGCTTACGCTTAGCTGCTTTACCTGTCAAAAGGTGGCGGCGGCCAGGACGGCGGCGTTTCAGTTTGCCGGTTCCCGTTACTTTGAAGCGGGCCAGCATCGCTTTGCGTGGTTTCATTTTTGGCATATATTTTTCCTTCTTAAGCTTTCTTTTTTGCTCCAGGAGCGAGGACTACCGAAAGGGTTTTTCCAAAAAACTTCGGGCTCGATTCGGGAGTTGCAATATCAGACATGTCACTGCACATCCGATCGACAACTTTTTTTCCAAACTCTGAATGCATCATTTCTCTTCCGCGGAAGTTGCAAGTGATCTTCACCTTGTTACCTTCCTCGATAAACTTTCGCGCATGGCGCAGCTTGGTCAAGAGATCGTGTTCATCGGTATTGGGCTTTACCTTGATCTCTTTCACTTTAACTTGATGCTGCGACTTTTTGCTCTCTTTCTCTTTTTTCGTCTGCTGATAACGGTATTTACCAAAATCGATAATCTTACAGACGGGAGGATCTGCTGTCGGCGCAATCTCAACTAAATCCAACCCCACTTGCTCGGCCCTATGGATAGCGTCTAAGAGAGTGAGGACTCCTAACTGGTTGCCATCTTTATCGATGACTCGAACTCTGGACGCTCGTATTTCTCTATTAACTCTCAAACTGTCTTAACCTACATTTCAAAATTCAGTTCTACTACGATACTAAAAGCAACTCTTTCCTGCAATGGTCGACTAAATGGACAAGCGACCCTTCGTCTTCTCCAGCAGCAAAGCGACAAACCGCTCTAGAGAATGAAAAAGTGAAAGCTGAGCCAGGCCTCTCTTCTCATCATAAGAAATACGAGGACCTGTCCACATCCGGCCCAAAGCATCGGAAATTAAAAACTCGATGCCGGGCTGCTCTCCCCTTTCCAAAGTGCTTTCTATCTCTAGCTTCTTGAGGGCCTCACGAAGAATTTTCGCAGTTTTACCTACGATAACTACTTCATAATCAAAGGCAAAAATTTTAAGGAATTTTGTGATGATTTGCAAGAAAGAAATGATACTTTCTTCTCTTCCTGGTAAAAATATTCTATCGGCTGTTCCTTGGATGGGATCAAGTAGCTCCACTCCTTCCCCGCCCAAAAACAATTTTACTATCTCGCAAGAGCCCCTTCCGGAAGCTTTCACGTATTCCGTGTGGCACAAAATTAGATCTTTATCATTAGAAGCAGGAGTCGTAAGAGGGTCGATGTCAGAAAAAAGTTGAAAAGCTTTCTCGATCAGACTTTTTTTGAGAGCCTCTCCCCTCGGCAGCCACAGCCATCCTCCGGGGCAGGGAGCTAAAAGCTGCATCTCTTGGATAAGCTTTAAGTGATCCGGCAGCTCTTTTCCCGTCTTGACTTGCTGTTTCAAATCGTCTTTTGACAGCGCGGCCGTGCCCATGAGCCGGATCCATTTTCCGTGGAGCTGGCAAAGAAAGAGCTTAAAAAATTCAATCTCGCCCGTCGTTTCTAAGGGATCTCCGGGCGATCTACCGGCAAAACGGTCGAGCTGAATGATCTGCACAAGGCCATTTTCATGCCGGACCGACTCTGCAGCAAAGGTATTGCCTTGGTGTTTTAAGAACTGGGCGGCATTCGAAGGCATCATTTCAAGAACTTGGAACGTGAGGTCTTTTTTGACCCAGCTTCGCATCCGCTCTTCTAAAAGAGGGATCATTTCACTTTCAAAAATGAAAGGGAAAACAACATCGCAGAAAAAATATTTTTCGGTCGCTTGGCATGAGCGGATTTGAGCAGCGGGGAATAAATCGCTTAGTGCTGCCGCTAAGATTACACTGCAACTGACTTGATGTGGAAAAATCGATTTCACAAAACCTATAAAACGTTGGGATATAGCTGACTCGAACAGCTGACCTCCACGATGTCAACGTGGCGCTCTAACCAACTGAGCTAATACCCCAATCGATGGAAAGAGTTTACAAGATTAGAATCTTTCGTGCAAGCCTGTTAGATGACTCTTGGAAAAGGGCAGGAAAGAAGTTATACTTTTCTTCATGCTAAAACCTCACCTCGATCAAGCCTATCTCTATTGGAAAGATCTTTTGAAGTCAGATGATAGGGTCATAGACGCCACCTGCGGGAATGGAAAAGACTCGCTACGGCTGACGGAGCTGGTCCCGCAGGGGCATGTCTACGCTCTCGATATTCAAGAGGCCGCCCTCCAAAAAGCCCGGGCATTGATCCCCCATTCCAATATTACCTACCTACTGCAGTCCCATGTCGTCCTGCCCCAAGGCCGCATCAAATTAATAGTTTACAATTTGGGTTATTTGCCTGGTGGAAATAAAGATTTGACAACGATGACCTCTACGACCTTGGGAAGCCTCCAGCAAGCAGCCTCCCTCCTCATCGTTGGAGGCGCCTTGAGCATTACCTGCTATCCAGGACATGACGAAGGGGCGCGGGAAGAACAGGCTATTCAATGCTGGGTCGAGGGATTAGACCCTCAAAAATGGAGGATTACCTATCATCATTGGCGGGAAAAATCGCCAACTCTTTTCTTTATTGTTAAATTAAAAAATTAAATTGTATTAATAAAACATCATTTAATTGAATTATCTCATTATTAATTCCGACATTATTCTAAAACAAATAGATTCATGTTATAATAAAGGTATAGAACGTATCGCCTTGCCTTAATTTTAATAAAGTAATATGAGGACAATGATATGGGTCTTAGCATAGAAAGAAACGTCTACTCAGAATATGCGGAAAAGCTTCATGAAATTGAAGAGGAGCTTCACGCACAGCCTATCACGGAAGAAGTCCGTGAACAGATCATCCATGAACTGGATGAGGTGCATGAGAATCTATCGAAGTGCGAAACGACGGCGGCGCAAGTCAACCGGTTTGCACTCTCTTTTCTGGAGGAGCTCCGCCAAAAGGCCGTCTTCCTTTATGGAGAAATCGATGATTTTTATCATCAGCACGAAATCGATGTCATTCATCAAGAAACAGCATCTTTGGCTCAAGCCCTTCAGCAAAAAGATTCGTTGAAAGTTGCCCTTCTGATCAATTCTTTGAAAAACCACATCGACCACTTATTAGAGTCTTATAGCCCTGCCTTATCTCAGCGACGCGTCCTGGTCATGGCTAAGCTAGCGATGGAGCGGGCTGAAGCCTCCCTGAGTGGCCAGCAACTACCTGAAATCGAGGTTTCCGAAGAGACTTTTTTGGAGACCGAAGCGTTGATGGAAGAAATGGCCGAGTACCTTGGCAATGATGACAAAGGCGGACTTCGTCTCTTCATGAACCGTTTATCAGGTTCTCAAAAAAGACTTGTCAGAGGCTACTTGGACCCTCAGGACCTCCTCGCGGGCCTCCTTCATGATGTAGAAGGAACCGCATATAACGAGCAAATCTTCGGAGGCTAACGCCTTCCGGACCGTTTCTCCGATCGAAGCTTCTGCCGTAAAATGGGTAAAACCCTCTTGCCGCAGAAGCTCTTTCATTTTCTCCACAGGGACCGCTTTAGGGGTCGAGGCTTGGACTAAATGAAGCTGGTCAGCCCTCTCCGCTAAAATCGACAAACATTTTTTTACATCTTTATCTTTGGACATGCCCACCACAGCAGAGAACCGCTGCCCTGGAAAATGCATCTGCAGGGCTTCGAGCAGCCTAAGGAAACCATCGGGGTTATGTGCAACATCGAAAATCACTTTGCCGACTTGTTCAAAACGGCAAGAAGGTCTGCACTTCAAGCCTTCTTGGATAGCCGCCTCAGGACATTTTAAGATTTGAAGAGCTTGCTGGGCAATCGCGCTATTTTCAACATCATAAAACCCGGGCTGGGGCTGGACTTTGTAAAGAGGGCTTCCGCAAAGTGTTGCCTTCTCGCGGATGACCGAAAAATCGGCTTTAGGTCCCATGATGACAGGGATGCCCGGCTTGATAATCCCTGCTTTATGATAAGCAACCTGCTCCAGGCCAGGCCCCAGCAGATCTTCGTGATCGCTCGCCACGGATGTAATGACGGAAACTAAAGGCTCAATGATATTGGTGGTATCAAGGAGGCCGCCAATGCCAGCTTCGATCACAGCAATATCGACTTTCTGATCGCGGAAGTATTGAAAGCCCAGGAGCGTTGCCAACTCGAAAAAACAGAGATTGAAGGGCATGAGCTTCAAAAGACCCTGACGGGCAGTCTCTTCGGGAATAGGCTCCCCATTGATCACAATCCGTTCGCAAAAAGAGATGAGATGAGGAGAGGTAAAGAGGCCGACTTTAAGACCGGAAGCTTCTAGAGCTTTGGCAATTTTAAGAGAAACAGAACCTTTTCCGTTGGTTCCTGTGACATGGACAGTCGGATAAGCCTTTTCAGGAGATCCTAAGCTCCCAGCAATGCGGCGAATATCTTCCGGCGTGTTGCGGGATTCAATCCGCTTAGAAAAAATAAGCTCAATCACTTGATCAAAGGTCATATCTTTTCAAAAATACGATGAAAGGTTGCTTCATCAACGCCGCTGCATCCCAGTTCAATTTCTGGTTTGACGCTCCCATGAAAATCAGATCCTCCACTCATGAGCCACCCTTTGGACTGCGCCATTTCCAGCCAAGATTTTTTAAATAAACGGGAGTAATAACACTCCAGACCATCCAAGGGCAATTTCAATAATGCATCCACGGGAAATTCCTCGGAAAGAAGCTGCGGGTGGGCCACAAAGGCCTTTCCTCCCGCCGCATGCAGGACTTCAATGGCTTCTGCCACTTGGAACGGCTCGCCTTGGACGTAACATTTTTTTCCTTCGCCAATATAGTGGTTGAATGCCTCCCGCATATTTTTGACATACCCTTTTTCCAACATAAGAAGAGCAATATGCGGCCGTCCGATGGTTTTTCCTTGAGCTTTGGAGAGCAGCTCTTCGTAAGCAATCGGCATCCCTTGCTGGCTGAGTTTATCCAAAATGGCCGTGTTACGTAAGTCGCGCCGTTTCCGATGCCGATCACAAAGCTGCTGAACGCCGCGGTTTTCTAAATCAAAATCATAGCCGAGTAAGTGAAGACTGATTCCTTGGAATTCGCACGAAAACTCAACGCCCGTACCTAAAAGTAAGCCCGCTTTCTTAGCAGCAGCTGCGGCTGTCTGGTAGGCATCGATATTATCATGATCCGTGATAGAAAGTCCTTTCAGGCCTATTTCTTTGGCATGCTCAATGAGCTGCTCAGGAGAGAGAGAACCATCCGAACAGTGAGTGTGGCAGTGCAAATCGGCAAAATAGTTCAAGTGATGACCTTTATTTCCATTTCAAGCTCATGCCCTGTTTTCTCCTGGACCACTTTCTTCACATGGGCCGCCAGATCCACGACGTCTTGAGCCTTGGCGCCACTGCGGTTCACAATAAAATTAGCGTGCATAGGAGAAACTTCCGCACCGCCGATCGAATACCCTTTAAGTCCGCTCTGCTCAATAAGGGCTCCTGCCGAAGCATGCGGAGCATTGCGAAAAACACAGCCGGCCGACATATCGCCATAGGGTTGGGTTTTGGTCCGATAATCGATAATTTTCAGCTGCCGCGGACGAGCTTCCGTCGAAGCAATCAAATGAAACTTCGCCGCTGCAATCGCCCCTTTGAGGTTTTGAAAAGACGAGGTCCGGTAGCCCCATTGGAGCTTCCCTTTAGGCAGCACTTCCAATTTGCCCTTCTCATTGATGTAGGTCACTTCGGTCAAATATTGGAAGGTCTCTCCTCCATTGGCTCCTGCATTCATGTAGACAGCTCCGCCCACAGAACCGGGAATGCCCGAGGCAAATTCTAAGCCAGCCCAGCCTTTGCGGGCCGTTTGAGAGCCTAAAAGAGAAAAGCTATAGCCCGCGCCAACATAAAAAGTCCCATCTTGCTGCTCGCAGAAAAGAATCTTATTGAGGATGACAACCCCGTCATATCCTTGATCTTGGAAGAGAACGTTCGAGCCTTTGCCTAAAACAAAATACCGGAGATTTTTGTCATTACAGTACGCAATGACTTCTTGGAGCTGAGGGATGGATTGAACTTCGATTAAGTATTTGGCAGGACCGCCAATGCCAAAGGTCGTTAGATCTTTGAGCAGACGCCCTTCTTCAAAATGCATGGGACCTCTTTAAGATATCTCTTATTGAACACCCTCTAACTTGTTTTTGTAAAGAGCATCGAGAATGGCGTTAATGAAATTTGCACTCTCAGATGAAGCAAATTTTCTCGCGAGCCGGACCGCCTCGCTAATGGCGACTTTGGGAGGGAGCGTCGAAAAATAGATTTCAAAAACTCCTAGCCGCAGTAAGTTCCTTTCAACGCGGGGTATCCGGTCAAACTCATACTCTTTCGCGGTCTCGGAGATCATTTGATCAATCTTAGGAAGCTGGGTTCGGATTTCTTGAGCTTGAGCCTCAGCGGTATAGAGGTTCTTTTTGGTCACCTGATGGAGCTGCATGAGCACCGAAAAAGAGTCCTCTTGCCCTGACTGCGTAAAGTCAGAGCTGTACAAAAGATGGAAGACAATCTCTCTCATTTTATGTGGATTCAGCGCCATAAGGGGGCCGAGTATATCAAAAATTCGACTACTCTTTCAACTTGAATTAAGCACCTTAAAATCAGATATTTACAAATGACTGCGGAGCATCCAGGCCATTTTTTCATGGGCTCCGAGGCGGCGGGCCATCAAATCAACGGTCGCCTGGTCTTTGGCACCTTCGGCACAAGTTGCGATTTCGCGGGCGCATCGGATGATGGCTTCATGATCTTCGACGAGGCGCTGAAGCATGGTTTTAGCAGGAACAGGCTTCCTCTCCTCTTTAATACAGCAGTCTTGGAAAGCAGAAAAAGAAGCATCGACAAAGAAACCCAGCGCTTGGATCCTCTCAGCGATCTCATCGACCGCTTCGGCAAGTTCCTCGTACTGCTTTTCAAACATCAGGTGGAGAGCAAAAAACTGAGGACTCTTGACATTCCAATGGAAGTTTTGGGTCTTAAGGTAGACCGTATAGGTATCAGCTAATAAATGGCGGATATCTTCTGCAATTTTTTTTCTTTGCTCTTCGGTCATGCCTAATTTGATCTTCATAACTACCCCTTATATGTCGATATAATCAAGAAAAGATTATTGGGCAATAGGGGGTTTGAGAGCTGAGTGTTCTTAGCCCTGTTTGGTAAATTAAACTTTAAATACCACAGTCGAATAAAAGAAAAACAAGCTTTTAATTTACATATATTTTGTGTATAATATTTTGCTATGAGCTTGAATATTGATGTAGCAAAAGGCATTAATTTACAGGATTGGATCAATATACTCGTCAGTTTAGAGAAAAACGACGAGAAAAGGATGGTATTTAGTCTCGAAAAATCTGGTAAAAGTCAATCCTATCATCTTTATACTCAAGCGGAAGTCAAATCTGTCGTTGATCGTAATCCTCACATTCGAAACATGATCGCATATGGGACCCAGATAAGGCAGTTTTGCGCGGCTTCAGGTTCATTCTATTTCTATAAATTATCCTTCGAAGATATGACTACTATCAATGAACTCCAGATTGACGTTATACGTAATACTTATCTCACACCTGCGCATTTCAAAGCAGTTAAAGATAATTTTGTTAAAAATATTGAGACGTATTCTTTTGAGGCTTTGTTCAACGCAGAGTTTGCTAATCTCAATACGATTATTAATGCACAACTTCGTATGAACACCCAAGCTTATAAACAGCAATGCTGCATCAAAAAAATCATCTGCTGTATGCAGAATTTATTTATCAAATTATTCGGTCCCTCTTTAGCCCTAAACTCTCTTTTGCGTTACACTCTCTTTATAGCTTTTGCCAATATTGATTGTTGGAATGCGAGATACTCTCTTGAAGATTATCGTCGAGCAAGAAGAGCATTTGCTCAGGGAATCACTGGTCAATTCCAAGAAGAAATCACATCTTTGATTGGTAAAGATGCCAATGTCAAGCAATGGATAGCACAGAACCACCCAGATAGAAATCCTGATGAATCTATTAAGGGAACCTACAAAAAAGTCGATGAGCTAAGGCAACTCATAGACGCTATGAATAAACAGATAGCAGACATCGACAGTTCTTCTACTCTTACGAGTAGTGTTCAACCTCGACTTCCTGATAAAGAGCACGAGCATTCTGCAGATACAAAACCAGCAGCACCTCCTTCTGGTAAAAAACAGCAAAAGCATCAAAATCTTGGTGTTGATGATGCAACAAGCCAGCCAGATTAATTTGCTAACTTGGATATTTTAAGAATGTTCAGTTAACTGAGAATTCTTTCTACTTTCGAGCATGCTATAAATCGTATACAAAATTCTAGAGTTTCGATAAATTTCTCGGCTTAATTGAAAAATGAGCCCACTGAGTCTATGGCAATTTGTGCAAAACTTTTAAGAACGGCTGAACCTTCCTATTGTGCAGTTCGCACTCCTACGCGGAATATACCTGTCCATCGAGCTATTTATGCAGAGATAATCGAAGATATCCACCCTCTTATCAATGAGCATCTTTCCTTCGACGATCTTATTGCCCTGATGAGAGTGGATCATGCACATCGGCGGGTTGTTTTATCGGCTATTTTCACGCGCCTCTTCTGGAAAGATCAGCAAAAAAAGCTAGGCTATCACTTAGGTGGGTCTTGCTCTCTCGATGATCAAACCCTGAATCAAATCTTCGATAAGGCCTACCATATTACAATAATCCCTCCTATCATTCATAAAATTCTCGAAAATCGAATTAAAATCCTGGAAAGAAACGAGGAGGGATATCTCCATCCTGTTGCGATATTAAAAGCAACACGGACGTTTTTAAAATGGTATCACGCTCATGACAAGCAAACTTCCTTCTATTTACAAAATGTCCTCTTTCAGTGCGGATATCAGATGTTTCGAGCCGATGCGCGTGAATTTAATAACTTTTTAAAAGAAAGAAGTTGAGCTTTCTAGATTGCATTGTAGAACAGGCTCTATAACTAAAATCCTCTTCTGAGGAGAATTAGTAATTTTTTTCTAAAAATTTATTCAAACAATGCTTGACATTTTGAATAAAAAGCGTTAAAATTTTACCTTAAAAAAGGAATTTTATTATGACTATAGCGACTTTAAAAAATGGCTACGAACCTGTCTTTGATGTACTGGTGTGTTCGGCCGTTGCAGGCGCCACTTGTTGGATTGCTCAAAGAAATATTCCTCAGGAACAAAAAGAATCTAATAACATCTTTGTTCCTCGCCATGTAGCTCTTATTGTAGGAATAGAAAGCATCTTTCGCTCTGTCCTTCTGAAATCACTCACTGCTACGACGGAGAATCTTACAGAAATAAATCCATTTCACTATCTTTTCATCTCGCCGTGCTTAGGGCTGACGCTAACATTGCCCTTAAGCATAAAAATAGCAAAAGCTTTTAGCTTAAAAGTCCCCCCTTATCTTTTGATGATGGGCTATATTGGCTTCTCTCGACACATCAATTTGATGGCCCGAGGTGTGATTTATTTTTGTATTCCCGCTATTTTTGCAACTGCAAAAATCACCCTGGCAAGGCAATAGATCCCCCCATCCTTTGAATAATTTCAAACAATCAAGTTGAAATTCTGGATTAGTTTTCGGAGGCCTTTTATAATGGCTGCATAGTGAGGTACTATGGGAACACCGGTTTTAAAAATAGTTGCAAATTCCTTAAATAATATCGGCCTTAATTCTTCAGCAGCCTACAGTCTTAGCTGCCTGTTTGAAACGGATAATCCTCGAGATGTTGCAATTATTGTGGCTATTGATACTGTCTTTCGAATGGCCCTTTCTATTGCGCTCTCTGCCCTCAAGCTTCCTCCTGAGAATCCAAGAAGCATCGGCAATCTGGCCTTTGTCTCCTTAACAATGATCACCCAACCGTTGAGTGTCCAGGTAGCAAAAAGATGCTTCGGTGTTAAGCCACCTGATTATTTATCGACAATGGCGTACATTTTTTTCGGATGGAAAACCAACTTGATGCTTAAAAATGTGATTTACTTAGCTAATTCAGCCTTAAATACAAAAACCGTTTCGCGATAAGATTTTTCTCGTTTTTGACAGAAAGCTTTGATCCTGATAGGGTGGGTTGTTGGGAGATTTGATGCTCGGAGTTTTTCTAGATACAGAAACCAATGGACTCAATGCCTATCGGCATCGAGTGCTGGAGATTGCCTTCAAAATCATCGATCTCCGGACAGGCGAATTAAAAGAGGCTTATGAAGCGATCCTCCACCAGTCCAATGACGAATGGAAACGGAGCGATCCGGCCAGCCTGAAAGTGAACGGCTTTACTCATGAGCAGACTATCCGAGGGAAAAAAGCCGATATCGTCGCGGCAGAAATTACCAACATTCTGCAGAGAAATAAAATCCGAAGAGGAGAAGCTGTTTTCATCTGTCAAAACCCCTCTTTTGACAGGATTTTCTTTTCTCAGCTCGTCGATCCCGATGTTCAAGAAAACCTCCAATGGCCTTACTACTGGCTGGATCTTGCTTCCATGTATTGGGCTGAGAGCATCCGCAAAGGCAAGGAGAACCCCCAGCATTTTCCTTGGGTGACGGGTTTTTCAAAAGATCGGATTGCCGCCGTTTATCACTTGCCGGGCGAGCAGCATCCCCACCGGGCCATGAACGGGGTCGATCATCTTCTCCTTTGTTATGAAAAAGTTATAGGTTTTGGATGCTGAAGCAAGTCGCCGTTTTGTTGTCCTGCCTCTCATCTTTGTCGGCCCTTTCTCTGCAAGAAGCGGAGAGGCAGGCTCTCCAATCGAATGTTGCTATTCGGCTCACCGAGCAAGATGTGAGGCAACATGACCTCCAGCGGCTCCAATCGATTTTGTCATGGCTTCCCGAAGTGACGTTTGGCTCGATGTACGCCAAACTGCAAAAATCTCAGAGGATTTCTCATCTGCAAAGGCAAAATCATCTCTTTTCGAATCAATTTGCCTTGACTCAACCGATTTTTTCTCCTGATCTTCTCGGGGATTTAAAGCTTTCCAAAATAGCTCAGCAAGGCGCCATGGCGGGGCAAGAAATGGCGATCAACGACACTCTTTTTCAAGTCCGCATGCTCTATCTAGACGTTCTGGTTAAACAAAAAACCGTGGATGTCGAAAAACAAGTTATCGCTTATTTAAATACCGCTTTTGAAGATGAGCAGAAAAAATATCAATCGGGCAGCGGGACGACTTTGCTTGTCAGCCAAGCTAAATCGGCTTTGTCTCAAGAGATCACCAAATATTATAACGCTCTCAAAGAAAGCAGCGATGCTAAACAGCAGTTTATTCTAACGCTTCATTTAGAGCCTGACGCCGCTAAAGATCTGCAACTCGACGATACGATCGGCGTTAAAGACTATCCGCTCTTAGAAGAAAAACTTGCGATGCTCAAAAAAGCTGTCGGCACCGATATTGCACAGCCTGCTTCCTTGGAAAATTCATTTTCACTCTTTTCTCCCGATGAGATCCAAAATTGGATTGTGACGGCCCGGCAAAACCGGCCCGAGCTCAAGAGGTCCCAGATTTATGTCCAGGCAGCCCAGGCAAAATCCCATCAAAGCAAGACCCAGTATCTGCCGAAGATCTCAGCGTTTGTCGACTACGGGTACTATGAACCGATCAACGGACAGTTTTTGCGGCAGCGCAACGATTTTGCCGGAGGAGTCCAGCTCTCTTGGTCGCTCTTTGATAGTTTTAAACGAGAGGCCAAGGTGCTCGAGATCTCAGCTCTTCGCAAAGCGGCGGGCATTGCCTACCAATACGAAAGCGATAAAGTTGAAATGACGATCCGCAATGACATCCATCAAATCGAAGAGGCCCTTTTTGCTTATTTGACCGCAGCCGATAGCGCAGATCTTGCCCAGCAAGCCCTCGAAGAGACCCGCGTCCGCCTCTCTTCCGGCAGCGTAGCCCAGCAGGAAATGCAAAACGCCTGCCGGCTTTTTGCCCAGGCTCAGCTTTACCGGCAGCAGGCTGAATTTAATTTTTTAAAATCTTATTTTCAACTGCGTCACGATGCCGGACTTGACGCCCACTTCTGAAAGAAGAAATATTTCATTGAAAGCAACTCCTCCCATCCCTACAATAGCGTTGTCTTTTCAGGATAATCAGACATGGGTTTTATAGGCGCATTTACTCCCCTCGTTGAAATCTTCGTTATCGCGATCATCCTCAATTACTTGCTTTCCTTTTTTTGGAACACTAGATCGATGGACCTCCTGATCGGAGCGCTCGCTTTCTTGATCATTTTTGCCATTACTTCGCTGCTGCACCTGCCGATCCTCTATACGATCATGACAAATCTGGCCAATGTGGCCGCTATCGCCATCTTGGTGATTTTTCAGCCGGAATTACGCGTCGCCTTATCAAAACTTAGTTTGAAAGGGAAACGTTACAGGGAAGTGACAGAATTTGATAAATTCTTAGACCAGCTCACAAATTCCGTTTACAAGCTCGCCGCGAAAAGGATCGGAGCTTTAATTGCTTTAGAACATGAAGATAAGCTGGATGAATTTGCTCAGAAAGCCGTCATTCTCAACGCCCAATTTTCTTCTGAACTTTTAGAGACCATTTTTGCCGCATCGACCCCACTCCATGACGGTTCGGTGATTGTCCGCGATATGACTATTGTGGCCGCAGCGGTGATCCTGCCGTTATCCGACGACTCATCGGCAGTGACAAAGTCGATGGGCACACGCCACCGGGCTGCTTTAGGGATCTCGCAGCATACCGACGCCCTTGTGATTGTGGTATCTGAAGAGAGCGGAAAAGTTTCGCTGGCAAGAGAGAATGTGATTACGCAGGGAATCAAGGCCGACCGATTCAAAGGAATTATCCGAAGTATCTATAATACAGCACCCGAACCTGTAAAATCTAAATTCAGCCTGCGCAAGCTGCTGACGGGGGCCTGATGTCGTTATTCCGTTATTTATTACTGAATAATTGGGAAAGAAAAGTCATCTCGCTGTTTTTGGCTGTTGTCATATGGCTCTTTGTCAATCAATCGCTGACGACCACCAAGGTCCTTGAGAATGTGGCCGTGCGCCTCATTAACATCCCCGCCGGCACGACGGTCGAAGGACTCCAGCCCAATGGCATGCTGTCCAAGAAGATCCCCCTGACTTTACAAGGCAATAAAACAGAGCTGGCCCAGATCTCTTCTCACGATGTAGAAGTGGTGCTCGATGCGCTCGACAAGTCGGGTGAATGGTTTGCCACGATCACTCGCAAAAATCTTAATTCCATCAATCCCGATATCGATCTCTCCAAAGCCATTAAAAGAGTCGTCCTTCAACAGCTTCAAGTTAACTTCACTCGGCTGGTGACGGAAAAAATTCCTGTCTTTGTGACGCAGCCTATTGGGGAATCGCCCCGCGATTATCAATTCTTAGACGTCTGGCCCTACCGGCTTAACATGACCGTGAGCGGCCCGGAAGAAGTCATCAAACAGCTGAAAGCCAAGGGCATCAATCTGACTTTTAATCTGAATGACATCACAAGGTCTGATTTAGAGGCCGAAGAGAACAAGTCCGACGAGGTCTCCTTTTACGTGCCTGACGATTGGAAACAAATCTCCATCCCCTCTCTTTCTGATCGTCCCTTTGACATCGACGATCCCCAGGCAATGGACCTTCGCATCGACTTTGTGAGGAGCGACCTCCATCCGATTGCCAAAGCAATCCCGATCAACCTCTTTTTCCCTCCGGAACACAGCTTAACTTTAAATCCTGAAACCTATTCCCTTGCCCTTAGCGGACTTGTTCAGCAGTTCCACGGCCTTTACCTTCTGCGCAAATCTCTCTATGCTAAAGGGGTCAGCCGCCTCTTTATTGAACTCGTCCAAGATATGTTGGAGATTTCCATTCTCCTTTCTCCTAAAACAGAAAAAAAATCCCTCGACTGGAGCGTTCAATTTCTCAACCCTCGCATTTTGGAAGACAAGTACGTCTCCATTCTCATGTCAGATGATGGGGATACCGAGAAAGATCCCTCCTTTGCAAGAAGACGTGAAGAATATCTTCGCGCTCGGTTCCGCCAATACATGAACCGGTTCCAGCTCTACAAGTCCGATCGTGAGAAATTTGAGCTAAACGTCGAAATCCGAGACCACCAAATCGTCGTCGAAGAATCATGAAAACAGCCGCTATTCTTAAAAAAGATTTTCATGGCCAGGGAGGTCTTGAAAAATCTACCTGGAGGATCATTCAAGCTTTTAAAGACCATGGGGCCGACGTCACTCTTATCACCTCGAATCAGGTCGCTGCACCTTGTCCCGTTCTCTCCTGTGCATTGGATAGCAAATTGAAGTTTTTAAAACTCAAAGAATTTGATGTGTGGTGCCGCACCAAGACGCCGTCTTTTGATGTCGTCTTCAGCATGGACCGCTGCTCTTATCAGACCCATCATCGCGCAGGCAATGGAGTTCATGCGGCCTATTTGGACCTGCGCCGCCAAAGAGAAGGATTTTTTAAAAGTCTCTCCTTCCTTTTAAACCCCCTGCACCATGTTATTTTGAATCTTGAAAAGGCCACCTTTGAAGATCCCCATCTCCGGGGGATCATCGTGAATTCTGCTTTCGTCAAAAATCAAATTCTCCATTATTACTCCACTGATCCTCAAAAAATTCATGTCGTCCATAACGGAGTCGAATGGCATGAGATGGAAAACGATTTTAATGCCTCGTTCCAAAAAAAAAGAGCGCTGGCACAATCGCTGGGCCTCAATCCCCATCAGTTCCATTTTCTCTTTATTGGGCATAATTTCCATCGTAAGGGGCTTTCGCTCTTGCTCCAAGCCCTCAGCCGGTTAAAAAATAAAGATTTTCACCTCTCGGTTATCGGAACGGATAAACACTGCGGTCATTATCAAAAACAAACCGCCGCTATGGGCCTTGCAAAGCAGGTAACATTTTTTTATTCCCAAGCCGACACGCGTCCTTTTTACCAGATCGCCGATGCCCTGGTGATTCCTTCGCTTTATGATCCTTTTGCGAATGTGACTATCGAAGCCTTAGCTATGGGACTCTTCGTGATTTCTTCGACTACCAACGGCGGGCATGAAGTGTTAAATCCCCACTCTGGAATCGCCATCGATCCTTTCGATCTCGACAGCTTTACCTCTGCACTCGAGACAGCGCTCGAGCGCCGAAAATATCTGGCTTCTGCTCGGCGTATCCGCTCCTCGGTTGAGCATTTAGATTTTAGCAACCAACTGGAAAAGGTCTGCAAGATATGTCTTTCATAAATTACATCCTTTTCCGTTTTTTTACCTTCCCCCTTCAATACCTCCCCTACAAAACCTTGCACCGTTTAGGCAACGTCCTGGGACTGCTGGTCTATTATCTCTACCCTAAATACCGCAAAAGAGCCCTCTCCAACCTCGCTCTGGCAACAGATCTCCATCTCTCTCCTGAGCAAATCGTCGCCACAGCTAAAAAATCTCTTCAAAATCTGGCGATCACTGCCCTCGAATATCCCCGCCTTTCCCGCGAAAAAAATATCCATCGTTTAGCCACCTGCCTAAACCCCGAGCCTGCCGCCTCTTTGATTAAAGCAGGTCAAGGGGTCATATTCTTCTGCGGACATCAAACCAACTGGGAGATCCTCTTTTTAGAAGGCACTCAAAGAATGCCCGGTGTTGCGATCGGCCGTCCGATTAAAAACCACTATCTTTACCGCTGGATCACTGCGCTCCGGGAGAAGTTTGGAGGAACGATGATCCGCCCTACGGATGCCTACCGGCAGACCTTTCGTGCTTTGAAACAAGGTAAGTTCGTCGGTATTGTTGGCGACCAAGGGATGCCCGACTCGGGGTTTTCTTGCCCTTTCCTTGGCCGGGAAGCTTGGACTTCTCCCCTGCCCGCCCTTCTCTCTTCCCGCACCGGCTGTCCGGTGATGGTGGCGACCACTCAGCGCGACCTAGGAAAATATACGATCCATTACAGCGATCCGATCCTCCCTAAAGAGGATCCCCATGAGCAGATGCGAGAAATCCTTGCTGTTTTTGAAGCTTCGATTAAAGAGCGTCCCCACGAATGGCTCTGGATCCACAATCGATGGAAACAACAACAGCCCGGCAAGCTGAGAAAAAAATTCCGGCATGATGCGATGGCCTTGATTTTCCCCGATAATCCCGAAGCCCTGCTCTCTCTCGAGGAAATTAGGCAGCTCTATCCCCGCGAACACATCACGGCGTTTGTCCCTGCCCATCTCTCCTCTAAGGCTCCCGTGGAAATAAAGCCGTATCTAAAAGCTGAAGATCTCTTCGCTCTCGACTATCGCTTTAAACTCATCGTTGACTTCACGGGCAACTCCAAACTTCAACGTCATTATGCAGGCCTCAGCGCCCTGAATGTCAGCTCCTTTACCCATCCGAAGGAATTTCTCGCCCATGCCCGCCGATAGATTTTTTCTCCCCGTCTCTCTGAATACATCGTCCCTCTCTTTTGAAGGGGAAGAGTTTCACCATCTTGCCCATGTCATGCGGGTCCGTGTCGGTGAAACCATCGAAATCGTCAATGGCAGAGGCGAGCTAGCAACAGGCGAAGTCGTCTCATTAGATAAAAAAAACGCTGAGCTCAAAATCCTCTCCCATCACACAGAACCCTGCCCTGAGCAGTCTCTCATCTTGGCCCAAGCGCTCACACGTCCCTCTTCTCTTGAATGGATCATTGAAAAAGGGACCGAGCTGGGCGTCACAGAATTTTGGCTATTTCCTGGCGAGCGCAGCGAAAAAAAAGAACTTTCCCCTTCTCAGGTTCACCGACTCGCAACCATGACTCAGAGCGCTCTCAAACAATGCGGCCGGCTTTTTCTTCCCTCGATTGTCCTAAAACCTGCCTTGAGCAGTTGGCAGCCTCCGGCAGGTTCCCTCTTCTTTGGAGACCTTTCCCCTCAAGCTCCCCGCTTGAAGGGTCCCTTTCAAAACACCGTTGTGTTCTTCATCGGCCCCGAGAAAGGTTTTTCATCAACAGAAACAAAAATACTTTCAGAACAGTTCAAAGCTCAAGGCATTCGCTTACATGATAATATCTTGCGAGCTGAAACAGCCGCGATCACAGCTCTGAGTCAATTCTATCTTTGTCGCAGCTAAATGAAAAAAGTCAGCTTTATATGGATTGGTAATTATTCGAGCTTTTAATCAACTGCTTCCATCAAAATTTTGTCGCGCTTCTTTTCTTGAGAAACATATAGCTCCGGAATAACAATAAATCTCTCAATCCATCTATCTTCCTGAAGAGTCACGCCTATTTTCTTTAGATGTCTTCTCGCCCAATTGAAACAGTTTTGAGCTACTGCTAAAGTAACAATTGCTTTCTCTTGAACTAGACGCACTTCTTCTTCATTTTCCTGTAGTTGCTGCATGATCTCCTTACCAGGATTTAAATCATAATATCGTCCCAAAGACTTTGCCACAAACAATGCTACTGGGATTGATGTAAACGATAAACTCATTTCAAAATTAAACCAATATTGATTAGAAATAGAATCCCTCAATGATGGGAAAGCTTTAGTAACAAGCGGTAACAAACCAGCTTTCAAAATATGACCTTCCAAAAGCATTTCTCTAGCTACAAAAACACGTGTTACGAATAAATACATTAGATAAGCGGTAGCGATCAATGGCGTTGCTCCTGTATTATTTAGGAGTCCTTTTGTATATTGCTCATATTTCTTATTATATCGCGTAAGTCGACAGAGTCTTTTAAAATCTTTTGGATGCTTGTTTTTTAACTCAATCAACTCAGGAACATTGGCATCCAAATACTCTCTCGTCATTGATGCTAAAGACTTCTCTCCTAGAAAACGGAAAGGGGTAGATTCAGGATTCTCCTGCTCTAAGAGCATATCTTTAAGAAGTAGCTCTATTTTATGTCGGGGAGCTCCCCAAGTTTGTCTATTCTTTTTGAATCTTGTTAAAGAAAAGGGCGAATATTTCTCATCTGTCACTTGAACTTGTCCAATATTGCCATGGCCTGAATAACAATCACGGCTAGCTTTTTTGTTTTGATACGTACCAGGCCCCATTAAGTGGGCTTTTCGCCAAAATTTTCCCTTTTCAGTGAAACCTTCAATAATGAGTACGACATGATGACTAAAGAGATCGGTGATTACATTATCTCCTTTATGAATAAGAAGAGAAACTGACCATTGTTCGCAATTCAATCTTGTATGGTGATCAATTTGACTTAAATGACAATCATTAAGATTTTGTCTACAGTGATTGCATTTTTGAGCAGGTACATTAACTGAGGTTTCTTTCCCTTTGCTTTCTATTGTTGATCGATAGATATATCCTTTAATCGCTGATAACCAAGCACTCATAGAACGCCTCCTTTTTGAATTTTCATCGCTTTAGCAAGAAAAATTTTAAAGAGATTCCAAGAAATATTCTAGTAAGATCGAAAAAAGATGGTTTATGTGATGTTATTCAGATTTTAGCAATTTTTGTCAGGTTCGAATAAATTACTTTTCGGGGCTTGCACTTGTTCTTATTATCAGGACCTAAAATATACCGTGCCGCGACCTTTGCCTCTTTTTTTGATTTTACCTGAACCAACGAGGACATCTAGCCTTCTTCCAGCTGTTGTTCTCGTGATTCCCAGATTTTTGATCACATCTGAAATTGTAATTTCTGTTGCCATATCAAACATCGCTAGAATCGGCTCTAACTCGTCAACCTTTGTTTGCACCAGCGATTCTCGAGGTAAAATGCATTTTACAAACCCTTCCCCTTCAACAATAGAAGGTGTTTTTAACCCTCTTGCTTCGTAAGCTTTAAAAATTGTGATGAACCCAGAGCCCATTTTTTCGATATAATCCGCCTCGCGGAAAGCCTTACAAATGGCAGGATTTCGTATAAAACTCAGGCCCATTTTTAAATTTTGAGGAGTCAAAGGTCCGAAAAAAGTTCCTGGGCTGAAAAATTCGATGCGATTCTGGTAAATAGCGATCTTCGAAGGACTCTTTTGATGATAATTCCTATGGACAATCATATTAAGTAATGCCTCGCGAATGGCCACTTCTGGAATTTCAAGAACCTCCTTCCGACGAGGACTATCGATAGAAAATGCTTTGGATAATCGGCTAAGAATAAAGTCATAAGCCGTCTCTAACTGTTCAAATAAAGTGCCATTGCAGTCAATAGAAGCTATAGCCTCCCTTCCTTCAATCCCCTTAAAATGGGTGCATATAATCATAGCTTCAGTGAAAAAATATTGAGGCTGTTTACCAAATAAAAGAATTCCTGCAGTTGTAGCATAGGTATGGGCATGCTCTTGGGCAATTAAATAGTAAGAACGCAACAGCTCTGCAGAGATTTTTGCTTTTCTTTCACCCTTTCTGGAGCGAATAAACTCGTTGATCTTCACTTCATCCAAGTCATTTTCAGTAGTTCCGTAAACAGGCATCATATCGTAACATTTTCCCCGAGCCTGCCATTTAAGCTCCTCGATCAAATCAACAGTGGCCCGCATCGTCATAGGGCCTAGTCGAATATAAGTCCCTTTTTCCAAGCCTTCAGACTTAATATAATAGGGCTTATTTGTCCCCGAAGATACCTCGATGATTAGGAGCATTTTGTCGCCTATTGCTTGAGTATAGACTAGGGGTAAAATAGGCGGGGTAGAGGCATCGTAAATGGCCTTACTTAGAGATTCAATGGCATTAGCTGCCTCGTCCGAGGTAATTCCAACGATATTTCTGTTATCTAGCACACCAATGACGATCTTTCCCCCGTTTTGATTGCAGAATCCAACAACAGTTTTAACGATTTGATCGTTTTTAGGCATTTCTTGCTTAAACTCCAGTGTGGACGATTCAGATTCTGGAAATTTCATGATCTTTTCTCCTAAAAATAAGTGTAACAAAAATGGGTTATATGGGTCAATTCATTCCGTGCGAATTAACCCAATTAACCCATTTCAAAAACTAGTGGGTTAATTAACTTACTGAATGTCAAATACTTATGTTAATTGACTCATTTTAGGCTTTTAAGAATCGCGAGATTGATTCTAGATCGAGGCAATTCACCAAGTAATAAACAAATTTGAAATTAAACCCCTCTTTATTTAAAGCAAAAGAAAGAGGTCCTAATGAAAACATTATTACTTTCGCTTGTTTTGTTTGTTTTTTCTTTATCTGCACAAGAAATGACCCCTGAGACGATCCAACGGATTGATGAGGCTGTGCAGGCCTTTGCCAAAAAACAAAAAGGCGGCGGAGTCGCTGTGACAGTGATCTTTGCCGATCCTAAGTCGAAAGGATACCAATCGCATACGTTCACCTACGGTCATGCTAAAGGTCCTGAAAGTCCTGCTCCCAAAACCGATTCGATTTTCTATCTAGCCTCTATCACCAAAATACTCACTTCTTCTGTTCTAGCCAAATTCGTGGCGCAAGGAAGAGTCAAACTTGATGATCCTGCCCAAAAATATGTACCGGCCTCTGTCCGTGTCCCTACCTTCCAAGGCAAAGAAATCACATTGCGAGATCTTGCGACCCATACTTCAGCCTTGCCGCGCGATGTCGCCGTCAAGGATCCTTATCACTACACTAAGGAAGAGTTTTATAAGTGGATCAGCGGCTACAAACTGAAGTACGCCCCCGGCACTAAGTCGGTCTACTCCAACCTGGGCTACGGCTTTTTGGGACTTATCCTCTCGAACATCGCCCATGTGAGTTATGAAGATCTCGTGATTAAAGAGATTTGCAATCCTTTGAACATGTCCGACACACGGATCACCCTCTCTGCTGGGCAAAAAGAGCGCCTTTGTGATTTCTATAGCCAGACAGGAAAAATAATCCGCACGGGTTGCTGTCCCACTATGCCAGCCATCATTGGCAGCGGAGAATTTGCTTCGACTTTAAGCGACATGAGCCGGTTCCTGGCCTTCAATATGGGTTTTTTCAACACTTCCATGGATAACATTTTACCTCTAGCCCAGAGCCATCAGTTCACAATGAGCCAAGGGCATTTTATCGGCCTCGGCTGGTATAATAACCCCCTCTACTCCAACGGCTCTATCATGAAAATCAGTAAAAACGGCGGTATCGCAGGGGTATCAACTTATATTGCCTTTGTCCCTGGATCGAAGACCGGTGTGGTGGTCCTGGCCAACTGTAATTCCGAGTCCACAACCCCGCTGGGTAACCAGATCTTAAAGATTATGAATCCGTCTAAGTAAAATTTGAATCGTGGATGATTATTCGTAAAAAGGCCAAAATAGCGACCTAAAAATTAGGGTCACTATTTTATGTCGATTATTCATCTTTCCACCGCCCACTTCCCTCTCCCATCTTCTGCTTTACTCTCAGCCATCACTCCAGTTGTTGCGGATTTTTGCTGTTACCAGGTTTTTAAAAGCACCCTGTCGTCTCCCACAGCTTATTGGGCAGCAAGCCTGGGAGGAATTTCCGCTTTCGTTATCTTTTACCCTCCAACGGAAAAAAGCTTGTTAGGGACTTCCCTGCTTTATCTGGGCTATAAAGTGGCTCATTATTTTTTAAGGCAAAAAGGAGCTCCCACATCCAAACCCCCTTCCAACACTTCATCAACAATCACGAAATCTCCAGCAGAGCAACAGCCTCCTCCACTTAAGCCTCCTGCTTCTCAAAGTAAAGCTGCAGCGTTAACTTCTAATTCAGCATCCAATGCTGCAACACCTCCTTTGACACCCTCTGCAGCTCAACCGGCGCCTAAAGAACCGTTGCGGGAAATCCCGCGCCCTAAAGAAATTGCAGAAAGGTTTGAGGCGCTAGCTAATAAATTTACACTCACATTTGAAGCCCCTATCCACGTAGAACCCTCCTGCCATCCGCATTTGATTCAACAGGAAATCGAAAAAAAAGAAGGTTTTAAAAGAGCCGAGCTTGATCACAAAATGCGCGAGCGCTGGAAATCTCAAGAACTCCTTGAGGAAAGCGCCGATTTAGTGAAAGATGCTGCTGCCCAAATGCTCATTCTCTTTTATGATTTGTCGGTTGCAACGCAACATATCGCTAAGAAAGAAGAACAGTATAAGGAGATGGCTCATCGATTAATGACTGAAGAACGCTTTTCTAAAAGATTTTACCCTTCTAATCTCAAAACCGTTCTACACATCTATCGCTTTGTCCGGGGTCTGCGCTATATCCTCTTTTGTCCTTCTCTCGTACACAATGACCTTGCTAAGGATAAAAAATTAAGATTTTGGACGAATTTGAAAGACACAGATATACAATCTTTTGGGATCCCCAACACTCCTCAACATGCTTGCAGAGAAGCTTACAACAAAGTCGTTGAAGTTTTCGCTCCTTTAATGCCGTACTTGCCGGAGGAAACTCGAGCCTGGCTTGTTAAAGATGATCAAGGTCAGCCGTTTGAAATCATCCCTCGGAAGATGTCTAACAGAGAAACTTCTGAAAAAAAAGAAGTGTGAATTAACTCTTTCTCTCTTAAACTCAATGCCATTTTTGATCCCTTTATTGAATTAGGATTCAAATTTAAGGAGACTGCTTATGGTAACGACCTATGGAACTTCCTCTGATATTTCGCATTTTTTCAGAACTCAGGGCAATTTATTTGTTCCGATCTTGGCAGATCTTACCGTCTATTCTATTTTCTATAAGTCAAGGGATTATCATGCGAGTGAAATCGCCGGGGCTATCACAGGGATAGCAGCCTATTTTGTTTTTGCGCAAAGAACTAGTCTTTCCGTTAATCTTCTAGGAGCTGCTGTTTACTTAGCCTACAAAGTCACCCACTACTTTTACGCCTCGATGTCAGTTCTCACTGCCCAAGAATTACTAGAAAAACGGTATCGTGAATTTTCCACTATGATCTCGAATATCTCTACCTCGGAAGAACAGCTCTCATTGCGAAATGACCAAGAAGCAGAGTTGATTATGTCTGAAGCTTCAATGCTCATCAGAAAAAAAATCCAAGAAGCAGAAGAAGCTGTAGAATTGGATTCAGACTCACGCAACGAAGAAATCGCCAATCAGTTAGATGATGATTTTAATTCTCTCATAAACATATTCTGCGGAACATTCAACTTAATCAAGCAAAGAGCTAAGCAAGTATTATCCGAAGGATTGTCTAAACCAGAGAAACAAGCAAAAGAAGAAATCATAAATTTATTCTGCAAGAACTTTGGCCCCTGCAATCGTATGAATAACCTTTATTTCTCACTTTACTGCGACTTAAGCCCTTTAACTACCTATTTGCCTAAAGACGTACGAGAACTTTTACGTGAAAATGATCCCGACATGGAGGTAATCCTTCAAGAAGCTGAACAAGAGGAAGAACAATCTAGTGATGATTCAGATAATCTCCCTGTGCCAGAGGCCGATTAATCTTCCAGCTCATCAATAATATTAGCGATGAGACTACTCCAGCCGGTTTGATGCGCGGCCCCTAGTCCTCGTCCTGTATCTCCATGATAATGCTCATAGAAAAGAATCAAGTCTTTCCAATAAGGATCTTGTCCATAGATTTGCGCATCCCCATGGACAGGCCGATGGCCGGAAATGCCGACTTCAAAGAGAGAGATCAACCGAGTGGAAAGGCTCTGAATCAGCACGGAGAGGGGCTGGCCTTTAATCTTGAGGGCATCTCCCACTCCCTTTTGTAGCCGGTGCAAAGCGCAAAGGAAAAGATAATTGGTGGGCAGCCAAACCGGTCCTCTCCAGTTGGAATTGCCGCCTTTAATTTTCTCCTTCGATTCAGCCGGCTCATAGCCCACTTCACTTCCTTCAAATATCAGGGGATTTTTCTCATGGAACTTTGAAAGCGATCGGAGGCCATGCTCGGAGAGAAATTCCTCAGGATCCCAAACACGTTCTAAGACTCTCTTAATTTGGGAAATGTTTATCAGAGAAAAAAGGTACCCTTGATTCCCCGCAATGGCATCGAGCGGTGTGATGCATTTCTTGAATGCATTGAAATACTTCTGGGAAAAATGCTCAAAATGCTGATGAAAAAGCGGGAACCGAGCAAAATACTCTTCATCAAAAAAGTCGATCGAGAAAAAAGGAATGAGACCGACAAATGACCGGATCTTCAGGGGCACCGAGCGGCCATCGGGATAAAGGATCAGGTCGTAAAAGAAACCGTCTTTGTCATCCCACATCGAGGCCGCTCTCTTCGGAGTCGATTCCATGGCTCTTGCAATCAAAAGAAAATGCTCGAGAAAATTAGCAGCCGGGTCCTGATAGGCAGGATCCGTCTCGGCGAGTTTCAAAGCCATCTTCATCATGAGGAGGGCAAAAAATCCCATCCAGCCCGTCCCATCAGACTGTTCGATCAGGTCTCCATTGGGAAGAGGTTTGCTCCGATCGATGACTGAGATATTGTCGAGACCTAAAAAGCCCCCTTCGAAAAAGTTATTGCCAAGCCGGTCGATTTTATTCACCCACCAGCCGAAATTCCGTACCAGCTTCAAAAAGCAAAGCTCCAAAAACTCACGATCTTTTTTTTCTTGTTTTTCATAGAGGGTCCACGCTGCCCAGGCTTGAACAGGAGGGTTCAGATCGGAAAACGACCACTCATAGGCAGGGATTTGACCATTGGGATGCAAATACTGCATCTGCATCACCATTTTGAGCTGCTGCTTGGCCCCCTCTTCATCGACTAAGGAAAGAGCAACCGTTTGAAAAGCCAAGTCCCACGCTGCAAACCACGGATACTCCCATTTCTCGGGCATCGAGATCAGGTCCATCGCCTGCAGATGTTTCCAGTGGTGATTTCTGCCTTCTAGACGCGAAGCCGGCGGCGGAAGCTGAGGATTATCTCCTTTCAGCCAGGTTTGTACATCGTACATATAAAATTGCGTGCTCCACAAAAGGCCGCTCAGCGCCTGCCGCTGGATCTTTTCTTGCTCCTCTGTCGCATTTTTAGGACGGATCGATTGATAAAAATCATCAGCTTCTTTTTTTCTTTGCGCGATCACACGGTCGACATCGTCGAGCGGGGCTTTAAGCGCCTCGGAAGAAAGCCTCATCCGAAGGGTATGGCACTTTCCTGCCGGTATTGAGATTTTTTCATAATAGAAACAGGCCTTGGTCCCCTCTTCCGGATGGACGCACGCTTCTTGGTGAATGACATATCGATGAAAAGCATCTTTCACATAAGGCGTCCGACTCGGGGCTTTCCATACCCGCTCATTATGGGTTTCATTGTGGGTAAAAAGCAGCTTGGTGGGGACATCGCCGTAGAGATGCATCGATCCTTCAGCGATCAGGCTTGTAAAATTCTTGCCCTTAGGGCCTGTGCGGATATTCGGGACAGGTCCCAGCGTGGGGCCCCAACACCAGGTGTTTCGAAAGAGAAGCTGAGGCAGGATGTAAATCTCCGCGGCCTCGGGCCCGCGGTTGTAGATATCAAGCCGGATGCAGATATCTTCATCACCGGCTTTAGCATACGTCACGAAAACATCAAAATATCTACTCTCATTAAAAATGCCCGTATCGAGAAGTTCAAATTCTCGATCTAAAGTCGAACGCCTTTTATTTTCTTCGACCAACCTATTGTAGGGGAACTCCCCCTGCGGATATTTATAGAGGTAACTGAGGTACGAATGGCTCGGCGTCGCATCGAGATAGAAATAACACTCTTTGACATCTTCGCCGTGGTTTCCTTCTAAGCTATCAAGTCCAAAGAGCCGCTCTTTCAAAATGGGATCTTTTCCGTTCCAGAGCGCTAGAGAAAACACGAGCTTCTGCTGATCATCGCAAAGCCCCGCCAGCCCATCTTCTCCCCAGCGGTAAGCTTTGGAGCGAGCAAGATCGTGAGGGAAATACTTCCAGGCGTCGCCATCATGGCTGTAATCCTCCCGAACCGATCCCCACGATCGCTCCGAGACATAAGCTCCCCATTTTTTAGAAAAATCCTTCATTTATCCAGTCATAATTTAAGAAGAGGATTTGACGCAATAAACATGATTGGCTATGCAGGAGACATGAAAGCGATCGTCTTACAGCCTCATACCACCAGCATCCAATTAAAAGAGTGGCCCGAGCCTAAAATCCAGCGGCCTGATGAAATCAAAGTGAAAGTGCTCCGCGTCGGCATCTGCGGAACCGACCGTGAGGAGGCCTCCGGTGGAAGAGCCGATGCCCCTCCGGGAGAAAAAGAGCTCGTCATCGGCCATGAAATGATCAGCCAAGTTGTGGAAATCGGACCCCAGGTCCACTCCGTTAAAGTAGGCGACTATGTCGTCATCACCGTCCGCCGAGGTTGCAACGCTTGTAACGCCTGCAAAATGAACCGCTCCGATATGTGCATGACAGGCAACTACACTGAACGGGGCATCAAAGGGCGGCATGGATTCCAATGTGAATTTGTCGTCGACCAAGAGGCCTACGCCGTCAAAGTCGACCCCAGCATTGTGCAAATCGGCGTCTTAGCCGAACCGATGTCGGTGGTGCAAAAAGCAATTTCCGAAGCGATCCAGATCCAAACAAGCCGGCTACCCTATTTGAAAAACCTCCAAGGCCAAAATGCACTCGTCATCGGCTTAGGTCCCATCGGACTGCTAGCCTCGGTCGTTCTGCGGCTTCGCGGCTTAAATGTCTCCGGACTCGATATTGTCGATCCCAAGAGCCCCCGCGCGCAGATTTTAACGGCGATCGGAGGAACTTATGTCCAAAAAGCGACTCAAACTTACGATTTCATCCTCGATGCAGCTGGCATCGGCAAGCTCGACTTTGATCTCGCCCATCAACTCGCGATTAACGGCATCTTCGTCCTGACAGGAGTGCCCGGCAAGCAGCATCTAATCCAGGAGGATGGCGGCCAGTTCGTCCGGCAAATGGTCCTCAAAAATCAAGTCATGATCGGCAGCGTCAACGAAAGCATTCACCACTTTGAGCAAGGGATTGCCGACCTCCAAGCTGCCGCTAAAAAATGGCCCGGAGCCGTCGAAAAAATGATCCAGCCTCTTCCCTATACCTCTTTTAAAGATGTCATCTCCCATCATACGCCCGATGAAATCAAAGTTGTCCTCGAGTGGTCCCAAGGTAAAACAAGATGAAATACGATATTATTATCATCGGCAGCGGCGCTGGCGGCGGCACGATGGCCTACGCCTTAGCCTCGACAGGCAAAAAAATCCTCGTCATCGAACGGGGAGATTATCTACCTAAAGAGAAAGAAAATTGGGAGCCTAACGCCGTCTTCGTCGGCAATCGGTACCATACCAAAGAGCAATGGCTCGATAAAGAAGGAAAAGCTTTCACGCCCGGCATGAACTACTATGTCGGCGGCAACACCAAAGTCTATGGAGCTGCGCTTCTTCGCCTGCGAGAAAAAGATTTCGGAGAAGTCCAGCATTACGGCGGCATCTCCCCTGCCTGGCCCTTAAGCTACCAAGATTTTCAACCGTACTATCTACAAGCCGAAAAACTCTATACCGTCCATGGACAGCGGGGCGAAGATCCATTAGAGCCTCCCGATCCTACACCTTACTACTATCCCCCGATCAGCCATGAACCGTACATCCAGCAACTCAGCGATCAACTGAAAGCCAAGGGCCTTCATCCTTTCCACCTACCGCTGGGCCTGATGCTCAATGAAAGCGACCCCGAAAAAAGCCGCTGCATCCGGTGTGATACCTGCGATGGATTCCCGTGCCTCGTCCATGCCAAAGCCGATTCTCACGTGGTCTGCATCGAGCCTGCGCTCCAAAAAAACAATGTCACGTTAAGGACCCAGACGAAAGCTCTCCGCCTGATCCCGGATAATTCCGGTAAAAAAATCCAAGCGGTCGAAGTGGAGCATCAAGGTCAAAAAGAACTCCTGGAGGCCGATCTTTTTATCTGCAGCTCAGGCACGATCAACTCCGCCGCCCTCATGCTCCGCTCTACACATCCTACCCATCCTCAGGGGCTGGGCAATGCAAACGATCTCGTCGGCCGCCACTACATGTTCCATAACAACTCAGTGATGATTGCCGTTTCCTCGACCAAGAACCCGACCCATTATGAAAAGACTCTCGCCCTCAACGATTTTTACTTTGGCGCGGAAGATTCCCAGCTGCCGCTCGGCCATATTCAGCTCCTCGGCAACGTCAAAAAAGAGATGCTGGCCGCAGAAGCCCCTGTCTACGCCCCCGGTTTTGCCCTCGACTTTCTCGCCAAGCACGCCGTTGGCTGGTGGCTTACTTCCGAAGACCTCCCCGATCCTAATAATAGAATACGCCTGAGCAAAGACGGCCAGATTATCGTTGACTATACCCCTAACAACGAAGAAGCCCACCACAGGCTCTTAAAAAAACTTAAAGATATTCTGGGCCATTTGGGCTCCCATACCCATGTCTTCCCCAATAAAATTTATCTTTCACAACAAATTCCCGTCGCCGGCTGCGCTCACCAAACGGGAACGCTCCGCTTTGGCAAAGACCCTCAATCTTCCGTCTTAGATATTAACTGTAAAATGCATAGCATTGACAACCTGTATGTTGTCGATGGCAGCTTCTTTCCCTCGATCGGGGCCGTCAATCCGACCTTGACGATCATCGCTAACGCCCTTCGGGTTGCGGACGTTCTCAAAGCACGATTATAGCTGTCCAATTTCCCCAGGCCCTGATAAAATAGTTCCCATGCCACGTTTTCAAAATTGGGAACCTCAAGAAAAACCCAGCGCCTTGTGGGACTTGATTAAATGGAAATTCACGACGAGGCCTGTCCCTTGGCCGAAAAAAGTTGAAAATCTTTGCAAACCTCAGCTTCCTGCGGTGATTGACAAAGAGGAAGTTTTTTCGACTTTCATCAATCACTCCACTCTGCTCATCCAGCTTGAAAAACTCAATATCCTTACCGATCCGATTTTTTCTAAAGTCGCAGGCCCTTTTTCCCTCCTAGGCCCCCGCCGCGTCCGTCCTCCGGGATTAACCCTCGCCGAGCTCCCCAAAATCGACGTCGTCCTAATCAGTCATAACCACTACGACCATCTTGACCTTCCCTCCGTCAAAGCCCTCTGGAAAAAGGACCAGCCTCTTTTTATTGTTCCTCTAGGAAATAAAAAATATCTCAAATCCCACGGCATCCGCAACATCGTGGAACTCGAGTGGTGGCAGGAGCATTCTCTTCATGCTGACGCTTCGATCACATTGACACCTGCAAGACATTGGTCCAAACGGACCCTTTGGGACAGCTGCAAAGCTCTATGGGGAGGATTTCTCGTCCGGTCTCACTCTCTCAAGATCTTCTTTGCAGGAGATACGAGTTACAGCACTCATTTTCAGAAGATCAGAGAAAAGTATGGAAAAATGGACCTTAGTTTTTTACCGATCGGCGCCTATGAGCCCCGCTGGTTTATGAAAGCCTTTCATATGAATCCGGCTGAGGCCGTCCAAGCCCATCTCGATTTAGAGTCTCGTCTCAGTATCGGCATCCACTTTGGAACTTTCCGTCTCACCGATGAAGGCATTGACGATCCAGTGCGTCATCTCAATGAAGGTCTTTCCCATGCCCAGCTCACCGACGATGTCTTTATTGCTCCCGAACATGGGCAGACGATGTACTATGCAACGGCAACTCTCCTAGAAAGGAAGCTAGCTAAAAAACATCTCCGCTATCTGCGGACCTCGTACCAACTCGATACCTAGACTTCCCGCTTGAACGGAAGAGGTCCTTTCTTGCTTAATTTTAGCTTGGAGCCTTGCAGTAGGAGATTTTTTATCTTGTGAATCTTTCAACAAGGACCAGAGAATGCAACGCACAAGTGGATCGCATCTCAGAGGCTCCTGCTTCCCCGATATGCATTTAGAGTCTGCTTGATCAAATGCTGCATGTGCCATGCTGAGTAAAGAATTCCGGCCAGTGGAGGACTCCTTTGGGGCTTTGGCAAATGCTTTGTAGAAACAACCCTGTTGAAATAAAATATACCCGCATAACAAGGGATCGTCATGACTATTAAGCAATGCCTCATCAAAACTATGATATGCATACTCATATTTGGGATACGAAACAGCCCGACAAAAATGAAGAGTTACTAAAGTCTCTTTGGAAGCATTGTTAAGTTTATTAAGTTGCAGGGTAGCTGTGGCAACTTCTAAGGATTGTTCATAATTCTCACGTTCACAATAAGCTAAAGCTTTGAGGGATAATATTTCCATTTTAAAGGCTAGATCTTGATCGGAGAGCTGAGTAAGTGCTTGATTACAAGCTTGTACAACCCCTTCAAGATTACCTTCCATGAATGACAATACCGCTTTCAAATATTCAGCCTGAGCTATGAATCTCGATTGAGAGGGGAAGTATTTCGCGTCTTCTCTGAAAATAGGCAGCCATCCCATGAAAGTTTGGAAAGAGGACTTAGAAGAAGCAGGGTAAAGACGGATAGCCTCATCGATAGATGCTCGAACGGTCTCTAGTTGATGAAGTCCCATATTCGCTTGAGCCTTTTGAAGGTGAAGTTGGGCTTCAATTCTTTTATCAAGATTTTTGCCCTTAAAAGCATTATCGCTACCATCCTTTGCTCGATAAAAATCCCCTATTTTTAAATCTGCGACATTACGCCAATAATAAGGGATCATATAATCTGAAGGAGTAGCATTAAGTTCTGAATCAAAACAGAAAGCTGCTCGCCTATATTCGCCTTTCTCTAAAGCAAGTCTTCCAAGACCATGAAGGGTTTGACTATCTTTTTTCTCAGAAGCTTCTTCACGAAGCCGTTCAAAAGCTTCATAGTCTTTTTTCTCTAAAGCCTGTCTGCCTTTTTCAAGCAGTGAGGGATAAAGCCGGCGGTAAACATATCTCCCGATCGCTCCTATAACGACGACGCCAAATAAAATCGTTAAGGGATGACGGGCCTTGTCAGTCAAGGCTGAAAATATCCTGCTAGGGCCGATAGAGTTTAAAGAAACCATGTCAATTCTCCGTTTTGGAGAACTATTTTAACATAGAAAAGGTTTCTTACGTGCAAGTATTAAAGCAGACAACTAAAACCTTTAGTTGACGCTTCCTTCATAGACGATACGTTTCTCAGGATCTGAAGTGCCCGCTTGTCCATCCCGAAGAACAGAAACAGCTCCATCTGCACAAACCATCCTTAGAGTGCTGGACGCTGCAACAACAAATTTCCTAGAAAGAAAGTTAGTCAAAAGCATTAGCTCCGGACTTCATATCAAATGGATCGGCAGGCTTAAATGCCGATACCCTTTCTTAAACTTAAGATATCCTTGCCCGCGCAATCCTACCGTTAAGTCTTGTTTGGGGTGATTCTGCGTATTTTAGATTTCCTCCTAAAGACCAAAGCATGCAACGCACCAGATGGTCTCCTCTTCGAAACGACGTATTCGATAAAGGCTTTGAAGCTTCATTAAAAGCTGTTTCAGCCGATTGATACCAAGAGATCTTCCGATCAGGCTGCTCCTTTGCGGCTGCTCTATAGCAACAACCCAGGTGGAGTAAAATATACTGACGCAACAGCGGATCAGCATGAATATTATTCAATGCATTTTCAAAATTCTGGAAAGCCTCTGTAAATTTCTTTTGAGCGGAATAAGAAACAGCCAGACAAAAATGAAGAGTGACTAAAGTCTCTTTGGAAGCTTTGCTGGATCCTGCTACCAGCAGCGCAGCTTTGGCAATTTGAATGGAGCGGTCATATTGCTGACCTTCACAATGCGCTAAAGCCCAAAAAGCTAATATTTCTATTTTCAATGCGAGATCTTCTGAGTCCGAGAACCGATTTATGGCTTGCTCACAGATTGCTGCTATGTTCTCCACCTTACCTTCCATAAATAATAATACAGCATTCAAATATTCGGCCTGAGCCAAGAATCTCGACTGACTAGGAAAATATTTATCATCCTCTCTGAAAATAGGTAACCACCTCTTAAAAGCTTGGAAAGAGGCCTTAGATGTTGCAGGGTAAAGACGGATAGCCTCCTCAATAGACCCTTGAACAGTATCTATTGCAGAAAGTGCCAAGTTAGCATGGGCTCTTTGAAGATGGAGTTGAGCTTCCATTCTTTTATCGAGATTTTTAACTTTAGGGTTGCCACTCTCATCTTTCTCAAGGGCTTTATCACAGTTATCCTTTACTATATAGAAACCTCCAAATCTTAATTCAGCTACATTACGCCAAAAATAGGGTGTGGCATCACCTGCGGAAGTAGCCATTGATTCATTAGCAAAACACACAGAGGCCTCCTGATATAGGCCCTTCTCTAGAGCTAGTTTTCCCAGAGCATGCAAAGCTTGATGATCGTTATTGTCATGGGCTTTCCTATATAAACGTTTAAAAGCCTCTTCATCTTGCTTCTCTAAAGCCTGTCTGCCTTGCTCAATCAAAGAGGGGTAAAGGCGGCGATAACCATATCTCCCGATCGCTCCTAAAACAAAGACTCCAAATAAAATTGTTAATGGATGCGAGACCTTCTGAGTGAAGGATGAAAATATCCTGATAGGACTTATAGAGTTAAATGAAACCATGTCAATTCTCCGTTTTGGAGAACCATTTTAACAAAGAAAAGGTTTCTTATGTAGAAGCATTAAAACGGATAATTAAAAACTTTAATTAACGCTTCCTTTATAGACAACACGCTTTTCTGGGTCTAGAGTGACGACTTGTCCATCCCGGAGAACCGAGAGAGCTCCATCAGCCCGGACCACAATCGGAATATCCAGAGTCTTGGCGATTTTCAGCGCTTCTTTTTCCGAGGTTTTATCTTCGGGGTGATTTTGCAAGACGATTCCAATGGCATGGTTCAGGAGAGGCAGATACGAGCTGTCGCAATGCGATAAGACGATGATCTTGCCTTGCACCTCTTCGACACTATGCTGCTGAGGCGTATGCAAGATGAGCACTTTTCCGTGGATCTGTTTACCCTGCCCTTTTTGGGCGCGGACGACAACATCTCCGATGCTCTCGACGATCATCGTATTGGTAGCTCCTTTGACCCAAAACGGAGATCCCGTCGTGATCACAACAAGGTCTCCTGATTGGACGAGTTTTTCCCGGAGGGCAAAGTCGGAAAGGACCTTGATCGAATCTTGGACATTGGGGGTTTCATGGGTTTTAACGGGAATGACTCCCCAGCAGAGGCCCATTTGATGGTAGGCTTTTTCATTAGGCGTCAGCGCTAAGATCGGCATGGCGGGCCGAAACCGGGAAATCAGCCTTGCGGTATATCCGCTATTCGTGAATACAAAAATGGCCTTTGCGTCGGCGCTGTAGGCGGTTTGCACCGCAGCGCCTGACACCGATGTCGACACATCGGCAAATCCCAAAGCAGCAGTATGTCCGTAAAACTCTTTATAGGAAAAATCTTGCTCGGCCTGGCGGATGATGCTTTTCATCATTTTAACGGTTTCAATCGGATAGCTGCCAACGGCCGTTTCTCCCGAGAGCATCACACAAGAAGAGCTGTCATAAATCGCATTGGCCACATCCGACACTTCTGCACGGGTGGGACGGGGATTTTTGATCATCGATTCGAGCATCTGGGTTGCCGTCACGACGGGCTTGGAGACCTGGATGCATTTGCGGATCATCATTTTTTGGAGGCGAGGAACTTCTTCAATCGGAAGCTCCACTCCCAGATCGCCGCGAGCAACCATAATCCCGTCGGCTACTTGTAAAATCGAATCAAAATTTTGCACGCCAAGGCTATTTTCAATCTTGGCGATCACTAAAATATCGGACTTGCCTTGAGATGCTAAGAGTTTTTGGATTTCAAAGACGTGATCGGCCGAGCGGATAAAAGAGGCAGCGATCAAATCGGCATCATTTTTACAGGCGAAAGTGATATCGGCCACGTCTTGCTCGGTCATCGCCGGCAAATTCACCTGAGCATTGGGAATGCTCACACTTTTATGGCTTTTGAGAATGCCTTCATTTTGGATTTCTAGCAGAACACCTTTAGTAGAGACTTCGGCGACATGAGCAATGACATAACCATCGTCAAAAAGAAGGCGCATGCCAGTCTCTACAGAGTCGAGGACTTCGGGCGGTGTGAGTGATATCTGCTTGTCATCCCCTTCCACAGGCTTTTTCACGAGGAGGATTTTTTGATGGGCATGGACAGGGACACCTTCGTTTTTCATGGCGCCTAGGCGGATTTCAGGGCCTTTCGTATCGACCATGATCGCTAAGGGAACTTTCTTTGCCTCTCGCGCTTTTTTGAGATTTTGGATGACTTTGCCATGCTCTTCATGGGTTCCATGGCTGAAGTTGATCCGGGCGACATTCATTCCGGCATCGATGAGCTCTAAGATCTTTTCATACGAAGAGACCGCCGGCCCTATGGTACATATGATTTTTGTCCGTGTCATAAGCGGATCATAATGCCTTTGGCTTCAGAATTCAAGCTCCCAAAGATCGTTGCATCAATTTTTTCCCAGCAAAGGAACAAACATGACTCCCCCGAGTTTTGCATAAGCATATTCGGTTTCATTCTGCTTAGTGATACAAACGAGCTCTTGAGCAAAGGGTGCCAAAGCCAGCGGCATCACGAGTTTACCTCCGATGCTTAGCTGCTCTAAAAGAGTAGAGGGAATTTTTGTTGCAGCTGCTGTGATGGAGATACCTTGATAAGGCGCATGTTCTTTCCAGCCCAAGGCTCCATCCCCTTGCTTAATGTGGACATTCGTATATCCAAGTTCTTGCAGACGGCTTTGAGCAAGCTCTGCAAGCTTAGGAAAATATTCTATCGAATAAACTTCGGCAGCGATCTGACCTAAGACCGCAGCAGCATATCCGGACCCTGCTCCCACCTCAAGAACCCGAGAGCCGGGCTTCAATTCCAACGCCTGGGTCATCAGCGCGACCATGTAAGGCTGTGAAATAGTTTGCCCTTCTTCTATGGGCAAAGGAGAGTCGTTATAGGCCTCTGGCACAAGATCTTCGAGAACAAATTTTTCCCTTGGGATTTTTCTCATAGCAGCAAGCACAGCAGGATCCATCACCCCTCTAGATTTAATCTGCTTTTCGACCATGGTCTCGCGCAAGGATGCAAAATCGAGAGTTTTCATATTTCCTCCGCAGGAAAGTGAAAAAATTAGAAGGTATGACAACTTTTTCTTTCACCCTTAATCTTAAGTATGAAATTAAGAATTTATTAAGAAAAGAAAAAAATAACGTAGAGATGAATAGAAGGTAAAATAGGAGGGGCCTTTCCTTTCAAACAGCTTATTCAATTTTTTAGCCCATTGCCTTCCTATTCCACGCTATTTTAAATAATAAAAGTGGTATAATTTTTGCTGTGAATATTCAAAATATAGATTTAGTCAGAGTTTTTACTGCCAGACCAAAAGTTTATTTTAAGCAGGAGTTTTGGCATGGAAGAACGGTTAAAGTTTTAGGTATTGCAGCTGGTTTGCTATTTTTATATTTGTTATGTAACCGTCTGAAAAGTGTTCAAGGACTCAGCTCAACTCCTGAGCACACTCATCACAATAGAAGAAGTCAAACACCTCCTACTCCACCCTCTGCTCCACCCCCAGCTGTGCCTAAAGGCTCCCCAAGGGCTGAAGCATCATCTTTCTCACTTCAGGTTATTCTCGCTCCAGGCTCAGTTATACCTAAGGATCCCCCACATACAGACGCTTTATCTCCCCCTCCTCTAGCTCCTCCTCCGGCTGTGCTGAAAGACCCAACCCTAGCCGCATCCCCCCCTCCTTCTGAAACCCTTTCCCTAAATCCTGTTAAAGCTGTAGAACCCTTGAAAACAACGATCGACAGCAGAGGAGAAGCGGATGATGAAAAAAGTGTTAGGGGAGCACCTCCCGCGACTCCAACAGAACTCGAAGAGATCATCCATAGATGTCCGAAGTGGAATGAGAAAAGACAAAACCCTTTGGAGACTACACGTTTCATTGCAGGACTGCATAGATCGGTTGCCGAAATCTGTAGTTGGGTTGAAAAGTCGGTGGCGAGTTTAAGGGAAGATAACCCTTTAACAGATTCTCTTGAAAGTTGGGAGCAGCGGCTGGTAGAACTCCGCGAGCTTAACAAGAATCTTTTGCAAAAAAATGTCGATGAAAAAAAATGGGCAGCGAGCTTTCAGGAGCTTTTAGCTCATCTTCAAATACTGGAACAAACAAAACTAGAAACTTGGAAGAAACGGGAAGATAAACTTAAGAGCACTCCCCTGCCTGCCCTGAACACCTCCTTACCACCCGCAGCGTCCGAAGAGCCCCAGAGTGTCGAGGCTGCATTCCCACCTAATCCCGTTCCACGCTCAGCTGAACCTTCAGAGCAGCCCCAGTCAGCTCCGTCCCCTTTGGGCACTGAAATTTCCGATAAAGACGTTTGGATGAAGGATCTGTTCAAGGAATTTCAAATGAAGCTCGAAGGACTTCTCGCTAAATGCCCTCGGTGGAACGAAAATACGCAAAGCGATACCACGAAAGCACATTTCAGGCGCCAGTTCCGCCCTTTTATGCGAGAAGCCATGCAAACCGTTGAAAAGTTCGTCAACGAATTGAGGCAAGATAAGCGGTTAAAAGGATATTCTCTGGGCGCTTGGGAACAAATGCTCAAAGACATTCAAAAACTTAACGATGATTTGGGAACAAGGGCTACAGAAAACACGCTATATATAGCTTTCATGACCCTGGTACCTAAGCTCAGAGAACTTGAACAAACAAGGCAAGAGGCTTTAAAGGCAGCCTTAGATCAGGAGTTAAAACAAATCCCCGCTCATCAATTTACCGACCTCGCTGAATATTTACCGCATCTCAAACTCAACATCGTCGATGCGGTGGGTGTAGGAAAGCAGGAAAATTGGCTTTTCGCTTATGGCATCTCTACGATGAAAGATATCGATATTCTTAAACTGCGAGATTTTGAACCCTCCATTCATATTCTCAGGCAGCTCTGCTGCTGTTTGGAATTTGCAGTCGGAGAAGAGAAAATAAATCCTGAACTTTCTCTTCGATTCAAAGCGGAAGTAGTGAACTTTATCAACAAAGTTAAAGAACCCTGCTCGACGGGTTATGCAGAGGAAGAAAATATTTCCAGAGATATACTCAAAATTCTCCAAGAAATGCTCTCAGCTCCTTATACAAAAAATTCCATTGGAAAACTCTTCAGCGATTTGGATATCATCGCGATCAAAGATGCAGAAAGACAAGTTTTCTTGTTAAACGCTTATATCAATCAATATGGCTGCCGTTCATTCTGGGCAAAAAGTTTTCAAAATGAGATCTATACTCTATCTCAGTTTTACTCACATAAAAATGTACGAGAGCCTTATCGCATAGGGTTCAACGCTTAAAAGCTGGGAGGCCTAAGCTTTTGAAGAATCTATTTTCTTTTTTTTGCCTTGTCTTTCTCATCCTGTCCAGATATGTCAACGCTCAGGTGGCGGATCTCCAAGAACAAATCAATACTTGGGAAATAACCTATTTAGAAACGACGAATCTCGATCCTGTAGGTAAGGTCTGTCAAAAACTGCAGCTGATGGCTAAGATCGATCAAACCCTGCGGGAGTACTTGGTCCAAGGGGTCCTCGATTCCAAAGCCCGTGATCCAGAAAAGCTCACTTTCCTATGCTCCATGATCAATTTCAAAAGAACCAGCCTTTCCGAAGACGAGGACGGGCTGATCGAACAATACGATCGAAAGCACTACGAAGCATTGAAAAAGATACTAGATGAGATCCAAGAAGGCTGGCCCGTGATCAGCAAATACGGCAAAGAGGCCGATTTCCATGCCTGGCTCATTTGCCAACACGCCAGTTTTGATCGGGAGTGGCAGCAAAAAGTGTTGATTCCGCGCTTGGAAGGATTATTAGAGAAAAAAGAGATCAATCCTGCAGGGCTTGCCTGGTTAAAAGATCCTTCTCTAGATAATTTGGAAGCCATTGAAAAAGTGCTTATAGAGCAAGGAGAACCTTGGATAGGCATGATTGCAAAGATCAAGCAAATGCGACAGTTCTTCCAAGTCGCTCTGCCTCTTCTTGAAAAATAGAAGAAAACTATTCTACTTTAAACTTAAATTGATCCCAGACGGTCATTTTGTTGCTGAGATCTTTTGTCATGACAACAAGATGGGAAGAAACATGGGCTGAGTCGATAGGATGACCTTTTTTATTGAGTTTGGATAATACCGAACAAAGGTTCTTCATGAATGATTGATCTTCCAAAATCACGGTTAAAGTTTCCGAGTCTAAAGGATAGGAATGAACCATTTCAGCGAAGCTGCGAGCACGCGTCTCCCGGAGCCGTCTGATAGCTTTCTTGTCTAAACCAAGAGGCGATGTTTGTTCATTGAGCTGGACTTCTGTCTTCAAACTTCCCTGTAACTGGTCGGCTAGTTGCTGTCCCAGCTGCTGAGTCTCGGGATTCTCTGATACAATGAAAACAACTTTGCTTTTTCCATAATCTCGACGGTGCTCTTCGAGTTCTTGAGCAACTTGAGGAATATTTTCAGAAGTAAGTTTTTGCAGTAATATCAACGCTTTTTGACTGCGCCGCTGCTGTTCCATCTGTTGGAAAAATTGATAGCATTGATTGCCTTGGAAAATACGCGCAGCACCGAGAAGGCCATGCAAGACCAGCTTGGACATTCTCCAACCAAAACGCTTATTGGAATCACACATTTTTCTCCCAGTTCGAGCAGCGATATAAAAATTGAAGAGGGATTGGCAAAGAAGTGAAGCAATGAGCCATTTGCATTCCATGCTTCTCGAGCGCTCAGAATAAACGAGAGAGATCAAATAAAAGGCATTGGTAGCCACTTGCAAGGTTTTTTTAACGCTGGGCTTCTCCTTCAGTTCCAAGCTGTTCGTGACTAGATCGAATATCCCATGAATGCCCGCGCTGACTTTAGAGAATCTAGATATCAGGACCAGCTCTACGATCGATCTCACGCAAGATACAATTTTTAAAAATCCCACTTTATCCAGTTTTGCCAATCTTTCATCTGTGGGTTCTTGCAAAAGACAGATTAGAGGTGAGTCTGCAGCAGCACTCATACTCTTGGTTTGCTTGATTGATTCCGATAAAATGCTTAAAAAATCCTTTCCTTGATAAAGAAAATTTACCGTTTCTAAAGTCTGTGTTAAGGACTTGATAGCGGACGTTGAAAAGAGAGATGCAAAGGATAAAACTAATCCTACAAGATGCTTAATTTTCTGCTCTTTTCCCTTCAGCTGATAGTCATCAACGGCTATGTCGCTCGGCAGTTTGATGTTGCCGGGGACCCGGAATGCCCACGGGGAAAAAGAAGCCCCCTCAAAGTAACTTTTTGTAAATTTATGAATAGTTGCCATTTTTTAGGGACATTATAACATTCTTAACCCTCCTCTGTCGCTATAAAGAAACTTGGAAAATAAAATTTTAATTTACTTCAATGCCCTACCTAAACTCTTGCAAATAAGTTCAAACTTTATGGGGACTCCCCTATAATCAACTTCTTATGAAAATCGTTTTGAAAAAGGTCCGGGTCCACAATCTCAAAAACGTCGATTTGGAGCTCGAGCCGAATCAATTTATTGTTTTCACGGGCGTCTCGGGGTCGGGCAAGTCGTCGCTGGCCTTTGATACGATCTATACCGAGGGTCAGCGTCGTTATGTCGAATCGCTGTCGGCTTATGCCAGACGGCACTTAGGAGATTTTCCCAAACCCGATGCGGAATTGATCTCAGGTATCTCCCCGACCATTGCCATTGAGCAAAAGGCCACGGGCCGCAATCCTCGCTCGACCGTGGGAACCATGACGGCGATTTATGATTTCCTGCGGGTCCTTTTTGCACGCACGGCGGTGCCTCATTGTCCTGTGAGCGGCGAAATCGTTGCACCGCAGAGCACCCTTCAAATCATGGAAGCGATCCAAGCTCTTCCCAAAGGGTCTCGCCTTCTCATCTTGAGTCCCTATGCCAAAGCCAAAAAGGGAGAATTCAAAGACGATTTCGCGGAACTTTTGCGCCGAGGTTTTACGCGAATCCGCTTAGATGGCACAGTCGTAGAGCTGACCGAAGAGATTCGCGTCGATAAACAAAAGCCTCATGATATCGACATTGTAATCGACAGGATTGCCTTGCCCGACAACGACCGCGTCAAAGAAGCGGTCACGCAAGCGCTAGATTTTGGGAAAGGACTCATGAGCATCTACAACACCGAAACGAAAGAGGAAACTCTTTTTTCTCAGCATGCTTATGCCTTCAAATCGGGACTCTCTTATCCTCCGCTCGAGCCGCACGATTTTTCTTTCAACCATCCTCTCGGCATGTGCCCGACGTGTCAAGGACTCGGTGTCACCCGCACTTTTAATCTCGATGTCGTCTTAAATCCCGACCTTAGCCTCGCCGAAGACTGCTGCTCGATTGCCCCTTCCTACACAACCGTACGGTATGGAAATATCTATGACAATTTGGCGCGGATTTTCAAATTCGATATTAAAACCCCCTGGAAAAAGATCCCTGAAAAAGGAAAGCAGGCTTTTCTCTATGGACTTCCGGATAAATGGACCCGCATGAACTTTGTCCATCCGCACAAGCGGTCCCGCTGGATGGAATATGTGCAGTGGCGCGGAGTGATCCAAGAGGCAATGGACCGGTACCAAGCGGCAACGAGTGAAGTCTACCGTGAAAAAATGCACGAGCTGATGGAAGAATCGGTTTGTCCGACATGCCAGGGAAGCCGCTTAAAACCGTATCCTTCCGCTGCCAAGCTGATGGGGAAAACTATCGCTCAAATCACTGCCTTCTCGATTGAAGAAGCTGCCCAATTTTTTAAACAAGTCCCCCGCACGAAAATCTCCGAAGAGCTCTTAAAAGAAATCTCCGAACGGCTCCGTTTTCTCCTGGGTGTAGGTCTCAGCTACATCACCTTGGAGAGAACTGCTCCCACCCTATCAGGAGGAGAAGCACAGCGTGTTCGCTTAGCCTCTCAAATCGGCTCGGGGCTTGTCAGCACGACTTACGTCCTCGATGAGCCATCGATCGGCTTGCACCCCATCGATAATACAAAGCTGCTCCATACGTTAAAAACACTCCGGGACAAAGGCAATACGGTGATCGTGGTTGAACACGATGCTGAAACGATCTTTGGCGCGGATGCTGTGGTTGATATTGGTCCTCTTGCTGGCGTTAAAGGTGGAGAAGTTCTCTATGCAGGTCCCGTCAAAGGACTTCTGAAATGTGAAAAATCGATCACCGGGGCTTATCTCACCGGCAAGATGAAGATCCCCATCCCCGAGAAGAGACGCAAGCCTTCGAAAGACCGGATCACGGTCAAAAAGGCTTCGCATCATAACTTGCAAAAAATCGATGTGGAATTTCCACTGGGGGTTTTCATTGCTGTCACGGGGGTGTCAGGATCGGGTAAATCCTCTCTGATCTCCGATCTTCTTTATCCTGCTCTCTCTAATCATCTGCACAAGAGCCGCCTGCCTGTCGGCAAACATCAAAAGATCGAAGGATTAGATCTGATCGATAAGGTCATTGCCATCGATCAGACGCCGATTGGAAGAACTCCCCGCTCAAATCCTGCTACCTACATTAAATTGTTTGATGATATCCGGGATCTCTTCAGCCAGCTTCCGGAGAGTATTGCCTCGGGATTTAAGCCGGGCCGTTTTAGCTTCAATGTCAAAGAGGGATCCTGCCCTCATTGCAGCGGCATGGGGATGGTCAAAATCGACATGGACTTTTTGGAAGATGAATGGGTGACCTGCACCCATTGCGAAGGAAAACGGTTCGATGAAAAGACTCTCTCCATCCTCTACAAAGGGAAAAACATTCACGATGTTCTGGAAATGAGCGTTGCCGAAGCGGCAGACTTTTTCTCCGCGCTTCCCCACATCAAAGTCAAACTCGAAACCCTTCTCCGCGTCGGTCTTGATTATATCCGCTTAGGGCAGCCTTCGCCGACTTTATCCGGTGGAGAAGCCCAAAGGATCAAGCTCGCCAAAGAACTTTCCCGGCCTTCGACAGGGAAAACATTTTATATTCTCGATGAACCCACCACAGGACTTCATTTTCATGATATCGGCAAGTTGATTGAGATTTTGCAATCTCTAGTCGACCGTGGCAACACCGTCCTCGTGATTGAACATAACATGGACCTAGTCAAAACGACCGATTGGATCATCGAGCTCGGCCCTGAAGGAGGGCCTGGCGGAGGAAAGTTGATGGCAGAAGGGCCTCCGGAAAAAATCACTCAAGGAAAAACAGCCACATCCCAGGCCCTTAGGGAACATTTTGAAGCACCCGCCGTTGAAATCACTCCTGTTAAACCTCTTGAATCGATCATCGTCGAAGGGGCCACTCAAAATAACCTCAAAGATATCACGGTCCAAATTCCTCGAGGGAAAATCACGCTTTGCACCGGACCCTCCGGCTCCGGTAAAAGCTCTTTTGCCTTTGAGACTGTTTATGCCGAAGGGCAGCGCCGCTATGTCGACTCAATGTCGCCATTTGCCCGCCAGTTTATCAAGCAGATGTCCAAACCTAAAATCGAGCATATTGACGGACTTTCACCTGCCATTGCTATCGAGCAAAAAAGCCATGCCGGCAATCCCCGCAGCACCGTCGGAACAATGACCGAAGCTTACGATTTCCTGCGGATCCTCTATGCATATCTGGGCATCCCTTATGCACCGGAGACAGGGGCTAAAATTGTCGCCATCAGCAAAGAGTACGTGGCGGATAAGCTACTGGAGCTCCCCGAGAAAACCCGCCTTCAAATTCTCTCTCCGCTGCAGCTCAAGAAACAAGAGACGTTCGAAGAGCTAAAAGACCGCCTTCAAAAGCAAGGATATCTGCGCATCCGCCTCAACGGAACCTATTATGAACTCGATAGTCCTATCTCCTTTGATCCTCATCGTAAAAATGCGCTTTTTCTTGTGATCGACCGTTGTGTCGTTTCCCCTGATATCCGGAAAAGGCTGCTAGAAGCTATTGAACAGGCTGCCTCTCCATCCAAAGGAAATCTCTATGTCGATGTGGAAGGAAAAGACCTTTTCTTCAACTTGGCCTTTGCCGATCCGACCACGGGGAAATCTTATCCGTCGATTACGCCTCATACCTTTTCTTTCAACACCGAGCAAGGGATGTGCCCAGACTGTTTAGGGCTCGGATTTCAATACGGGATTGATCTGCTCCGCAATAAAGAGCTGGCCGCTCTTTCACCCACTGCACTGCTCCGCGCTTTATGGCAGGATACTTCCACTCCGCAGGCGATCCGTTTTGTTCAAAATCTCTTGGAAAAATACGATATCGATCCCTATGAATCGCTGAAAAAACTTCCCTCCGAACATCTGCAGCTTTTCCTGCAGGGTCCCATGGAAATGAAAGGATTTCAGTGGCTGGGGCTTAATCACGTGCTGGGAAAAGCGGCGAAAATTCGCTCCGACCTGCGGGAATATCTTTCTCCCCTTTTGACGCAGACCACCTGCCTTTCTTGCCAAGGCTCGCGCCTGAGCAGCCTTGCCCGCCATGTTAAAATCGACCATCTCTCCGTCGCTGATTTCTGTAAACTCCCCATCGATGATGCTCTCGCATTTATGAACAAACTTACAGTCCCTCCTTTCCTCGAAGAAACCTACCGCCAGCTCCATCACCGCCTCCATTTCTTACAAGCGATCGGGCTGGGCTATCTCGCTTTAGAGCGGAGCGCTCCTACCTTAAGCGGCGGAGAAACCCAGCGGATCCGCCTGAGCCGGCAGCTCGGCAGCGGCCTGACCGGCTGTCTCTATGTTCTCGACGAGCCGACGATCGGCCTGCATCCGCTCGATAATGAGCTCCTAAACCAAGCTCTCCTGAAGCTTCGCGACATGGGCAATACTCTTCTCCTTGTGGAGCACGATCCTCTGACGATCGGCATTGCAGATTACATTCTCGACTTCGGGCCCAAAGCCGGAAAAGAAGGAGGAAAAATCACTGCGCAAGGGACGCTCTCTCAAATTGAAAAAAATCCCGAGTCCCTCACAGGGGCCTATCTCAGCGGCCGTAAGAAAGTTCCCATTCCAACATCACGTCGCAAGCCGAAAGCGTTTTTCTCCCTTAAAAACTGCCAGCTGCATAATTTGAAAAACTTCGATATCGAGATTCCGGTCTCTCTTTTCTCTTGCATCACCGGAGTTTCCGGCAGCGGGAAATCGACTCTTTTGCACGACATTTTAAAACCGACGGTCGAAAAAAACCTCGAAGCTACTCCCTTCAACAAGCTCATTGTCCTCGACCAAAATCCACTCGGTCAAACAAGCCGCTCGGATGTTTCGACCTATGTCGATCTTCTAACACCGCTGCGCCACCTTTTTGCTCAAATCCCCGCGGCTCAGACAAAAGGGCTCCAGGCCAAACACTTCAGCTTTAACCACCGCCGGGGCATGTGCCCCGTTTGCTATGGGATTGGAACGAAGTCGATCCAACTCCAATTTCTTCCCGCCGTGAAAATGGTCTGCGAAGCCTGCCACGGCTATCGGCTCAATCCTTTAAGCCTCTCGATCCACTTCAAAGGCAAACACCTCGGGCATATCCTCCAGATGACAGTCAAAGAGGCCCGGGAATTCCTCGATGCCTTCCCTAAAATCGTTAAAATCCTCGACACGCTCATGGCCGTAGGCCTCGACTATCTCCAGCTTGGACAGGAAATCTCCACTCTTTCCGGCGGCGAGCAGCAGAGGATCCGCCTCTCCCGCGAGCTTGCCAAAAGGTCTTCGGGCAAGACCCTCTACCTCTTTGACGAGCCGACCATCGGGCTCCATGCCGATGATATCGTTAAACTCCTGGCCATTTTCCATGAACTCGTCGACCGCGGCAATACCCTAGTTCTCATTGAGCATAATCTCGATGTGATCCTGAGTGCCGACCGGATCTTCGATTTGGGTCCTGGCGCCGGCAATAAAGGGGGGCATCTCATCGCCCAGGGCACCCCTGAAGAAATCGCTCAAAATCATCAATCCGTGACAGGCCGTTTTCTTAAAGACCTTGTATGAAAAGAAGGTAAATTTTTTGCCTTTTCTCCTTCACTGGGTACAAAACCTTGGATAAAATGAGATAAATCCGAGGCTTTTTTGATATTTCATAAATCATTTATTATTAACTAGTTAAATAATTAAAAATATAAATTTATTCAATAATAATTTTAATATTTATCTATTAAATCGTTTATTAATTCGATTGTTATATAACTTAATTTTAAGTATAATACTAATTAAAGTTTAAATTGGATTAATTATGGTTTTAGAACAAATAAAATTGAGTTCGTCTAAAGCAGAGATTACGACAGCATACCTCGTTTCTGATAGTGCTGTGATGGTTTCCGATTCGTTCTTCCATTATATCTGTGAGTTTCTAGACAGTCTTAAAGAGTCTATGGCTGAATTTTTCCAAGGAAAGAATGTTAAAAAACTCGACCAAGACCCTCTCCGTGTGAAAGTTGCCAAAGAAGAAAAGCAGGCTGAAAAAAAAGAAGAAGCAATCTCTCAAATCCGACAACTATTGAAAGAACCTATTTCGGCTTTTGAGAAGCTTAAAAATTGGCTCTCTCTTCCTCCGTCCCTTTCTCCTTTACTCGAAATGGTGATGAAAAAGGGGACTCAGTTGGATGTCCAGGCAAGTATAGAAAATCAATTTTTGGGTTTTATTACCAATGTCACTATTCCTAGCGGAAGCCTCAAGGGAAAAGCAATGCTTCAAGTTCCTTTAGTCCCTCCAGCTGCTAAGGATGCAGCTGTTGAAGTGGACCCTGCTATGGAGAAGCTCATGAAAACTCTGCTGGCTAAACTCCTATCCGTGGATCCAAAAACAGCTGAAAAGCTTCAACTCACCGACGATCAAAAAGCAAAGGACCTTCAATTTCAAGAAGATATCTTTAAAATCCTTTTGACCCTTCCCTCTCAATTAATCCATTTGACATGGGTTAAGGGATCTGCCGACATCAGCGTGACCCTCCCCGGAGGAGCTGTATTAAAATTGACTTTTGAAATCCCCCTGCAGCCCAACGAAAAAAACGATTTCCACGCTTTCTTGCAAACCCTTCTAAAAGAGAATTATAAAGGCATAGCTTCCCTTCTGTCGAAAGATATGGTCTTTACTTGGGCTGGCTCCCATTCACAATTTAAGATTCAATTTCCTCAGCAGATCGCCCTGCGGCTCCACAAACTCGAGATTGAAAATGAAGGTTTGGCAAGTTTGCTTGGATCCCATACCACTGTCGTGCTTCCCCAATCCCTGACTGGAACAGTGAATTTTAAAGAAAATTCCATTGAATTCGGCCCAGGGACCACCTTCCAGATCAAGAAAAAGTTCCCCTTGCCGGATAAAGATATCACGATGAAGAAAATTGCTTATGATCCTATCAAGAATACGATCAAATTAAATCTCTCAACTTCGCTGATCGTCGATGTCGATTTACCCGAGATCACAATCGACTTGAATGAATCTAAAAAGCCTGCGCCTCAAAAACCAGCAGGCAAAAGCCTGATTGATTTTGAGTTTATCCCCTTTGATAGTCCCGTACCTCTCTCAGCGGCTGCTGCAAAAAAACAGACTGCTGTCAAACGGGCACCTGAGAAACCTACAGTACCTGTTTTTGAAACCATCAAAAACTTGATCCAGATCCCGGTGTCTTTTTTGCCGATGGTCAAAAAGCTTTTTGCTGGAAGTACAGCGCTCGATCTGAAAGTAGGACTGTCAGAAAATGTCACCCTATCTTCAGAAATTAAACTGCCGGATTTAGGCCTGCTGGGTCATGCCCAGCTGATCGTTCCGACAAAAACACCCGCATCTCCGGATACTTTACCTGCAGATCTCCATCCCGGGATTGAAAAGCTTTTAAGTCAAAAACTCTCTTCGAAAATTAAAGACGCCCATCAACTCCGCGAGATCATGGACCTGCTTTTAACTCTCCCGACGCAAGATATCCACATTGATTGGAGAGGAGCAGAAAATCCTGCTACTGTCATTTTAACTCTTCCGAAGGGTATGATTTTGAAACTCGATCTCAAGATTCCTGACTCAGACAAAAAAGATCAGCCGGATATTGTCCGAGAACTGCTCAAGACAGTTTTGAAGGAGAAGTTTGCAGCAATAGAGCCTCTTCTTTCTCAAAGCTTCGTTTTCAAATGGTCAGGGTCCGCTTCTAAATTCCGGATCGAATTTGTCGAACAGCAAGTCTTCCATCTTAAATCCCTCCAATTGAAAAAAGAAGGTTTGCTCAAAACGATGGTGGCTAACCTCGTGGGTTGGATCGTCCGGGGCACCTCTGTTGCCCTTCCCCGAAAAATCGAAGGAACAGCCAGCCTCAAAGACGCCTCGGTTAAATTTAATAATGTCAAATTTACAGTGAAAACTGGACTCTTTTCGAAAGAAATCGGCCTTGAAAGCGTCTCTTTCAATCCGGACAAAAATGAAGTGAATTTAGGGATTGAATGCTTCGGAAGCCATGCCCTCTCGATCGACTTAAATGAATCGAATGTCGAGGATTTTAACTTTGCCATTCTTTCGCGCCTCTCTCGCCGCCCCGACCTCGCAATGATTCCTTAAGCCTTAGGAGGGTGCATTCGTAAAAAGCGCTCGATATTTTCTCGTAATTGCAATCGCTCTACATACTTACCCAATTTACCCAGACCCACAAGGCCCTGGACCACGACATAGGCATAAAACACCTTCCGCCCGAATAGAGTATTAACAGCTACTGCTGCCGTCGCATGGATAACGCCTCCAGTAGCTCCAAACCAAGGCCTCTGCCAGCAAATGTGGCCTACTACAGCCCCGGCTGCAGCTCCCATTAGAGCTCCATGAGTGAAGTTCAATTCCATACAAATTTTCTAAAGTACGCCCATCATAAATCTGTCTGCAAACCGATGTCAACTTCTATCTAAATTATTCCCATAATATCGAACGAAAGAGTATTATTATTCCATTCAAAAGTTGAGAAATCAAAAATGAAGCCTTTACTATTTTTTTTCGGAGCGATTATGTGTTTATTAATGTCGTGCGATAAAATAGACCCCTCCATGAGTAAGGCTAAGCAACATCTGAGAATTAACCTGAAGAAAGAGCCTGTCTCTTTAGACCCTCGCAAGGGAAACGATATGGTCGCATCCCAACTGCACTTCATGCTGTTCGAAGGGCTTTTAAAACTCAATCCCGACCTAACCCTTTCTCCTGCTCAAGCTCAATCTTACGAAGTCTCCCCTGACCAGAAAATTTACACTTTTCATTTGCGTGGCACGGTGTGGTCAGATGGGACTCCTGTGACTGCCTATGATTTTGAAAAGAGTTGGAAGAGCATGCTGAACCCGGTGTTTCCTTGCCCTGATGCCTATCTCCTTTATTTGATTAAGAACGCTCGGCAAGCCAAAAAAGGAGAAATCCCTCTTTACCAAGTCGGCATCACATCTAAAGATGCCAAAACATTGGTCGTCGAGCTTGAAGCTCCAGCCCCCTATTTTTTACAAACGGTTGCCTCCTCGGTCCTCCTGCCTGTCAACTTTCAACTCGACTCTAAAGAGCCCGATTGGGCCGACTCATCAAAATACTTCGTTTCCAACGGCCCTTTTGTTTTGAAAGACTGGAAACTCAATCAAGAACTCGTCCTCGAGAAAAACCCGCACTTCCATCAAGCACGTGAAGTTAAGCTCGACCGCGTCTCCTTTGAGATCATCGACAACGAGGCCACCGTCCTCTATTTGTTTTCCAGCGGCCATTTTGATTTAGTGGGGGCTCCTCTTTCATTTATCCCTTCCATGATCCGGCATGACACTGAGAAAAAAAGACTCTTAAAAACCTATCCTGTCGCTACGACAAAATTTCTCGCTTTCAATACGGCTGATTTCCCATTCAGCAACGTCAATATCCGGCGCGCTTTTGCCTATGCCATCAACCGAAAAGATCTTGTCGACCACATCGCCCAAATGGACCAAAAACCTGCCCTCACTATCATTCCTCCTTCCTTGCTGCCTCCAGGCCAGCCCCACTTTTTTACCGATGCCGATTTTCAGAAGGCACAAGAGTTCTTGCAAAAAGGACTCGATGAGTTGCAAATCCAACGCGAAGATCTGCGCAACATCTCTTTCATGTACTGCTCGAGTGCAGTGAACCAGTCCCTTGTGCAAGAGCTACAAAACCGCTGGGAAAAAGTGCTCGGGGTGCAGGTGGATTTAGAAAGTGTCGAATTTAAAAATCTCCACGATAGGTCGAAAAAAGGGGCTTTTTCCATCGGGCTGTTTGCCTGGCTTGCCGACTACAGCGACCCGATGAACATTTTAGAGCGGTTCCAAGATAAGACAAGCCATCGCAATTACCCTAAATGGCACAGCGAAAAGTATAATCAACTCCTCGAGCAAGCTCTGAAATCCCCTGTGCGGGAAGCCTACTTACAAAAAGTCCAACAAGCCGAAAAACTCCTCCTCGAGGAGATGCCTATTGCCTGTCTTTATCACGATAATTACGCTTTTCTGATCCAGCCGCACGTCAAGGGCTTTGAGGTCTCCCCTCTAGGTCATATCTATTTCGAAAAGATTTCGATTGTGCCTTCTAACAAATGAATTATCTAGGCAAACCTTAGGTAGCACAATTATCCCAGGCTACTCAGCACATAATGGGCTATTTTTGTCATTTGTTTGTTATTCTTACATCTATTGATTTGCAGTTGATCTAGCAAACCAATCGCTTGGATCTTCTCATACTCCTCGGCTGAGGTTGTGGCGATCCAAAGCGGCTTCCCTTCTTTGCCTGTAATAAGATGAAGAAGGGATCATTTTCCTTTGTAGCCATGGTCAACTTCTCCTCCTTCAGGCCCTGAGGGAAAAAGAGCCGTCGATGGCTACCTGACTTAGGTCTATTTTCTTTTCGGCTAGACCGGCTTGAAAAAGGCCACTTAACACCTTATCAAACACATATGCTTGTTTCAGAATTATCAACCAACGATGTGCTGTTGATTTTGAACAATATAAACTGGTGTTTATAGGAATATCTGCTCAACGGCAATCTCTCGTTAAAACAAATAGAATCGAGTTCCAAACTTTTCTAAAATCCGCTCGAGGAACTCCACGTTATGGAGGAGGAGTCCAGTTAATCAATCCTTGGATGGTTTTCTATTGTGAATCTGACAAATGAAAGCAATGTTGTATGCTTGCTCTTTTAAAACACAAGCATCTTACTACTTAAAATTTTATTCGGATAGGCTCATACTTGCAGCGCTAAGTTAGTATTGTTAAAAGACATTTTTGTTCTTTTTCGATACTTATCAAAAAAACCTATAGATCCTAAGCAGGCTAAACCAATATTTGGTCCATAAGCAGGATGCGGAAAGTCTTTCTGTAATCTTTGCTTAAATTCTTCTTCAGCTTTCTTGAAGAAAATATCAGCTGTACTATTAATTCTTGTTTCACTGGTTATATTTTTTTCCTTAATCCATTGAACAGTTTTCAGTAGATAAGCTTCAGCAACTTCTTTTCTCAATAATTCAGCATGTATTGAAAAATCCGCATCATTGACTTTCATATGAATGGCCATTATTTTTTCTCCTCTTCAAGTTTTTTTATTGCAATCTTCTTTCCATGCTTTAGAGGCCCATAAAATACACCTTCTTGATAACTTACCAAATACGGAATATCATTATTAAGATAGTCATCTAAAATTAGCTGAAATATTTCTTTTTTTGAAGAAAGAAATTGATAGTCTTGGCTTTCTAACTTCTGCATAAATAACTCCGCGAACTTCTCATAGGAAGTAGGCTCAAGCAAAGAACCCTCAAACTCACCAGTAGCTAAGGACACCAGCCTAAATGGAGTAGAATAAATGTTATTACGAAACTTCTTTACTAACTCTGACTCTTGAGGAGATAAATGCATTTCCGGCGCTTTGCCTTCATATAACCCTGTTCCAGCATCTTCTTGTATACTTTCAAGATCAATGGGAACAATTTCTGGATCCTCACTCGAAAGATTTCTGAAAAGAACGTTTGCTGTATGCAAATCACTTAAGGCAATCGGTTGACATACAGACTCTAATCGACGAAGTTTATCTAATAAGATTTTCTCTTGACGTGAGTTGATTTTTTGATCAGCTTTCAAATGATTGATAACAGCATTAGCTCTGCCCTCATGAGATTTCCCGTCAATATATTCCCAAATACTGAAATTTTCATCGTTATTTACAAAAGAAACAATCTGATACTCGGGCAATTTTACTTTGAGTAATTTTGAATCAGGTGGCAGTCGGTTGATGGCTCTAAAAAGATCAATGACAGCAGCGTCTATTCTTGCATCTCGAGGTTTATAGTAGACAGTGAAGAGTAGCTGATTTTTCTGAAAAAACTCAATTCTAGTCGCTACTTCTCCTCGATTATGTGTTTCAGCAGATGATAAGACAGGGTTAAATGAAATCTCTTCTAAAGTCTTAACATCTACATCTTTTCTGTAGAATCCCTTAACGATGTCCTCTTTGTGTTTTTCTATATCTTTTACAACACGGACAAGAAATAGCCTTCTATTAACACACTTATTAGCTAATTGTTCACAGAGCATTTCTTGCAATAGTTTTAGATGCTCATCACTTGTATTGCTAGCGCGATAATAACTAGAAAAATCATCTTTCTCAAAGTTTAAATCTGGAAATTTTTTCAATAATTCTGCTCTCAAATCATTTAGAGCTTCTTCTTTTTTCTTTACCTCTTTTTCAACTAATTCTAATTCACTTTCAAATTTAGCAATTTCAGTCTCTGTCTCTCTTTTTTCCGTACTTTCTGTAGGGGAGATTCCTTGCAAATCAATGATCTTACCATTGATTATATTTTCTCTTTTTCGCAAAACCCAATACTCTTTTGCCAGCTCTCCTAAAGGTTGCAAATCTTTCTCAAAAGCTTCGATCCGCTGTGGTAAATTATCAGTGAACGCTTGGAGCCTTTTTCTTCTTTCAAGCTTCGACTGCTCTATCCGCTCATTTGCTATTCCAAGTGCGAAAGGTGATACCGTTGTTTTTGATCGAGGTGATCCTTTTTCTGAACCTGGTGTTGATGAAAAAGAAACACGTCTATGATGTTTTGAAGGAGGAGTAGAAAAAGCAGATAACGGTAAGTCCGCAACACCTGCTGCTGCTGGTGGAGGTGATAATATGTGACCTGCTACACTTGCTGTTTTTGACTCTGTTGTTATATTTTCAATCTGCACTACATTATCCAAGTCTACAGAAGGAGGGCTTGAACTGAGCCTTCTTTTTAAAGGATTTTCACGTTCTGGAGAAGGATGAGGCGAAGAGGATAAAATTTCTTCTGCTTTTACCGCTCTCTTGAGAGTTGGACGTTTAAGGCGAAATTCTTCTGGACCTTGAGTTGCAGCATCTCTTTTTACTGGTTGGCTCATTGATAGCTCCTTAATTGGCGATAATTTTAGCAAAACTTGAGATTAGCGATAAGAAAATGTAGGCATTTCTTTTTAAAGAATTTATTTAAAAAATAGGATTCTAGATCTCATTTACGACAATTTTTCTAGAAGTATGAATCACAGAAATTAACAACCTGATAATCAATGATTTATCAACCAAAATAGTCGAGGCACATAGCTTTACGGACATCGGAGAGGGTTTGGGCGCCGACATCGCAAGTACGCTCGGTGCCTTTCTTTAGGATATCCCAGACCGCCGCTTTATCTTGAGCAAAAATAGCACGACGCTGGCGGATTGGCTCGAGGAAGCTTTGCAGCACTTCTGTCAGGTACTTTTTAACGACAGAGTCTCCGAGCCCTCCTCGAGTATAATGGTCTTTGAGCTCCTGGACCTTGGCAGTGTCAGGATCAAACGCATCGAGATATTCGAAGACGGGGTTTCCTTCGACTTGACCGGGATCTTCGACTTTCAAATGGTTGGGATCGGTGTACATCCCTTTCACTTTTTTCACGACGGCATCGGCAGAGTCTGAAAGGAAAATAGCATTGCCCAGCGACTTGCTCATTTTAGCTTTCCCATCAATGCCAGGCAGCCGCGAGAACTTCGGGATGATCGCCTTGGCTTCCACAAGAACATCGGTCTTGTAGATGCGGTTAAAATGGCGGACAATCTCGTTCGTCTGCTCAACCATCGGAAGCTGATCTTCCCCGACGGGGACTATTGTCGCCTTGACGACCGTGATGTCGGCCGCTTGGCTGACGGGATAGACCATGAAACCGGCAGGGACGCTCTCCCCATACCCTTTTTGCACGATCTCTTGCTTGACGGTCGGATTGTGTTTGAGGCGATTCCAGGTGACGAGATTGAGATAGTATTGGGTGAGCTCAGCGATCTGAGGAACCAGCGATTGGATGAAAATCGTCGACTTGAGAGGGTCGATGCCGACGGCCAGGTAGTCCAGGGCGACTTCGAGGACATTTTCCCGGACTTTCATCGGATTGTCGGCGTTGTCGGTCAGGGCTTGGGCATCTGCAATGATAATAAACTGCTGATACGTCTCCTGCATTTGAACCCGATTTTTCAAAGATCCCACAAAATGGCCTAGGTGTAAAGGGCCTGTAGGACGGTCTCCGGTCAGTATTATGTCTTTGGGGTGTTTAGTCATTGATTTATGTTCCTGAATCTGTATATTTCTAGCAATGGATTTAAATAATTATAAATTAATTCGGAGTTTAGGCAAAGGCGGCATGGGCGAGGTGTTCATTGCCTATGATAACATCTGCCAGCGCCACGTCGCCCTCAAACGGATCCGGGAGGACTTGAAAAAGTTCAAATCGATCCAGCGACGCTTCTTACGCGAGGCCCATATCGCCGCCAAGCTCACCCACCCTTCGATTATTCCTATTTTTTCCATTAGCGAGCAGTCGGATGTCTACTACACCATGCCGTATGTCGAGGGAGAAACTTTAAAACAAATTTTGAAAAGCTCTGATCCCGCTCCCATCTCTTCCCTCATGAGAATCTTTTTGAACATCTGCCAAGCGGTTGCCTATTGCCACTCGAGGAGAATTTTACACCGCGATTTAAAGCCTGAGAACATCATCGTCGGAAAGTTCGGCGAAGTTTTGATCTTGGACTGGGGGCTTGCTGAATATATCGATCAGCCTGAAAAAGAGTCTGAAAACGAAGAGATCCCCAGTTCTCCTCACCTAACAAGACCCGGTAAAGTCGTCGGGACTCTCGCTTATCTTGCCCCTGAAAGGGTCCAAAGCGAGCCTGCGTCCGAACAGACCGATCTTTACGCTCTGGGAGTTATCCTCTATCAGATTTTAACGCTCAAGCTCCCTTTTAAACGGATCGATCTAGAGTCATTCCAAAAGATGTGGTCTTACGAAGAGCTCATCGACCCGATTGAAGCGGCTCCCTACCGGGATATTCCCCATGCGCTCAACCAGATCGTCAAAAAATGTCTGCAGCCTATGAAAGAGCTCCGCTATAAACATGTCAGCGACATGATTGCCGATGTTGAAAGCTTTATGGAAGGAAGGCCTGAATGGGTTCCTGTCCAAGAGCTTAAAATCGAGCGGAAAGAAGATTGGGAATTCCAAGAAAACGTCTTGCTTGCCAAGCATATCGCCATCACCCGGTCCACCGAAGTGATGGAATGGGTCAATTTGATGATTTCCCAAGCTTCCTTTTCGGGAAATACTAAAATCGAGGCTTTCATTCGTTTAGGGCAAAATAGCAGCGGGATCGGCTTCCTGCTCAATGTTCCTGAAGCTTCCGAGCGGCACGACCTCATGGACGGCTACTGCGTGTGGATAGGTTCTCAGCAAGATCCAGGATGCAAGCTCTTCCGTTGCAACATCGAAGTCATGGAAGCAAGCGACGTCTTCCTGCAGCCTGAGATTTGGCATCTCATCCGCATCGAAAAGACCGACAGTCATCTCCATGTCTTTGTCGACGATGTGCTCCGGTGCCACTATATCAGCCATACCCCTCTCGGAGGAACGCATATCGGACTTCTTTTACGCGATGCCGATCTAGAGCTTTCCCATCTCAAAGTCTTCATCGGAAGCCAGAACGTCACTGTGAGCTGCCTAGCCATCCCCGATGCGTTTTTAGCCGATAAAGATTATGGGAAGGCCCTCTCCGAGTATCGCCGGATAGCCATCTCTTTCCCCGGACGCACCGAAGGGCGAGAGGCTTTGTTCCGCGCGGGCGTTACCCTCCTAGAGGCCGGCCTTGCGAGCATCAAACCCAAAGGCCGAGCCCAACTCTTGAGCGCCGCTTTGGAAGAATTTGGAAAACTCCACACCACCGCCGGCGCTCCTCTCGAATATTTAGGCAAATCCCTCGTCTATAAAGCGATGGGAGAAAAAGAAGAAGAGGCAAAATGTTTAGAGCTCGCCATCCGCAAATACCCCCAGCACCCCCTATTCCCAAGGCTCGTCGAACATGTGATCTTCAGGCTGCATGAATCCTCTTCACATGATCGTCTTTCCGCCTATTACTTTGCCCTTCTAACTCTACTCCATCTGCCTCAGATCTATGCGATCCCCGATCATCAAAAACTGATCAACAGCATGCGGGACAACTGGGAAACGCTTCCCTTTTTCAACCCGGACGCCCTCGCTGTCCAACTCGCCTTCCTTCTCGCCCGGCCTATCCCGCTCCTGGAGATGATTGAAATGGGCCCCGATATCGAAGATGCTTTCTACGCTCTTTTGGAGCTCGGCTGCTATAAACTCGTGAAAGAAAATCCCCGCCTGGCTGAATTCCCTGAAATCCAAACGGCTGCCTCCGCGCAGGAGAAAAAAGTTTCCTTCAAAGGCTCGCCCCGATTACTTCACTATCTCTTTCAAAACGCCCTCGATACCGGCCATGCAAGGGATATCCTTCCGTATGTCCAAGATGACGTCTTAAGGCTTTGGGCGCTTCTCTTCACCGATGGTTGGGAAGAAGCCGGGAAGATTTTTGAGAAATATACTTTTGAGCAGCTCTCTTCTGAAACCTCGCCTCTATTTCCTCTCTACGGATGTTATCTTTGGGCCACCGAAGGGCAAGATATTGCAAAGGCCCATTTCAGCGCCGTTTTAGAAATGCCGTATCCCCGCACCTCGTCCTTGCTGGGGCTTTTCCTTGCCCGCAAAATCGATCTGAAAAAAGGATGGATCGAGCACGCCCTCCTCTGGGAAAAGATGCAGCTTTATCGGCAGCTTGCCCTCTTTTATCACTGCGCAGGAAAAAAGAAAGAATCGGACCGGTTTTTAAAAGACCTCAAAAAACTGAAGCAAGAAAGGCTGCTTTTGAATTAAATTTCTTCTAATCACGGAGACCCTTAGGTAAAAGCTGTATCTTCCTCGCCTTCCCACATCCCTTCAAGTAAGCCTGCTTCTTCTGATCGAATCTCTACGTTATTTAGAGTCGTCATCATCGCTAGTTTAGCCTTCACCGTTGGAGCTACTCTTTATTTTATTTTTTATCGAAGAAAAAGGGTTCAACCCGCTGCAAAAAACTCCTTGGAAATAGCCCAAGAGCTCTTTGCTAAGGGAGATTACCTAAAAGAAGGTTATGCAAGCGCGCTCAGCCATTGTGAAGATGCTCTTAATTCCAAAAGAGGAGATCTTCGAGAGATTCATCTCTTGCAAGCTCAAATTTATTTCGCATTAAGGCAAAACAACAAAGCTATGCAGATTTGTCAATCCCTTGCCCTACAACCTTTAGCTGATCAACCTCTTCTCGCTGCAGAGATCTATCTTCTATTGGGCAATATCTGGCAACGAGAGTGTAATGGTCTAGATTATGCCCTTCAACAGTATAACACTGCTTGGGGATGCTTGCTTCCTAATGATCCTCGAGTCCCTGCTCGCCTCAAAGTTGAGATCCTTATAGGTAAAAGCCTAGCGATCGCAAAAAAAGAGGCCGATTATAAAACAGCTTCTTCGACCCTCAGATCTGCAGTAGGGATTGCTGAAGAGTATCTTGGAACAAAAGCTTCTCCTGCACTAAAAGATATCCAGCTTCTATCCCATGCCTATTATTGCTGGGCTTTTTTACTCCTGCTTGCTGATCAACCCCGTAATGCTTTAGTCCGATGCAAGGACGCCTTAGACCCCCTGCAAACACGTTCGAATGACCAAGAGCTCAACTTGAAAGCGCAAATACTCCTTTTGAAAGCGCTCATTCATGAGGAGAAGGGTGATAGGGACGATGCCGCTGCTGCTGTTGCAACAGTTTTTGATCTAGACCCGCCTCCCATGCTACTGGATCCCGGAGTCAGGCAAAAAGAAATTGAGGTTTCCGACAAAGAAGTCGTGGCCGCGGCTTATTTCTTAAGAGCTCGTTATACAGAGAATACTGACGACAAGATTACGTCTTTCACAAAAGCCCTCGAAAATGTTGAAAATGATGACTCTCTGAAGGCACTTATTCAATGCGAGCGGGGATATGCTTATCTTCAAAAGGCTCGCTCAGGCAATAGCGCGGATTCTTTTAGAAAAGCTCAGGAAGATTTTAATATCCTTCCAGCAAACACCAAATTATACAATCCTGCTCGTAATGACCTTTGGCAAGCCCTCATAAAAATTGGAAAACTCGAGAACCTGCATCAAAGAATTCAAGAAGGGCTTGCAGCTCTAGGAGAGCAAAGTAGCCCTGCAGTTTAAATCGAAAATTTGCCAAAATAACCTCAAAATCAACGAAGCCTTCATTCGATCATCGTCTGTGACAGCAGCCCCTCGTTGATGTTTTAATGAGATGGTAAGCTTAAGCGATCTTTCGAAATTATTATTCAGCTCAGCCCGCTCCTTTGTCCCTTGCATGGGGAAACGAAAAGATCCCGACCCTTGCCCTTGGAACAAACTTCCCCGAGAACTTCACTTTTACATCTTAGCCCTCGTTGCACAGCCTCTCAGGACTGCGGGGATCAATCGGAGCTGCCAAGCGCTGTCTAAGTCTGCTCCCATGAGTTACGTGCTGCTGAGCGAATATCAAAAATATCCCGCTTTAGTTAAGTATATCCCTCTTTCTTCAACCCCATCTTTCAAGGTTAAAGCAGTCTATAATGCCGTGATCGCTGATGCGAAGAAAAGGGGTATCGATCTTAGGCATCTTTGTCAGCATTCGGATCCTTTTTCTCCTCTTTTTCTTGGGCAAGCAGCCGCGATGTGCAATTCCAAAGAAAAATCCGCTAGCCTGCGCGCCTTTTGCATTGCAGTCTTGTCGCAATCCTATTTGATCCCCTTTCATAGCCCTGTTGATGAGCAGCTCATCTCTTCTTGTGAAAGATGGTTAGACGGCACCTCTCTGCGATTTTTCTACATCCAGGAATTGAAATTTAAACCGGGCGCACTGACCTTTCTTCCCCCGCAAATTAAACTTTTTACTCAACTCAGACATCTTAATCTGAATGGCTGCAAGCTCACCTATCTCCCTCCCGAGATGAAATTTTTAACCTGCTTAACCCAATTATCCTTAAGAGGAAATCCCCTCTGCCCTGAAAATGTGAAAGAAATTTGTCAAAACCTCTCTCAGCTTGCAACCATCCATGTTTCTGACAGTGACAGAGACCTCATCCAGATGTTTAAAGTCTACTTTCCCCGGCTTGAACTGATCATTACCTCTACTTTCACTTTTGAAGAGCTTTAAAAGGGTTTTAAATAGAGAAATACAGCTTCTAATGTTAAAATTTAGGCTCAACTTGAGGACTATATGACCCTATCAGTTACATCTTTCGATTTCACTAAAAACCTCCCCCTTCGTCGGGAGAACCTTACCCATCCTCTTACACTATTATTTGGAGCAGCTATTGCGAGCTTAACTGTCGGAATCATTCTCTATCGCCGTTGGAATGTTCAGCCTACATCTTTTGACGGGGCCCAAAAAGCTTATGCAAAGAAAAAATATCAAGATACTTTGGAGCATTGCTTGCGGGCTCTCCGCTTTAAAGTAGGATCACCTTCTGAAATTCACCTCCTTTGTGCTAAAGCTCATATCGGGCTGAAAAAATACGACGAAGCCATCGGAGCTTGCGGGCTTGCATTAGCTGACAGCGCTCACCCGAAGAAAAATCTAGTTTTCTTAGCCGACGTCAACCTTCAATGGGGAAAAGCTTTAGCCAACTTAGGCGATTGGGATGCAGCTCTCGCAAAGTACGAACTTTCTTGGAAGACCGTATCAGTTTTTGCTGACCCCTTTGATTCTCCTCGCCTCAAATTTGAAATTTTAATCGAGATGGCCCGAGCTTTAAGAAAAACCAAGGAGCATTCTCGTATTCAGCAGGCACTTGACCTAGCTTGTGGAAATCTCTACCTCCTTGTGCCTACAAAAGAGGTTTCAGAAGAGAACCGCGGTCTTTTCATCCAGTTCTACTACACAAGGATTTATTATTTCCTCGATACAGGATCTCCCATCCCTGCATTTTTGAATTGTATGTCGGCTCTAGAGCATCTTGGAAAGCCTTCGAATGACCCAGAGCTGCGCATGAAAGCTGAAATACTACTCTTGCTATCTGCTCTCCTCATAAAAAGTGGAAAAGCTGAAGAAGCATTCAAAAAAGCAGAGGAAGTCATGCATCTCGATATTATCATTGAAAACAAAGAAATCTTGATCGCCGCGCATCTCCTACGCGCACTCACCTCCTCAGATGATAAATTAGTCTCTTATAACTACAAAGAAGCTCTCGACCATGCCCAAAGAAACAGAGTTTTAGAGGCTGCTATCTTGTGTAAGCGCGGAGACTTTCATTTACAGAAAGGTAAAGCAGCATCTGATGAGACTGCCATGGAATTGTTCACCAAGGCCCTTTTAGATTTTGAAGCTGCTCTGAAAAAACTGGACGCCATGGATAGTGCTTCTGTCGGTAGTGACTTTTTGATATCCCTCTTCCGCATACTTGGGCTTACGGACTTGAAAAAGAGACTTGGAGAAAGGCTCAAGGATGAAAACCTTACCACTGCAAGATCCCTCCGACAACTTCAACAGCGCACAGGCAATTCACAAAAGTAAGGGTTAAATGCTTTTGAAAAAGGGAACTTCTTCTCTTACTTAAGATCCAAAGCTTTAAGCCTTTCCTTGCAAACAAACTTTGTATGGCATAAAGTTTTTTTTCTCTTAACAAAAGGATGATATGTCACACTTAACTCCGGTAGGATCAAGTCCCTTCCTTGCAACTTCCAAGGAGAATATCAACATCCAGGCAATAACTGTGTTCGTGTTGGGCACCATCACCACTCTGACGGTAGCCATGGGATTAGTCCGCTGCCATTTTAAGAATCGACAAACTCTTCCTGTGCCCGCCTATTGGGGTCTCGGACAGCAAGCTTTTGAAGCGGGTAATTTCGCTATTGCTCTACAACATTTTAATGATGCTCTGACTCACAGACAAGCATCTCCCTTGAAAGTCCACTATGAAAAAGCCCGTGCCTATCTCGAAATGGGCGATTATGAAGCAAGTTCTGAGAGCTGTGAAAGAGTTTCCATCCTCTTAAGGGATGCACCCCTTCCCTTAGATCCTACCCGAGATTCCGATCTTCCCGCCCAGCTTCTCTGCCTTCAAGCAGATATCCACCTCAAGCAAGGCAAAGAAAGGCAAGTTATCGACGAATGCACCCGAGCTTTAAACTTCCGCCCTAAGAGCAACCTACTCCTTCTGCAAACTTATCTCATCCTCGCAATAGCCTATCATCGATCCAACAATTTTCTAGCAGCTACAACCTATTACTCCCAGGCTACAACCTACAATATAGAAACCAACCGGGCTTTTGCTGCCATCATTTTATACAATCAAGCGTTAAGCCAGCATAAGGCAGGCCTCACCAACGATGCTATCTGCTCCTTGGAATGGGCTGAAATGACCTGCCAAGAGCTCTCATTCCCCTCTTCTCATTTGCGATTTGTGCTGCCCCTTCCTCTCGAATGGGGAGAAAAAATCGACTCATCCGATGCTCAACTATCTGCCGCTGAACAGCTCAAAAAAAGAATCCAAAAAGCTCGGACTCGTATTAGATTGTAAAAATGAGAAAATTACAGGTTTTCTCCGAGGCAAAATAGGTTCTATTGTTATAGAATATTCCTCAACAAGCAGGTGTATGATGATAACTTTGCAAACGTTCAATCCCTTTCGGCTTATTCCTGCTGAGCATAAGCTCACCCCTCATCGATTAACAGTTTTGTTTGGAATCCTTGTCATCGGAGGGATAGGGCTCTATACAGCTGTTTCCTATTTGCGCCACCGAAAAATCCAACAACAACTCCAAGATGATCAGACAGCAGCACGCGCTCTGTTGAAATCAGGAAATGACGCTTTTGATCGAGGGGATTTTGCAGACGCTATCAATTTCTATACTCAAGCATTGGGAAAAGCCCAAATCCCTTCATTACGCAATCAAATTAACTATGATTGCTGCAACGCTTATTTGAGGAGCAATCAGTTAAACAAAGCAATAGAATGCTATGATGCATTCCTCCAGGGAAATTTAAACTCCCAAGGCCAAGAAAAAGCTGAGCTAGCTCTAGAGATCGGCAAATTTTTTGAAAAAGCACAAAAATCGGCTGAGGCTCGAGGTTATTACGACCAAGCTAAAGCCGCCTTACCACTCATCAATCGTGCATTAGTAGACCCTTTCCTTGCATGCAGCCAGGCTTATCTAAGACTCGGTGAGTTTGCTTCAGCAACAGAATGTTGCACTCTTGCTTTAACGCCTCTAGTAATACCCCACAATGAAATCCCTCTTCGACTTCAATTAGGCGCTATCGAAGAAATGCAAGATAAACCTCAAGAGGCTTTCAACCATTATCGCCAAGCAGAAGGGCTGCTAGCTTCTCTAGATCAAGGCCATCTCGCTCCTAGGCCTGATCTTAAGATGAAAGTCTGGGTTGCTTTAAGCCGGATTTATCGTCAAAGGCAAGATTTCGCTAAAGCTTTAGAATATTGTGAAAAAGTTTTAACAGCACCTAGCCGACCTTCCGAATTGTTGCTCAGCGAGGCTTATTACTCCAAAGGTTGGATACTCTTCGATCAAAATAAACATCTACAAGCTGAAGAGGCCGCTACGACCGCTGGGGATGTTTTAAAGTCTTCTTTCACTCCTCAGGCAGATTTAAATGCGCAAATTTTCATCCTGAAGGCTCATATCCTGCGCAAAAAAGGAGAGAATACCCAAGCTGAGCAAATGGAACGAGAAGCTTTGGCTCTTCTACCCAGCGAATTTATCCTTATCGAGCTGCATTTGATGAGAGCTCTTTCTTATTATCAGAAAAATTCATCTGAAATAAGCTCCTACTCTTCTCGTGAAGTTCAAGAATATGGAGAGAAAAACTCCACCTTAAAAGCCTTTTATCTCTTGAATCAAGCCCTCGTCCACTTAAAACAATGGAAGCTGCAAGAGGCTGAACAAAAACTTCGCGAAGCTGCTACATGTTCTTTCGATAAGCCGCTGATAAGAGAGCTTTTGCGGTACATAGTAGAGCCTTGCCAGATAGATCCAGCCCTTTCTGGAGTAGAAATCCTGGGACAAACAATTCGATTGAAACTTCAGGAAACAGTACAACGGAAGACCCAGCTGCCTACCTTAGGACAAGAAGCCTATAATAATGGCGATTATCCCAAGGCTGCACGTATACTTGAAGCAGCTCTGAAAATCGGCAAACCCTCCGTTGACCTTTACTTACCCCTCGTTAAGGTTTATCAAAAGCTTAAAAAATTCGGTGACGCCGATGCCTACGCCCTGCGTGCTTTGGATCTTAAGCCTGATCAAAACATTAAGGATCAGCTCGTTTGCTTAAGAGCTCAAATTAAAATGGGTTCGGATGAGATACATACGGCAAGATCATGGTTTGAACAGGCTCTGCAAACTGTAACCGATCCTGATTGCAAAGCAGAGATTCAGAAGGGTTTGATTCAGGTTCATCAAAGATACCGCCATTTCGATAAAGCTTTAGAAGTTTGCCAAGCCCTCCTCAATGAAAGCAGTAATCCTCAGCTGCGAGCTGAGATCTTTTTTTCTCAAAGCATAACCTTGATGCTTAGGGCAAAGACCCAAGAAGCAGAACAAAGCGCTCAAGCAGGATTGAAACTAATTAAAGAGGATACAGAGCTGAAAGGGCAACTCTTAATCCTGCTTTCCATGATTCATGCCAAACAGCAGAAGCATGACAAGGCTCTAGAAGAAGTTTCAGAAGCCTTGAAGACAAACATCGTCGATCGAGAGACCCTCGTGGCTGCTCACTTGCAAAGAGCCCTTTGCTGGGGGCAAAAAAAACCCGACAAAACGATCTTGAACTACCCCGAAGCCGTGAGTGCTTATGACCTTGCTTTAAAGCTCGTGGGTACGCATGTTTACCAAGATAAACTGTTAAGAGCCTATATTCTTTTCCGAAGAGCGCAATGCCACGCCAGCCAGTTGGGCTCCCCTGCATGCACAGATCGAGAAGGAATAAAGCTAAAAGCAAAAGCGGACTTTGAAGCTGCATTAGCTCTACCCTCTAATAATTTTGTCACTCTCAATGATCTTTTATATTGCGTGGAAGATCTACATGGAGATCCTACGATACTATGGGAACCTCTCAAAGAAAAAATTGAGTTCGGATTAGCCTCTCTCAAAGGAAAATGAAAAAATTTGACCTTCGGCCTCTTCCTTGATACACTGCTTGCCCTATGGAAGAAATCCCTAAGGCCTACGATCCGAAAGAAGTCGAAGACAAGTGGTACAGCTACTGGGAGCAAAAAGGCTTTTTTAAAGCCGATTCCCGCTCGTCTAAAAAATCTTTTACGATCGTCATCCCTCCCCCGAATGTGACAGGCGTTCTCCACATGGGCCATGCCCTAGTGGACACGCTGCAAGATATCTTGATCCGCTGGAAGCGGATGTGCGGGTTTGAAGCGCTTTGGGTCCCAGGTACCGACCATGCCGGCATTGCAACACAGACTGTTGTCGAACGGAACCTCATGAAGACCCTGGGCAAGCGGAGGAGCGATTTCAGCCGCGAAGAGTTTTTAAAGCATGTCTGGAAATGGAAAAATGAAAGCGAGCAGCAGATTATCAATCAGATCAAAAAAGTCGGCTGCTCCTGCGATTGGGACCGGCTCGCCTTCACGATGGATGAGACTCGCTCCTTTGCTGTCCGGACCATGTTCAAAAAAATGTTTGATGATGGGCTCATCTACCGGGGAGATTACCTGGTCAACTGGGACCCGGTCACTCAAACAGCCTTAGCCGATGATGAAGTCGAATACGAAGAGAAAGAATCGGCCCTCTATTATATCCGGTATCCCATTCCCCACACCAGCCACTATTTGGTGATCGCTACTGTCCGCCCGGAAACCCTCCTCGGAGATACTGCTGTGGCCGTTTCCCCTGAAGACATTCGGTACCAAACGTTCATCGGCCAGCCGATCACGATTCCGCTTGTGAACCGGAATGTTCCAATCATTGGCGATCCTCATATCGATCCGAAATTCGGAACCGGCGTCGTCAAGATCACACCCGCCCATGACGCCGATGACTATGCCATGGCGCAAAGACATCATCTTCCGATGATCAACATCATGACGCCCGACGGCCGAATCAATGCAAACGGTGGAGAATTCCAAGGGATGCCCATCGAAGAGGCCCGCAAGGCCATTGTCGAGAAACTCAAATCCCTCGGCTTTCTGGAAAAAGTTGAAAAGTACACCCACCGCGTCGGCGTCTCTTACCGCTCCAAAGCCGTCATTGAGCCTTATCTCTCCAAGCAATGGTTTGTTAAAGTCACCCATTTCAAAGACAAGCTGATTCAGCTGGTTCAATCAAAAAAAGTGAAGCTGATTCCTGAGTCTTTTGAGAATACCTATTACCATTGGATCGACAACTTGAGAGATTGGTGCATCTCGCGGCAGCTCTGGTGGGGTCATCGCATTCCGATTTGGTACCGTGTGGACAATCCCGATGTCATGATCTGCTATGCCGGTGAAGGAGTTCCACCCGAAGTCGCCAAAAATCCTTCCGACTGGATGCAAGATCCCGATGTGTTAGATACCTGGTTCTCTTCAGCCCTTTGGCCTTTTAGCGTCATGGGATGGCCTGAAAAAACATCCGACATGCGCAAATTTTATCCCACGCAAGTGCTGGTGACCGGGCACGATATTTTGTTCTTCTGGGTCGCCCGGATGATCATGATGGGAGAATACGCCCTGGAGACTCCTCCTTTTTCCGAAGTCTTTCTCCACGGGCTCATCTTCGGAAAATCTTATTGGCGTTACAACTCCGACGGCTCGATTGCTTACCTCGGCTCTGAGGAGCGTCAAAGATATGACTCCGGAGAATCTGCTCCTCCTGAAGTCCAAAGCCGCTGGGAAAAGATGTCCAAGTCCAAAGGCAATATCATCGATCCTCTGGAGATCATCAACTCGTTTGGCGCCGATGCGATGCGAATGGCGCTGACAGCGTCCACGACCCATGCCCGTCAGATCGATTTGGACCGACGCCGGTTCGAAGAGTTTAAAAACTTTGCCAACAAGGTTTGGAACGGCGCCCGTTTCGTCTTCATGAACCTGGAAAACCTCGAGATGGGAGATGGCATCAACTTAGATCTCATCACGCTAGAAGACCGCTGGATGCTCTCCCGTCTCAACCGCATCATCCAAGAAGTGAACGCCTCTCTTAAAGACTATTCGTTCGATAAAGCGGCCCTTGCAGCCTACGACTTTTTCTGGAAAGAGTTCTGCGCCTACTATCTAGAAATGACCAAGCCTGTCTTATTCGGCAAACTGGGCACTCCCGCCGAACGGAGCAATAAACAGAAGATCCTCCTGGTGGTCCTTTGCAATGCCGTTCGGCTGCTCCACCCGATGGCACCATTCATCACCGAAGAGCTGTTCCAGCTGTTGAAGAAACAGTTCGGCATAGTTACTGACACCCAAGATCCTTATACCCAAGAGACCTTAAGAGCCCTACAAGCTCCTGCCTGTATCGTGGCCCCTTATCCCAAAGTCATCCGTGAGATCGATATGGATGCAGGGATCGAAGAGGAATTTGCCGCTGTCGATCAGCTGGTCCATGCGATCCGCAACATCCGCGCCGAGATGCAAATTCCCCCTGGTACAGCAACAGCTCTTCATCTCGTCGGTCCTAAAGACCGCCTCTCGTTTGCGGAAAAGCATCAAGGCATCTTGAAAGCTCTCGTTCGTCTAGAAAGCCTCTCTTTTGCAGAAAAAGAGACATCGCTGCCGTTTGCTTCGACGACCAATGTCGGCGATCTCAAGATCATTGTTCCTCTACCTGCTGAGATGAGGGAAAAAGAAAAAGTCCGTCTAGCTAAAGAAAGAGATAAGCTCATCCAGCAGCAGCAAGGAGCCCGGGTTAAACTCGGCAATCAAGACTTTTTAATGAAAGCTCCTCCCGAGCTCATTCAAAAGCTTCAAACGACTCTTCAACAAACTGAGAAAGATCTCTTTGAGATCTCTCAGAAACTTGAAAAACTCTAGTGCTCCGTAAATTTAATTTTTGATGTTTGGGCTGACGTGAAAGCTCCCGTAATTGAGATATCGGCTAAGGGGATTGTATTAAGCTAATACTATCCCCTTCGTCGATATCTCAATCCCGAGATTTTGACGCAGCCGAAACACCAACAATTAAGTTTACGGAGCACTAAATGGCCGCTGTTTTCGATCCCTTTTTACACTCTCAAATCACCCAGATGTACAACACGGAGCAAAAACTACTGCGAGCTATGCAGTGGTGCTGCTTACCTAAACATTGCATAGAACATCGAACGCTCTTGCAGAGACTTCGAGATAAACACCTGCTAGATTTGAAAACTATCGTCTTTGAATTTGAATGGCCTGGTAAAAGTCTGATCGGAGAAGATGGCGTTGAACGATTTTGGACTTTGATTCAGCATTGCGATCAAGAGGTTATCTTCCAAGAACTCTGCTTGCAACATCTCAATGCCGCTGTCAAAAATCAGGAAGCTTCAAGAAAGTATATTCCCTTTTTGCATGACCGTGTTCTTATTAATCGAGGATTGAAACAGCTTTACGGAACCCAGCTGAGGATTGTGGATAAACAGTTAGTCGCCTGCCCCATTGCTGAGCCCGATCAACTAGAGAGACGCAGAAAAGAATACGACATGGAACCTATCAGTGAATATTTCCAAAAGATCAAAGGAAGGATTCCTAAGAGGGTGTTTAATAATTAAGTTTTCAATCGATTTTTGGATGATTTTTGAT
>JAFEGW010000001.1:76596-234221 GCA_018239715.1 Verrucomicrobiota bacterium
ATCAAAAATCATCCAAAAATCGATCAAAAATTAATTACTAAACACCCTCTAAATCGCATTTTTCTTAAAATATTTCGGACAGCCGCAAGCAGGACATTTCTCCAGCTCGATGAGCTTATCTAAATATTCTTGAACTACTGCAATAAAAGTGCCATGGCTCCAGGTGAGTGGAGAAACGGAGAGAGGCTGGTTGGTAAAAGGATGGACTTGTTCCGCCAAAACGCCGCTCTTTAAAGCATGGTCGGCTACCCACTCTAATATCTCGAGAGCTTTCTTCAAATCTTCGGCTTTTTTGGCCTTCGCAATCTCGTACTGGGCGAGCCATAGTGTCGTGACAAACCACGGATTGCCCGGGACATCGGAGCTTTGGCGGTAATAGGTATCATTTTCGTAACGGGCCAGGCCTCCTACCGAGGTTTTGCACCATAGCTTTTCACATACCTGCTCCATCGTGCTTTTGACTTTTTCATCCTCGGGAGAATAGGCCCCAAAGGCAAACGCCGCATAAAGGCTGGCATCAAGGGTCTTATCGACTTCCATTGTACCATCTTTGTTGAAATTCACCATCCGGGCAAACCTCTTTTCTTTTTCTAGGTAAAGGTATTTGTCCATGGCTTTGCGGATGACGGCCGCTTCAGTCCGGTATTCTTCCGCTAGATCCTTCTCTCCAAAAGCCTCGGTAAAATGAGCCGCGGCTAGAAGGCCTCCGTAAACGGCCGAGACTGTGAACGTCAGCACCCCCTGTCTTTCCTCCCAGAGGTCATAACTGGGTAAAGGAAGGCCGTTTTTGTCCCGGTAGTTGAGCATAAAATCGGCCGCTTTTTTAATCACAGGCTTATAAAGAGGAGCCACAAACTCGACATCTTTAAACTTCTGAAAATGCTTCCACAAAGACCAGAGCATCAGCGCCGTCTCATCTTCTTGGATCGGAAGCTGCAGCTTGTGATCTTTGAGCCAGGGATGCCAGGAACTGGCAACAGAACCGGTGGGATTGTATTTGTGGAGGAAATAGCCGTCTTTTTCAAAGATCTTGGCGCAGAAGGTAAAGAAGCTGCGTGTGATCCCAAAATATCCTGCTAAATCGAGACCGTAAACAATCAAAGAGGCGTCGCGGGGCCACATGTAGCTATAAGTATCGCGGTTAAACTTCACCACATCGGAATCGTTGGCCGCCATGATGCTGCCCAGGTTATCGATCTGGGTCCGGCAGATGATCAAGCTCCGTTTATAAAGGCGTCCGATTTTCTCCCGGACACTTGCGGGAAAGAGATTAAAATTGAGATGCTCTTTATCGATCCAAAGCTCCCAATAGTCGAACGTCCGCTTGAGGATGATCTCTGGTGTTTTTTTCTTCACAATCTCATCTAATGCCCGCACCTCTTCCCAATTTCTCCCCGCACAGATCCAATAATAACACTCTTCCTTGGCTCCCGGCTCCAATAGGAGATGAATACCAACAACCGAATCGATTGAGCCTTGCGCCACAGGATTGCCGCTTAAGACTCCGTCTTCGGCATCCCTCCATGTGCCTTCCATGGGGCCGGTTTCTTTATTGCCGATCGCAAAATGATCCACCCCATACTTTTTATTGGCACGCACGTTGATCAAAAAATAACGGTCACCCTTGTAGTGCACGACGCTGTTATTTTCGGGACGAAAAACCCCTGTATCTCCAATATCGGTCCCATAAATATGAAAATCTTGTCCAAAAAACAGACGCATTTCTCTTTTTTCTGAAGAGAGATTTTCGACGGTGAGTTTTTTAAGGTAGATATTCTCATGAAAATCGACTAGGTCATGGATGAGAATCCGGATCTTCAAAGCCTCATGGACAAGCTCTACATCCGTCACTAAAGAATCTTCGAGATAGTCTTTCGAGATGCGCCACCCTTCAGGAACCCAGCTGAATTGCCCGTTTACCCAAACTCCGAACCGAAAAGGGTGGCCTTGGGTATGGCTTTCCTGACCGACATGCGGAAAATAAAACTCGCGTAAAACATAGTCATTGTCAAAAGCGATCAAGAGATTGCCGTTTCCGACCGGGATATCTCTAGCCACCAAAGACCTCTAATTTCTGAGCCATTTCAATGGCCTCTTTCACTTTTTTCTGCTCCAGCTCTTTTCCCATATCGGTCGGCTGAGCAACTACAAAAGTCATGTCGGTAATCCCGACGAATCCAAAAATCTTGCGGAGATACGGCTCATGGAAGTTATCCGAATGTGTTTGCGCGGTTGTATAAGCGCCGCCATAGGAGGCGATCACAACCATTTTTTTGCCTTTGACTAAACCTTCGGAGCCTTTATCGGTATAGCGGAAGAGGTACTTGGGCTGGACGATCAGGTCGATGTAGTGTTTGAGCATATAGGGAATGGTAAAGTTCCACATCGGAGCGCTAATGAGGTACCCGTCTGCCGAAAGAAACTGTTCGATATACGCCTCGATCTCTTTCCAGTTTTGCTTCAGCTCGCCATAAAGCCCTTTGCCATCCAGTAGAGCATATTTGCCGCTCACCCGCTTTAAACTCATTGAGGGTAAGTTTTCTTTAGCCAGATTTAGCTCTTCCACGACCCAATCGGAATGTTTTTGCGCAAACGATCCCAAAAACGCCTCTGAGATCTTCAAAGTCCTCGATTCGTCTTCCCGCGGAGTGGCAATGATATGAAGCAATTTCTTCATACTTTTCTAAGTACACTAGGAGAAGAGTTAGACTCAAGATGCTTTATTGGAAGAAGTCAAGATTTCGATCAGTCTCTGCCAATCTGAAATCCCTCTCAAAACCTCAGGCGGGCTATCCAACCAAAAAGCATGGATACGGTCTGCTAAATCGAGACTGTTTTCATTAAAAAGATATTTTTTGAGCGCTAAAGAATTTTGATCTTGATTCCCATGAAGAATATCATTCGAGACATTGATCCTCTTTAAGAACTCCTTGCTAAAGCGTCCCAACATATCCAGTCGGGTCGCTCGACGGGCAGGATATGCAATGAATAAAAATCGACCTGGATCACATTTCTCGATGACAGGTACAGTCACTTGCCCGATTCCATCAAAACCATTCAATATGCGGATTGCCTCTCCTCCGCAGCACATGTGAACAAAAATACGTTGGTAACGGCAATCTTTTATGTTCACTCTTGCTCTAATCAATCGGATGATGACGGCGTCATCCCGTGGGCTTCCTGGGCAGACACGAGCTTTCCATGCGTTATATTCACCCTTGAATACGTCGGTCGGTATGATTTCCCTCTTCGCTAAATCAATAGCAAAAGCGACCATCAATAAAGGGACGCTTATCAAGCTGAAAAGAGATCCGACCAATTTTATATTTTTTTCAAGTGTTCCTACACCTTTATTCTCAGTTGCATCTTCAAACCAATTACTTGTAAAAGACCAGGGGATCAAGCATAAATCATGAGCCCTCCCCCAAAAACCTGTGGCAAAGTAATAATGCTGCTGATGGATTGCCATAGGCGATTATTTTAAAGATTTTTTATCTAAAATGCAATTTATCACATACCTCTCAGGCCAAATGAGATTTTTACTTGGCACTAAAATCAAATTTTGCCATTTTACATAGAATATGCTTCCACCGAGGAAAATCAAGCAAAAGCTTCCGGCAACGCAAAAACAAAAACTCTTCATCGAAAAAAACCGCGAGCTCGTTCGAGATTTAATCACAGGGAAAGACAGTCGGTTGGCGATTGTCTTAGGGCCCTGCTCGATCCATGATCTCTCGTCCGCTTTAGAATATGCCCGGCGTGTGAGAAACCTAGCTGAAGAAGTCGCCTCCACCTGCGTTTGCATCATGCGCGTCTATATCGAAAAACCCCGCACCGTGACAGGATGGAAAGGTCTTGCCTACGATCCGCATCTCGATGGATCTAATGACATCCAGACGGGTATCTTCTGGGCCCGGGAATTATTTTTGACGCTGACCGACTTGGGCATCCCGATAGCCACCGAGTTTTTAAATCCGCTGATCATCCCTTTTGTCCAAGATTTAGTTTCTTGGGGATTTATTGGAGCCCGGACGTCGGCCTCTCAGCCTCATCGAGAGCTCGCTTCTTATCTCCCCTGTCCTATCGGCTTTAAAAACAGCCCGGAAGGCAATATCGACCAAGCGGTGCATGCGATGATCGCAGCCAGCAGCCCTCATCGATTTCCGCATATCAATGAAGAGGGAACTCTTTCGATTGTCGAAAGTGGAGGAAATCCTTATACGCATGTCGTCCTGAGGGGCTCCCGCGCGGAATCAAATTACGGACCTTCTTCCATTGCTGAAACTCTTGAGATCCTGGATGTCCATGGCCTTAAAAACCGCGTTCTTATTGATTGTTCGCATGGGAACTGTCAGAAAGAATACCGCAAGCAGAAAGAGGCCTTCCAAACCGTCTTAGAGCAATTTGAACGGGGCAATAGCAAGATCTTAGGCATGATGCTCGAAAGTCATTTGGAAGAAGGATCGCAATATCTTTCGGAAAGCCCTTCCAGCTTGAAATACGCTGTCTCGATCACCGATCCATGTTTAGGCTGGTCGGAAACCGAAGCCCTCGTTCACATGGCAGCCGAAATGGCAACCTCGCGACTTTTCAAATAAAGATCGAATTCCTTCTTTCTACTAAAGATAATTTGGTAAAAAATCTTTCTTACTTTAAAATTTTATTCAATGTCCTTCATAAATAACCACTTGCGGAGAAAATATGGCTGTCATCGCGCAACCTCAAATTGCTTCCCTCTATGATCGGTTGGGATTAGCAAAGCTTTTTCCCAAAGCAGAATTCGGTTCCCCTAAAATGAAGGATTTCGTGGGCCACTTTTATTTTGCTTATAGAGAAGGTGCTCCAGTAGCTGTTCTAAAGTATATAGATGAAAATCTGAAGCCTAGCTGCAAAAGCTGCATTAATAAACCTTACTCGGAGCATCGCTTAACAGCCTTACATATTGTTGTTATCAAGAACAACAGTGAGGGAGCTAGAGCCTTGCTTCAAAGAGGAGCAGACATCGATGCAGAAGACGCCTATGGACTTACCGCTTGGCTGCAGACAGCTCTCCTCGCTGATTATGTCACCATTAAAAACACTTTGGAGAGTCACAAAGCCAAAAAAGATGAAGCCAAGTGGCAGCAATTGAGAAAAAGCGCGGGATTTGTACCTAACGCTCCCTCAATTGAACGATGTACTTTTACAGATGAGAACAAAGTTTCACATCCTCTGACTTCTGACTATTGTAGATCAGCTTTTGGAATGGAGTCTTATACAGATGATGTGATTTTCGGCCCTTCAGAACATATTTATCTGTGGCAATTATTCAATGCTTCTTCTCAAGATACAGTGACAAATGTTCTTCTGGCAAAGACCTCTCGTTGCCCTCAACTTTCCGTCCAACTTATCACAGGACTTTCCCCTGCAGGTCCTCAGCGTGCTCGTGGATTGATTCTCTGCCAGCCTCTTGAGAGATGCGATTTTATAGGCTTTTACGGTGCTAGAGCGACGATGTTAAAGCAAAATCCTAAGGTTGCTCGTTGGCAAATCCAAGATTACTTTCAACGCTCCGTTGTACAGGGCGATTCGAAGGAAGACTATTATTGTCAGATCGATTTAAAAAACCGGTTAATTGGAGATGCCTACTCGACAGGAAATATTATTCGGTTTGCTAATGATGGATGGCCTCTCATGATAGAATATCGCTTTTATGGCCCCCGCATTGGAGTATTTGCCCTACAAGCCCAACAAGCAGGTATTGAGCTCACGTGGGATTATGGGATCACCTGCTCTCAGCTAAAATGGGGTAATTATAGGCTACTCAACAAATCAGATATGGTACAATTTTTTGTAGAAGAACCCATTTTGACTCTTTTCCAAAAAATTGGAGCGAAAGAAAAGAATCTTCAAACAGTCCCTTGCAGGACAATAGAAGAGGCAGCACAAAAATCGATCGAGTTAGCCGGTTATCAAGCCAGGTTTAAATTTGTTTTCAATACCCCCTTAGCGATGATTTATCTTTGTCTTAATCAGACAATCAAAGCTTCTGAAGTGATTAATCTTTTAACCTCTAATCCTTCGTTAGTCCAATTCCTGCAAATGCGAATTTATCAACCCCACTATTTTTGGCTCGTTCAAACTCTAATCCTTCTCGAGCTGGTTGAAAAATGTCTTGATGAGCTGCCTCAAAATGATAAGAATATCGTATGTAGTTTTTTCCTCCATGAGATTATCGACCATTATTCTGTGATTCAAGTTGTCAAAGGTCTCGTTCATCTAAGAGCCTTTTTACGAGAAAACTTAGAAAGAAAAAAAGATATAAAAACTGGCTGGGACAAATTTAAAGATGAATTGAAGCAAAAGATTCGCAATTACTCGCTAGAAAAAGATGCTAAACCTCCCCTAGCCTTATTTAAAGATAACACCATCATCTTTGTAAGAGAAGGCAGAGCAGATGAAGTACTTCATCATTTACACCTCCTTCAACCCATAGACGATACTTCAAGAAATACTCATTGTTCGCAAGAAACTTACGACTGGTGTGAAAATTATAACATCAATATCTATAGCAATTTCGTATAAGGTCACTTATTTTCTGAATTTTCTTCCAAAGTAATCAAGTTCACCCAAAGCTGATGTTTCCATTCACGATAGATCTGGTGATCGGAAGTGATGATATCTGCTTTGTAGGTCAGAAGGCCTCCTGTTTCATCATAGTCCTTGTCCAGGAGCGAATAAACCTCGTACCCAAGACGGCTCTCAATAGGATAGACAACCGTTTTTTCAGTGTGGTTTTTATAGATCATATGAAAAACAATTTGAGGCTTTTTCTCCAAGAGCTCCGGAGGAACCGCCCACTGCAAAACAATTTTTTGACCTCGGGGAGGATCCAATCGCCTCGGATCGGGAGTGTTGACATGGCTGCTTGCCAGGTAGGAGACATCGATCGGCATCTGCCGCAGAGAAAGATAATATTTTTCACAGCCTGTGAGGAGTAATAGGCAGAAAAAGGCGAGTCGTTTAAAATTTCTGGTCATGAGCGAGTCCGTTGCATGTATTCTTTTCGAAGATTCTAAAATATTGCTGATTAAACGGCGCGATATTCCTGTCTGGGTGCTCCCTGGGGGCGGGATCGACCCAGGAGAAAACCCTGAGCAAGCGGCCTGCCGAGAAATGGAAGAAGAGACCGGTTGCAAAGTAGAAATTATTCGGAAAATCGCTGAATATACTCCGACCAACTGCCTCGCTAAGTTCACCCATTACTATGAAGTGAAGGCCGTCCAAGGCTGTCTCCAAACAGGCGCAGAGACCTTGGACTTTGCGTTTTTTTCCCTCGATCAGCTCCCTAAAAAATTGCCCCCTCCTTATCAGAGCTGGATTGCCGATGCAGCTGCCCGCCATTCGGAGATGCTAAGGAAACCGGTTGAAGGTGTGAAGTACAGCGTCTTGCTCAAGCTGCTGATTTTGCATCCCTTACTGGTCGGTCGATTCTTGCTCACTAAGCTGGGCATTCATGTTAATCAATAATTTCTTGTGCTATGATCTTTGGGTAATTAACCCGGGAGTATCCTATGGCAGGAGAAGTCAGACCCCTAAGTCCCACAAATTTACAGGAAAGTGTTAAGAGAGCTAGGACAGAAAATTCAAGCGCGGAGGCAGATGCTGCACCCAGTGTAGAGCAACCCTCTACCCTATTTCCTGGTCTCATCCATGCAAGTGCGGGGATCGAGCAAGTAGGACCCTCTGTCATTAGCTCAAGGGTGCCTAAGGATATCAAAACACTCCTCGAAGTGTTGGAAGCTGATAAACTTCAAGTCGATGAACTAGGTGCTGCTGAAACCGCTGCTACATTCTATGAAACCAAAGAAGTCCAAGCCATGAGCGCTTTGCTGCCTGTACAGCCCTCCGGCTGCCAGAATTATATTTCCCGCTATTTTGCAATAGAACAAAAGGGCGCACCTCATGTGAAGTCTTTAAAATCAAAAATATTCTACCACGATATAAGATATGATCAAATTCCCCTGCTTCGATTCTTGCCTTTTTGTACAAATCTTCAGAGATTGAAATTATCCATCGAGATCACAGACATGAAACCCTTTGCTGAGATACTTCGCTCTCTAGCCGCAATATTGAAAAGGCATGAAACTCTCAAGGAATTTAAGCTCTTGTTGTGTCAAAGAACAAGGCAGATCTCAAACAACGAGCGTGAAAATGGATCCCTGGGAGATCTATTATCCGTTCTATTAGAACTTCCTCATATGGAAACCGTTCAAATTGAAAACTTATTGCCTCAGTATGATCTTATCGCAGGCCTTTATGATAGCTTTTACGAAAAATCAAAAGATAAACTCATTTTAGATCCTAAAAATCGCTGTAAAACGGTACTCCTAGATGGCGGAAGAATAGAATTAAATAAACACCTCAATAGAGCTGAACTTGATTATTGCATTGGCTTCCTTCAAAGCATCGTGGAGGATCGTGAGGGCATAAAAGACAAAGTCTCCGAAGAAGATATGAAAGAGTTGCGCCCCTTTATTCCAGAAATTGGCGATACGGACCATCTCCATTTGTGCGAGATAAATGTCTATTATGCCAACCGTGGAACCGTCCAATCCGGCTTTTGGAGAAATTTCAGGAGAGTGGATGGATCGCCTCTAGGTTTTGCTCCCTTGAATATTCAACAAGGGTATTTAAGCATTACCATGGAAAAGTCAACCTAGACCATTTTGCGAGGGTTGACGATCTCATCGAATTGCTTCTCAGTGAGAAAACCTAAGGCGAGAGCTGCTTGCCTGAGGGTGAGCCCTTCTTGGTAGGCTTTTTGGACAATCTTAGCGGCTTTATCGTAGCCAATGACGGGATTGAGGGCCGTGGCGAGCATCAGAGAATGGTCCAGATGCTCTTGGATCTTTTTCGTGTTAGGCTTGATACCGATCAGGCATTTATCGTGAAAATTCTTCGCGACATCGGAAAGAAGCCGGATCGACTGGAGCAGGTTGTAGATGATGACAGGCTTAAAGACATTGAGCTCAAAATTGCCCATGGAGCCGGCGATCGTGATCGCGGCATCATTGCCCATCACTTGTACAGCGACCATGGTCATCGATTCGCTTTGAGTCGGGTTGACTTTCCCGGGCATAATGGAAGAGCCGGGCTCATTTTCTGGCAGGAGAATCTCTCCAAGGCCACAGCGGGGTCCTGAAGCCAGCCACCGGATATCATTGGCGATTTTCATGAAGGCGCAGGCTACGACTTTCAGAGCGCCGCTGACCTCGACTAAGCCGTCATTGGCAGCCAACGCCGCAAATTTATTGGGGGCTGTGACAAAAGAATAGCCGGTCAGCTTGGAGATCTCTTGGGCGACTTTTTTCCCATAACCAGAAGGCGAATTGAGACCTGTGCCGACGGCAGTTCCGCCGAGAGCAAGTTCAGAGACGGGGTGAAGCGCGGCTTCGACAGCTCGCATCCCCTCTTCCATTTGCGCCGCATAACCGGAAAATTCTTGGCCGAGAGTGAGTGGAGCGGCGTCCATGAGATGGGTGCGGCCTACTTTGACAATTTTTTCAAATTCTTTCGCTTTCTTTTTAAATCCTTCAACAAGGAGTTTGAGATGGGGAAGCAGATGTTTCTTGATGGCGGACATCGTAGCGATATGCATCGCGGTCGGGAAAACATCATTGGAGGATTGCGACATATTGACGTCGTCGTTCGGATGGATGGGAGTTTTCGATCCAAGGGTGCCGCCGGCTTTCTCAATTGCGCGATTGGCGATCACTTCGTTGACGTTCATGTTGGTCTGAGTGCCGGAACCGGTCTGCCAGACGACGAGATCAAAATGGTCGTTGAGTTTTCCAGCGAGAAGCTCATCGCAGGTTTCGAGGATCAGGTCTTTCTTATCCGAAGGGAGAATTCCCAGCTCGTGATTGACAAGAGCGGCGGCTTTTTTGACGACGCCGAGCGCATGGATCAGTTCGATCGGCATCTTTTCAGTGCCGATCGGAAAGTTCTCAATAGACCGTTGGGTTTGAGCGCCCCAGTATTTGTGGGACGGGACTTCAATAGAACCTAGGCTATCGGTCTCGACGCGTGTCTTCTTGCTCATTCTCCCTATGTACGGGTTTTTCTTTAATAGATCAAGAGCAGGGAGAACACAAACGCAAAGAGGGAGAACGATTCAATAATCCCGAGGGCGATGAAGCATTTTCCAATGATCGCGGGTTGTTTTGCTGAAGCTTGGATCCCTGAAGCGGCGCACATGCCTTGGTAAACGGAAGAAAAAAGCAGCGCAAATCCGACGGCAAGGCCAATGCCGATCCCCGACATGGCCGAGAGAGTGCCGGCCCGGATCTGGTCACGCATCAGAAGCATGACAATAAAGCCGTAGATCGACTGAGAAGCGGCCATCGCTGACATCCCGATAAACGAACCGTGGTTTTCTTCGACGCGGCTCATGACGGCGTGAGAAGCCATGCCGCCGATTCCGCAGCCAATGGAGCTGCCGATACATCCGAGTCCTAGAACCAGCGCGGGTCCTACCATTGAATAATCCATATTTACTCCTAATTTATTTTTTTAACTTGTGTAAGGGTTTAAATAAACGGCCCCCGCCAGTGAAGCAGTAATGATACCATTCTAAGAAATTAAGACGAAGGCCATGGATGATTCCCCCCATGAAACTCAGCGTCATATTGATGCAATGGCCGGCCAAAATCACGATAAATCCAAAAAATAATCCCATCGCCGCGCCTTCGGAGTTGAAAGTACTGGCCATGATGGCGCCCGCTAAACTCAAGGCATAAAGACGGAGGTAAGAGAGCACGTCGGAAAAAACTTGGACGATGTTAGCGATCTCATTGAGTCCCTTCCAGCGGCGCTGGATTAAAGCGGCTAGCAAGGCAAACCCGATGCCGCCGTAGAGGAGCTGCAGTCCTAGCGCCTTGGCGGTGGACTTATCGATCCATCCCATGAACTCGGCTATAGTCGTGACGCTGAGCATGGTGGGGAAAAAGAGGTAGCCCCCGATTAAAAAGGCAATCCACCCAATCCCAGAATAATTCCGGGTCAGGTAACGGATAAAGCCGACGCAAATGTGGATGATGCCGATGAGGATAGTGAATTCAAAGATGATGTTGCCGGTAAATTCCTCCATGATCGGATAGGTCGTCTTATTATTGGTGGTGGCAGCTGTGCGGAGCATCTCTTCCCCTGTTTTAGCGTTGCTCAGCTGAGGATATTTAACGAGCCATGATTGGTAAACAGCGTCTTTGTTTGCCAAGTGATAGCTGGCTTTTTTCTCGGCCAGATAATGGAGCGGAGAGATTTGGCTGAGAGGGTTAGAAGGGGCAAGTTTCAAGCCGAAGTAAGAGGAAGTGAGCACTCCCCAAACAATACAGGCGGTAGAAAGAAGGTATAAAAGCTTGAGCATCCGCTGGGCCTGTCCCCTGAGATGAGGCAGCTTTTTCTTTAAAAAGAAGGCTAAGCATAAAAAGATCAGTCCATAGCCGGCATCGCCGACTATGACGGCAAAGAAAAGGGCAAAAAACCACAGCACCCAACTGGAGGGGTCTTTGTCTTCACGGGCGGGAATATCATAAAGTTTGATGATATCCTCGCCGATATGGGCCATGCCTTGGTTCTGCAGGCATGTCGGAACTTTGTCATCGGCCTCGATGGCCACTTGCTCGGCATGGATATCCATTCCATCAATGAGGCCAAAGAGAGCATTCACTTTATTCTGCGGCACCCACGCTTCCACGACAAAGAGGGAATTTTGCAAAGGATAGGCAACCTCTTTTTTCGCAGCAGCCAAGTTGTATTTGTTCAACTCCTCTAGGAGGATCGTATGCAGGAAATCGATATAGCCGGCGTATTCTTTCAGTTCGGTCTCAAAACGGTGGATCGAGTCTTCGACAAAATCGAGCCTCTTTTCCAATTCCCCTAAGGGAGCATCGATGCGCATCTCAATCATATCAGGAAGCGTCACAGGTTCAGGGGTGAGAGCGATAAAATAGTCGAGGTCGTATTCGGTTCCAATATAGATAATCTCGTTAGGAAAACTCGTCACATGGCTCTTGTCGGTTTTCATGCAGAAGAATTGAACTTTGCGGCCGGTCTCTTTTTCAATGTAGGCAATATCTTCCATGGAGAAGTCGCCAAAGGGAGCGACCCGGACAATATCGGCGTCCAGGACGCGCTTTTCTTCAGCTAATTTTTCGAGATCTTCTTTGAGTTCAATAATTCTCTCGGAAACTTGCATGGCCAGGTGGAGATCTCCTCCGCCTTGATAGAGCTCCCGGACCGGCTGTTTACGCAAGATCTTGATAGCCAAGAGAAGGTTCTGAACAGTGACGGGCATTTCCGCAGGTTTTTTCGCCGAGACGGAAATGAATTCTAGAAAGCCTTGCTCTTGGGCCAGCTCAAAGAACCGGTCGAGATTTTCTTGGGTGCCCATGATGAAATACTTCACGATATTTTCAATCATAAGAGGCCTCGCGGGCGAGAATTTTTTGCTTGGCTACTTTAGCCTGGCAGACGGCAGCAAGCTGCTGATCACCCAAGAAGATTTTAATCTTCCGGATATTTTCTTGGGCGCGCGGAATGAGGATCTTTTCAAAGAGATTGACGCGGATAGAGACTTCCCGGAGCTCTTTTTCCAGGGCCGCTTTTTTTTCTTCTCCGACGCGGATTTTCTCCCGCACCGTGATGATACTTCTCAGACCTACAATGGCAGAGTCGATCCAGACAGGAGAATCAAAAAGCATGTAGCCATTGTCTTGGAAGACCACTCTCTCGAGGACAGGGATGTCAATGCCGGCGATATTCTCGAATTTCTTTTGAACTTCCAAAACTTTGACAGCGGAATAGAGATCATAGGCGCTCCGATCTGAAAAAAGAGCTGCGTAGGTGGAAATTTTCTTTTCCTCCGTCTTATACTCTTGATGGAGCTGCTCGATCTCCTGCTCGGCCTGGTTGACTTCGATCTGCAAAAGCATCTTCTTGAGCTGCAAAGTCGGCAAATATTTCTGCAGCTGCTGCAACCGATACTGCTCGGATCTAAGCTCGGTCTTCGTTAATTTAACCATCGAGTTTGGGCCAATATTTATCGATAAGGGTCTGTTTAATGCCAATCTCTTGCGGCTCGAAACATTCACTTAAAGCCTTCCAGCCATCATCCAGGGCATCTTCTAGAAGCAAGTTGACTTCAAGGTTCATCATCCGTTTTTCAAACAGATGGGCAAAGTGTAGAAGTTTCTCATCCCACCGGGAAAGCTTAAAGCCCATCGCTTGCCGCTCGCGGGCTTTTTTCCCTTCGGCATAGAGCCGGATCTGGGCGTTAGCGACATCGCCGTGGTCTTCGCGTGTGACTTTTCCAATCACTTGCTGTTTCAGACGTGAAAGCGACCCGAATGGATCGATATAACCGCCATGGAGATAGAATTGCCCTTCCGTAATATAGCCTGTGTTATCGGGAATCGGATGAGTCACATCGCCGCCGGGCATCGTCGTCACCGAAATGATCGTAATCGAGCCGCTGCCGTCGATATCGACCGCTTTTTCATAGCGGGCTGCCAGATCCGAGTAGAGAGAGCCGGGATAGCCACGGTTGGAAGGGATCTGATCCATCGTGATCGCGATTTCTTTGATGGCATCGCCAAAGGCCGTCATATCCGTGAGAAGCACTAAGACGTTTTTATCTTCCACCGCAAATTTCTCTGCGCAGGCCAGTGCCAGATCGGGAACGAGAAGGCATTCAACTGCAGGATCGGTAGCTTGGTGGATGAACATGACGGTCTTTTCTAAGGAGCCGGCTTTTTCGGCATTGTCGATGAAGGCTTGGTAGTCATCAAAACGAAGACCCATCCCGCCAATGACGACGACGTCGGCATCGGTTTGGTTGGCAATGCGCATCAAAAGCTGGTTGTAAGGCTCTCCCGCAATGGAAAAAATAGGAATCTTTTGAGATTTCACGAGGCAGTTGAAGACATCGATCATGGGAATATTCGTGCGGACCAGCTCATGGGGAACAATGCGGCGGACGGGGTTGAACGATGGAGAATTGATCTCGACATGATCTCCGACGACGGTCGGGCCTTTGTCGATCGGATCGCCCGAGCCGTTGAAACGGCGTCCTAAGAGCCCTTCCGAAACAATTCCTTGCATCTGCTTGCCTAAAAAAGAAACGCGGTCGTGTGTTCCAATGCCGCGGGTATTTTCAAAAGCTTGCAGCGTGACTTTCTCGCCATCGATGCGGAGAACAGATGCATAAGTCGTTTCCCCATTTTGTTTATGGATGCGCGCCATTTCACCCATGCTGACATTTTCTGCCATCACGGTGAGCAAGTTGCCCCGCATATCAATGATTCGGTCGTAAATTTTCTTCATGAGACCCCTTTTCTGGCATTGTGAATTTTCTCTTCGATGCGGGCAAAGGACCGTTCATACCGCTCCAATTTGAAGGGCATGAAGTTCATATTTTTAATATCGTTTTGCAGGTCTAAGAAAAACGAGCGAGCGGAGTCATGGCCGTCAAAATGGAAGTCGGCTTCGAAAATCTTGCTGACGAGCTGAAAGAGAGGAATTTGCCGATCCAACGGGCAATAAGCGTCCTCTTTATCAAAAGCGTTCTGCTGTAAATAACAAAACTCATAGAGCTCGGATTTCAAATAGACGATCATATCGCTTAAGGTAATCCCCTCTTCGCCGACGACTTCCATCCGCTTGCCGATCTCATCGCCATCGCGTAGAATTTTTGCCGCCCGTTTGACATTTTTCCCCCATCCCTTCACTTTGGCTTCAAGCTCGACGCTGACATCATCGACATATTTACTCCATGAGATCAAAGGATCGATAGCAGGATAGCGCCTAGCATCCGAGCGGGCTCTGGAAAGACCTAAAAATGCGCCGACAACGGCGAGTGTTGCCTGTGTCACAGGCTCTTCAAAGTTTCCGCCCGCAGGAGAAACCGTTCCGCAAATCGTGAGCGACCCTGTCTTTCCGTTCGATAAACGGATCACGCCGGAACGCTCATAAAAAGCTGCAATTCTTGAGGCCAGATAAGCAGGAAATGCTTCTTCCCCAGGAATCTCTTCCAAGCGCCCAGACATCTCGCGCATCGCTTGGGCCCAGCGGGATGTGGAATCTGCTAAAAGCAGTACATCGAGGCCCATCTGCCGATAATATTCTGCAATGGTGGTGCCCATATAAATAGAGGCTTCGCGTGCAGCGACCGGCATCGAAGAGGTATTGCAAAGAATGACCGTGCGGTTCATCAGCGGCTCATTCGTATGGGGATCAATCAAATGAGGGAAGGTCCGAAGGACTTCCACGACTTCGCCGGCCCTTTCGCCGCAGGCGACAACGATCACGATATCGACGGAGGAATATTTGGCCAAATGGTGCTGAAGAACGGTTTTACCCGCTCCAAAGGGGCCCGGGGAGCAAAAAGTTCCACCTTTAAGCACAGGCAGCTGAGTATCGATGATTCTTTCCCCTGTATCCATCATGCGGGTCGCTTTGATCTTTTCTCCGACGGAAAGCTGATTCTTGACGGGCCATTTTTGGACCATCGTGAAATGGACTTCTTGCCCTTTTGCATCGACCGCTTTTGCGATCACGGTATCGATATTATAAGAGCCGGCCTTAGCAACCCAGTTCAATGTATATTCACTGGTATAAGCAAAAGGGATCATGATTTTATGGTGAAAGCGGCCTTCCATCGTATAGCCGAGCTCATCGCCCCGCTGCAAGATGTCGCCCACTTTAGCCACCGGATGGTAATCCCAATGGCGGCTCCTGTCTAAGGGGGGGAGATAAATCCCGCGGGAAAGGAAAAGCCCTGCAGCATCGGCCACTTTCTCGAGAGGATTTTGAAGCCCGTCGATGATGCCTCCTAAAAGACCAGGGCCGAGCTCAGCTTCTAAGAGATGACCATTGAACTGCACAGGCGTGCCGAGTTTGATGCCGCGGGTATCTTCAAAAACCTGGACCTTCACCTCTTTGCCGGCAATTTCGATGACTTCCCCTTTCAAAAGCAAGTTCCCTAGCTTGACCATGGCAACTTCCCCTTGACGGACATTCCCTTCAAACGCCACATGGAGCAAGTTTCCAAAGGCTTTAACGACTTTTCCAGTTACTAACTCTTTCATTTTTTATACTCCAGGGAATCCTCAGGTTACAAACGCATCAAGAATCATTTTTCCTTTCGCACTATCGAGCTCATTCCATTGCTCGACAATCAGCAGCCGGGCCATATAGGCTAAAATCCAATCGATGGAAAAGAGCGGCTCTTCGACCAGCTCTTCAATCCGATGAAAACGCCACTTGGCCACCACTTTAAACTGCAGCCAGGGATCAGGGCCGCACGATAAATACTTCTCTTTTAAGTCGGCAAATTCCACCGGCGGATCGTAAGCCGCCGCATCTTTTTGAGCTAAGATGTCTAGGACCAGCGGATCTTTTAAATCCTCAAATTGTAGCTCAGAGATGATATCTCGTCCAAGCTGCTTTGCTCTTAAGGCCAGGAGGACCAGCCTCCAAGACCGCTCGAACTCTAAATATTTCTTCAAAAAACCTTTCTGCCGGAGGATCTCTTCATTAAAATAAGTCGAAATCAGCCCCGGGAAAAAACGTAATTTATCGGCCGCCGTTTCAAATTGGCCTAGAAAATCGAAAGCGTATTCAGGCAGGCCGTCTTGCACGAGTAAAGCTTGATCGAGCTCTTTTTCATTTAAATTCCCTCGAGGGTCTATCGCCTCTTCCAAAAAGAGCGAACGGATGTTGCTGAGATCTAAAAAACGCCGGAAAACAACTGTCTTCTCAAAATCTTTCTGGGTCAGATTAATGGACAAACGGGCCGTCAGCTCATCGAAAGTGATATCGGGCTTTTCGCCGAGGACCAAGGGGGGTAAAGAAGCTGCTAAAAAATAGTAGTTGGCCACAATCTATTTCCCGAAGATAAACTCTCTAAAGTCTTTTCTAATATAGGCTGCTACGAGCTCCTTGACCGTCTCATCGGATAAATCGATGGTAATGTTATCTTTCAGGAGTTTGACTTCAATCCCTCCGCCGATCGAGCTCACTAGAACACCTTTTTCCTTTAATCTCTGGATGACATCGGAAGCGAGGAGCTCATTGACCGCGCGGGCAGAAATGGCAGAAGAGATGACAACGCTTAAATCCGCCTCTGTCCCTTCTTTGTCGAGAGCATGGATAATGGCATGAATCAGCTGGGCGATCAGTTTAGGATCTTGCATCGGCCTCGCTACCAGCTTGGAAAGTTCAGGATTAAAAAGTTGATGCTCGATTTTCTCTTTTAAAACTTCGAGGGTCTGGCGGCAGGCTTGTGTCAACGAAGCTTGAAAAATTGTTTTTTGCTTCTCGATCTCTAAATGGGCATTTTCAACCATTTTTTTGGCTTCTCTATGGGCATCGGCTAAAATTTCATCGGCCTGCTCCCGGGCCGAAGCCACAATTCCTTCCGCCTCCTGCTTAGCAGGCTCGAGCGTCTCCCGTTTCAATACATCACAAATTTTCTTCACTTTGTCTTTTCCAGTCTCGAGTCCCTTCATGACGACATCCTTATTGTGATAAAACGGTTATTATTAGATATGCCTCTTTCACAGAAGAAAGATAGGCCCATCTCCTTATTTTTTTCCAAAACATGCTTAATTTTCAACTTGAAATCCAATCGATTATGAGATATTTGTTATGGATATTTCAACACCTATGTCAAAATATCCGCTTGCTCTACAGCAACTCATCGCTTCTTTGAAACTGCTTCCCGGAGTCGGCTCCAAGACAGCTGAGCGGTTTGCTTTTCAACTTCTCACTTGGCAGGACGAGCCGTTGGAGCACTTTGCCGACCTCATCGCCACCCTTAAAGCAAAGATTCACACCTGTCCCGATTGCCATTGCCTCAAAGAAAAAGAAAATTGTGAATTCTGCGATCTCCAAAAAAGAGATCCTTCTTTGCTTTGCATTATCTCCTCCCCTAAAGATGCTTATGCGATTGAAGAGACGCATACCTATAAAGGACTTTATCATGTCCTGGGAGGGCTCCTCTCCCCTTTAGACGGCCGGACAGCCGACCGCCTAAATCTTCCTCAGCTTCTTGACCGGATCTCTAAACTGCCAATCCGCGAAGTCATTGTTGCACTCGACTCTACTTTAGAAGGCGATGCGACTGCCCTTTATCTAAAGGAGCAACTGGGCAAGACCATCCCGGTCTCCCGCCTGGCTCTCGGCCTGCCTATGGGCAGTCCTTTGGAATATGTCGACGGCGGCACCCTCTCCCGGGCGCTCGTCGGCCGGCAGGTTTTCTAACTTTTTTCTCCTCTAAAAAACTTCCCTTAACACGCTAAACATTGCATAATTCCAGTTCTTTTTTTATACTCTGCCTACTTTGGTGGATTACATGGTTAACGTAAAAAAATTATTTCTATTCTCCTCCGCAGTCTTGTTTACCTGCTCCCCTGTTCAACAGATTTTTTGCGCTCCCTTGGTTGCTGAGGCGTATGAAAGCCGACGTGTGCAGCGGATCGAAATCCAAGCGGAAAACCTACCTCCGGGATCTTCTTTTGATGCCCGTCCTGTTCTTGAAAAGCTTAAAACCAGGGTAGGAGACCCCTTTTCTCAATCCATCTTTGATACCGACCTTAAAGCCCTTTCTTCTGAATACGACAGAGTAGAACCTCAAATCGAGGTGCAAGGCGGTGAAGTGTTGGTCACCATTAAAGTCTGGCTCCGTCCTACGATCCGAAAAATCACTTGGCAGGGCAACACGCACATTAAAAGCAGCACCTTAAGAAAAGAGCTCGGCGTCAAGCCCAATCGCACGTTTAACCGCGTAGAGTTCAATAAAAAATTCAACAAAGTCAAAGAATACTACGTCAAGAAAGGCTATTTCGAATCTCAGCTCTCCTACACTGTCGAACAAGTCCCCGGCACGAATGAAATCGACATTAAAATCGATGTGGTCGAAGGGCGCGCAGGAATTATCGATGATATCGTCTTCAGCGGCTTTACCGACAAGCAAAAGAGCCAGATCTTAGCGATGATTTATACCAAGCAGTATAACTTCTTCACCAGCTGGCTGACAGGAAGCGGAGTTTTCCATGAAGAAGCCATCGAGCAAGACCGTCTCCGCATTGTCGAACTTTTACAAAATGAAGGTTATGCCGACGCCAAAGTCGATTTGCAAATCACTAATGCCGAAAAAGAAGGGCGCATCGTCATCACGATCACGGCGGACCTGGGCCCTGTTTACCGCTATGGACAGGTGACCTTTAGCGGAAATACCCTTTTCACGGATCAGGAAATCGAGAAGGCGTTTTTGATCCATCCCCATGAAGTTTATTCTCCTGAAAAAAATCGCAACACGGTCGAGAGCCTCAAACATCTTTACGGCCGCAAAGGCTATATCGATACCAACGTCCAATACGAAACCGAGCTCGTCGATGATAAGCCTCTTTATAATGTCCACTTCGATATTGAAGAAGGAACTTCTTATAAGATCGGCCTCATCCGCGTCTTCGGGAATGAACAGACCAAAGTCCATGTGATTTTGCGCGAATCTCTCCTCACTCCCGGTGAAACTTTTGATTCCGTGAAGCTCAAAGCCACTCAGCAGCGGCTTCAGAACATGGGGTATTTCAAAAATGTCAACGTCTATGCCGTCCGCACGCAAGACGACCAAATCCTCGGTGAAAACTACCGCGACGTCTATATCGAAGTCGAAGAAGCTCCTACCGGCCATGCCAGCTTGTTCTTTGGTTTAAGCTCGGGAGACGGGGTCTTTGGAGGGCTCGACATCACCGAGACCAATTTCAATTACAAAGGGTTTAAACGTCTCCCCAAAGACGGCCCCTCAGCCATGCGCGGCGGCGGCGAATACGCCCATGCGAAAGTCCAGCTGGGCTCCAAACAAAGGACCTACCTCATCTCTTGGATGGACCCTTATTTCCGCGATACTCATTGGAGGATCGGGTTTGAGACGTATGTCAACCAAAGCCAACTCGAAGCCAAAAAATATGAGATTGACTCTCTGGGCGGCAGCCTTTTCGCCTCTTATCCTCTTTCTGCCTATTGGACTGTCGGAACTAAATACCGGGCTAAACACGCTAAAATTGATGTTGCCCACGGCGTCGGTCGTCAGGAAAAAGAAGCCAGGAAAGGAACCGGAAATATCTCCGCTGCTTCTGTCTCTCTCAATTACGACTCTACCGACCACATTCAAAAGCCGCACAACGGCCTCAGGACCTATTTGGAAGCCGAATTTGCCGGCCTTGGGGGTAACTTTTCCTTCCTGAAATACAGCTACGTGAATTCTTTTTATCAGCAGCTATGGCCGCGCGGGATCATGAAATACCGATGGGAAGCCCGCTTTATCCAGCCGATCTGGTGGACTGCTGCTGCCCATGACATCCCCCTCAGCGAAAGATTCTTCCTCGGCGGAGAAAACACGGTCCGCGGCTTCAAACCCTTCGATATGGGACCTCACTATGGTAATGGAGATCCCAAGGGAGGCCTGGGGTATTCCGTCGTCTCCATCGAATATCTCCACGAAATCTTTTCTATCCTCGATGCCTTTACATTCATTGATGCGGGATCGATTTCTAACAAAAAATTCTCTCTTCCTCACGTTCAACTCAGCTATGGTTTTGGGGTCCGCGTTGAAGTCATGAACCGCATGCCGATCACGATTGGATATGGACTCCCTGTCAATCCCCGGCATCGAAGTCAAATTCAAAGATTTTACTTCTCCATGGGAGGACAATTTTAAAAATTATATTTCAGAGTGTACTTTATAATTTTTTTTAGTCGCTTTTTGACCGCTTTTCGAGGTAAAATGAAAGGTCTATATATTTTAAAAATCGACAAAAATAAATGATAAAACACCCTCTAAGGAGAACAATATCATGAAAAAAACAGCCTTTGTAACAGCTCTTGTTTTAGCCGGCCTTCAGCTCTTCGCACCCTTAAGTGCCGCTGAGCCTAAAGTAGGCATTGTCAATTTTGAAAATATCTTCACCGAGACTCAACTCGGGAAACAAGAGCAAGCCTCTTTTGAGACGATGCGCAAGCAATTTGCTTCTTTGCTCGAAGACACGAACAAACAGCTCAAAGAGATCGACGACAAGCTTCAAGACAAAGATTACCTCGATGGTCTTTCACCTGAGGCCGAGCAAGAAATGAGAGGAAAATTCGCTCAGCTCAGCGAAGAAATGAACCGTTACAACCAGCAATACTACCAGTTTATGCAGCAAGGGCAGAATAAGATGATCCAAGCCGTCTTTGGCGGACTTAACCAAGCTGCTGAAAAAATGGCTGCTGCGAAAGGTTATACCATGATCTTGAACAAGCAAGCCTGCTTCTATAGCGCTCCTACTCTGGATATCACCAACGACATGATCAAAGAGATGGACAAGAGCTTTGACGAAGAAACCAAAAAACAAGCTGCAGCCGCCGCTGCTGTCGCTCCTGCTGCCGAAGCTAAGGTAGAAGCTAAAAAAGAAGAAGCCAAAACAGTTGCCGCACCACAGGCTCCAGCTGAAGTCAAAAAAGAAGAGGCAAAGCAAGCAACAGCCGCTGCTGCTAAAGAAGAAGCCAAAAAGCCTGCTGCCCCCAAAGCTGAAGAAAAGAAGAATGGAACAGAAGCTTCAAAATCTCGCTAAGCTCACCGGAGCAGAGCTCATCGGCGACCCCGACTATCCCATTACCGGGGTCGACGATCTTGCAGCCGCAAGTTCGTCCGATGCCTCGTTCCTAGCCAATCCTCTTTACCGTCCCCTGCTGAAAACAACTCAAGCAGGGGTTATTTGCATGGACCCATCTACTCCTCGCGTGGAAGGAAAAAATTATCTTATTTCCGAACATCCTTCCAAAACCTTTCAGGAAATCGTTAAACTTTTCTCTTCCTCCGAGAAGACGACTTCCGGCTTTCAGGGCATCCACCCGACGGCCGTCATTCATCCGACTGCTCAAATTGCCCCCACTGCACACATAGGCCCCTACTGCGTCATTGATGCGCACTGCAGGATTGGAGATGCCACTCGACTGGGACCTTCCGTCATTTTAGGTGCTGGCGTCGAAGTCGGCACCCATTGCATCCTTTATTCGCATTCTACTGTCCGCGAAGGTTGCAAACTCGGCAACCGCGTCATCCTCCAGCCCGGTGCTGTCATTGGCTCTTGCGGCTTTGGCTATATCACCAATGAAAAAGGACAGCACGCTAAGCAAGAGCAGCTTGGCATCGTCGTTTTGGAAGACGATGTCGAAATCGGCGCTCAGACGACCATCGACCGCGCCCGGTTCAAAGAGACCCGCATCTGCCAGGGCACCAAAATCGACAACCTCGTCCAAATCGGGCATAACTGCCTGATCGGCGCCCATAATATTATCGTCTCTCAAACAGGGATCTCCGGCTCTGTGAAAACAGGCCGCTATGTCATCATGGGAGGTCAAACCGGCGTTGTCGGGCATTTGACGATCGCCGACGGCGCGATGTTTGCTGCGCGCAGCGGCATCAAAAAATCGATCAATGCTTCCGGCAAATACGGCGGCAATCCCGCTGTTCCCCTAGGAGAACATCAGCGCGAACAAGTGCATCTCAAGAACATCAAAGAGCATGCAGAAAAGCTCCGCGACCTTGAGAAAAAACTCGCTGAACTTCAAGAGCGACTTAAATCATCTTAGAGATATCCTCTTGAAGTCTTTTTACCGCTAGTTCTTTTGCCTTTGCCTCTACTTCTAAGGTAAAAGATTTCAACTTCAGCCAGGAGCGCGGGAAATCCTGAATATCAATGTACTCATGGTGCCGCTCAGGATAAGCACCCTTCCAGCCACTAATAGGAGATGAAAGGTGAAAAAGAGGTTCTCGTTCCCACGTGCTATAAGCAAGTTGACTGGCCTCTTCGATCGATAAGCCATCGGGCAAACATCGATGATGATGGACATCGTAAACTAAGGGCACGTTCAGCTGCTTGCAAACAGGCAGAAGGTCTTGAGGCGTAAATGTAGTATCGTCGTTTTCCAAAGTGAGCCGCGTTTGCACCCGAGAAGAGAGCTGGGCAAAATTCTCGATCAGCCTTTGAAGCGCTGTGGGTTTATCTCCATAGGCTCCCCCAGCATGAATGTTAATCACATCAGCACCCGCCAGCTCGGCTAATAGACCATGATATTCTAACTCTTGAATGGAATTTTTTAGGACAGAAGCATGGGGAGAATTAAGCACAACAAACTGATCGGGATGAAACGTTAAACGAAGCCCTTTTTTCTGGGCTAAATTCTTGCAATGGGCGAATTTCTCTAAAATGAGCCCTGCATCAAGCAGATCTTCGATCTGATACCCGACTTTGGGATGAGTATAAAGAGGGAGAAATTGACTGTTGATTCGAAAACTTCCAATCTGATGGGTCGAGCAATAACAGAGGGATGCTTCCAAAGCATTCAGATTATCCAAAGCAATTTGAGAAAGATATTTAATCCGGTCTTGTAGTTTTAATTTGAGCACATAAGCTGCTGTTGCTGTTCGGAATTTAATGGGAGCTTCTCGAAATGTACAACAAAGTCCCCAGCGAATTTTCAAGAGTTGAGCGTCCATATTTTAAAGTTTAGTAAAGCTGCAAAAGTTACCCATAAAAGATAAGGGATCAAAAGATAACCTGCCAGTGGTCTAGTTTTGTAGAAAACAGCCAGGGTTCCGAAAATCGAAACCCACAGCAAAAAAATATCCATCAAAGCCCAAAAAGGACTATGACAAACGAAAAAAAGAAATGACCAAATAAGGTTGAAGAAAAGTTGAAATCCAAAGCAAAAATAACCTGCTTTTTTGGATTGCGTTGTAGATGCCTGCCAAAAAAGCCATAGAGCAAATGCCATCATTAAGTAAAGAGCCGTCCACACAGGTCCGAAAATTTGATTGGGAGGATTCCAGCGGGGTTTTAGAAGAGTAGGATACCAAGCAATGACATCAGGCAGAGTCAAACGACTTGCTATCAGCTCCACTGCAAGACAAAGGACGATAAAAATAAGCAAAACCCCGAAATTTCTATGACGCATGTATAATAATTTTGATCGAGGCGTATTTTTTTTTACAATGATTAACAGAAATTCCTTTTATTTTTCTCTGCTAGCTTAAAAAGTTATCATCGCCTACGCTTTTTGCATCTCATTGGAGGTTTTTTATGGCAAATAGCGTTTCAGGATCTTCGAGTGCTTCCATCGCTCCTACTTTTCCCTCTGTCCACGCAGGACCAGCGCATCCCAGGACACATTTAGCCCGTCGGACTTCATTTCCTTTTAACGCCACACAAACTTTAGCTATTACCGCTGTCGTGAGCGTTCTCTATTTACCTTTTGCCATCGCAGGGATAGCCCATTCTCAATCCTCTTCTTCATCTCAATTACAGATCTTGAATGCAACCTGTGCTCCTTTGGTCATCACTCCCTTGGCAATAGCAGCTTATCTTCGTTCTGGGATCGCAAAATTAGCTCTTGTCAGCGATCATCCTGCTGCTCAAGCCCTGCAGCTGCATCAAGCTAAAAGGAAGCTCCTATATGAAGAAGACTATACGAGCCAGCAGGAAGTAAGTCTGCGCTGTAAAGAAGCATTTGCATGTCACGAAGCTGCAGAGCTTGCACAAACACCTGAAGAAAAGTTAGCTTGGGTTGCAAGAGGTTTAAAAGAATTGAAATATCCTTCCGATGCTATAACAAAAAGATTCGGCCTCTACGAGGGAGATCTACCCCAGTGCGACGTGGCCATTTCCCTCTTTTCCACCCAGGCTCAAGCCTTGCTCAGCTTGTCGGATAGAGAATATACGCCTCCAGATATTGTCGAGGCTGGGATGGCACCCACTCCTTTACAAGGAACTCTGTATGGCGCTGCGCAAGCTTTTCGCCACATGGCTCATTGTTCGCGGATGCTAAAACGTTATCAAGAGGGAGCGGATTTTCAGCAGAAAGCCATTCAAACTTTGCAAAAGATCGAAGCGGGATTTTATCCCCTAAAAGAGCAAATAGCATTACAAGAAGAAATTGTCAGTGCATCTATCGGCGCCTTGAACATAGAGCAATTTAGTCTAACGCCTTCTCAAGAACTAATTTCATTCCGACTGAATGCTGTTTTCAATGAAACAATGAAAGTGCAAAAACTATACGAGCGAATAATTTGGGCAAGCCCAGCGTATAAGATTCCCTACTATACAATGAATAGAGCCGTAAGACTGCAAGATGCGGCTTATTATACCCATAATCTAACCCAAAAAGTAGAGCTCCTACGCACTGCTCGCGATATCGTTCAAAAAGCATGGAATGAAGATGAAGAAACTTGTAAGGGAATTCCAACCTTTGTACAACCTCACTTGCAAGAACAGCGCCTATCCCTTTGGTCAAACCCTACTTTTTCCATCGAAAGAAGCTTGCTGGGTCAATTGCAACGAGAAACTCAAGCAGCTGAACAACAGCTGGCTGAACAGAATAAACCTCTAGAGAAAATGCTGATTGCTGGATGGAAGGCATTCATTCAATGGTGGAAGCCATCCCACGGATAACGCCCCCCCTCCTGCGAATGAATGGCAAGCATTTGAATCGTTGATTTAATAGCTTGATGTTTTCTATTATAAAAGTCTTTTTAAATCGCTCGCTATGAGAGATTAAAATCTAAAGGAGATCTCATGAATAAAATGATGCTATATGTGTGCGCTGCCGCTGTGGCAGTATCGACTGCTTTTCCTAAAGACAAGAAACATCCTATTCAGGAACCCACTACAGAAGTCAAGCAAGTGATACCTCTCACCGAGCTAAGCCCTCAAATGACAAGGGAACTTATCGAGGGGAGCCATCCTGATATTGCGATCGAATGCAAACAAGGCACCCAGCTCGCTTTTAAGTATAGCGGTAATTATGAACTTCTTTCTGTGCATTTTGCTCCTAACTTAACCATTAAAGTAGAAAAAAATGCCTATATTCGTTTTATCCGCACACGAGCCGATAAACCCAAGTCGTTAAGAGGGTATATCAGCTATGATCTGAAGAAATGGGATAAAATCGATGGGAACCTTTTAGGGGGCAAACCTGAACTCAATATCGGAATCAGCAAAGACAAATCGAGCATTTTACTTGAGACAGTTATTAAACCTGCAATTGATGAGGGTAAAAATAAACTATAAAATTTTATTCTAAAAAATTAATTTCCTTTATCTTGCCTCAGCTATTTAGTTTAAAGAACTTTTACAAGATAAAGGATAGGCTGAAATTATTTTATTTATTGTAAATAGCCAAAAATTTTTATCAAAAGATTTTATGACCGAATTTAGAGAAGAATTTATATTCTAAATTTCAAGCGGTTTGGAATAAAGGAGATGTTATGTCAATAAAAGGTTTACCGCCCTATTCAGCTCACTACTTAACTTTAAATGAAACTATCTCATTTTTAAGAGAGAAAAAAGACAAAGCAGAGGTTTACTCTTTCTCTGAGCAGACCTTAAAAGAGGATGTCCCAGTCAGACTTCCTACAGGGCCTGATATACCTCAAAATACGCTCCCTAAGCAAACGATTCGTTGGCTGTTGAAGCGAGGTTTTACTCCTTCTTTTGTGAAAAATGAAGTTTTTTTTAATCCGCCTAGTTCCAATTTCATTTTACTAACAAAACTTCCGAGTGAGGAACAAATTAATGCTCTTGCACTTGTTTCTTTCGCTTCTTTTCAGATACTAGCAACATGCTCTTCAACGGGATCAATACAATTATGGAATCTCAATAAAAAGGAGTCTGTGAGAGAAATTGGAAAACACCCTCAATGCTCTGTTTTAACAACTTATGAATATCTAATGGCGAGTGGATCTCAGGATGGAACAATCAAAATATGGAATACTCTAACCCAAAGACTCTATTGCACTCTTAAAACTGATTCAGTGGCTATTTCTGCCCTTATTTTTTTGAATAATAAATGGTTAATAAGTAGTTCTAAGAATGGAAAAATTCAACTCTGGGATCTTAGCAAGCAGAAATGTACACATACACAAGTACAGGCCCCAAGTTCAGTGAATGCATTGTTAGTGTGTCATAAGAATAAAATGCTAATCAGCGGTTCTGCAACCGGCAATATCTCAATATGGGAAATCGATTTAGAATTAGAGGTAGGTCGTATAATGACCAAGCGCACTCTAAAGAAAGACCAGGAAGGACATTCTGATTCTGTGAATGCTCTAGCATTCTTGCCTGATGGGAAAATTGTCAGTGCATCTTCCGATAAAACCCTTAAAATATGGGATTCATTGGTATCCCAATGCCTTGATACTTACAAAACAGATTCTGAAATTATTGATCTATGCTGTCCTTCATCCGATGTTTTATGTATCAAGACAAAAAATAACGAAATTAAAATTTGTAAAATTTCAGACTTAGATCCTCTTTTGTTTAAAATGAGCTTTTTACAATCGAAGGATCCATGGAAACATCTAAGCCGCTTAGCTTCTGCGAATAGCCACACAAACTTTATGTTCTTGGCTGATGGAATGTTAGGGTCTTGGTGTGCTACGAAGAAGAGAATTAATGTATGGGGATTTTCTATTTCATCTCCCAAAGGATTAGAGAAAGATGAGGTATTAACAATTTGCATGCAATCGATTAAAGAACTTGAAACAGGATTATCTAAAATCACCGAACCAGAAACTAAGCAAAATTTAGGCAATTATTTTGCAAATTTATTGCCACAGACAGAATCAAAATTTTCCCAAAAAGAGCGCGTACAAAAAGGGATCGAAGCACTCAAAGATTTTGAAAAACATTTGCAAGCGAATAATAGTAAAGAAGCCAAAGTGTCTATTCAGCATGCTATTACTCTAACTTGTTCAACACCTTGCATCCAAAAAGTTAGAAGAGTTTTTATTGCATTTATCCATTTTCAGGGGAAAATCGCTCAAGCTTCTTTTCTCTACCCGGATTTCAAGCTCCTTTTAAGAGAGAAAGAGGAAAAAGGCAAACAGATTATTCAGCTAAATCAAGAGAAAACTGCCACGGTTATAAAAGCTGATCAACTCTCTGTGGAAAATGAAAAGATACGAAAAGAGCATCAGCAAGCCTTAACTCAAAAACAACAAGAGATACAGAAACTCCAAACAGGTTATGAGAAAAAAATAGGATTGCTTACTACCATATCACAACTCAAACTAGCTAAAACTATATCTAATCTTCCAGAAGCAATCCATAAGCTTATCGCCTTTGAAGATAATTTAGTAGGTGAAACTACTACTGGAAAAGCTTTGATCTGGAATATTGGGACTTGGGAAAGAAAGCCTCCAAAAGAAGGATCCTCTAATGATGTTTTCTTAAACTCATTTCTTCAACTTACAAAAAATGATTCTCATCCATTAACTCTTGCAATTCCACCTTTAACGACTTTCACTATTCACCATTCTGAGCCCCTCCTAGCTTTTCACTCTCAGAAAAATACTATTCAAATTATATCCATGGCCGACGGCAAAGTAGTCAGCGAATCTCCCAAATGTTCATCCGCTGCAAAAGCGATGAGCTTTCGAGATCAATATTTGGCCGCTAGCTTTTCCGATGGAATTATAACAGTGTGGGATTTTAAGAGTTTCACGTTCATTTCATCTTTGAAAGATTTAGGAGACATTAAAGGTATAGCACTATTACCCAATGGCTTGTTGGCCTATGCGGTTGGAGATACCATATTTCTCCGAAGTCTTGATGATAAATCTCAAATTCACAGGAAACTGACAGGGCATTCAGGTTCTATTCGGGCTTTGCTTCCTTTTGCTGATGAATATTTGATCAGTGGATCTGAAGACAGAACTATAAAATTTTGGGATACTACGCGTAATATTTGCATCAGGACATTAGAAAGCCAAAAAAAAATCCTATCGCTTGGCTTGCTGCCTGACCAAGCACTCATAAGCAGCAATGAAGATGCAACTATCGATATTTGGAAATAAGCTTATGCCTAATAGTGAAAATTGCATCCCACATAGAAGAAGTGGTCGTGATAGAGGCGGTTCCATTCAAAATCGTAGCTTGCTTCTAGACCATACCTGTCGAACAAAGTGACTAAAAAGTCAATTCCCGCTAAAGCGACATCCCTTCCGGACCTGGGCATGATCAAGCTAGCGGAAGAGACATCAAAATCCACCGGAGTAAAGCGGACAGGCCGGCTCTTATCGAAAAACTCCCTTTGCCAACCTAAATTGAGCTCAGGAGTGAAGGCCACTTTTTTCCAGGACCAGCAGTAATTCACCCGGGCCCCTAAAGTGGAGCGGAGAGACTTGGCTGTCTGACGGGCAAACTGAAGATCGAAATGATCGGTCCCATGCTCGCGGTATTGTTTAACATTCAAGTGAACGTACTGAAGAGATGCCTGCGGAATCACCTGCAGCCGGTGATATTTAATGGCATATTCAAGCCCCAAAAGCGTATCAAATTCTGTTCCGCGGGGCGTCCCTTTGGCAGTCTCCGGCGCTGCGGGCAGGCCTGTATGGCGCTGGATATCATACCAATCGTACCCACCCCCAAGAATCGCATTCACTGCTAGTGGGGGTAAAGATTTAGGAGCATAGGTGGCATAGAGATTGGCATGCAGCTCGTTGATATCGAAATTTCCCCAGTGGTGCGCGCCATGCCCGGCGATATGATCGTAGCTCAGTAAAAGCCCTATTCCGACCTCTGAAAAAGCATAATCAAAACCTGTCAGAGCTCCTGCTGACCAGTAACCAAATCCGCCCGCATCTTTTTTTGTGAAGACATGCCCTAAATCCCCTGTCGGCCCCAGATAAAAATTCCAAGGACGATCAGTTTGGCAGGGCTCCAAAGGGGCTGCAAGTCTGCCCCTGAGCTGCTCCTGCTTTTCTTCCGTAGGACGGAACCTCGCAAAGGCGAGCTGATCCTGCGTTGGCAACGCGGCTTGAGCAGTCAGCTGAGGGAACACTTCTTGCAAGCTGGGCTCACTTGCTGCCATGAAATAGAGCCTTTTCGATTTTTCTTCTCTCCTCTCAGGACTGACTTTTTCAGCTTTAGAAAACCGGCTGCGCAGCTGACCCATCTGCCTGACAAGACGGATGTTGAGATGATTATTAGTGGCAAACAAGGTCTCTAAATAATTCAGGTATGTCGTCGCAACAGGAGTAAAAGAGAGAAGAACGGAATTAGGAAAATACTGCACATGCGGGAGCAAATTAGGGATATTGAGATTATTTAAGCGGCCAAAGGTGCCGATAACCCCATTGCTTGCCTGGACAATTGCAAAAGTTTGTCCCGGCTCTATAACAGCCCCAGAAGAAATGGCGACATCCAGATTACCTCCTAACTGCGCTACCCCAAAAGAGCCCGTCCCTTCGACATTAAGCTGAGAAAATGTCGACGCATTTAAAAGGTTAATGAGAAGAGTGCCTGATTGGCTGTACGACCCTTGAATGGTCATGACTCCTGAAGCTCTATCGCCAGGGATGATTGTCCCTGCGTTGGCCACACGTGTTGTTGGAGCTGCACTGATATTTTGAAAGAGCCCGTTTCCTGCCAGCGTGCCTGCAGGGCCTATGTTGAATGTCGGGGTCCATACTGTCGCATCATTGATGAACTCTCCCCCCTTGATCGCAAAGACGCCTCCTGCTTCGATGAGAGCGCCGATACCATTAGCAGTCACCGCGCCGGTATGGGTATTCCTAAAAACACCGCCATTCAAGGTGATATTCGTTTGAGCGGAAATAAAGCTTCCGATGGAAAGATTCCCTGCTACCGATCCTGTGTTGGCATTGGTAAGCGATCCGTTACTCAACGTTAAATTAAGAACCGAAAAGAAAGACCCCGCACCCTGAGTGGTAATAGCCCCGCTATTAGAAAGAGTCACAGCTCCCCCGTTGATAAAAACTTGGGGCGCGCCTAGAAAGCAGCCGTTTCCGCCATTGCTCACCCCGCCGGTATTGCTGATCGTGACCGTTCCGCCATTCATGTTGAGGTTGGTGCTGCATTCCATGTCAGCTCCTATGGCGGTGCCTTCACTGACAGTATTGGTATTGGACTCCCTCACTGTTCCGGCATTGAAGGTAAAAGCTTGTGTCGAATCGAGGGCAACCCCTTTGCCTCCTGTCACGGCGCCACTATTCGTATGGGCAAAATTCCCGCCGCTCACGATGAAGTCTTGTCCCACGCTGATCAAGCTGCCTTGGCCTGCGGCAACGGCGGCCGTATTATTGTTGGTGAGGATTCCGCTGAGTACCGAAATACTGCCATCGAGGGAAATCGTGTTCATTTGATTTAAAAGCTGCCCGGAGCCCTGCACTTCTATCGATGAAGTGGAAGCCGCAGCCTCCGTCATCGGTTTCAAAAGGGTCAATAAGCCAGAGGAAGAGACATTCACTTGAGTGTTGCTCAGTTGTATAGGCGCCTCCATCTTGTGGCTTCCTGCAATGACATTGATGGAAGAAGGGGCTCCGTTAAATTGAAGAAAATTGGAGCTCGAAAAAATGGTAAAAGAAGTGGCGCTGTTATCAAAAGTCAACTGGTTGAGGCCTGGAGTTATCGCAAGTGTGTCCAAAGAAATCGTCGATGCAGCCCCTACCGTACTTCCAAAAGCGGCGCTATCGGTAGCGGTCACAGGGATTCCCGGAATGCAGCTGCTCCAATTGGCCGCTTGGTTCCATGTTCCATCTAAACCTCCCGTCCATGTGGAGACACAGGCTGCATATCCCGTCATAGGGATTGCAGATAGCAAGGTGAGAGCAAACGCTTTTTTCCAAGGGGACATCGAGAACCTACCTTGATCTCGATGTAGCAGCACTTTAATTATTATTAAAGATTTTTTAGAAATTGATTTTTACAAAATTGTGATGCAAACTTTCATAAAAAAAAGGAAATTAATATGGTTGAAGTTAGCAATGTTGAGAACGAAGTTATAAATTCTGTCTCTTTTGAACCAGAAAATCCTCTCACCCATTTCTTCAGAAGCGAGCTCCCGCGGCTCATCCCTGAACTGCAGCAAATCGATCGAGAGCTCAACTTTGTGCTGCATGTCAATTCTCTCATCCCACCGCAATACTCCTCTGAGAGCCAGCTCCCTCCAGAGCTCTATCATTGTCTAAGGCAAAATATTACCCGCTGCGAGAATGCCTGGCGTCAAGCCATGGGAGAGCCTCTGCTCGATGCAGAAAAGGCTATCGCCGCTGCGCAAGAGAGATTAAACCTGCTGATATTAGGGAATCAAATACAAATCTTGAACTTGCAGGTAAATGCCGCATTGCCTAATGCAGAAAACTACAAGCTCGTTATGAAAGCGCAGAAATGGATTCATCATCTCCGCTTTATTCTTGCCTATATCGCTTTTTCCACCAAAAATCTCCGCCCAGAAGATTGGCAAAAAATTAAAGAGGTCTTCGAAAAAAACCGTGCTGACTTTTCCGAATCCTTCCAGCAAAAAGCTTAATGCTAGAATCTAAAATTGCAGCCTAGATAAAAGAAGTGGTCGAGATAGAGGCTGTTCCACTCAAAATCGTAGCTCCCCTCGATTCCATACCGGTCAAAGAAAGTAACCAGGAAATCAAGGCCTGCTAAAGCCACATTCCGTCCAGATTGAGGAAGGTGGAGCTGCGCTGACAGCCCTCCTCCCGACAATCCTATCCGGCGGCTCTTATCCGCATATTCCCTTTGCCAGGCTAAGTTAATCTCCGGTCTGAACGAAACATTGCCCCATTTCCAGAGATAATTCAATCTTGTTCCTAAAGTCGATCGGAGCGACCGGGCAATCTGGCTGTCGAAATGGAGATTGAAGTCTCCAGCTCCGCGCTCTTGATATTTGTTGACATGGAGGTAAATATACTGGATGTTCACCAAAGGAATGATCTGCAGATGCTCCGGCATTCCCTCATATTTTTGTTTTTCAAAGGTGTATTCCATTCCTCCCAGAACGTCGTACTCAACACCTTGGGGCGACCCTTTTGCTGTCTGGGAGACCGCGGGGACTTTGCGATGGATGGAATACCATTCGTAGCCGCCGCCTAAAATCAGGTTAAACGCCAGCTGACGCTCGGCGCTTCGCACATAAGTTGCATAGAGGCTTCCATGAGCCTCGTTGATATCAAATTTTCCCCATTGATGAGCGCCTCGGCCGTCCATGTGTTCATAATCGACGAGAAAGCCTATCCCGAGTTTAGAGAAAGCATAGTCAAAGCCGGCTAAAGCACCGACGGAGTCATAGTGAAACCCGGCATTATCTTTTTTGGTTAAAACACGGCCGACATCCCTCAGGGGACCGAAGTAGAAATTCCACGGCCTGGTTTGATGGGGCGCCATGACGGTTTCTTTGAGCTGCTCTTGTTTTTCTTCGACTTGAGGATTGAGGGCAATCATTTCGCTATTATCGGCAAGAAGCTGGCTGGTCTCGGGTATTGCAGCCGTATAGGTGCTAGCGGAAGGCTCTTCCCGGAAAAGGGTAAATTGACGTCTGAGCTGCGCCATCTGCCGATAGAGGCGGAGATTCAAATGATTAACAGAAGAAAACAGCGGCTCGAGATAATTGACATAGCGGGATGCTTGCGATACAGCGGTGGGAGGCGCAACAGGAAAGAGAAAAGAAAGCAGCACAAAATCAGGAAAATACTGCAAGCGAGGGTTCAAGTTGCCTAGATTGAAATTGATGATGTCGGCAAAAGTTCCCGTCACCCCATTGCCTAGGACAATCTTATAAGTATCGCCCGGGGCAATAGTGGCTCCAGGCGCCAATCCTAGCTCCAGATGGCCCCCCACCTGGGCAGGCCCGCTGACATCCAGCTGAGAAAAAGAAGCGGGATTCAACAGATTGATCACCAAGGTGCCTACCGAGGTTTGGCTATAGGAGCCTTGAATCGTCATCGTACCAGGAGCTGATCCAGGGCCCGGCCCTCCGGGAACCACCGTTCCTGCATTGGTCACCATTGTATTGGAGCCTCCCATCGCGTCTTGGAAAACTCCGATCCCCGCCATCGTACCGCCCGCATTCACTTGGACGGCTGCCGACCGCACGGTATCGTTATTGGTGAATGTCCCGCCGCTCACGGCAAGTTGCACAGGAGCAAGCACCAAAGCTCCGACAGCTCCTCCGCTGGCGGAACCGGAATTGGTATTGCTGAAGCTCCCGCTATTGATAAAGATACTGCTTGCACTGATCTGAGCGCCCACCGAACCGGCTCCTGAGACCATTCCCCCGTTCAAGTTTGAAACGGTTGCATTGCTGAGGGTAAGATTTTGAGTTGTTGAAATAATTCCCCCCAAGCCTCCATTGGAGATGGTGCCGGTATTGCTATTGAAAAAATCTCCCCCGGTAATGGAGATCCCTGTGGCCGTATCCACACTCGAGCCCATCCCTCCATTCGAACTTACAGCTGCGCTATTGCCATTGGAGAAACTGGTTCCGCTGAAGTTCAGAGCGCCATCGGTCGTCAATGAGCAGCCCGTCCCAAAATTTGTACTCTGAACAGCAGCCCGGTTCAGGATCAAGACATTCCCCCCTGTCATATTCCAATCGGTGCTCATCTCAACACGGCAGCCTATACCCCCGCCTGTGGTCATCATGCTCTGGATAATGCCGTCATTGACCACCTGCAATCCCCCGCTTGTCATGGTCAGGCCGGTCACTATCGTCATGGTGGATCCGACTGCATTATCAGTAATCGTCCCCGTGTTGTTGAAATTCATGGTGCCGCCGTTAAGGAGAGTGGCGTTGCTCAAGATCTCAGTTCCCAGATTGCCGTTCGTGATGGGGAGGGTATTGAAATTATTAAAAGTACCTGCTGAAATTGTCAGAGTGCCCATCGACAGAGCAAATTGATTAAAGACATTAACCCCGTTCCATTCATTGTAGACGACTCCTGAGCCGGTCTTTGTCACATTGGTGACCCCTGTAGAATTCAAGCCTTGTGTTAAAGAAAGGGAGCCCCCAAAGCCGATATCCATTGTCAGAGTAGAAGGACCCTCCAACATCATGTTCGCTGAAATGATAGGGAAACCCGATAGCACACTCACTTGCGGAGTCGCTCCATTGAACTGCAAGAAAAAGGGATTGATCGCCATGGAGTTCGTATTGATCGTATAAGAAGTTGCCGTGTTGTTGAAAGTGAGCTGGTTCAAACCCGGCGATACGGGCATGGCGCCTGTATCCAAATGTACCGATAAATTTCCTGAAGCGGTATCCGGAAATGTGGCCGCATCTTGTGCAGTCACTGCACTTGCTCCAGGAACGCATCCTCCGCCCCAGTTACCTGCCTCGTTCCAAACTCCATCGGCGCTGCCGTTGGTCCATGAATTTGTGCAAACGCTGTACCCTGTCATCGGCAGGATAGTGAGCAGCGTCAAAGCAAAGGCTTGTTTCAAAGACGACATAGATAGTTCTCCTAGGAACGGATAGGTTCATCTTCTGCCTATATCCCATGAACGAATTTAAATCTCCTATCTTGTTGCTTAAAAAATCCCTCTTTGAGATAGCTCAGGTGATGATCCGGTATTATTTTAAAACAGTCCGCGATGAAGAATTTCAGCTGATCCCTCAAGTGCGTGAAGGGTGCTGGATTCATATTGAAGAGGCCAGCTCAGAAGATTTAGCTCTTCTTGCCCAAATTCTAGGACTTGAACAAGCTGATCTGCAAGACTGCCTCGATAAATTCGAAGTCCCCCGCGTCGAGCGGATCCAAAATACCGTTCTCATCTTCACTCGACATCCCAGCGAATACGAAACTGGACTTTATACTTCCACGTTGACGATCATCTTAGCGCCTCATTACATCGTTACCGTGGCTCCTCACCAATGCCATCTGGTGCAGACTTTTCTTCAGCAGAAAAGCAAACTATCGACCTTGCAAAAATCGAAGCTGCTCATCTCGCTGCTTCTAAAAATCACCCAAGACTTTACCGCGCATATCCGACGCGTGAGAAACAACGTTCTCCGCCAAGAAAAAGAGATGATCTCTGTAGAGAGCGAAGACATCACTGCTCTGACCACCAACGAAGAAGTCTTAAATCAATATCAATCGACGCTCATCCCTCTGCGGAATGTGCTCGAGGCAATTACCTCCGGACGCTATACGAACCTCTACGAAAAAGACCAAGATCTATTGGAAGATTTGCTCAACAATGTCAAACAATCGGAAGATATCTGCGGCATCAGCTTGAAAAGTATCCGCTCTTTGCGGGATTCCTACCAGATCATCTTTACGAACAATCTGCATAAGACAATCAAGCTCCTAACGGCCTTGACCATCCTCTTCAGCATCCCGACGATGGTCGCCAGCCTCTACGGCATGAACGTCACTTTGCCCTTTGCCTCACACCCTTTTGCGTTCTTTTATCTCATTGGGGCGACAGGGTTCATCATCATCCTGGCCGTGCTTTACTTCCAGCGCAAGCGCTGGCTATAAGTTACATCAGTAAAGAAGCAGGATTCTCCAGGAACTTTTTCACCGTCAGGAGAAATTGCGCTCCGACAGCTCCATCGATCACACGGTGATCGCCCGAGAGTGTCAGCCGCAGGACTTTGCCTGGTACGACATGATGGTCTTCGACTACAGCTCTATCTTCGATGGCTCCGACGGCTAAGAGAGCTGCTTGCGGAGGGTTGATGATTCCAACGAAATCCGACACTCCGTACATTCCTAAGTTAGAGATGGTGAAGGAGCCGCCCGTATATTCTTCTTGGGCAAGCTTGTGATCTTTGGCTTTTTGAGCAAGGTGCTTGATCTCAGCGGAGATCTCACCGAGATTTTTGAAGTCGGCATGTCGGACGATCGGCGTGATGAGGCCATCAGGCAGAGCCACTGCAATCGAAATATCAATCGTTTTGAAGCGAATGAGCGTTTGGTTGACAGAGTTAAACCCGCTGTTCACCTCAGGGTGCTGACGCAGGGCTAAAGCCGAGGCGCGGACGACAAAATCATTCACAGAGACCCGGTGCCCTAGATGTTTCAGCTGCTCTCTGGCATCGAGAAGTTTTTCAGCACGCACTTCCATGGTGACATAAAAATGAGGGATAAAGGTCTTTGCAGCTTGCAGACGCTGGGCAATCACTTTGCGCATCGGAGATAGTTTTTCTTCTTCGAAGGTGCCGGGAGCAACTTCTGGCCGTTCTTGACGACCAAACGTCACAGGGAGGTCCGGCTGCCCTAAGTCGAGATCCGAACTGACGACCCGATGGCCGGGGCCTGACCCTTTAACAGTCGCCAGATCAATCCCTTTTTCTTTCGCCAGTTTTTTCGCGAGCGGTGAAGCAGCAATATAACCGGATTGAGCCGTTGGAAATTCGTAATTTTTTAAGGGAGGCTCTGGAGCAAAAGCGGGCTGAGCGAGGCCTCCTGTCACAGGGGCTGCTGCAGCGGCAGCAGGTGCGGCAGTCTCCGCGGGCTTTGCGGCTGCTGGAGCGGCAGCTTTGGGAGCTGCGCCTTCCGGCTTATAGCCTTCAATACTTTCGTCTTTTTTCTCGGTGAAAATACCAATAGGTTGGTTCACGATGGCAGACTCCCCTTCTTTGATGATGATTTTGCGCAGATACCCGGCATCTAAAGCCGCGTGCTCTACCGTTGCTTTATCGGTCGCAATCTCGAGGATCACTTCGCCCACTTTGACAAAGTCTCCTTCTTTTTTGCGCCATTTTGCAATGGTCCCTTCTTCCATCGTGGGAGAGAGTTTAGGCATCGTCAGGGTAAAAGGCATACTCAAACCTCAGGTATAAATTGGCAGCTAATTTAAACCAAGCGTTTCTAAACTTGCTTGGATGATTTTTTCTTCCGTGGGCATCGTTTCCCGCTCAAGAGTTTTGGAGTAGGGCATCGGAGTTTCACATTGAGCGACCCGTTTGATCGGCGCATCGAGAAAACCAAAACAGTGCTCTTGGATCTCGTAAGCGACTTCCGCGCAAATCCCCGCAAAATAATGCCCTTCTTCGACAAGGACCACGTGATGCGTCTTACGGACGGAGCTGGCAACCGTAGCAATATCGAGAGGCTTGATGGTGCGCAGGTCGATGAGTTCTACACGAACTCCCCGCTTGGCTAGCTCGGCAGCAGCCTTCTTGCAAAGGTTGACCATGCGGCTATGAGAGACTAGTGTGATATGATCGCCTTCGATCACCACTTTAGCTTTTCCAATAGGGACGAGATATTCTTCGACAGGAATTTCCATCTTATCGTTATAGGAAAGCTCATTCTCTAAGAATAAAACAGGATTGTTATTGCGGATCGCCGATTTCAAAAGACCTTTGGCATCATACGGGTTGCTAGGTGCGATGATAATCAGTCCAGGGAGGTTGCCGTAGATTGCTTCGACGCAATGAGAATGCTGGGAAGAGACTTGGGCAGCCGCGCCATTGGGACCGCGGAACACGACAGGAACGGAAAAGCGGCTTCCCGACATGTAGTACATTTTGGCGGCATTGGAGATAATCTGGTCGGCAGCTACAAAGGAGAAGTTAAAGCTCATGAACTCGACAATCGGACGAAGACCCGTCATGGCTGCGCCGATCGCCAACCCTGCAAAACCTTCTTCTGCAATCGGCGTATCGATGACACGCTCAGGTCCCCATTTAGCCAGCATCCCTTTAGTGACCTTATAGGCGCCGTTGTATTCGGCAACTTCTTCTCCCATGATCAAGACACGGGAATCGCGAGTCATTTCCTCGTCGATGGCTTGGCGGATGGCTTCGCGCATTTCAACCAGTTGAGTTGTTTCTTTCGTCATGGTGCGAATACATCCTCCCCTAAAGTGATAGGATCCGGCCAAGGGCTCTCGTCGGCGAACTTTATTGCTGCGAGCACCAGCTCTTTTTGCTCTTTATCGAGAGCTTCGTATTGCTGGTCGTTGATGAAGCCATTTTCTGAGAGAGTTTTGAAAAAAGTTAAGATCGGATCTTTTTCCATGCATTTAGCTACATCATCTTTCGATCGATAAGCGCCAGGATCAGAAATCGAGTGGCCGCGGAACCGCTCTGTCACGACTTCGATCAAGACGGGGCGGGATGTCTTGCGAACCTCTTCAAAAATGTGAGCAAATCCTGCGTAGCAGTTGAAAAAGTCCATGCCGTTCAAGGTATAGCTCTTCATGCTGTAGCTCGGCGCTTGTTTCTCGGCGATCGGCTGCGCGCTGATGGCGCGGCTCACCGCCGTGCCCATGCCCCATTTGTTATTTTCGATGACGTAGATCGCAGGAAGGTTCCATAAAGAAGCGAGGTTGAGAGATTCGTGAAAGGAGCCTTGTGCAACAGCACCTTCGCCCAAAAAGCAAACCGATACACCATCTTGCTTGAGATATTTCATCGTAAAAGCAGCGCCTGTGGCGACCGGCACTTGTCCTGCTACAATCCCAAATCCTCCGAGCATGCGCTCGGTGTAAAAGTGCATCGAGCCGCCGCGACCTTTGGCATTGCCTGTTGCGCGACCAAAGAGTTCAGCCATCAGTTCGTTAGGAGTTGCCCCGAGTAGAAGAGCTAAAGCATGGCATCGATAGGTGGTCGTCCACCATTGGTTCTTGCCCATGACATTGACAGCGGCTGTTTGGATCGGCTCTTGTCCCATGTACGAGTGAAAAAATCCTCCGATCTTGCCTTGAAGATAGGCCGACTCGGCCCGGATCTCAAAATTCCGGATAAGAAGCATCTGTTTTAAACATTCTAGCAGCGTCTCTTTCCCGATTTTTTTCACAAGGCTTTTGGTATCGCTAGGAAAAAAGTGATATTCGATCGTTTCTTTCATATTTTTCAAAAATAGTCCATTGTCTCAAATAAATGCTATGCGATTTAAAAAATACTTGGCAACGGGCTGGTTTTCATCGGCCCTGGCATCGCATTCGGGTTATTGGTTATGGGTACAGTCCGTGTGGCATCATCTTCAGGCCCGGCTTCATAGCAGCCTGTGAGAGAAATGGAAAGGATTAAAAAAGTAATAATTTTTTTCCACATAAGCAGCTATTATAGCCTATTTTCGATTTTATGGAAATTTCCATGAAAAACAACTAAGAAATATTTCACTTTGCCCGCCTAGAAGAAAATGCAGGCTTTTTCTTGATCGGCTGCGCAGCTACGTAAGAATTTAGAGGTATACAGGACTTAAGTTTCATGAGATGAAACTCTCCTTTAAAAGCAGAGGCTAAGGGCTCGCTTTCCATCACAAGAGCATCTTCTTGATGATGATTGTTTGCATCGTAGGTAAAGTTAAAAGAGCCGGTCCATATCTTGCTTGAACCGAAAATGCAAAATTTATGATGCATTAAAGGACGATGGGATTTTAGACGCTTGAGAGGATCGGGATCCCATACATGCACGGGAATGCCCGCTTCGGCAATTTTGTGTAAGGGTGTGCCCGCTTTGACAGAGAAGCGATCCACCATCACCTCGACCTCAACTCCCCTTTTCTTCGCGTCGATTAAAGCATTGGCGATTCCGCGGTGCGTAAAGGCATAAACACACACAAGAAGGCTCTTTTGCTCTTTATTCATTTCTTCAATCAGCCGTTTTGCCAATTGATCCTCTGGAGAAAAGTAGACTGTGGCCTGCGAACTTACAGCAGCTCCCCATAAAGGTGCTCCAAATGCTGTTAAAAAGACAAATAAGAGTTGAAAGATTACCATAGGCATGAAGTATTATGAAGAAAACTATGCCATCACGCACGATTTATTACGATACAGAAACAACAGGCGTCAGGCCTGACAAAGACCGCATCATTGAAATCGCCGCTTACGATCCTGACCGCGACCTCTCTTTTGTCCGATTTGTCAATCCGGGCTGTCCCATACCAGCCGAATCGACTAGCATTACCGGGATCACCGATGAGATGGTCTCCAACGCTCCTAGCTACGAGCTCATTGGCCAGCAGTTTATTGAGTTTTGCGGACCTGACGCCATCTTGGTTGCGCATAACAATGAGCGGTTCGATAAACTCTTTATCGAGGCTGAATCCACGCGCCACAACCTCGTCCTCCCCTCTTGGAGATACCTCGACACCCTCAAATGGTCCCGCAAATACCGTACTGATCTCCCCAGTCATGCACTGCAAGCTCTGCGCGAAGTCTATGGTTTTGAAGCCAACCAAGCTCACCGAGCCTTGGACGATGTGATCATCCTGCATAAAGTCTTTACGATGATGATCGATGACCTATCGATCGAGACCGTCCTCGAACTTCTGGCTCAACCTACCGATGTTAACCGAATGCCTTTTGGGAAATACCAAGGACGCCTTCTCTCAGAAGTACCGCCCGATTACTTCCAGTGGCTCAAATCCAGCGGCGCTCTTGACAAATCCGACAACAAAGAGCTCAAAGAGGCCCTTCTAAAAATAGGCGCTTTGAAGTAGCTAAACCTGGACCCAGAAATTCCCATTGCGCATGATAACGCCAAAGCTATAAATCTTTTCATGCTCCAGCATCGCACGAAGTATGCGATCCAATACCAGTTCCTTTATTTCCTGATCTTTTGAGCTGTTAAAACCTTTTGAGCCGTAAAGAGCCTTAAAGACTTTTTCTAAAGAAACAAACCTTCTTTGTTCAATGGATTGTTCTTCGGGAGCTTTGTTAATGGCTTCATTGATTTCATCGATGAGAAATTGAATCACCTCTCTCATCGTGCTAATCCCTGAGACCATTTTGACTTCTTCATTTACATCAAGCCCGTAAGATTCGACGGGAATTTCTTTTCGTGGATCTTGGCAAATCCCCTTTTCTTCGTGGAATTGGCATAACCGGTCGTAGTATTCAATTTCTCGCAGGCGGATCTCTTTTCTTCCTTGAACGGTTTTCTCTATCTCTCTTGGATTACCTGCCGGAGTAGCAATCCCTCTTGACTTTGCTTCACTAACAACAGTATTTAGCTGCTTTTCAGAAAACACCATCCCTATCAAACCTGGTATAAGGTAACCCTCTCTTCCAAAAATTCCTTCGCTGGCATTGTTCATGAATTTCCAGCTTAAAAGCGCGACTTGACGATAACCTGGATAGGATTGATCATCCAAGAAAGGCGTATTGTCCCATTGCAGACGTTCAGCGCCGGAAAGTGCAATAAAAGTTGCAAGCTGCCGCATAGTCTCCACCATCTCTTGAGAATCCCTATGATAAAGCCTCTTCTGTTCATGCGGGTTATAACGGACGCGTCTTTGCGCGATAAGTTTGTAGGGCTTGCCATCAACCTCGATTTCTAACTTTTTAAAAGGCGGTATCACAAGGAGCGATAGTTGGTTTGTCTTGCAGATCTCAACTCCTTTTTGCATATTACTATAGATATGATCGATGAGATCGTTATCTAAACAAGGATGGCCATCTATCTCATAACCTCCGCTTGCTGACATAAAAACAATGTCGGGGGTTATTTTAGGAAAGTAGACTACCCATAGTGTTTGACACTTAATTCTTGTGATCTCAGGATTATCATGGGAAAAAGGAAGTGCAGCTTTAACCTTATCGATACGCTCTTGAGAAATTTTGAGATCTCCACCCCATGATCCTGTTGTAGGCAGGTTAGATGCAATAACATTCACAGGTGTGCGTGCAGGAAGAGGTTTGGGATCTTGCCGAGTCACCACATACGGGATTTTACGCCAGCCGTGTTCTGCTAAATGCGACGTGGGAGATTTTGATCGATAGAGCCACCATGCTACAAACGCAAGCGCTGGGAGAGCTATCGCGACACAGACGGTTATTTGTCCTGAGCGCGTTTGAGGCCAAAATCTAGAAAAACTCACCGAGCTTACAGGTCTCAAATTCATATCCGATCTCCTTTTGCAAATAAGAGGATATGATATCTATTCTGAATAATACAAGTCTGTGGGGCTGAGTTCTGATGACCATCCCAACAGTCAACTCGTTTAGGATTCGCTTAAGCTTATTTGGCACGCTTTGCAAATTCATTTAGGGCATCAGGATATCCTTGCTCGGCGGCCCTTAAAAACCACCTGATGGCTTCATTGAAGTTTTGAGCGACTCCATCTCCCATTTTATAACACCTTGCCAGTTCACATTGAGCAGGGGCGTATCCTTGCTCGGCGGCTTGTTTAAACAATTCCACAGCTATCTCAAAATTTTGTTCTACCTCTTTGCCTATACAATAGAATAATCCGAGAATACACTCCGCAACAGCATGTTTTTGCTTAGCCGCTTGTGCAAGCCAATGGAGGGCTTCATGGATGTCTTGTTCTACTCCTTCACCCTTGTAGTAGCAATATCCCAACCGGAATTGAGCGTCAGCATGCCCTTTCTCAGCTGCTTTTAAAAAGTAACTCACGGCCTGAACAGGGTCCTTGGCTCCTCCAATGCCTTGAAGGAGGCAGGTTCCCAAAAAAACATGAGACTCTATATGGACTTTTTCTCCATCACTTTTTAGAAACTGAGCTTCCGATTTTAACCCCTCCCAATCTCCTTTCAAAGCCTCAGCAGGAGTGGGAGGAGGGGCAATATTGAAAATGACTGCAGGCAAAGCTTTAGTTCGAGGTGTTGAGAGAATTTCAGTGCTGTTGGGACTGGTCGTCGGAATTTTACCTGCGAGTGAAGACACCGCTGCTTCTAGAGGGCTTGGCTTTCCGGATAATTCAGCTGGCAGATCAAGATCTCTTGATCCAACGACTTTTATCATAATTTAAAATCCACTGAAGCTTAGCTTCTAAAAAAACGGCGGCAAGCCTGATTGATGATATGCAGTGTTGAGCGGCCGAAGATAAAATTGAACGTTCCTACTGCCACTAGATAAGGAGCAGGCTGAGCGGTGGGAACATAGCGATCGAAGACCCATTTGATGAATGCCAAAGCAGATAAAACATTAGCGCCAATGTTCAAGATATGCCGAGGATGCCCGGGATTGAACTCGAAAATAGTATTGAGACCAAAAATATCAGCAAGAGCCTTACGACTAATCATAGAATGGATGACCCAATCGCAAATTTGCAGTCCTGGACGGCTGGCAATGCAGCTCAAAACTATCGAGGACTTTAGAAAGAAAATGATCGTCTTATCTGCAGCCTTTTTCCAATCTGCATCCGAGGATTTTCTGGAAGACCCTGTTTTATAAAGACCCCAAACACAAACTGCAAATGTTAAGGAACCTAAGGCATCTTTAATGTTTTCTTTGACAGGGGGGTTATTGAGATATCCGATTGCAGCAGCCATTACACCTCAGCGGGTTCCTTTTTTTCGGTGCGATAGAGCATTTCCCACATAAGCCGGAACTGTTCACAGCTTTGGATAAGCTCTTCTTTGGAACCTTCGGCGATTTTTTCGCCACGGTCGATAAAGATGATCCGGTCGGCATTTTCAATGGTGCCGAGGCGATGGGCAATAATGATCTGGGTCACTTGGCCGTGGAGAGCTGAGATGGCCGAGTGGATACGATTTTCACTGATGGCGTCGAGGGAAGAGGTTGCTTCATCCAGGACAAGCACAGGAGCGTTTTTGACTAAAGCGCGTGCAATGGCAAGCCTCTGCTGCTGACCGCCGGAGAGGTTTTGTCCTGCTTCGGCGAGCATCGAGTCGTATTGCTTGGGCTGCCGGATGATGAACTCTTCGGCATGGGCTTTTTTAGCAGCCTGCTGGATATCTTCGCGAGAAAAGTTCCGGCCAAAGGCAATGTTCGCGGCGATGGTATCACAGAAAAGGAAAGGCTTTTGAGAAACAAAGGCGATCTGGTCGCGCAGCGACCGCTGTGTATAAGCGTCGACCGGTTTCCCATCGATGCGGATCTGCCCTTGTTGGACTTCATAGAGGCGAGGAAGCAGTTGCACAATGGTCGATTTGCCGGAGCCAGTGGGGCCTACGATCGCTACGGTCTCCCCTTTCCGGATCGTGAAGCTGACATTTTTTAAGATCCACTCATCATGGTAGCGGAACCAGACATTTTCAAATTCGATTTTGTCTTGGAATCCCGTAAGCTGGGCAGCATCTTTTTTATCTTCGATCTCAGGTCTTAAATTGAGGACTTCGAACATTCGCTCGGCAGCCACGACGCCGCGTTGAATATTGGCGTTTTCATCGGCAAATTTTTTAATCGCCTCGTAGGACAGCTGCAGAAGGCCGCAGAAAACAATCAGGTCGGACACCGTGAGCTTTAAAGTGAGAAGGCCGTAAAGCACCACGCTAGCCAGGCAGAGGGTCGTAATCATATGTAAAATCGGCCTTGTCAAAAGGCCATATTTGGCGGCTTTGCTTTCGAGGACTGCCATCCGGTCATTTTGCTCTTTGTATTTCTTCAGAGAGAAAGATTCCATGGCAAAAATCTTAACCGTCTGGATACCAGCTAAAAAGTCTATGAGCACAGAGGCAAATTTTTCTTGATTGGACTGAAGCTGCCTAGATGCCCTTTTGACCCGCTTGGCTAAAAAGGTAATCGGCAGGACGATCATCGGGATACCGAAGAAGATCACCATGGAGAGCTGCCACGAGATAAAGAAGCAGAGGACCAGCGTGATCATGATGGTAAAAGGCGTGTGGAGGTAGTTCGTAAGGATCGAGTTGATGGAAGTTGCAATTTGGCCGGCATCCCCCACTACACGGGAGGAGAGGCTTCCGATATTGTGCTTTTGATAAAAGCTCATCGGGAGCACCTGGATATGCTCAAAATATTGCTGGCGGAGGTCGCGGCTGACGCGGATCGCCATGAGCTGGGTCATGAAACGGCTCCAAAAAAGAGTGATCGCTTTAAATATAGCGACGCAGACTAAAATCCCTATGAGCACGCGCAAACTCGAGACGCTTCCCATTTGCTCTTGGACTCGATGAATAATCCATTGCAGAGGGTTGGTATGTTGATGCTGGCCTAAAAATTCAATATTGGTAGCTGCGAGAGGTTTGCCTGACATCAGCTGGCCCAGAGTCTCGGCATTAATCAAAACACCTAAGGCAGAAATTTCTAGGGCATTGGCAATCGTAAGCAGGCCCAGAGCTAGAAAACTAAATAAAAGAAGAGAAAGATGTTTCTTATTTCTTAAAGCGGCTTTGAGTAGAAGCAACATAATAGGGATATTCTAGAGAATATCAGCCTTCTCTTCTACAGTAAACTTACCCATTTTACGAAATTTTTGATACCGCTGCTCGATCAGGGTCTCCAAAGGAACCGCTTTCAAGACATTCCACTCGGAGAGAATATATTTTTTAACATTCTCGTAGACAGCAGCAGGGTCGTGATGAGCTCCGCCGAGGGGTTCTTCGATGATATCATCGATGATTCCCATCTCTAAAAGATCTTCTGCCTGCATCTTGAGCGCTTGGGCAGCTGTCGATTTTTTACTGGCGTCCTTCCACAGGATGGATGCACAACCTTCCGGAGAAATCACTGAATAGTAAGAGTGCTGCAGCATGGCAACGACATCGCCTACGCCAATTCCTAAAGCACCGCCTGAACATCCCTCTCCAATCAAAATAATGATCATCGGAGTAGGAAGACGAGCCATCTCAAAGAGGTTTTGAGCAATCGCCCAGCCCTGTCCCCGCTCTTCAGCGGCAAGGCCTGCATAAGCGCCGGGAGTGTCGATAAGAGAAAGGACAGGCAGGTTAAATTTGGCAGCCAGGCGCATGCAGCGCATCGCTTTCCGATAACCTTCGGGATGAGGCATCCCAAAGTTGCTTTTCACACGGCTTTCGGTATCGCATCCTTTTTCTTGGGCGATCACCATGAATTTGATGCCGCCGATTTTAGCGAGGCCGCAAATAATAGCCGTGTCGTCGCGGAAGAGCCTGTCGCCGGCAATTTCATGAAATTCTTCGCAGAGATGCTTGATGTAATCCTTCGCTTTAGGGCGCTGCGGATGACGGCAGATGGTCACACGCTCCCAAGGCGATAAGTTCGAATAGACTTTTTTCTTCAACTGATCGAGTTTCTTCTCCAGCTTGACGAGTTCCGCGTCCGAGAGCAAGGGATTGTTCTGATTTTGCTCTTTGAACTTGGCGATGGTCTCTTCGTACTCTTGGATTTGTTTTTCGTGCGATAGCATGTTTATCTCATGGGTGAAGTGACTTCTACGCCGGGGAGCTTGGCGTCTTTGGAGTTTTTAACTATTTCAATCACGGTAGGTTTGGTCACCACAATCGAGAAAAGCTCTTCCATATCGGGGTAACTGAGGCGGATGCATCCATCGCTGTCGTATTGTCCAATTGTTTGACGAAGCTCCGTCCATTTTCCTGTCTTCTTATCCGATGTCCAGGGAGCGCCATGGATACCGTATCCTTTGGCGGGAGCTGTGCAGGAACCGATTTCTTTTCCAAAAGGGATCCACCGGGTCCCAAAAACTCGGATCATTTCTACTTGCTGTTCGTGGAACAGCCCCATAATGCCGGGCTTATAAACGGCGATCTTGTCTCCCAAGAGATATTTGCCGAGTGGTGTGAGTGTCCCCGAGGCCGTCTCACCTGGCTTGCCCAAACCCACGTCATAGACCTTTAAGAGAACGCGTTCGTTCGTATCTAGATCGATATAATAGAACGCCATCTGGCGCTGCTGCACATCGACCAAAAGATGGAATTGAAAATTCTTATCTTTTCTAAAAACGTTAAACTTGCTTCCCGGGGAGACCTTTTGAGTCACATAATCGGGCTTGCCATTGAGGCCCCGGGCGATAAAATGGCGGGAGGTCGAATAATACGAGGCATAATCCCCTACCCATGCCGGCCGGCCTTTCAGCCAAGGGACTTGGCTGGAATAGGAAATGGTCTCGACGATAGGAAGCTTGGTAGGGCCTGTTGTAAATAACTGCTGAATCCGGTCGACTTGCGGCAATCTCCCTTCTTGCTGAGCCGGCTGCGCAGCTGCTAGCTTAGGCTTTAATGCCACCGAAGGAGGCTCTGTCTTTGGGACAGAGGAGACAGGCGCAAGTGGTTGAGCGACAGGAGCTTTGGGAGAAGCCGGAGGTAGTACTGGGGAAGGGGTAGCGGGAGCTAGAGCCACTGTCTTTTCCGCTTTAGGAGAAAAGAAGACTTTTTTGACTGTGCCGGCGATCCCGATCACAGTAAAAAGTGCGACAGTGCCGACTAAAATGACCCGTGGAAATGCCATAAAATTGGACCTATATGATACCTTTTTTATTACATTAATTCAACAAACCAATTATTTAATACTCCCTTAGGAACCCCAATATAGGCTAGATGATGGTTTGTCCTCCCCTAAAATTTAAAATTTAACTTGTCTATTAAATATAAATTATTAAAAACAAACTAATTTGAAATTTATAATTAATTATATTAAAATAGCTGAAAAAACATTAAAAACACAACTATGACTTTTACCAGAATACAGATATCGGCCCAGCTAGAACGTCAACTAGAATCGTGGCACCTGGACGAACCGCCTTCATTGAACTACAATGTAACGGATGTTTTATCTGTCTGTAAGACAGAAGACATCGAAAGATCGCTCAAAGACTTAACAAACGATTTGGATGTTAGTCTGAGGTTTATCAAAAATGTCGATGTCATTTTTGCCCGTGCAACCCTCAAGTTGGAAACAACTCGGTGGCTTTGTTTAGGAAGCGCGCTTCTTGCTGCTGCAGGAGGCATAGGCGCTGCTCTTTGCAAACGTGAATATAGGAAAACAAGAACGGCTTTTGCCTCTTTGGCAATCTTAGGAGGAGGACTCGCTCTTCTATCAGCTTATATTATGAGTAAAATGCATGCTTCACTTCTCTATTATCAGCCCCTGTTTCAGCGACGTTGGAACTAATACTCAAGTATTTTAATCCTCAGAAAATGAAATTTCCCTTCAATCTTCGATGAAAGGAAGCAACGTCAAAGTATTCACAATAAAACCTACGGTATTGATACCTATCCCTGCGATGATTTCCCTATTTAAGCTGCGTGCAGCCAAAGGTACTGAAGATTGAGCTATCCTCCTTGTAGAGAATAATTCGGATAGTAAAGCGATAGAAAAAGATCCGGCAATCCAGCCATAGACATAGGAAATACAAAGAGCTTGTGTGAATTCCTGGATTCTCCGAGCCTTGCCATAGACTTCATGCTCTTTCCTAGGGGCATTCAGGCATATCTTTACTATATTTCATTCGATCTATTGCAGCCCTCGCCGTCATTATCCCTTAGATAAACGATCCCCTAATAACCCCATCTTACCTGCATTCATTAGGAACACATTAACCCGTTATGCATACGGTGAATACAAAAACGATATTAGAAAAATTGATAATACACCCTTATCACAGCCGGGTCGTCTTTTAGCAGATGTGAACTTTTTACTTCGATGGAGCAAGGCACGAGACACTTATCTTATTAGGGGTTACCTTTTGTGGAAGCAACTTAACTTGCAAAAGGGTACTGCAGAGAGAATGTGGGTACTTCCGGATAAAGGCGGGACTTACATTCACGCTACGCCTTTTGTTGAATTATCAGGACTTTTAAGCATAGAAGAATTCGCTGCAAAAGCTAAGGAGTTTGCAGATGCATCTGCTAAGTTAGAGAATCAAGGAATAAATCAAACCGAATTAAAACCTGATTCTTCAGTACTTAATTTGCAAGACTTGCTTTTGATGAGTCTGCCTGATGCCATCGATTGGTCTGCTTTCTCACATTTAACGAAAGTTCAATTTGATAATAATCGACTCTCTACATTGCCTGAATCTCTATCGCATCTCTCCAATCTTCAGTCTCTTTTTTTGCAACAAAACCTATTTTTTAAACTTCCGACTATTATCTCTCGATTTAGTCAATTAACCCATCTCGATATTAGTCAAAATCCTATAGTTTTGGAGCCAGAAGCATTAACTCAAATGCCCTCTCTAGTCTGGTTAGGTATCTCTATAGATCAAACGATCCCTCGAATCTCTTCCAAGCAAACGCTCACTGAATGGGTCATCAAAGAACTACAATCAAAAAATCCAAATTTTACATATAAAGTCGATCAAAAACGATCAGAGCCTTTTTGTATACATGACGATCCTATTAAAAAGTCGTTTTGTAATTTCACTTTCTTCTGCGGGTTGGACCCTACCCGAAATTTAAAGTACTTGTGTATGAATGGTTCCTATTAACAAGTTCTCTTATCAGATTCATCTCTGTGAGAAGGAGCAAAATCCTTGGTCTTCTATCCTTATTCAAAACCTTCAGAGCCGTAACCACCCGATGTGTTAGTAGAAAAGTATTATCCTTAAAAGCCTGCTCCATTCTCGAAAATGAACGATGCTAGCAGTGTCATGAGCGATTCCATCAAAATTAACATCTAACTTACAAATGACTCAAAAGAGTTCTTTTGCACGAAGTTTACTTGATCGTGCATTGAAAAAGATCTTTTCCGTTGCTGAATGAAAACGCAATCAGAAAATGAGCTCCCCAGAAATGGTCTCCCCCCGCTAAGGGTATGATTTGCATCTCTTGGTCGGATTGAGGCTCGATAAAAATCATCTCATTGCCTGAGCGAAGTTCGAGCGGCATTGACTTCCCTTGATACCGCTCTAAGGTTCCTGCATGCAAAGCGGTTTTGCCGCCGATGCCGAGTTGATCACCGCGGGCATAGAAGACCATCGCGAGATTGTCGCGGGGGCATCCCTCTTGCAAAAGGCAGGAAAGCGTTAGCTTTTGAGCCTGATAGAAAGCCTCGATTTGCATCCAAGCCGGATGGGCAAAAATCTTCGTCCAGCCTTTCAAACGAAAATGGTGGACTGTTTTTTCCCAGACTGTCTCACTGAAGCCCCGTGTTGTCAAACTACAGGTCCGGTCAATTCCAAATCCTTCTAAGGCATCGAAGGGGGCTGTTTGAGGAGCGCAGTTGACGATAGCGATGTTATTTTTGTGATAGGAAAAAATTCCTGAATTCCATCCACTGATGCTGCAGGCCATGCTCCATTCTGAAGTGGCATATTTTAAGATTCCTACCGTCATCTCTTCAGCAAAAAGCCGTGACAGCCGCACAGGCGAAGAGATTTTTTCAGGAATGAGAGTGAGAAGCTTGGCGGCTAAAGAAGAGGGATTCCAGCCATGGTGTTTTTGGATCTGGGCGGCTTGGTAAAAACCGGGATCTCCTGTGATCCGATGAGCCAATGTAAACAGCAGGTGGTTGGAGGCAGCGACAATAGCCGGATGGAAAGAAAAGGCGCGGCCCCAGAGTGAAAAATGAGGCAAGCCGCGATGATCAAGCAGATGAGTCTGCCAGAGGGCAATTTTGAGCCCAGCATAAAGAAGGGCCTCATTTTTTAAATGGATGCCTAAGATCATCCAGAGAGATCCCAGCTCCGCATGTTGGGAAGGCTCAGGCAGCTCCGCGCCTTTGCATAAACCTAAAGCATCCAAACAAGCCGCCCCGCTCGGCATCTGCCGAGGTTCGATCAAGGAAGGCTCTAATTTTAAAAGATATTGCAAAAGAACGAGATAGGCATGAGGCAATTGAAACTCGGCGGGATAGCCTTGCTTTAATAATTGGCCTAACCTCTTCTTGAGGCCGGCGGGATCTTCAGCTCCTTCAAGAACCCTCCAGACCAGGTCCCGCAGCAAGAGAAGATATTGATCGACTTCTTCGGTTAAAAGTCTGGAAATACTTTGAGGATTATCTAAAACTGTCACGTGTCTCCCTTGACGTTTTCCATTTCGCAGGTCTTAAAACCTGCGAAGTTAGAATAAAGAAGTATATAAGAAATTAACAGAATTTTTCTCTGTTAAAAATTGAAGCATTACATGGGCTTAGAAGGAGAAGAAGAGACGGGCAATTTTTCAATCACCTTCTTCATTTTTTTACCCGGCGTAAACTTGACGGCAGGTCTTGCCGGGATAACAATAGGGACGGCGGCATTTTTAGGATTGCGGCCGATCTTCTGTTTTCTTTCGACGATTTCAAAGACTCCGAAATCCCGAAACTCTAAACGATCACCCCGGGCCAAGCAATCCGTCATTTCATCTAAGAAGGATTGAATGACATTGCGGACTTCATTGGGATGGAGCCCGAGTGCTTGAGAGATCTTCTGTACTAATTCCTTTTTGGTGATCGTTGCCATAATGCTTTTTTTCTCCGCTAATTTTTAGCCCTTTATTTCGATTAGGCTCATAGCCTCGGCATAGAAGGGCACCCATTTGACCCCATTGTTGTAACGTATTGATTTTAAGGCAAGTATTTTTGTAATAATTTTATTTAAAGGCATCCCATCATAGAGGATGGAGAGATTTATGTCTGAATCTGGATGTACTTGTAGGGACCCGAATGTTTAATTTCTCGAATCAATTGCTCGATGTCTTCACACGTTTCTTGAGTAGGTTTGTTTTTTAACGCAGCGTTTAGATCATTTAGAGCTCTAGCACTGTCATCAATCTTATTATAGACTGTGGCACGATGGTACAAGATCTCTGCATGAATCGGCCCTTCGATATCCAAACATTTCAAAGCAGATGAAAAATAATCAATAGCATCTTCATATAAATCTTCTTCACTCGAGCAAAATCCTAGTCGATGCAAAATATCCTCTTTCATTTCGTTCGTAGGATCACACCTGAGAGCTCGTTTAAAGTCTTTTATTGCACGTTCATTATCACAACGATCTTGATAAAGGCAGCCTCGATTATAAAAAATCATGAATCTTAACCGATGATCCGATGTACAGGATTCAGCCGTTGCAAAATCTTTGAGCGCTTCGTCAAATTTTTCTAATTGCTCATAGCAATGCGCTCTATTAATGAATACACTCGCGCAAGATTCGCTTCGAGGATAAAGTTCTAAAAAAAAGGAAAAATCAGCGACAGCATCGTTAGCCGCATTGACCATCATGAATGCAAGCCCTCGCTGAACTAAGATTTTTGCATGCAACTCACTGGGAGAAGGAGTCATCTTAAAAGCAGACGTTAAGTTTTTAATGGCCCTCTTATAATCTTCTTCAGTAGGTTGCATCCCGCCTTCTTGGGATTCCATGTATCGAAGAGCTTCGTCGTATAAATTCTCAGCAGATTTTTGCGTAGGCACGATAACCTTTACTTGCCTATCCGTCAGGACATAGCCTACATAATTCACACCCAACGCAATAGTAAAAATACCAGCATAGGCCGCCAACTTACCTAAATCTAAGAAGGAATCGTCGCTGGCAGCTGGAGCCTCAGGAGGTTGAGAAGTTATTCTTGAAACAGCCATAATGATATCTTGGTAAAGAAAGCATAAAACGAGAGCTGATTTGTGTCAAAATAGTGCTTTTTGAAAGCAGCCTTTTCAAGAAACTTGGACTAGGATCTTTTTCTTTTTGCCGGCGGCTAAGAGGAGAAATTCTCCCCCGATCAGGTGTTTTTCGGTGAGTTTCAGTTGAGGATCTTCTACCCGCTCATTATTGAGGTAAGCTCCGCCTCCGGTGATGAGCCGCGCAGCTTCCCCTTTGCTGGCGGTGAGTCCAGCTTGTACAGCAATGTCGCTGAATTTCCGATCGACAACTTCACTTTTAGCGAGTTTGACAGAGGGCATATCTTTCATCATCTGATGGAAGACAGCGGGGTTAAGTTCAGCAGAGTGGCCCGGAGCCGCTGCTTGAGTGGCCCGCAGGGCTGCTTCCAAACCTTCCTCCTGGTGAAGGAGCCGGGTCAGCTCCTGAGCAAGTTTTTTCTGTGCGGAGTTCGGAATATAATCGGGCTGCTTCATCGCCTGTTCAAACCTTCGGATCTCCTCCATCTCCATGAAAGTGAGCATCCGCATGAGCTTGATCACATCGGCATCGGGGACTCGGTAGAGATATTGATAAAGGTCGTAAGGGCTGCAACGATCGGCAGCGAGCCAAATGGCCCCCCCTTCGGTCTTCCCGAATTTTTTCCCATCGCTGCGCGTCAGCAGCGGGAATGTAAGTCCGTAGGCCGTTTCACCGAGCAGTTTGCGGATCAGGTCGGTTCCTGCTGTGATATTACCCCACTGGTCGCTTCCTCCAGCTTGGAGAATAACGCCGTGAGACTGATATAAGTGATAGAAATCGTAAGCTTGAAGAATCTGATAGCTGAACTCGGTAAATGAAATCCCCTCTTCAGCTTCCAAACGTGCCTTGACACTGTCTTTCGTGAGCATCACGTTGACGCGGAAATGTTTGCCGATATCACGGAGAAAGTCGATAAAGGGATACTTCCCCATCCAATCATCATTATTAAAAAGAAGAGGTAGGGTTTTAAGATCTTTAAAATCGAGCACCTGCTCAAAATGCGTGCGAATACGTCGGATATTGGCTTCGATGGTGGGACTATCTAAAAGAGGCCTCTCGGTACTTTTGCCGGAAGGGTCTCCGATTCTGCCTGTGGCGCCTCCTAAGATAACGACAGGCGTATGGCCAAATTTTTGAAACCATCTCAAGACCACAATGCCTACCAGGCTTCCTAAATGGAGGCTATCGGCTGTCGGGTCGAATCCGATGTAAAGTTTGATGGGCTTTTGAGTTATTGCCTTGAGATCGTCGCTGGTTTTTGCTTCTATTAGGCCGCGCTCTTCAAGACAGTCTATAATATTCATTTGCTCTTCTTTGGGTCGATAGCGTCTCTAGATTTTTTCAAATCCAAGGCAAGTTCTTCTGCTAATTTTTCAGTATTGCGACTCATTTTCGCAGAATTCCTATTTTGATCGAAGAGAGAAATATCTTTTTTAACAGAAACCCTGTCGCCCGCATGCCGTTCGATCCAGCGGGAAATCTCTTGAGATTTTTTATCAAGGGTATGATTTTTCAATTTTTTTTCTGTCGCATCGAGCTTGTTTTTCAGCTTTGCGCGTGCTTTTTTAGTCTTACCGCTTTCTTCGGCAAGAACGCCTAACATCAAACTTTTTCTCAGTGTCATCACCATATTGGACCTCCTGGGTGGGTATGGGCATAATAGGTTTCCAAAATATTTTTCTCAAGCAAAATTGTAAATTTTTTTAAAAAAATCGACAAAGAGGGGTTTTGCAGAGAACTCGTGGAATTGCTATGCTCCTGACATGTCCATAGAAGCTTGCAAAAAAGCCGCCGCTGAAAAAGCGGCTTCGTTTATTCAAGACGGAATGGTTGTCGGTATTGGCACCGGCTCTACGACCTTTTATTTTATTCAAAAACTGATCGAGCGTTGCAAATCCGGACTAAAAATCCGCGCTATTGCAAGCTCAGAACGTTCTCGCAACCAAGCTCTCGAAGGAAAAATCCCTATAATCGATATCAATTCCCTTAAAAGCCTCGATATCTACATCGATGGCGCTGATGAAATCGATCCTCAAAAAAGAATGATCAAAGGCGGCGGCGGCGCCTTAGTCCGAGAAAAAATTGCCGCCAGCATGAGCGGGGAAATGATCGTCATCGTCGATGAATCCAAACTCGTCCAAAAACTCGGCCACCGCCCCTTGCCTGTTGAAATCATTCCCTTCGGCTCGACAGCGACAATCCACAAGCTTCAACTTTTAGGTTTTAAAGGAACTCTCCGCTGCAATCCCAACAACTCCCCCTACATCACCGACAACCATAACTTTATCTATGACGTTCAACTCAATCTTGACAAAACCGATCCTGAGATGGACCATGAACAAATTACTTCAGTTCCTGGCGTTGTCGACACGGGATTTTTCTTCAATCTCGCAGGGCGGGTCGTGATCGGCTTCCAAGACGGCAGCGTTTTTGTTCAATAAGAACTGTATAAAAAATGCTCTCCTCCATAATAATGGGTGTTCTTAACCCCTACTGAGTATGCAAAAATCTATTATTTTGGTTTCTCTTGTTGCTATACTTGCCAGCTGCTCTACCCACTATCAAAAGCAAAATATGTTCGGAAATGGATTTTCTGAAGTGAGAACCAGTCCCGACTCCTTCATTGTCAATTTTAAGGGCAATGGCTACTCCAAGACCGACAAAATGATGAAATACGCCCTCCGCCGAGCTTCCGAACTGACCTTGGAAAATGGATATAAATATTTTAAAATCGTCCATACTCTCGACACTTCAAATTACACAGGATCCAGCAGCTCTTTAACCAAAGCCCCTGCTTTTAGCATCCGCATCAAGTGTACACTTGAAAAAACCAACGATCCCGAAGAAGTGGATGCTGAGTTTTTCCTGAAAAATAATCACTAGTTGTAGTAAGATTAGATTTGCAACAACCGCGAGGAGGCGCATTTATGGATATCATTATTTTCTGTTCCAACTATCTTTCTAACCTCTCTCGTCATTCTCATCATCGTTTTCATCATAGTTAATTTTTTAAAGTCCATGTAACGCTGAAACCTATGTTTTAGTCGTTAAACGGTATTTTTTTGCAATTTTTTAAAATGAAGGATCTACACCATGAAAAAACTAATGATTTTATGCCTTTTGTCTTTGAAACTTTTTGCCGATGACTTTGTCGTCGGAACCACCAGCGGCTACGCTCCCTTCGTGAGCTTGGATGCCCAAGGAAAATACGAAGGTTTTGATGTGGATTTGGCTAACCTTCTTGCGCAGAAGCTCAGGAAGAAACTGATCTTGAAAGACCTCGGCAGCATGCCAAGCCTCATGCTCGCTTTAAAACAGCGGAAAATCGATGCGCTCATCTGGGCCGTCTCGATCACAGAAGACCGGTTGAAGAATATCGACATGGTCTACTACCAAGGTAATAAAATGGTTGAAATGCCCTTTCTCTTTTGGAATAAGATTCCCGAAGGCATTACTTCCATTGCAGACCTTAGCAAAGATCCTAAAAAACCGATCTGTGCAGAAGCCGGATCATTTCAAGAAGATGTCTTGAAGAAATTCTCCGGCATCCCCATCAAAAATGTCGACAAGATCACCGATGCAATCATGGAAATCAAGTTCGGAAAATCTTTGGCGACCACTGTCGATCCTTCTTTGCTCCCCCGTTACCTCGCTCAATACCCTGAGATCAAGGTTTTGAACCTCCCCCTTCCTTTAAATAGCCAATCTTTTGGCAATGGGATCGGGATCAACAAGGCCAACTCTGCATTGACAAGCCAAGTGAAGCAAGCTATTGAAGAACTGGCCTCGGAAGGGAAGATTGCCGAGCTCGAAAAAAAATGGAAACTCCGATGAATACCCTTGAGCTACTCTCCCGCTCCTATCCCCTGCTGATCCAAGGAACCCTCATGACAATCCAGGTGCTGCTCGGAGCAGCATCGATTAGTTTCAGCCTAGGGCTTGTCATGGGGATTCTTTCTTGCAACCGGCTCAAGATCCCCGTGATCTCCCTACTGGTGGAAGGAATTGCCTTTGTCTACAGGGCTATCCCCTTCTATGTTCAGCTGCTGATTGTCTATTTTGTTCTTCCTGATCTTTGGGGCTTTAACCTGGAGCCGTTCTCAGCCTCAGTCATTGCGCTAGGGATGTGCTCGGCCGGCTATGTCGCCCAGATCGTGCGTGGAGGGATGAATGCAATTCCAGACGCGCAATGGGAGGCCGCTTCTACCTTGGGGTATGACATACCGCGAAGCCTGCGGTATATCGTCCTCCCTCAAATGTTCCGAAATGTCCTTCCTGCCTTTAACAATGAATTGGACGCTCTTTTAAAAAGCACCGCGATGGCTTCCTCCATCGGCATGCTGGAGCTGACGCGTATGGGAATGAACCTCGTCTCTCGAGAAATGGAGCCTGTCCCCATTTATCTGACAGTCGCGTTCTTTTACCTCTGCATGTCAGCTCTGCTTAATTTTTTCACCCGCAACTTGGAGAAAAGATATGTTAAAAATTAATCAGTTATCACTGACAAAGAGCCGCGGCAAAGTCCTGCAAGATATCTCCTTTGAACTTCCTCTCCAGCGCATCAGTCTGCTCCTGGGAAAGAGCGGGTCAGGAAAAACTTCCCTCTTACGCTGCATGGCTCAGCTCGAAAAAGGGTACGAGGGGGACATCTTATATCTCGATCAAAGACTGAAGGATTTGTCCCCGCAAGAAAGATGCCGGGTGATGGGCTTTGTACCTCAGTCGTATGCGCTCTTCCCGCACATGACCGTCTTGGAAAATTGTACTCAGCCTTTAAAGCTACTCGGAGAGCCCCCGAAAACAGCTTTGCAAAAGGCCCTCCAAATTTTGAATTCTCTAGACATGGGTTTTTTAGCCAACCGCAGGCCTCACGAACTTTCCGGAGGACAGCAGCAGCGAGCGGCAATTGCAAGAGCGCTTGTCCTTGATCCGTCGTTTTTGCTGCTCGATGAGCCGACATCGGCGTTGGATCCGGAAAATACCGACAGGTTGATTCATATCTTGGAGCAATTGCAACGCGAAGGAAAAGGGATCATCATTGCGACCCATGATCAGGCTTTTGCTGAGAAAATCCTCGATCGGGCAATTTTCCTTGAGAATGGATCGCTTCGGGAGTATTACGAGAAATCTCAGGTCCTCACAGGCAAAATGCAAGAGTTTTTAAACTTGTAAAAAAATATCTTGTCAGTACAAGTAGGGAATTAGATGAGCCAGCTAATTCCCCTCTCGTTCAACAAGATTATGCAGTCGCGGACTTACACGGTCATCATTTTGGGGACCGAGCAAAAGAAGTTTGCGATTTATACCGAGCCGCAAGTCGGGCACCATATCCAGCTCCATCTGGCCCAAGGCCAACGGGCGCGGCCCTATACCTACGATCTTCTCGACCGCGTGGTCAAAGGGCTCAATGTCAAACTCCTTCAGGTCGTGATCAGCGATGTGGAAGATGCCATCTATTACGCCCGCCTGTTTGCCGAGCAGCAAATTGGAGATGAAAAGACGATCTTAGAAATTGATGCAAGGCCGAGCGATTGCATCACGTTAGCGATCATCCATAAAATTCCCCTCTATTGCACCCACGAAGTGCTCGAACGAGCAGTGGCGGTAGAAGACTGAAGGATTAATATTTAATGTAAAACTTGTTATTGGCGAGCTCGATGATCGACTTGACGGCTTGTTCGGCGTCCTCTCCAACTGCCTCAATGGTGATCTTGGCGCCACGTGCTGCAGCGAGCATCAGAATACCGAGCAGGGACTTGGCATTGACGCTGAGGTCTTGATAATGGAGCGATACACGGGATTTAAAAGCGGAAGCGCATTTGACAAGCTCGGTCGACGGGCGTGTGTGGAGTCCTTTTTCATTCAGCACGGTAAACGAGTCGGTGTATTTCTTCGCAGACATGGATCCCTTTAAAACATTATTTATACTTTTAAGAGTTAAAAACTGCTCTTAAGACATAAGCTCAACTGAATACCTTCCCGCTGATTTAAGAGCAATCTTTTTTTGTCTTCCTCAAACCGCTACGACACTCTTTTCAGAGGGCTTCAGTAAAGATTTTTTAAGCTCTTCTGTGAGGGCGGCAAAATGAGCAATCGTCGCCTCAATGGCAGACGGCGTCCGCATATCGATCCCTGCGATCTCCAAAAGATCGAGTGGGAACCGGCTTCCTCCTGATGAGAGGAATTTCAAATACTTCTCAGAGCCCTTTTTGAGCACAAGCTCGACAAGCGCATGGGCGGCTGAGATGCCTGTCGCATATTGATAAACATAGAAGTTGTAATAAAAATGAGGAATGCGGGCCCATTCCATCTCCACCTCGGCGTCAAGCTTGACCGTGGGACCGAAATAATCAGCTACAAGCTTTCGGTACTCGGTTTTCAAGAGCAGCGGAGTGAGAGGAATCCCCTTCTCGGCAAACTCATGGATCTTAAGTTCGAACTCGGCGAACATCACCTGGCGGAAAAAGGTATTGCGGACCCCTTCCAGACCTTGGTTGATCAAATAAGCTCTTTTCTGCGGATCTTGTAAAGCGTCAAGGAAATGCCGGAGCGTCAGTTCTTCGTTAAATGTCGAAGCGACCTCCGCTACAAAAATAGGATAGCTGGCATCGTGATAGGGTTGATGTTTCCAAGCGTTGAACGAATGCATGCTATGGCCTGCTTCATGCGAGAGCGTCATGATGTTATTGAAATCGCCATAGTAGTTCATCAAGATGTACGGCATGCTGTCAAAGCAGCCGCTGGAGTAAGCTCCCGACCGCTTGCGCTGGTTCTCATACCGATCGACCCAGCGGTCATGAAAAAGTCCCTTCTCGAGGTCTTTTTGATAACCAGATCCTAAAGGCGCCATCGAGTCGACAATGAACTGAGCTGCCTGATCAAACTCCATTTTGATCTCGACATCTCCGACCAAGGGGACGCTCATGTCATATAGATGCAGCTCATCGACCTTGAGGGCTTCTTTCCTGAATTCCATATACCGATGGAGTACCGGCAAGTTCTTGCGGACGGTGGCGATCAGGTTCATGTAGACGGCTTTGTCGATGTTATGAGGAAAAAGCGCGGCTTCTAAGCAGGAGGGGAACTTCCGGGCTTTCATATAGAAGCAGTTTTTTTGGACTTGGCCCTGGATCAGCTCGCACAGTGTATTTTCATAAGACGCAAAAGAACGGTGCAAATTTAAAAAGGCATTTTTCCTGAGCTCCCTGTCTTGACTGCGCATATAGACAGAGTATTTCCCATGGGTCAACTCATGCAGATTTCCCTTGCTATCGGCCACCGGAGCAAATTTCACATCGGCATTATTAAAAGCGCCAAAAGCTCTCTCCGTTGCATCCAAGGCTAAAGAGGCGCTGGCCAGCAGCTCCTCTTTGTCGGCATCGAGCGTGTGGGGTTTAAAGCGGATGATTTTTTCCAAATAAAATCTATAGGGCTGAAGCTCGCGAGCCTCGAGAAGGTTTTGGAGCTGATCGGAAGAGAGGGCCAGCAGCTCCGGCTCAAACCAACAAATTTCTTGACGGAAGTCATGGAGTAGCCCCGTGATACGCAAGTAGGCCTCTTTATAGGTGTCGTTGCCGACATCTTCATCATGGCGGAGATGAGCATAGGTATAAAGCTTAGAGAGGCGCCTTTCCAGGTCTATCATAACCTCCGCAGCCTGTAGGATGACCTTAGGGCCTTCTTTTAACCGGCCTTTAAAGGAGGCAAGCTCGGGCCAATGGGGAGCCTCAGGGCTGCCTTGAGCTTTTGTAAAATCTTTTTTCCAGTCGTCTAAGGTCGTGTATAAAGCTTCCACATTCCATTTATCAGCAGCCGGTACATTTGCTCGATCCATATATACTCCGTTACATTTATCATGGCGAAAAAGGTCCTGCCAAGTCAATCAAACTTTTTTTTATGCTTATATAAGCACCCTATTATCAACTCTCTAGGACTCCGATTAGCGCTCCCCTTCCTACGATTTAGCAATTGATTTGAGCAAGTGCTAATTTCTTGCGAAAAAATCGAAGTTTCTATAACATGGTTGATGAACACAATTTATGCTCAACGAAAAACGTTCTCAAGTTTTATCGAAGGGCTTTTTTATTCATTTTTAAGGAGAAACTCATATGACACAAACAGCAAAAAAACTTTCTCTTAGACCTCTGGGCAACCGCGTCGTCGCCCAACGTCAGGAGAAAGAAGAGACCCTCAAAGGGGGCATTATTCTTCCCGATACTGCGAAGAAGAAACAAGAAACAGCCAAAGTTGTGGCTGTAGGCCCTGGCCAACTCACGAAAGATGGCAAAACTCTTCCGATGCCTGTTCAGGTCGGCGACCTGATTTTAATGGATAAATATGCTGCTCAGGAAATCACCATTGACGACGAAGAGTACGTGATTGTGAAAGCCGACGAAATCATTGCAATTGTCAACTAATTTAGGAGAAAAAAAATTCATGGCACCGAAAAATATTAAGTTCCGCGAAGAAGCTCGCCAAAAGGTCCTTGCAGGCGTACGCACCCTATCCTCAGCTGTCAAAGTGACAATGGGACCTAAAGGGCGCAACGTCGTGATCGATAAAAAATACGGCGCTCCCCACATCACGAAAGACGGCGTGACCGTGGCTAAAGAAATCGAGCTGGAAGACAAGCACGAGAACATGGGCGCGCAAATGGTGAAAGAAGTTGCCAGCCGCACAGCCGATAAAGCCGGCGACGGAACAACGACGGCGACACTCCTTGCCGAAGCGATCTATAGCGAAGGCCTCCGCAACGTCACTGCAGGCGCTAATCCGATTGAAGTGAAACGCGGTATCGAAAAAGGCGTTAAGCTCATCACCGAAGAGATCAAGAAGCTCTCCAAACCGATCCAAAACAAAACTGAAATCGCCCAGGTCGCAACGATTTCTGCCAACGGCGATACCGAAATCGGCGACATCATCGCCACCGCGATGGAGCGCGTCGGCAAAGACGGCACCATCACTGTTGAAGAAGGAAAAGGGTTTGAAACGATCCTCGACGTGGTAGAAGGAATGAACTTCGACCGCGGCTACCTCTCTTCTTATTTCATGACCAATGCTGAAAACCAAGAAGCGATCCTGGACGATGCTTTTGTCCTGATCTACGACAAGAAAATCAGCGGCATGAAAGAATTCCTCCCGATCTTGCAAGCGGTGGCCGAAACCGGCAAACCGTTCTTGATCATCGCCGAGGATGTGGAAGGCGAAGCCCTCGCGACCCTCGTGGTCAACAAAATCCGCGGCGGCCTTAAAGTCTGCGCAGTCAAAGCTCCTGGCTTTGGCGACAGACGGAAAGCCGTCCTCGAAGACATTGCGATTTTGACCGGCGGAAAAGTCATCAGCGAAGAGCTCGGCTTTAAACTCGACACCGTCACGATCGACATGCTCGGCCGTGTGAAGAAAGCTGTCGTCGGTAAAGAAGACACGACGCTCGTCGAAGGCGCCGGTAAAAAAGCCGCGATCCAAGAGCGCATCGGCCTCATCAAAAAAGAGATCGAAAATAGCACCTCTGATTACGACAAAGAGAAGCTCCAAGAGCGCCTCGCGAAACTCTCCGGCGGTGTGGGAATCATCCGCGTCGGAGCTCCGACAGAAATCGAGATGAAAGAGAAAAAAGACCGCGTCGATGATGCTGTTCACGCAACCAAGGCTGCTGTGGAAGAAGGCATTCTCCCCGGCGGCGGCGTGGCGTTCATCCGTTGCCTCCCTGCTCTTCAAAAACTCGCAGCCTCTGTCACAGGCGACATTCGAATCGGCGTCGAGATCATCATTCGCGCTATCGTATGGCCTCTCCGACAGCTGGCTGAGAACGCAGGAAAAGAAGGATCCCTCATTGTTCAAAAGGTTGCCGCTATGGAGACCTATGAAGGATGGGATGCTCAAAATGACGAGTTCGGCAACATGGTCAAAAAAGGAATCGTCGACCCCGCTAAAGTCGTACGCCTGACCATCGAGCTGTCTGCTTCGATTGCTTCTCTCCTCCTCACTACCGAAGCTCTGATTTCGGAAGAGGAAGAAGAAAAACCTGCAGCCAACCCTATGGCCGGCGCTGAATATTAATCAGCCCTGACTCTTTCGGTTTATACTAAGGCACTTGCCCCTAGGGGCAAGTGCCTTTTTTGCGTCTTGAAGTATATTTTCCACGTCTTTAAGCTTTTGCCATGATCATCCCCTCCGATTTTTTTACTATTGAAGAATTGAAAATCCGCAAGCGATGGCTGATTTCTATGTTTGTCATGCTGGGATTTTACACCTTCCAATTGGCTATCATGTCCTTAGATGTTCCCCACTCACTTCAGTTCTTCGCGAGCTTATCCCTTTTCAACCTCTTTGTTTTTGGGCTCCTCTACTACTTTTCTTATAAAAAGCACGGGTATCAGATGTTGCAAATGGTATTGCTGCTTCCCTTTACCAGGTTGCACGATATCATTAAATCGATACAGATTCAGAATAAGGTCGATTTAGTTATCCTACTTGTCATCTTGGGGCTTTATGGGTGGTGGTACTACATTAGTTTTAAGTTCATTGAGCTCAACAGACCTTTAAACCCATCAAGAAAATGTAAAAAAGCTCTCGCTGAAATGGAAGCTTCTCAAACGATCGAGGATCTCGATCTCAAGTTTCACAATCTCGTGAAAGAGTTTGCAAAATTCGAACGCGTGATCACCAAAGCCTATCACGAAAAGAAAGAATCTCTGACGCTAGACGTTTCTTTTCCAGCTATGCTGGGGAAGTAGTTTGATCTACAAAACTTCTTTTTTCGGCTAATACGGCCAATTTTTTAGGTTTTTTTGGCCGTATTCGTGCAAATTTGGCCGTATTTGGACGAATACGGCCAAAATTTTCCTAAGCTATTAATTAATAGTAAGTTGTCATAAGCTTAACCGGGTTAGTGTAAATTTTCTCCGACTTGCTGATAAAATAAATATTTGATAGAGGTGGATTTAGAGGGACACATGAGGACATTTTTCAAAAGCATTTTGGGCATTGTTGTGATTTGCATCTTGGCAGGAACTGTTCTTTTCTTTTTGGCCAAGTCCCGTCTGCCGGATATGATCGCCAGCCGTCTTTCTAAGACCCTTCAAGTGAATGTTCAGATCGGCGATATTGACTTATCGATGAATCGCATTAAAATTGAGAATCTAGAGATCAGCAATCCTAAGGGATATAAGCTCCAGTATGCCTTTACCACCCAAGAGATCGATATCCACGCTCCTCTAACGGGATATCTGAAACAGGATATCGTCATTGATGAAATCGACTTGAACAATGTCTACCTGGGTCTGGAATTTGCCTCTCCCAAAGGAACGACAGGCAATTGGACCACCATTATGACGAATGCCCAAAATGCCCAAACGCAAAGCACCCAAACGAAGTCGGAAAAGACCGTACTCATCAAAAGACTTGTTCTCAACAATATTAACGCCGAACTTCTTTACCAAAGCGAAGGCAAAATCCGTCGCCTCCCCACTATTCCGCAAATCGTCCTGGTCAATATCAGCAGCAAAGGCGGAAACCTGACAGATCAGCTCATGAACAGCGCTCTCGGGGAAATGGTCAAAGAAATCTTCATCAAAGAAAACCTCAAAGACGCCCTGGATTCCATCTTCCAGAATATTCCCGGCTCAAACCCTGTGAAAGGCGTGCTTCAACCTTTAAAAGGGCTCTTTAACGCTCGGGATGCAGAAGAAGAAATCTATATCGCTCTACAGATTTAGAACTGCCGAATTTTCTAAGTTACGTCCATAAGGAAGATAACGCACAGGGTTGGGCAAGTTAAACATCCAGCAAAGATCTCGGATGACCGCGTAACAGGCAAAACCCCTCAAGAGATAAGTTCTTTCAGCTAACCATGCAATAAAATTCACAAAAATTTTGTACAAGAAAAAGTAACTTCCCCTCATGGGCGCAATTTGACCCGCTGCCAGAATAAGAGACATGTTCTTGATAATTTCCCATTGATAGAGAATAGGAAAGATCACCATGTTATTACAACTATTCACGAGTAATACAAGGAATTGACATACAGCCTCGGCCAGCTCCATTAAGCTATCCACAACAGGTCTGCTTTCCATGAGCAAAAGGACCGTATAAACAGCAAAGGAATAGAGGATCGTACGGACAGCATAGCGCACGCAAGGAAACAGCCAGCGCCGAATGGGATGCTGAACATAGGAGTCGATACGAAGCGCTAAATCAGTGACATACTCGAAGCCTGTATGGTGAATCCGACCTATAACTTGAAGATACCGATGTTGTAGCAGGCTTGAGGGAAGAAAACTGATAGCTTTCTGTGCGGTATAGTAAAGAACAAAGCTTTTCCATAAAAGAGAAGGTGCTCTTCTTAGAAGGATCTGAGAGCCGATCAAATTTTGCAAAACGGTAAAACCCGCATTCCCCTGTCTTTCTCCTGTGCGATAGAGGGTCCACAATATTTGTGCTGTATCAATGTGATCGAGTAATGACAATATGTATGCGAGAAAAGAAACTTTCTCTCCAAATTTTGAGGTTAGGTCTGTTGAAAAGAGAATATCGCAAGACCTGAGAAAATAGGAGATATTAAAGATAAAAACAAAGAAAGGAACGATGTAGATCTGGGTCCCCGATTCAATCTTTGTAAAAACGTTCTGAATCTTCTGTGCTCTCGTTAAAGATTGATTCTCTTGTTGCCTTTTTTGTCCTTCGGTTTGAAATGTTTTCTCAATCTCTGGATCTGCCAGATATTGATGCGGATTTTGGTATTGGATAAAACAAAAGTAAGCCTTGGAAAAGGAAGTACGGCTAGGCTGTGTACATTCAGGACATCTACCATGCAGGTTGACATACACCCAGTTGATCAAATTCTCTCTTTCATAGATATGCAGACCATCCTTATTGAAAACGCCCTCCGCTGTCAAAAGGCGTTTAAACAAAGGGGCATGAGGACCAATTTTATTTCGGATTTCTGGAGGGATGTTTAAAGCGGTCATGGCCTCATCGAAACGGATTTTATTGTCGACATACCAAGCCGGATCGCTCTGCGTATTTTTTCGAGCTTCAAAGATAGCCTGGCAAATCTTGTCCATCAGATCAACTCGCACGGAGGCTTCATTGCAGTCGGCAAAGAGAGGATTTGCGATAGGACTCTGACCAATAGGACAATCCGGTATCCCTAACTTGGCGAAAAGACGAACTGTGTCTGCTGCCATAGAACTTCCTCAAAGATTTTGTTAGAAAGTTTACCTCAACATCGATTTTCATAAACATCCGAATCTCTTGATTTTACAAAGATCAGACGGTATGTTGATGGCATGATTCATGCCTATGCTGCCCTCGCTGCTTCTAAACCCCTTGAGCCTTTCGAATATTCCATTCCTCCCCTCCAAGATGACTGCGTTGAAATCGCCATCGAATGCTGCGGCCTTTGCTACAGCGATGTGCATATGATTGATAACGACTGGAAAAATGCTAAGTACCCTTTAGTCCCTGGCCATGAGATCGTCGGTAAGGTCACCCGCAAGGGCAAAAACGTCAGAGAATTGGAACTGGGAGCGCGCGTCGGGCTGGGCTGGCAATGCGGGGCTTGCTTAAAATGTGAATTCTGCCTCCGCGGCGATGAGACAGTCTGCAGCGCTAAAGTCCGCACCTGTGTCGATCAATACGGCGGATTTGCCGATAAAATTGTCGCTGACTCTCGTTTTGTCTATCCTATCCCTGCAGGTCTCAGCCCCACTTCTGCCGCCCCTTTACTCTGCGCAGGCATCACCGTCTACACCCCCTTCATCACTTATAAAGTCCAGGCCCCTCAGTCGGTCGCCATCATTGGGATCGGAGGCCTGGGACATCTCGCTTTGCAATTTGCCAGGGCTTTTGGCTGTCAGGTCACGGCTATCTCCAGTTCTCCTGCCAAAGAACAAGAGGCTCGGCAGTTGGGAGCTCACCATTTCCTCAACGTCAACGACCCGACTGCTATGAAAAACAGGGTTAACGCTTTCGATTTCATTCTATCGACAGCTCATGCGGATCTTGACTGGGCTGCGATCGGACAGCTGCTCCGTCCTCATGGGAAACTCTGCTTTGTCGGCCTTCCTCCTAGCGATGTGCATTTTCCTGTGCGCCTTCTCATCTCGGGCAACCGGTGCATTTGCGGAAGCGGGACCGGCAGCCGGACTCGGATGGCAGAAATGCTCCAATTTGCTGCTCTTCATAAAATAGAGCCCCAAGTGGAAGTTTTTCCCATGAAAAAGCTCAATGAAGCGATTCAACGCCTCAAGGCCAATCAGGCCCGCTATCGGATCGTCCTCACAAATTGACCTTGACCTTTTTAGTGCTTTCGAGCAATTGAAAGATAGGAGGCTTAGGAGTTGAGCAAGAAAGACCTGCCCGACAAAGAGTGGAAAAAAAAGCTCACGAAGGAAGAGTACCATCTTCTCCGTGAAAAAGGGACCGAAAAAGCCTTTTCAGGGGAATACTGGGACTCCACCGAAGAGGGCACCTATGTCTGCGCTGGATGCGGAGAGCCGCTTTTTAGCTCCGAGGCCAAATTCAAATCCAATACCGGCTGGCCTAGCTTCATCGAACCTATCGATATCAAAAATGTCACCCTCAAAGACGATGTCGGCTTTTTTACCAAACGGACTGAAGTTCTCTGCAGCTACTGCCAAGGCCACCTAGGCCATCTTTTCCATGACGGCCCCAAACCTGCCAAAACACGCTACTGCATCAATTCCGGGGCCCTCAAGCTTAAGAAGAAGAAATCTTAGATTGATAGACTTGTAAGATTTCCTTCCCGCCTAGAATCAAAGGCAGTTTTAATGCCTCTTCGATCGTCACCCAGCGCGCTTCGACATGGGCATCATAATCCAACTGAACTTTCGGCGTTTTCAACAGCCTCGCTCGAAATGCTGTAAAAACATAGTCGACATTATTTAGCCGGATATAGAGTTTAACAACCTCCTGTAGATCATCGGTGTTGAGTTGAATACCAACTTCTTCTTGGACTTCCCGCACAGCAGCCGTCCGTGAATCCTCCCCTTTCTCGAGTTTTCCGGCAGGAAGACCCCAGGTATCCCCTTGCGGTTTTTCCGCATGCCGTTTCAAATAAAGGATTTTATCCTGCCACTCGCAAAAACAGCCTGCCACATGGACGGTGGGATGAAAATCCTTCGGAGGCTCAAAATAAAGGATATAAGTCATACAAACTATCTTAGACAATTTGAACTACTCAGAAAAGAGCTTTTACCCTAGCATATGAAGGAAAAGAGACCCTATGGATACTGGACCTATTACTTCCACTAGCCCCAAGCCTGCAGACTTTATGTGGGGGCCCAAAGAGCTGCCTAAGGTCGCTCCTCTACCCCCGGATTCTCCCTGGGTGAAGTATCTACAGCTTCATTTCCCCCGAGAAAATTTGAACGCTTTGTGTGAACATGCTGCCCATCTGCAATCCAATATGTCGCGGATGCTGTCCTCGGAAATGAATCGCCTCTCGAAAAGAGCCCGCGCTACGGCTCAAAAAATGAAAGACGCCATCATGGGCCGGGATTAGATCAGATCTAATCCTTTTAATATAAAGGCCGACGCCACTCCTCCACCTATTGCACCAGTGCCCCCCACGAGATAGAGACAAGTACGTCCGAAGTACCCGGCAACTCCTCCGTAGGTAAAAGCCGTCAAAGGAGGAATACAACTAAGAATTAAAAATTTAAAGGCTTTTTCAGCTGTAAATTGCACATGAGCGACGGAAGATCCCACATAGGCACTTGCTCCCACTCCTGCGATAATGGATAGAGTCGTAATAGCTGCTGCTCGTCCTATGCTAGCCTCTTTACCTTTCTCTTTCTTATTGAATGCCAGTTGGCCCAGGACATTGGTAGCTGCTGCTACACCTAAACCAGCAAAAAATGTAGGAGCCTCATACACAAAGTTCCAAAGGCTATTTTCAAAATCTTTAACGGTAAGTCCCCAAAAAAGTTCCTTCGGGGGAAGAACACCTGCTGTCATATGGGCCTCCAAAAGTATTGTAAGCAAAAAATTTAACAGACCGCCGTTTAGCAGCCAAGAAAAACATCATGCTATACCAAAAAAGCTGACGCCTTAAGGTCTATGGCTTATGATTAAAATTAAAGGCGAGAGCTTATGGATAAACATGAAGTCGCAAGAATCTTCGATGAAATCGGCGTCCTGCTCGATATCACAGGCGGAAATCCCTTCAAGATCCGGGCTTATCACAACGCAGCGAGAGCTGTAGAAAACTTAGAAGAAGATCTCGCCTGCCTCGTGAAAGAAAAGCGCTTAGAAGAGATCGAAGGGATTGGCGAAAGGATCGCCCAAAAAATCACCCTCCTGGTCACTACAGGCCATCTCCCCTACTACGAAAAACTGAAAAAAAAGGTCCCTGAAGGGCTGCTGGACTTACTGAAAGTGCCCGGCCTCGGCGGCAAGAAAATCAAAACTCTATATGAAAAACTGAAAATCAAAACGACCGAGGACTTACTCAAGGCTTGCCAGCAGGGAAAAGTCGCTAAACTGCGCGGCTTTGGAGCTAAAACACAAGAGAATATTCTCAGCGGCCTTGGCAAAATCCAAGCTTATAGCCGCCGGATGCTCTGGTGGAAGGCGATGAAAATCGGCCAGCCCATCTTAGAAAAACTCTCCGAGCTTAAAAGCGTCAAGAAAGCCGAAATTGCCGGCAGCGTCCGTCGAAAATTAGAAACGATCGGAGATCTCGATTTCTTAGTGGCTTCTTCCAAACCCAGCCAGGTCATGGAATGGTTCACGAAACAGCCTGAAGTCGAAAAAGTCCTCGCGAAGGGTCCCACTAAATCGTCCGTCCTTCTGCAAAAAGGGGTTCAAGCCGATATCCGGGTGATTCCTGAGCATGAATTTGGGTTTGCTCTACTGTACTTTACCGGTTCGAAGGACCATAACATCCGGATCCGCAAGCGGGCTCTGGAGAGAGGATGGTCCCTCAGCGAATACGGCCTTGAGCCTGCCGTAAAAAAACCTATAAAACTCCATCTTCCCCAAAAACCGTCAGAAGAAGACATCTACCAGGCGCTGGGCCTTTGCTATATCCCGCCCGAGCTCCGAGAAGACATGGGAGAATTTCAAATCGCAGAAAAAGGAAAGCTGCCTGTTTTAATCGAAGAAAAAGACATCCGTGGAGTTTTTCATTGCCATACGACGGAGTCGGACGGCCATAACACTCTGGAAGAAATGGTCCATGCAGCAGAAAGGCTGCAGTGGGAATATCTCGGCATTTCCGACCACTCTAAGTCAAGCTTCCAAGCAAATGGGATGGATGAAGACCGGCTTTTTGCCCAAGTAGAAAAAATCCACAAGCTAAACCGATCTAAAAAATTTTCCACCCATATCTTTGCAGGCCTGGAGTGCGATATTTTAACGAACGGCAAGCTCGATTTTCCCGATGCGGTGCTGAAGCAGCTTGATTTTATCATCGTTTCAGTCCACCGGTCCTTCAACTTAGATGAAAAGACCATGACCGCACGTCTGATCAAGGCCATTGAAAATCCCTACACTACCATGGTCGGCCATCTCACAGGACGCCTCCTCCTCAAAAGAGACGGCTACTCAGTCAATGTCAATAAAGTCATCGACGCTTGCATTGCCAATCACAAAATCATGGAGCTCAATGCCCATCCTATGCGACTCGATATGGACTGGCGCTACTGGCATAAAGCTAAAGAAAAAGGGCTTAAATGCAGCATCAATCCTGATGCGCACTCCGTGGACAATCTGCAATTTTTCCGTGCCGGCGTGAGTACCGCCCGCAAAGGCTGGCTCGAGAAAAAAGATGTGATCAACACCCTTCCCCTCTCTAAAATCCAAACCCTTCTCAGGAAATGCCTTTCATAGAAAGAAACGTTAGAACAATGACTCCTGCCAAAATAGGTTTTTCATAAGAACTTCCCTCAAGGGCTAATTTGAGCAGCATGCCGACATTGGCCACTTTAACGACCAAGCTTATAATGTAGGCTGTCTTCTCATACTCTTTTGCTTTTTCTTTATCCCCATAAGCATCTTCTATCCAAGCCTTCACGGGAATCCAAGAGGTGAATAAAAGTCCCATTCCTACCAGGCATAAACTCCCACCGGTTTTTTTTCGCTGCTCTAGAATAGAAGATACGATGAAACTAGCCGCGACAAAATTCTGACAAAATCTTCCTAAAGCAATGAATTGCCTAGCCGGCGAGTCTACGGAAGCTTTCTTTAAATATTTCCCTAAGCTTTCGACTAAACAACCTTCAGCGACGGCTGCTGCTGCTAAGGCATAAACAGGGGTCAAACTCATCGTCGTATTCCTTTTTACAATTTCAATTAATTTTCACTACAGTCTACGTGGTATTACTAAATCTTTAGAAGCCATTTCCACCACTCATCCAACAAATCAAAAACTATTTAGATTTTAATTTTCTTCCATTCTTGGTAAATTATTTCGATTTAAAGAGAATTAGCATGAAAAATTATATTCTTTCTTTATGTTTTTTTCTAGCCAGCTCCCTTGGAGCTGAAGAAGCTCCAACTCCTGACATTCAAATGGATCAGCTGAAGCATGTCAAAAAACAGCTGGCAGAAGCCCGAGAACAAGGCTGGGAGCACTCTGCTGAAAAAAAAGATCTTAGACCTAAAGGCCCGATTGAATTCAATTTCAGTTTTGCTCCTAGTACTGAGCACAAATCTAACCGTTCTGATTTCCATCCGATGCAAAAGTCAGAGCAAATGGCGCTCATGTTCCGGAGCGACATTCCTGAATCGGAGAAAGGCAGGCAGATGGACCGCTTAAACGAAAGAGACCGCAACTTCAAACTTTCTAGGAAAAAATAGAGCAACCCCTGCAAGAGCAGGAGTTGCTTGAGATCGATTAAAGATCGTATTTTTGAGCGAGTCTACCTAAAGCAAAGGCCGAAAGCATAAGTCCCACATCTCTCAAAACGATATCGTAGAAATGGCCGAGCGTCAAAAGATTAAGGACAATACATAAGATCCAGACAGAAACAATATAAGCAAAGACTTTGGGCTTAAAAAGAACCCCAATCCCCGCAATGATTTCAATGACTCCCACAATCGCAAAAAAAGCGCGGTCATGGCTATCGATCATCTGCATGGCCATCGGGGAGAGATATTGCGACCAGTTTGTTAGAACATAAAAAAACTTATCGAACCCTGCTACAATGGGGGCAATGACAAACGCCACCTGCAAGATGCGGAAAGCTTGATAACCCTGGTCTCCTGAGAACTTAGACATCGGACCTCCTGGTGTGTCTTGGTTCCCCCCTTACCATATAGAAATATTTTTAATCCACGAACCATCTCGTTTTGGACGCTTTGCGGAACTCTTTGACCAGGGCGTAATCTTGAAATTTCTGCTCTAGCGCCTTAAACTCAGCGTGATGGATTTGCCTTTTTCGAAATCGTTGAATGATCGGCGGTGCGACATGGTGAAGTATTTCGTGGTAGACAATGAACGAGATATAATAGTCGGGGATGTCGGGCTGATCTAAGATCCGGTTGATTTTGACCAGCTTCTTGTCGCGATGGTAGCATCCCAGGATCACACGCCTTTGGTACCTGCTCTTCTTAGGGCCGAACCAAGTGATCCGAAGGTCGATCTTTCCCTCGAAATACTGTGCATTGACCCGGTTATAAACTTCTTGCAGATTATAATGCTGGCCTTCTGTCCTTAAAATGATCTTCCTAGGACTTTTTTTAGCTCTAAAAGCTTTAAATAATTTTTGAAACATTTAGAAAATAACAAATTAAAAATTTTCAAAAGCAGGCAAGATCTGTCTTTTTTGTCTCTAGTATGCTATACGTTTTGTAAATTTTTACGGAGACATTTCATGGCAGCAGGAGGAGTAGCACAACCCTTAGTCCATCCTAAACCCCCAACGAATTGGGATGTTTTAGCAGGACCTATAGAAACGAGCGGGCAGAAAGTCCGCCGTGTCCTAGGTCAATTCTTAACCTTCCTGACTCTGCCTTCTACTGGAGCAGTTTACTACATCTATCATTACATGACGGACACTCCAGAAAGAGTCCTCGCTGCTTACAAGGGAACTCGAATTTTCACCGTTGCTACTTTCGTCACTGGCGTCGCTTTTTGGTATTTTAATCGATTGGGGGATCTCCCTCAAAGACTTGCAGCAGAGAGAAAAAATCTTGAACAAAAAATCACAAAAACTCCCCTGGCAACAATACATGATACCCATCTTCATGTCGTGTTCTCTAATTCAGAATTGAACGAATGGATGCGCTACTTGCTGCAAGAACAGGGCTATGAGGCCTTTATAAAATTTCAGACAGAGGCCATTTTCGGTCTACAACTCGAAGAAAAATCAAGAGCGCTTTTAAGAGAAAAATATCTCGAATATTTAAAAACTCCTTGCCCAGAAGGAATGATAGCTTTGGATAAGCAAATAGCATTCCATGATTTGGTTGGACTAGCTGAGAGGCAAAACGCCCGCGAAATCACCGCAGAAAAAGAAGCCCAGGATGCAGTTTCATATCAAGCATTCATTGAGCGTAATGGTAGCCAGGCCCTTGTTTATATCAAAAATGAAGAGATAAAGAAGAAGCTTTTTGCCAATTTTTTAGAGTACGTCCGCCAAAAGAACCTCGGGTTGATTGAGACAAAGAAGCAATTCGCTGATGATATTACCGCTTTCGGAGGAAAGGCTCTACAAGACGTTGAAGAGGTAGTCCAAAACTTAGAGCTCCTCTCAGCGAAAAGTTATCAAGAGTTTCGCGAGCGCAATGGCTTTGAGCAACTCAGGCTCCTAGCCACTGGAAATCCCACTGTTCATACCGCCTTTAAAGAAAAATTCTTAAAACTCCCTTATACTGTTCAAGTCAGCCCAGCATTCCAAGAAGATCGAAATCTGCTCAATATCACAGAAGATGACATCAAAAAAGCAATGAAACACCGATGGATTTCTAAGTATTACAGCGAAATTTTGAAGACAGAACGGGATGAATTCTTAGCTTACATGAAAGCTGAAGTATCCAACACTGAAGGCAAAAAGATTTGGACAACAAAAGCTGTTGTAGAAACACGTAATCTATCGATCCAAGCAATTCTCCAAGAATTCTCCGATCTCTTTGCCGCCGGTATACTCACCGCTAACGAGGGCGGATTAAAAGCCAGGGCAGCCGCTGAAATTTCTCGCCTTACTTTAGCTCAACTTTTCGATACTTATGGGGATGGGATTTTCATTTATGGCCTGATGGACCCTGCCGCTATCCCAAGACTCGTAGGTGACTTTGTTTCACTCCATGCTTCTGCTTACCTGGGTATTGATAGTAATTCCCCTACCTCCTCCTATATTGGCGGCGTTGCGAACTTGAACTTGGCCTCCTTTCTCGCCGATGAAATTCAAGAAGGACAAAGGCAAGTTACGGAAACAAAATCTCTGCACAGCAAACAAGTTCGGGACATTAATGATCGCCATAATCGTTACGCGAGCGAACTCGATCAAGACCTCCCTATCAAAATACAGCGTGAAAGAGAAGCTGTTAAAGACGCTGAGGGAAAACTCCACCGAGCTCAAGACGCAGCAAGACCTCATACAGAAAGGATTGCTCGCATAACAAACCTGATCGGCTCTTATGAATCCCAGATTACTGATGCAAATAATCAATTAGAACAAAAAAACTCAGTTCGAGAAGCATTACTCGATCAGAAAGAAAATCTCAATAACCAACCGGCCTTTAATCTACCTGCTTATGAATCTCAGCTTCAGACTGAACAAAAAGCCTATGCTGATGCCGAAGCTAAAATGAATAATGATCCTTTAGTTGTCCAGATCCAAGGGCTAATTGCAAATTTAACTCCGCAACTCGCGAAATTGGAAAACGAAGTTGCTAACCTCCGAACGTTAAAAGGAGAATACGACATCCTTAAAGACGAAGTCGAAAGTGACAACTTTAAGACTAAAAAGCAGGCGCTTCAGAAAGCCGTTGATACTCCTATCCCTGAAAACGTCACAGGTGTAGCAGCTGCACGAAATGCTCAAGCTCTTCAGGAAGCTAAGAAAAAAAATGGCGCTGAGCTAGAAGGCATGAAAACCAAAGAAAAACGATGGGACGAATTAACGTCTCAAATGCAAAGTCAAAAAAACTTAAACCAGTTAATGAAATCAGCTGAGTTTATTCGAAAGCAGATCTCTGAACAACAATCCCTATTAGATAAAAGAAGAGAAGCTCTTGCTTCTGCCACTTATCTCCCCATCCGCCGTACTGCTATTCAGCAACTCTCTCGAGCGATTGAGACCTATAAAGCTAATCAACAAAGACTCCAGCAGATCCAAGCAAGTCTTGAAAAACTAAGGGCTGAAACTACCGGTCTAAAATCTACAAGAGAGGATGCTATCATGCATCGTGATACTCAAAAGGCTGAATTAACAATTGCTCAAAGAGCTTCCCAAGAACCCTTCTTAGCACTCGAAACTGCCGCGCAAATGCTTAAGACAGCGCAGCAATCACTGGAAAGCAAAATTATCGCGGTCAAGGCTGAGATACAAAGACGTAAAGAGCTGCGAGGAAAGGAAAGATTAGCAGAACTTGAAGCAGCAAGTTCCGCTTATCAAGTTGCACTTCAGCAAATAAGAGAACGGTTTCAAGGAACCATTCTGACAAAAGCCAACCCGCCACCACCTACTTTTACTTGATTTTCTTGATACCCTTGGAGATGTAAAAAATGGCAATACGAACACGATCCTCTATTTCCACTTCCGATCCATCGGCGTCCATTTTGGTCCCTCCCCAGACGGTATCGTCTGCTTCCAATCCTTTTTCTTTATCCAATGATGTATGCGTACTTCCAGCAGAGCCTTCAGAATCTCTATCCCCTGAGGCAACAAAAACTGCAGATGTTTTTCAAAAAGCTTTGAAGCGAAAATCTTCCGCTCCTCAGAAGAGCCTATCAAAGACTGCCGCCTTAACGCAAAAAGAAGGATGTGCTACTCTTTCGGATAGAATAAACTTCGCTGATCAAGCCACACATCTTCTAGAAATAGCCCTCCAAGAGGCCCAAACAAAATACCAGCTCAAAGATTTTAAAGGGGCTATTATGATCATTGATACCATCTTACATAAGCCCCCTACCTCCGCTGGAAGTCCTGATATCCAGGAGCTCCATTTTCAACTTTTGAAAGCCAAAGCTCTTTCTTTCTTCGAGAAAGAGAAAGATGATATGAGTTTAGAAAACCCAGCGACAATCGATGCAGCCTTAGCTCTTTTAACGCCTTTGCAAGAAAACAAAAGCGCAGATTTTGAAATTCAAAAAGCTCTGGCGTACTGTTTTCACCGCCTTTCGCTGTGCCCCAGCTTATCTCACATGCAGGATTACTATCGATTGAGAGCCGATATTTGCTATGAAAAGGCACACAGGCTTCGCCCTAACGATCTCCTCGTTGTTCAAGATTGGATGCATTTCCATTCAGAAAGAGGACACTATAGACAAGCTCTTCATCTTTTAGCTTCTGTGCGAACTTTGCTCGACACATGTAAAGATATAAAAATCGTTATCTCTCTTTTGCTCGATGAAGCCAAATACTATCAATGTTTATCCAATCCTGCTCGCTACAATGCAAATGATGAACCACAAAAGCTCTGTGCCTATTATCGAGGAAAAGCACTAAAAATTTTGGAGAGGGTTGAAGCTCTAATGAAATCGCAAGCTGCTTTTTGTTTCAAAGACATCAGCTCCACGGATTCAGAAAACGATGAGTCAGGATCCGTATAGCCGAGATAATCGGCAGGCAGTATACTCGCCCAGTATATGCCCAAAAAATCTTGGCTTGTGCTTTCCTGCATCTTCATCCTCTCTGCGCTAACACAGTGCACACCTCGTCAAGATCCCCCCACAGTTGCTCAGTCATCCACTTTGCAGCCCGAGCCAAGTCCGGTGATCCAACGAACAGGTTATGTGCTGGCCTATGATGGAAAAACACGCCATGCCAGCTGGGTCTATGAAGAACTCACAGCTCAAAACCTGGAAGGTTCGACGGATCGCGCGAAATTTGATTTCATGGAAGATCCGCTCATTCCTTCACAATTTCGCGCAAGCAAGGAAGACTATAAGGGATCGGGATTTGACAGGGGCCACTTGAGTCCCGCGGGCAACGCCCGGGCAAGCTCGGAAATGATGAAGGACACCTTTTATCTTTCGAATATCAGCCCTCAACATCCTCTTCTCAACAGGAAATACTGGCTTAAGCTGGAAAAATACGTCCGTGATCTCACGAAGATCTATCCGGTCGTCTATGTGGTCACAGGCCCTCTTTTCCTGCCGAAAAAAGGAAAAGATGGGAAACGGTACGTTGAATACCAAGTCATCGGTGAAAACGATGTAGCGGTCCCTACGCATTACTTTAAAGTCATTCGAGGTAAAAGGGAGGTGTGGGAGACTGAAGCTTACATCATCCCTAATCAACCGATTGAGCAGGGTCTCCCTCTAGCAAACTTTGCTGTCACTCTGGAAAAAGTGGAAAAAGCGGCAGGGATTATTTTTCCGAAGATGATTTCAGACACTCTTGCAAAATAGGAGCTAGCTGGGGAAATGTCCTTTTTAGAGAAGGCGTGATATTAGAAACAATCCTCTCCATCTCAGGAAGAAGATCAAGATTTTCCACCTTCTCGATTCTTCCGACATCGAGCTGGATCGCGCGGCCTTTAAAAAAACCGTAATTTTTATGCAGCGTTTGCAGCCGGTCGGTATACCCTTTTTGGGCTCGGGAGAGAAAAAGCTGATAGATCTGCTCGACGCTCTCCTTCGCTTGTTCATGAGCGCCTTCTTTCAGAAGACGGCCCAGATGATGCATCGTCAGCTCCACTTTTTTCTGAAGGACGAAGGGGCATTTATCCAACTCCATCTCATGCTCAGCCCCCTCTTTATCGACTAAATGAAGTTTTTGAGAGAGAGAGGTGGAAGGATCCAAATGGACATAGATGAGGCCTGACTCTTCCTTCAGATCTTGAAAGGCCATGGCATAGCGATGAAAATTTCTTAAGAGCCGCTCTTCTTGCCGGAAATAGGTATTTTTGATCCATCTGAGCGAGTTGACGCGTCTCCACTTAGAGAACTGACGAAACCAACTCTTTCGGATGATAGCGCGCGGATTGAAAAACTTGATCACATACTGATGGTCTTCGCTTTCATAGGCCGTCATTTGTCCGCCATAGCCCAGATAAGTAAATTTTTGATGCAAAATTTCTGCCGCCTGTTTTTGGGCCTCTTCCTCCGGATAGATTGCCGGAGTTAGACTCAAGACTAAGAGCTGCTGAAAATCCTGGGGGCCAAACTCCCGATGCGTATAAAGATAGAGCACATGACCGGCGATGAGCCCTCCGAGGGCCAAACCCGTAACGCCTAATGAAAGAATTAATTTTTTTAGAACCATCCAAAAAGGATAAAGCTTCTAATGATTAATCACAATTTAACGATAAGCTCTAAATTAAAACATAGGTGCAGACCTTCCATGCGTGTTACATTGCTGCATTTGATCATAATTCAGTATAAACATCGATATGGCAACAAATCCTGCCATTACCTTTGGTTGTTAGCGTTCTGATCCTAGAAGGTTCCCCGTAGTAGGTACAGTCTCCCGTATCTCGGATAAGGCCTGTTAATTGATGGACTGCTTTGACATGGGCTTTTCCGACACCATCAATCTGCAGTGTAGTTTTATCCGATGTTAAATGACGGCCCAGATAAATTGCCGCATCCCGAACTTTAACCTCTTGGTCTGTCACTTGACCAGCAACTTCTACCTGTGAGTCGCCTTCTACCCAGCACTTAAAGGACTCCTCTCGAAGCTTCGAAATCGATACTTGGGCAGCTGTGGTAACTTTGATTTCCCGAAGGGAGGGAATAACGATAGTGTACTGAAGGGGTTGTCTTGTCTCAAAAGCAGTCTGGGGCTTAGCTTCTAAGATCAGCCACGCTCCTTCAACTTTTGCGACTAGAAGATCAAAAATATTCTGAGTGGCAGCAAGGGTGACTTTTTGTGTGTCGCCTTTTACAATGTTGACATGGGCAGGAAGACGAATTTCAATAGCGCTAAAAGAAGAAAGCCTGAGCTCTTCCTGTTTTAGAGTCGAGGATTCTTCGATAAAGGGTGTGCCTGGGGAATTAGAAAACCTTAGGATACCGTTGCTAACACTGACACTAAAGTTCTTGGATGGATCTCGAGAAGCCTTCATTTTATTCTTTTTTCCAGCATGAGATTTTTCAGCTTCAGGAGCTACTGTAGAATTTCTAGCGCGGATCATTTGCAATAAAGCGCAAACCCCTAGGAAGGCTAGAAAACAAACTGCTACTTTCTGGGCAAGGGTCCATTGCCCTAGGTTGTGTGGGTGATTCGGAGGAGAGAGGGGCTTTAGAGCTTCATTGAGAGGGGGAGCCGGAATAGTGAATTGAACTGTTTCAAGGGTCACAGGCATAGATGACCTCCTTTTGGAGGTCAAGCATAGAATCCCGATCTTTAAAAAACAACCCTATAGGTCTTCGCCGTAGACTAAATAGATGCACTCGTCTTCGCCGCGGATAAGAGGAAGCTGCAGGGCTTCTTTGAGGGTTATCCAACGGTATTCGGCATGCTCGACGGGATCGAAGAGGATATCGGGATAATCTTGGAGATCATGCCCATACATATGATAGACAAAGTCCACCTCGGGATACCGGATATAAACTGTTCCTAAATGTTGAACCGTCGCAGGAAGATCAAGCCCGGTCTCTTCTTTGATCTCACGGATAGCGGCTTGCTGAGCAGTCTCGCCTTGCTCGAGCTTGCCGCCGGGAATCCCCCATTTATCGGGCTCCGACCGATGCGGCTGCCGTTTCATGAAAAGCACCGTGTTTTGGACAGTGATGAAACAAGCGGATACTTCAAGCTTAGGATTGAAGTTCTCTGGAGGCTGCTGAAAGACTAATTGGCTGCTCATGCAAATATTTTACCTCTTTCCTACAAAATATACTATTCAACTTGTAAATTGACGGATCCAAGCGTCCGGGCTCAAGGGACGGCCGACAACATGCTCCACCAGATGGCTCCAGCACATCTTGTTGCCCGGGTAAAAAAGTTTTTGCTGGAGAAATCGGCCGGCTTTTTCCGAAGTCAGGTTTTTAGAGCCTGTTTGCTCTAAAAGAATTTCTTCAATAGACGACGCAAACATCTCTCCGAGCAAATAGCTAAAATAATAGACAGGAGCAAGGCCGATATGGTACTTGGCTGCCCAGTCGTTTTTTCCTTCCCGCCCTAAAGGTGCATGGATTTTTTGATACTTCTCAACGGTAGACCACCAAAGGCGGTTTAAATCTTGCCGAGGATTCCGATAGAGCTCGATTTCAAAAAATGTCATCACAAGGACCCAGCGGCTAAAGATGAGCTGCCGGCGCCTCAAGCTCAGGTCGGCTTTTTTCAGGAGAGGCTCTTTCTTTGGCGAGGGGCCCACGAGCTCGCGGAGAGCTTCATAGCGATAGGCCTGCCTTCCGGCAATCAAGGCCATCGCTTCGGTCGGCATGACATGGGGAGGCTCGCGGAGCAGCCACGGCAGCTGAGGATCAAAGCCGAGGTCGTAGACCGCATGGCCGAGCTCGTGCAAGACCGTCTCCAGCCATTTAATCGTGCTTTGCACGTTGTTCAAGGTGCGAACATCTTGCTCCCGATCGATATTGATGCAAAACGCATGCTGGTTTTTTCCCGGGCGTTCAAACATGTCGCTTCTTTGAAGGATCGGCTCGACATCGATCCCCATGCGGGCGTAAAAGCTTTTGCCGGCTGAGGAAAGGTCAATACCCTGGACCAGCATGTCCAAATCGCTGCGATCGAGGGGGTCTTCTTGCCCAAACGGATCCGTCCATGCCCAGGGGCCTAGATCTTTTTTCAGAACGCCGAATCTTTGCGACTGCTGCTCTTCGATTTCGCCGATCATGGCGGCATAAGCCTTATCGGTGCGGTTAGCGAGATCATCAAAGATTTCCTTGAGCCAAACCCCATCAACTTCTTGCAAATCAAGCTGCATTTGAAAAAAATCGGGATAGCCCAAACTTTGAGCGGCCTGGTTGCGGAGCTCGACAAGGGCAAGGATTTGCGGAGCGATGATATTTCCGATCTCTTTGGATGCTTCCCAAACTTTTTTGCGGACCGCGGGGTCGTTTTCTTTTTTTAAGATTTCGTTGATGTCGTTTTCAGAAAGGATCTTCCCCTCCAGTTGTGGACGGAGGTTGGCGTAAGATTGGGCAAGAGCCGCCTCTTTTTGCACGATCTCCTCTAAAAGAGGGACAGGGATCATATTTTGCTTGAAGCTGCGGATCAGAATGTTGAGCTGTCGTTTTAAAAGAGGGTCTTTTAAAGTGGGATCTCGATCCCACTCTAATAATTTTTCATAGGTTTTAGGATCGTTGCAAAGTAAACGAACTTCGGCATCGAGTTCGGCCTTCAAATCGGCTGCATCCGAACTTCCTGTGGTCTCTAGGATCCATAGGGCCTTATTGAGCTGCCTCGACTTTTGGGCGAGCTTAGGAACAAAAACAGATAAAAATTCTTCAAAAGGATGTGGGTGTCTCATATCTCCTCACTCTAACTGAGGGAAGAATTTCTGGGAATTTTTGACTTTCTCGCGTATCCTTGATTGAATGGATGATTCATCTTTAATTCGAGAGGCCGTTGAAAAACGGCGGACCTTTGCCATTATCAGCCACCCCGACGCCGGTAAAACGACTTTGACCGAAAAGCTCCTCCTTTATTCCGGCATGATCCATACCGCCGGGATGGTCAAAGGACGCAAGGGGCGCAAAGCCGCCACTTCGGACTGGATGGCCATGGAGCAAGAAAGAGGTATCTCGATCACTTCCTCGGCGATGCAGTTTTCCTACAAAGAAAAGATCATTAATGTTTTAGATACCCCGGGCCACGAAGATTTTTCAGAAGACACCTATAGAACTCTGACGGCTGCCGATTGCGCGATCATGGTGATCGACTCGACAAAAGGCGTTGAAAAGCAGACTCGCAAGCTTTTTGAAGTTTGCAGTCTGAGAAAAATCCCGGTGCTGACCTTTATGAATAAAATGGACATGCCTGGAAGGGACCCTTTAGATCTGATGAACGAAGTGGAAAACGTCCTCCATATCCATTCCTATGCGATGAACTGGCCTATCGGAAAAGGGAAGGAGTTTCGAGGCGTTGTCGATCGAAGGACGCAGGAATGCATTTTCTTCACCAAGGTCTCGCATGGCGGAGCTCAGAAAGCCGAAATCACCCGCTATCCTTTAAGGAGCCAGGAGGCTAAAGATAAAATCGGAGAAGAATATACAACTTTGCTCGAGGAATTAGATCTTTTAGAGCTCGCCGGAAATAAATTTTCTCAAGAAGAATTTCTCGCAGGAAAGGTCACACCCGTCTTTTTTGCCTCTGCTCTAACTAATTTTGGAGTCGAGCCTTTCTTCGATGCCTTCATCGATTTAGCGCCCTGCCCTCACAGCCGGCTTGCCAACAAACCCGATGGGACTGAAATTGAAATTGATCCGGTAGCCACGCCTTTTAGCGGATATATCTTCAAGCTTCAAGCCAATATGGATAAGCGGCATCGAGACAGCATGGCCTTCATCCGGATTTGCTCCGGCCGCTTTGAACGAGACCTCGTTGTTAAAAATCATCGACTCGGCAAAGAAATTCGCCTTTCCCGTCCTCACGGCATGGTCGCCGGTGAAAGAACAACCCTGGATGATGCCTATCCTGGAGATGTCATCGGCGTCATCAACCCGGGCGCTTTTGCGATTGGAGATACGATTTCTCTGACAGGCGGTTTCAATTTCAAGCCGCTCCCCCAATTCCAGCCTGAAATTTTTGCCCGTCTTTATCCGAAAGATGTGGGCAAACGAAAATCTTTTGACAAAGGCATTCTGCAGCTGAGCAATGAAGGCGCTATTCAAGTCTTGAGGTCACAAGAAAGAGAAGGAGATTTGATCTTCGCCGCTGTCGGGCAATTGCAGTTTGAAGTCATGCAGTACCGCTTAAAAGATGAGTACGGCGTAGAGACGGTCCTTACTCCCCTTCCTTATCAATGCAGCGCTTGGATCGTCGGGGATATGAAGACTTTTGTTAAATCGACAAGCTTGATGCTTGTGGAAGATCGGCAAGGCCGTCCGATGGCTTTATTTACCAGCCCGTGGGAAAAACAATATAGCATCAAACAAAATCCTCACCATCAACTCATCGACGTTGCTGTGTAGATTTCATTTTTTTGAAAAAAAATCTTGTATGAATTCTTGAAAGACCTTAAATCAAATATTAGAAGTGATGGGAAATCCCAAACAGAGATCTTCTCAGAATCTTAAATCAATAAAGGTATGTTTATGGCGAAAAAGAAAAAAGCAAAAGCAAAGACTAAAAAGAAATCAGGCTTAATGCAGCAAACTTATTCCTTATCAACCGAGCTTCAAGCGGTCGTAGGTGCAAAAAGTTTGAGCCGCCCCCAGATTGTAAAAAAACTTTGGGCTTATATCAAATCTCGCAAGCTCCAAGATCACAAAAATAAACGGATGATTGTGCCTGATGCGAAACTCGCAGCTGTGATCGGCAAAAAACCTGTCGATATGCTCAAGCTCGCCGGCGCTCTCAGCAAACACATTAAAAAATAAAAAATCTTTTTTTTTGACTGTAAGTCCGCGCTGTTCTTTGTGAATCGCGCGGATTTTTCATTTCTCAGGCTTGACCAGAAAGCGTCATTTGTTGCAATAGTAAGTCATTGCTAGCTGATTTCTAGAAAACTGCAAATATGCGAATAAATATACATCATGAATAAAAAAATACTGAGAATCTCTCTAGTTCCTTTCCTGCTTAGCTTATGCCCTGCTACGGCTTCTGAACCAATAACGTTTCTTAAAATTCCTGAAATCGTTGCGGCAAGAAGCCCCAAACAAAAGGCCGCTCCAACTACCTCTAGCAAAGATTTAAAAAACAGCATTCAAATCCGCACTGATGCTTTTTTTCCCTCCTCTCATCGCTTTCGAGAAATTTACGGCAGCGTCGGACCCAGCTACGAAATTGAAGCCTCCAGAAAATTCAATTCATTTATCGATGGATGGGTGAATTTTGATTGGTTTTATAAAAGCGGCGAAGGCAAAGAATGCCATGCAAAGACACATATCAACGTTGCTAATGGGAGTTTTGGCATCAAATTCGTCTACCGATTTTCCAAGCCGGTGGGAATTTATTTAGGATTAGGTCCTACTTTTGGAGGTGTTTGGCTGAAGAACGCATCTCATTGCAGCCATGAAAAAGTTTCTAAATTTGCGTTCGGCGGCGTCATCAAATCAGGTTTTATTTTTTCACTGAATGAACATCTGTTTTTCGATTTGTTTGCGGATTATTTCTATCAGCCTGTCCATTTTGAACACCATGTCAATATCGGCGGTTTTCGAACAGGCCTGGGTCTGGGTTATAAGTTTTAGAGATGATCAGAGGATTTTCCTTGCAGAGACTTTGTTTTTCTAAAAAAATTCAACAAAAAATCAGACCAATTTGTTGAAATAAAAAATTCACTTGAGTTATAGCTTGATCTAGAACCACTCACTCTCATAAGGAGAAACATATGACCAGTTCTTCAAAATGGCTTGCCACAACAGCTTGCCTATTAAGCTCAGCATTATTTGCTGCTGCTCCTGTCAATCCTTTCAACCAACCTCAGGAGAATCCAACTCCTGCAAATCCTTCTGAACAATGGGGAGGTGAAGCTCCTTACCGTGTTTCTTGGGACCATGGCTTCTTCATTGAAGGCCAAGCGTTAGTTTGGAAATCTCATATCAACGGAAACTATACTCATAAATTCCATACCGTCACTGATTCGGATGGCGAAGATGAAATTCACTTGAAGAAGAAGTACCCTCACGCAGAATGGGATTGGGGATTCCGTCTTGGAGCAGGCTACACCATGCCTCATGATGATTGGGAAGTCAGCCTTGAATGGACACGCATCTATACTGAATTGAAAGATCGCGAACATGAAAATAGGACAGATCGAGGTTTGATTCCTTTCAATCCAAATCCTTTTAGACCTGGAGCGTTCGCAACTCACGCCAAAACGAAAGTTCATATCCATTTGAACTATTTAGACCTCATGCTCAAAAGAGAGTTTTTAACCACTAAATGGCTCAGCGTCCAGCCAGGCATTGGACTGAGAACGGACTGGATTAGCTCTCATTTCCGAGCCAATTTCACGGGTGGAAATATTTCAGACCAACAACCTGATGACAGCAGCCAAGTCCATGCGAAATTTAAAAACAATTTCTGGGGCATTGGACCTAAAGCTGAACTCAATACTCGATGGATTCTTGGAAAAGGATTTAGCATCCTGGGAGATTTAGGATTCTCCTACGTGTATGGATTCTTCCAATTGGAGCAATTCGATAGCAAGCCTCTCGTACCTCCTTTCCTGGAGTTCGAAGATCATGCAAGCTTCCGTCAAACGATGCCTATCTTTGATTGTTTCTTAGGCTTAAGATGGGACCGTATGTTTGACAACGATAAATATCACTTAAGCTTCAATATCGGTTGGGAACACCATGTGTTCTTCCAAGGATTGCAAGCTGATATCGTCGAGACCTTTGATGTGAATAACAGCAATTTGACCTACGAAGGAGTCACCTTCGGCGGTCGCTTTGACTTCTAATCACGACCTAAGAGGAGGGGCTTTCCCCTCCTCTTTCTTATTACCTTTAAGATAAAATCTATCCACGAGCTCCGTCTGCCCGTTTTGCCGTTTAAAAAGATATCCGTCCATATACTTGGGACGTTTGTGGGCTAATTCGGCATTCGATAATTCAACCCCGCGGGCATATTCCCTTCCCGCAACTTGATGATCGACAATGAGCAGCCCTTTGCCGGGCTCTGCGAACTCATCCAGCAAATCATCGACGGCAGCCGCATGGCGAGCGTGTTGATAGCTTGGAGGCTCGTTTTTGAGGTTTTCTTGCAGACGGGCATCTAACAAGATAGTTTGCTGAGGACGTCCTACACCCTCCAGCATCCTTTCAGCGGTCTGACGTGAACGGATGATCGTCGAAGCGGCATAATTCCACTCGGTTTTGCCGGTCTTCTCTTGCAGCCATTTTTCGACGACAGGACCATTTTTCCGTGCCTGCTCATGCCCTTTTTCTGACAAAGGTGAAGGTTGGATCTTTTTGTTTTTTTCTGCGTGCCGCTGCTTATAAACATATTGAGGCTCGGACGCTGTTTTGAGCAGGTAATACCGATAACCGCTGTAGAAACGGACGGCTCCCAGCAGCGCCCAGACTATCGCTTGTATTCGTTGACCCTTTTTAGAAAGCTTTAGGGCTTGATAGACGCAGACACTCCCTTGGAACAGGATCGAGGCCAGGCGGATCTCATAGGACTTTGTCCTCCATAGCGCCGCCAGATAAAGGGAATGAGAAACAATAGTAAATATTTTATCCGAACGCTGCACAACAGAAAGTTTGTTTTTTCCTAAAAGAGGGGAGATATTTTCACCGAGCTCTATCAGTGTTTTTCCTGCTTGCCCGACAATAAAAAGAGTCGGAAACATTCTCGAGACGACCATTAAAAGCGGAGAAAATGTCGACGCCAGCCCCAAAGTAATTTTTGTTTTTTCCCATGAGCTGCATTGAGATTCTTTCAATTCACTAAATTTTTTACAGTATTCTCTTTGGTAACCCACCAATTGATACAAGTGAGAGGCCATCCGTGCCACCGACATTAGCGCATATCCAGTCCTCTGCGACAATACCCAGGGAGCCGCCTCGCTGGCTAGATGCAATGCCGCTTGTATGATGTCCGCCTCTAAAGACAAGCAAGGCAAATGGTATTTCCACGGCATCTTAAACCACGTAGCCACCGGTTCTGTTTTAACAGCTAATTGTGCATTTAGAATTAAACTCATTTTCCCTCTTTTTTACTAAAAATTATATCATAAAATCAGCTAGAATTACAGTGATTTATAACAGTAAATAAAATTTTAAATATATGTGTACATCCCTTTATTTAAGCTCTACAGACATGATTTCAGAGGCAGACAAAGCATGCATCAGTCAAGAAATTATTGAAAAGTTAACTCATAATTTGAATCATCCCCCTCAAGAACGCCCACTTTTAATTTTACTAGGAGGTTTTCAAGGGTCGGGAAAATCGACCGTGGCGCAGGCGCTTGAGAAAGCTCACCAATATACTGTGATTTCGACGGATGCCATCCGCCATGAGCTTTTGCAAAAGAATATCACCGGTGACCTCTTTGCCAAAATGGTGAGCAGCATCAGCAAAATCATCCTCATGAAGGTCCTGGACCAGCGTTTGAATCTCATCGTGGACGCCAATGCCCATGAAAAGAGAATCCGAGAAGTCACTGATCTTATGCAGCACTATCCCTCTTACCGGGTCGTGAAAATCTATCTCCAAACATCCGAGAAGGTGCTTTTTGAGCGTTTGGCCTCTCGCCCTCAAGTCCCCGGCCATTATCAAGGACAGCCGGGTGATTTACAAGGATCTCTCCAATCATCAAAAATGAACACCGCTGATTATGATTTAGTACTCCAGACTGACAATCTGACCATCGAGCAAGAACTCACTTCCATCAACTCTCTTCTGGCATCCTACTACACAGTTTCTTAATCTGCGGAAGCAGACGACGGACTTTCAAGCGGCCCTGCTGGTACATTTGATGGTTCAAGTGATCACTAAACATGCCGACATTTTGAAACTCCATGCGGATGGAAATATCGGCCTGGGTTAAAGACTGCTCCACGAGTCTTCTATACATAATATCGACTCCCCTCTTGGCTATTCCAAAAAAATGGTACGGCATGACGGAAGGCAGTTTCTCACTTACATCGATCGCAATGACAATCTCGGCTCCATACTTCCTGGCAACTTCCACAGGGATGGGGTTAGAAGCGCCTCCATCGATGAGATATCTCTCATACAAAAAGACCGGCTTAAAGATGCCCGGATAGGCGCAAGAGGCTCCCACTGCTGTCGAGATCTCCTTGTGGGACAGTTCTACCGCATCGCCGCTATAAAGATCGGTAGCTATCACAATCAGGGGGATTTTTAGCTCATCAAAGGTTTTAGAGCGGAGGTTTTTACTCATGAAGCTCTGCAATGCTTTCCCCTCCACCCAGCCAAACCGAGATTTCAGAAACGTTAGATCGAGCAAATGAGATCTCGTCAAACTTAAAAGAGTTTTCTCTACACCTTGTAATGCCGGATCATCGGCATATAAGGCCCCGACAATCGAACCTGCACTACAACCAACAATGAGATCAGGCCTAATCCCCGCTGCCTCCAATTCTTGAATAGCCCCCAAATGAGCGAGTCCCTTCGAGCCTCCACCTCCCAAGACCAACGCGATCCGGACAGGAGTTTTCAACTCGAAAGCAGGAACTTCGCCTGGCGTTCCCGAAGACATTTCATAGGTAGGTTTAAATCCTGTGAAGAGGACATAGACAGCGACAGCGAGTGAAAGAAGCAAAGCTTTTTTACCCATAACAGCTCTACTTTGTTAGTGCTCATAAATATACTGATAAAAAGAATTTACTCATCCTTTTTTCGTCTTTTTATAGATTAGTCTTGAAAAAAGACGAAAAAACTAATTAACATTTCTTTGAAATTCAACAAAAAGGTGAAAATTATGGCAGCGGTCCATTTTACCCCAGCTGAAAGCGTCACACATACACACCAGGACGGAAGGCAACTTGATTTTTCTCAAAGGTACAATGGGAGTGTTTTTGTCAAAATCCATTATGGATTATCTGTTATCAATCGGGTTTCTGAAGATCGCATATTTGTCCAACACCGGTTTGTCGGTCTTAACCGCCCGGTAGCTCAACGGCTGGATAAAATGTCCCCCGAGCGAAAGAAGGAAATGATAGAAGCTGTCACAAACGACACAGTGAATGTTCTAGTCGTGGATGGGCACATCACCAATGTGCAGAAACGGAATACGATCGGAGATGTTTTTTTTCGCACCGTTAACAATATAACGCTAATTTTCAAGTAAAATCCGACAGAAAATAGCTTGCTAATTATAAATAAACAGACGTTCGATCGGCCTATCAATCATACGTTTTTGGAGCTGTGAAGAGGCTTGTCTTGGTTTATCCATAGTTTGTACTCCCATATCAACTTTGTAGCCTAATAGAGCGCCGAATTTTATGAGAAGATCAGGTTGATAAGGTTCAATCCAGGGCTGGCTAAGCGCATGAATCTCACGATAAGTCTCGTGACGATCGTGAGGAAAAGAGGTTTTTGCATAAAATGCAAAAGCCTCTACCCAATATTGAATTTTCCAAGATCGATAGGCGGGCGTGTTGCAATACTTCTCATGATGAAACATATTCTTCGCTCTTAAGTCGACAATCTTTCGAGCAATTTCCTTCATCTCTGCGGTAATATAAGCATGATAGGGGTGAGGTGGTGTCAGTGAGGATAAGGCAGATGTTGCTGCGGCCATAATTCATCCTTTGTATCTTTATTTTAAAAGCTCGGAAAAAGGAAAACTCCGTGTTTCACCAGTCTCATGTTCGAATGCAGTAATCTCTCGGCTCTCTTTCTCAATGTCGCCGTCCCAGCCACCTATAGAACAGCCCTCAATGACATGCTTTCTGACTTCTCTTGCTTCTCGTGGGCGGGTTAAATCGTAAATGATGATAACACTTTCCTGAACATAAAATTTCTCTTGCGGGCCTGGGAGATTAAATCCTTTACCAAATTCCACCAGCAAATTTTCGAAAAATTTAGGGTTTCGTAAGGGAGCTACTATGTATTCGATCGACTTTTTGCTGGGATCAAAACTATAGACATATTTAGCATTCTTATAGAGCTTACTGCCCAAAACAAAATACAAAACCCCCTGATAAAAATGAGGAAGTACTTGAGCATTGCAGGATTGCTGATCCTCGTTTTCACGGGGTATTGGCAAAGATGCGATCACTAGGTTCGTTGCCTTTTGTGCGATAAAAATCACCCCGTTATCGACATTGATAGAGCATGTCTGTTGAAATTCTGCCACTGAAGAGAACGGCTTACACTCAGGGGGATTTGGTGTTAAATTAGCAGATAGAATGGCCATGGCATTACCTCACCTTTCAAAGAAAAAAGGCACTAGCAGTATCCCTGCAAGTGCCTATCTATAAAACTCCGGATGTAGGGTTCGAACCTACGACAAACGGATTAACAGTCCGCTGCTCTACCACTGAGCTAATCCGGAACAATAGGGGTAAATCTTAAGAAAATCTGCGATTTAAATCAATGTTAGGAAGGAAATTATTAGTAAGACTTTTCTTGGGGCCGGCCTTTACCGAACGCTACCTCTCCCCCAAAATGGGCGGTGATCGAGACAAGGGTGACACTGATGAGGCTCAAAATGACAAGCAACACTTTGGAAACTTTTTTCTTTCTAGAGACTAAAAGTAGACGGAAAGCCCCATGAAATAGAGCAAAAACCAGGGTTGCCAAAGCAAAGTTCCGATGCAGGAGAATATAGGGATTTCCCACAAAGTCTTCGGCCCGGTCAAGGCCCGTGATCACGGTCGGGATCGTCAAGAGCGCAGCAACAATCACGATCCAGTGGCCTGCAGGATAGACATGGACCTTCCAAACAGCCCCTAAAAGGTCATAGACCAAAGCTGTCCAGAAGAGGACGATGGGAAAATGCAAAAGAATGACATGAAGCTGTCCTAGATCAAAGTCTGCCATATCCCCTGTTTAATCGGTGAAAAGCAAAATGTAAATGTTTTCTTTAATTGCCTCTTTACTCAACTTCTTTATACTAGGAATGTGGAAGAGATTTTTGGCTACGTTGAGAATATTGTCTTTGCAGGGGAAAGTTTTACAGTTGCCCGTTTGAAAGAACCGCGCAAGCAAGAGCTGACCTGCATCGTCGGTCCTCTTCCTTCTTTGCAGCCTGGCGAGACCATCCGGTGCCTCGGAGAGTGGAAACACCATCCGCAGTACGGAAGGCAGTTCGTTGTTCAAGAGTTCGAATCGAAAGAACCCTCCGATCTCCTGGGCATTCAAAAATACCTAGAATCAGGCCTCATTAAAGGGATCGGCCCCACCTACGCCGAAAGAATCGTCAACCATTTCGGCATCGATACACTTAAAATTATCGATGCAGATCCCGACAGGCTCTCAGAAATCCCCGGGATTGGTCCTAAGCGGATCGACATGATCAAATCTTGCTGGCATGAGCAAAAAGGGATCCGCGAAGTGATGGTCTTTTTGCAAGCCCATGGCATCACGACGGGCTTTGCGCAAAAAATCTTCAAAGCCTATGGCGAGCAAAGCATCCAAAAAGTCAAAGAAGACCCTTTTGCCCTCGCTCGTGATATTGGAGGCATTGGGTTTAAGATTGCCGATCAGATTGCCCAGAAGATCGGCATTCCTCCCTCCTCAGCAACAAGGATCCAGGCCGGTATCGAACATATGCTTTGGGAGCTGTCGGAAGACGGCCACACTTGTTTCCCTGAGGCAGATCTGAAGGTCGCCACCGCTGGTATGCTGCGAGTGGAAGAAGATCTAGTGCATGAGAATATCCAGACCAGCGTCCGCGATGGAGGGCTGATCCGAGACCGCGACTTGATCTGGCTCAAACCGTTTTATCATGCAGAAGTCGGCATTACCCGGGAGCTCAGAAGGCTTCAAATGGCCCCCGGCAACCTGCGGCAGGTCCATGTTGAAAAAGCTCTTCAATGGGTCGAAGAAAAGCTCAAGCTCGAATTTGCTCCTGAGCAAAAAATGGCAATCGCCCAATCCGTTCAAGAGAAATTCCATATCATCACGGGAGGCCCCGGAACAGGTAAAAGTACGATCACCCGGGCGATTTTAAAAATTTCAGAAAAACTCACCGATCATATTTTGATGGCAGCTCCGACAGGGCGCGCAGCCAAGCGGATGACCGAGATCACCGGCAAAAAAGCTTCGACGATCCATAGCATGCTCGAGATGGATTTTGTGAGCGGCGGCTTTAAACGGAATAAAGAAAATCCTCTCAAATGCGACCTTCTCATCATTGATGAAGCCAGCATGATCGATACTCTGCTCTTCTATCAGCTCCTCAAAGCCATCCCCTCTTCGGCCCGTGTCATCCTCATCGGCGATATCGATCAGCTTCCGAGTGTCGGGGCCGGCAACGTCCTCAAAGATCTCCTCTCTTCAGAAACCCTCGGATTCACAAGGCTCACGCAGATCTACCGACAAGCTTCCCACTCGAAAATCGTGACCAATGCCCACCGGATCAATCGTGGAGAATTCCCTGAATTTTTAGGTGGGTCCGATTTTAAGTTTGTCGAAAATGACACTCAGGAAGAAATCTTAGCCACGATTATCGATCTGGTCACCAAACGGCTACCGGAAAAGTTCCGGTTCCACAAATTTGAAGATATCCAAGTGCTCTCCCCCATGAAGCGGGGCCTCATTGGGTGCGAAAATCTCAACGTGGTTCTCCAAAAAGAGCTCAACCCCAGCATCGCTCCTCTCTGCCGCATGGGCAGGACATTCCATGTGGGCGATAAAGTCATGCAGATCCGCAACGACTACGAAAAGCTCATCTTCAATGGAGACGTAGGAACCATCCTATCCATCGATCTCTCTTCTCAAATGCTCACGGTGCGGTTTGAAGACCGGCGCATCGAGTATAACTTTTCCGAGATTGATGATTTAGTTCTCGCCTACGCGGTTTCCATCCACAAGTATCAAGGGAGCGAATGTCCCTGCATTATCATTCCGCTCCACATGAGCCATTTTAAAATGCTTCACCGGAACCTGCTCTACACCGGTATCACTCGGGGGAAAAAATTGGTGATTTTAGTCGGGACCAAACAGGCCATCAGCATGGCTGTCCGCAATGACGAAGTGAAAAAGCGGTTCACAGGCCTCATGGAAACTTTAAAGCAAACAGTGCAATCTGCTGATTTGTTCCGAGAATGCGAAATAAAATGACTACCAGCCTATCCTGCCTGCTCTTCCTTCATGGAGCGGCGCAGTTGGCTGTTTGGGAATGGGAACAGGGGCACGAGAGTCTTTCAGCAAATCCACGCAATCGAAATCTACAGCTCCTCCATTTCCATCCCGACGATAATTTTTTGGCTGGGCAGTATAACAGGAAACCTTGCCTTCACCCTCGATGTTCACGTAAAGATCATCGAGAACCCCTATCGAAACTTCTCCCTTCCCTTCTATCTTTACTTCGGATGCCTTTGCTTTAGACCAAGCTTGAAAACCGCCCTGTCCTTTAATGTGTATTTTTTGTCTTTCTCTAATAGTGTTTTTATCACCATCCAAAACACCAGAATTACCTTCAATAGTACACTCCAGTTGTGGACATTCAAATCCATTGAGAATAGCTTTCCCTCCGTTCTTAACGGCTACATTAAATTGTTGGGCCTTTGGAATAATGACAGTGATTAAAATACCTTGTGCAGTTTCAAAAGCACTTCTAGGTTTAACATCTAAGAGAAGCGTATTATTGACGTGCTGATGTTCTATCAGAGGAAGAATTGATTGATCTGCATCAATGTGCAGCTGGGGCAACTTTTCCTTTCCATCCATGATAACAACTGTAGCTGGAAAATTGAGCCGCACAGAAAAAGTAGAGTAAGGAAGGGAAAAATTTTGTGTAGCATTTTCCCCAGAGTCCATTGTCGGTAGAAGAAAGAGACGTGTATTAGAATACCTCGTTGCTAAACCTTTTTTCTCTATATGAACTGTATGTAGTAAATGTTTAAAGCGGATCCAGGCCATCAGAGCGAGACAAGCTCCTGCAATCGAACCCCAAAAATACGGCTGTTTTATCGCACGACTTAGACCATAAGTGATGTTAAAAACCTGTTTTCCGCACCATTTTCCCATTTGAAAGCCAATATCATGCGCTCGATCACTAGAGATAGACGGGAGGATTGCAGATAACGTGCTCATTAAAAATCTCCTCTTACGATGGGCACTATTATACCGTGGGGACAATAGAAGGCAATTTCAGCTAAAGCTCTATTTCTAAGAGCTTTGCATAAGGGATTTGAGTTTGTTTTCTTGCTCGGCGATGACAGTATCTTCTACACGCTTGAACAAGACTTGAGGCTCGGGCAGAGCTCTTCCTTCAGGGATATCTTGGGAAAGGACATGATTCCAGTTTTCACAGGAAAGCGTGGAGGTATATCCTAACATTTCCCAGAGCTTTTGGGCGGCTTCAGGGATGATCGGAGAAGAGACGACGGCTAGGGTCTTTAAGCATTCGAGGCAGCAATAGAGAGTCGCTTCCATTTGTGGATAAGTTTCAGGAGCTTTGGCTAAGGACCAAGGCTTTCTCTCGTCAAAATAGACATTTCCTGCTTGAGCGATATGCATGATGAGCTGGGAGGCGCGGCGCAAGCTAAATTGCTGGTATGCATCAGCGGTTTCAGCGGCAAGATCGGTGAGTTGTTTTAAGAAGGCGCGGTCGGAGTCAGAGAGCTGTTTTTTAGGAACTTTGCCTTGCGCTTTGTTACGGATGAAAACGAGGACGCGGTTGGCGAGGTTACCATATTTACCGAGGAGCTCGGAGTTGCAGCGGGTTTGGAAATCTTTCCAGGTGAACTCAGAATCTTGGTTCTCAGGGGCGTTAGCAGCCAGGGTATAGCGGATTTGATCAGCAGTGAAGTTATTGAAAAACTCAACTAGATCGATGGTCCATCCGTCGGATTTGCTGAACTGTCGTCCTTCGAGGTTGAGGAACTCATTCGCAGGAAGCTGATCGACTTTTTTGTACGGCTGATTTTGCCCCATTTCCATAGCAGGGAAAAAGACAGCATGGAACGGGATATTGTCTTTGCCGATGAACTGGACGTAGGTGGTTTGAGGGTCGAGCCAGAAATTTTCCCAGGCTTGGGGGTTGCCTTGGAGCTCGGCCCATTCTTTGGTCGCAGAGATATAGCCAATGGGAGCATCGAACCAGACGTAGAGAACTTTCCCTTCAGTGCCAGGAAGAGGAATGGGAACTCCCCAATCGCCGTCACGGGTGATGGCACGGGGTTTTAAATCATCGATGTAAGATTGTGCAAAATTCCGGACATTGGCTTTCCAATTTTTTTCGGCCATCCACTTTGTCAGCTGCTCTTTGAAGTGATCAAATAATAAGAACCAATGCTTAGTTGCTTTGAGGATGAGAGGAGCGTTCGTGAGTTTAGAGCGGGGATTTTTTAAGTCGGTGGCTTCGTAGCTGGAGCCGCACCTTTGGCATTCGTCACCACGGGCTTCGGTAAAGCCGCACTTGGGGCAGGTGCCGATGACATACCGGTCGGCTAAAAATCGGTTGTCTTGGGGTGAATAGAGCTGATCGGTGACCCTTTCTTCAATATGGCCATTCTCCAAAAGATCTAAGAAAAACTGCTGCACGGTGGGAACATGCCCTTCCCACGTGGTGCGCGAGTAATGATCAAAAGAGAAATTCAATTGATTGAAGAGATCCTTATTGATGACATGAAAAAGATCGACATGCTCTTGAGGGGTGCGCCCTGCAAGGTCAGCACTTAGGGTGATGGCAATTCCATACTCATCCGATCCGCAAATATAAAGGACATCATGGCCTTGCAGCCTTTCAAAGCGGGCGTAGCAATCGGCAGGCAGGTAAGCGCCGGCGATATGTCCAAAATGGAGCTGCCCGTTGGCGTAAGGCAGCGCGGAGGTAATGAGAACCTTCTTAGGGTGCGGATTCTTCATGTGGATTGTCTTCGCTTTCGGCTTTTTCGATGGCTGCGAGTTGCTCAGGAGTATAGAGAGACGGATTCTTTTGGATCTCTTTGAGCAGTTGCGGGATGTCAACTTCATGTCCTGCTTTGATCAAATAGCGCGCCACGTTAATGGTGAACAAGGCGAGTTCAAAATTGTCATGGAAATGCTTTTTCAGCGCTTCGTTGGTCAACGTTTCTTTGTTGTTTATCATATTGTTCTCCTAACTTTGTGTTCTTCGGCGATGAAGATGCTTTTTAAAATGGTATAGGCTGTTTCGAGATGATCATTGACGATGTGATAATCATAGTGAGGCACCATCTCGAGCTCATGGCGGGCCCAAACAAGTCTTTCTTCAATCGACTGAGAAGTTTCTGTTTTTCTTTTTTTTAGCCTCTCTTTCAACTCAGCAAGAGATGGAGGGCTGATAAAAATAAAAACGGCGGGGAGGTTATTCTTAAACCGTTTTTGTAATTGGAGGGCTCCTTGTGTATCGATGACGAGCACCACGTGTTTTCCTTTGGCAAGCTGAGACTTCACTAACTCTTCGGAAGTTCCGTAGCTATCGCCAAAAACTTCGGCGTGCTCGATGAAATTTCCGTGCTTAATCTTGGCATCAAACGCAGCCTTCGTCATAAAGAGATAATCGATGCCTTCCTGTTCTCCAGGACGTGGCGCACGTGTCGTGCATGAAATACTCCGGACGATGGAAGGAAACTCTTTTGTGAGCATATTGACAAGCGTCGTCTTCCCCGTGCCTGAAGGGGCGCTAATCACAAAGATCATTCCTTGGGATGTATTGCCTAAAAGTTGATTACTCAATGTTCTGCACCTGTTCTCGAATTTTTTCAACTTCACTCTTTATCACAATCGCGATCTTAGAGATATCATTATCTCCAGCCTTGGCCATCAAGGTCCCGATTTCCCGTCCCATTTCTTGAGCTAAAAAATCGAGAGTACGCCCGACGCTTTTTTCTTTCGAGCCGAGATATTCTCGCATTTGCCCTAAATGAGAATGAAGCCTCGTGATCTCTTCAGAAATTTCGGCCTTGTCGGCTAAAAGGGCGGCTTCGCGGAGCAGTCTTTCTTCGTCGATGTCGATTTTGATCTCTTTCATTCTTTCTTGAAGTTTTTTTCGGTACCGGTCGAGGAGCATGGGCTGCAATTTAGAGACCTTTTGTAATTCTTTTTCGATGTGCTCCATCCGCTTTTCGATATCGTGGACGAGGGTCTTACCCTCGCTTTCTTTCATGGCCATCCAATTCTTGCTGGCGGTCTCCCACGCTTTTTGCAGGTCGGCCTTTAAGGCTTTTTCTTCCACAGGGATTTGATGGGGATCGAGCCGATCGACTAAAAATCTAAGGTCGATGGAAGAGGCTGGAAAACCGAGGGCTTTAGCGACTTTTTCCCATTTTTGCTTATGCTGTTTTAAGAGGCGGATCGACCCTTGCTGCTCGAGGAACTCAAAAGAAATACGCACGGAAACTTGACCACGCTCAGTGATTTCTGCTATCCATTTGCGAATCTCACCATCTAAAAATAAGAGGGCGGAAGGAAGCGAGATATGAAGATCGAGACCTTTCCGATTGACGGAATGGATATCGACGGTCCACTGCCCTAGTTTTGAAGGGTGCTGGGCCCGGCCGTAGGCGGTCATACTTCTTCTAAAATGTTTCATGTACGGTCCATCCTAAGCATGTTCTGCCATCATTCCAGGAACAATTCGTTTCACAAATTCTGCAACCTGTTTGTAGTCTTTGGGTAAAACTTTTTTCATACCGGCATCTATGCAATCTTGGATGTCTTTGGGATCTGTGCTCGCTGTACAGCCGATAATGTAAATATCGGGCTTTGAGTTTAAAATCATCTTTGTCGCTTCAGCGCCGCTCATCTGAGGCATGTTCTGATCCATGATGACAAAGTGATAAGTGTTTTGGGCGCACATCTCAATAGCTCTGGCTCCACTTTCTACCATATCGCAAATGAAGGGGCGCTCTAATTCGGTCAGCGCCTTATTCACCAGATGTTGGATGCCTTTGAGGTGAACCAGCCCATCATCCACGATCATATAACGAAAACAAGGTTGATATATTTCTGCAGTTGTCATCTATTTCATCGCCATTCTTACAGGTTCAAAAGTCATTCTGTGGATCGGACAAGGCCCTAATTTCTTTAAAAGCTCCATGTGTTTCGGTGTCGAGTATCCTTTATGCTCGGCAAAACCATATTCAGGCCAGGTTTGGTGGTGCTCGAGCATGATCCGGTCGCGGGTCACTTTAGCGAGGATCGCTGCAGCCATGATCGATTGAGAAAGCGTATCTCCATCGACTATCCCCTCGCAAGGCAGAGTGTGAACCAGCTGAGGGGGGAGTTGATTGCCATCGATCAAAACGTAATCGGGCTTTTGCGGCAGCTGAGCAAGTGCAGCAGCCATCGCCTGGAACGTTGCCCTTAAAATATTAATCTGATCGATGATGAGGGCTTCGACAATCCCGACTCCGGATAAAATGTCCGGATTTTGCCGTATCTTATCATACAGCCTTTCTCTATCTTCCGCCGTCATTTGCTTGCTGTCTTTAATCCCCGGGAGACGGAGATCTTCAGGCAAGACACAAGCGGCTGCCACGACAGGCCCGGCAAGCGGGCCGCGGCCCGCTTCATCGATTCCCGCAATGAGGTGATAGCCTTGACTGCGGGCGCGCCTTTCGTAGGCGGTCAATCTTTTTAACCTTGCAGTCTCAAGTCGCTGCTGAATCGGAAGTGACTGTTTCTTCATGGGCAGCGCCTCCGATCTGTTCTTTAACTTTTGAAGCTTTACCAGAAGAGCCTCTCAAGTGATAAAGCTTAGCTCTACGCACTTTTCCGCTTTTCGTCACTTCGATTTTTGCAATGCGTGGGCTATGAAGCAGGAATACTCTTTCCATACCCGCGCCGTAAGAAACGCGATAAAGCGCTACAGTCTCGGAAAGGCCGCTTCCTCGGCGAGCAATCACTGTGCCGGTAAACATCTGAATACGTTCTTTCTCACCTTCGATAATACGAGTGTGGATGCAAAGCGTATCTCCAACATGGAAGGTAGGGAGGTCTTTTTTCAAAAGCCCGCCTTCAATCTCTTGTATAATTTTATTCTGTTTCATCTTCAGTCTCCTTAATTATTAAATCGGGCCGTACTCGTTTTGTTTTTGCCAGCGCTTTCTTCCGGCGCCATTTCGCTATTTCTGCGTGATTGCCTGTTTTCAAAACTTCGGGCACTACCATTCCTTCAAACACTTCAGGGCGCGTATAGTGGGGCGCGTCGAATATCCCATCCTGAAATGAATCTTGTCCTGCAGCCTCTTCATGTCCGAGAACTCCAGGGATAAATCTCGCCATTGCATCGACTAAAACAATCGCTGCCAGGCATCCATTGGTGAGCACGTAGTCGCCGATGCTGATCTCTTCATCGACTTCTTTTAACGCTCTTTCATCCACTCCTTCATAATGTCCGCAAAGAAGCACCAAGTGCTCATTTTGCGATAGCTCCTGACATTTGGCTGCGGTCAGCTTCTCTCCCTGAGGAGAGAGGTAGACCACATGGCTCCTCTCCTTCTTCACACTGCGAATCGCTTCGCAGACCGGCTCGGGCATCAGTACCATCCCCGGCCCCCCGCCGTAAGGGCGGTCGTCGACTTTCGCGTGCTTGCCCTTGGCAAAATTCCGGATATCGATCAAGTTTAAGTCTAAAAGCCCTTTTTCCTGGGCCCTTTTTAAGATGCTGACATCAAACGGGCCGCGGAAATAGTCAGGAAAGAGGGAGAGGATATCAACTCTCATCCTTCGCTTTCTTTGCAGGTGCACGCCGTTTTTTAGGCGCTTCAGCTTCAACGGGCGCTTTTGCAGCAGCCTCTGTTTTCACAGCTTTTTTAGGAGCGGGAGCTGCTTTTTTCTCCACTTTTTTCAAGTGGCGTCTTTGCGCGGCTTGCTTGACGCGTGCTGCGCTTTTCTTTGCCTTCATACTTTTAATCACTTCAGGGGCCACGCCTTTGACAAGCTTTTCCGCGCTGGGGCTGAGCTCTGCGCCTTTGCTGAGCCAGTAGGTCAATCTTTCTGCATTGACTTGCAAATTGTTTTGAGGCCGATGAGGATCATAGGATCCCAATGTTTCTAAATATTTGCCATCGCGTGGATTGCGAATATCGGTCACGACTAAACGGAAGGTTTGTCGGTTTTTACGGCCTTGTTGCCGCAAACGAATTTTTACTGCCATGTTCTCTCCAGTTATTTAAATAAATCTCCAAAACCACCAAAGGATGCAGGATTTTGAAAAGCCTTCTTAGGCATGCTCTTCATCAGATCTTTCATCCTCTTGAATCCTTTGATCAAACGGTTCACATCATCGATTGTAGTCCCGCTGCCTTTTGCAAGTCTCCAGCGGCGAGAAGGAACCAGTTCAATTTTTTCAAATCTTTCATCGGGCGTCATCGATAAAATGATCGACTCGATTTTCTTAAACTCCCCTTCGGATTGTTCGAGATTGGGAAGTTGAGAGGCTCCAGGAAGCATTTTTAAGAGTCCCCCTAAAGAACCCATGCGCTTAATGGAGGCCATTTGTTTTAAATAGTCGTCGTACGTGAAAGAAGCTTTCTTGATTTTCTCTTCGAGCTTGGCGGTTTCTTTTTCGTCGAATTCCTCTTTAGCCTTGCGGACGAGATTGACCACGTCGCCCATGCCTAAGATCCTATCGGCCATCGATTGAGGATTGAACGGCTGCAAATCCCCGATCTTCTCCCCTACCCCTTCAAATTTCAAAGGCTTCTGAGTTACTTCGCGGATGGAAATGGCAGCGCCGGCGCGTCCGCTGCCGTCCAGCATGGTGAGAATAGTGCCGGTGATCGCCATCTGCTTGTCAAATTCTACTGCCGTCGTCACGGCGTCTTGACCTGTCGTGCTATTGGCGACAAAAAGGATTTCTTGGGGAGAAACGACTTTTTTAATCTGGGACAGCTGGTCCATGAGCTCGGAATCGATATGGAGGCGGCCTGCAGTGTCGACGATCAAGATATCGAAATTTTCGGCTTTAGCTTTTTTAAGAGCCTCCTCGGCAACTGGCACCGGATTAGACTGTCCTGCGAGAGTAAAAACGGGAGTATTAATCGATCCGCAAAGCGTCTGCAATTGAGCGATGGCAGCGGGCCGCTGCAAATCGCAAGCTGCTACTAAAACCTTTTTCTGTTTTTTCTGAAGATGATGGGCCAGTTTAGCGGCCGTCGTTGTTTTTCCAGACCCTTGAAGGCCGCAGAGTAAGATGACCGCAGGCGATCCGCTGATTTGGAGTGCGGCTTCCTCGGAGCCCATGAGCGTAATCAGCTCATCGTGAACGATTTTAATGAATTGATCGCCGGGAGAAACAGCTTTAATGACAGCATCGCCCAAAGCTTTTTCCTTAACCCGTTTGACAAAGTTGCTGACGACCGTATAGTTGACATCGGCATCCAGCAAAGCCAGCCGTACGTCGCGGACCGCATCGGAGATATTCTCTTCCGAGATCTTCTTTTGGCCCGCTAAACGGGAGAGCAAATTCCTAAATTTGTCCGTCAATGATCCAAACATAATTATTAGAGGATGATCATACTACAAAACTTATTCAATTTCAAGTTGATATTATGAGCAGGGCGAAATGCTTGAAAAAGCGCTTAAAAAATCGTTATAGGTTTCACATCGACAAGATGAGATATCGGTCGTGGGAGGACCAATCTTGCTCAAGCTGCTGGCTTTTCCAGATGATAGCATTAAATAATTTTTTTACTTGCTCTCCCATTTTCGTCCCGATTTCTAAATATAGTTTGCCTCCTGCCTGCAAATAGGAAGGAAGTTCCAGGGCAAGACGCTGATAAAAGACGAGGCCCCCGACGAGGGCTTGCCGAGGCTCCCAATCACGTACTTCCTTGTCTAAAGAGGCGTATTCTTGTTCGGTGACATAGGGAGGGTTGCAAACGACAACATCCGCCTTGCGACCATGAAAAGGCTTCAGCAAATCCCCTTGTAAGAATTCAACATCCACCGAATTCTGGGCTGCATTTTCACGGGCAACGGATAGAGCTTCAGGAGAAATATCCGATAAGACAACTTTGCAGTCGGGTCTTTTTTTCTTCAAAGCGATCCCGATACATCCCGAGCCAGTGCAGATATCCCAGATTTCTACCGGAGTAGGAGGCAACTCTTTGACGATCCGATCGACAAGAATTTCTGTTTCCGGGCGAGGAATGAGGACATTTCTGTTGACTTTGATGCGGCAGTCCAAAAATTCGACGGAGCCGGCAATATATTGAGACGGCTCCCCTTCTGCCCGTCTTTTCACTGCTTCGCGGAGCTCAGCGAGCTCTGCTTCGATCAGCGGACGGTCAAATTGCATGTAGAGTTCAATACGAGGCAGTTGAAGGACATGAGAAAGGAGCTCTTCCACCTCGCGGCGAGGACGGTCGACTCCCCTCTTTTGCAAAAAATCTGTGGAAAGTTGGAGGATTTCACCGAGGGTTTTCATCGCCGCTCAATTTTTGTTGATGAAAATATGTAATCAGCGCATTCGTGAACTCATCGAGATCTCCATCGAGAACACGGTTGAGATTGTAGAGCGTCAAGTTGATCCGATGATCGGTAACGCGGTTTTGAGGAAAATTATAGGTGCGGATGCGCTCGGACCTATCGCCCGATCCGACTTGAGAAGAGCGGAGCGAAGACATCTCTTCATGTTCTTTACGCCTTTTTTCTTCGGTGATTTTGGCAGATAATAAGCGCATCGCCTTATCTTTATTCTTGTGCTGGCTCCGTTCATCTTGGCAAGCCACGACAGCGCCAGTAGGAATATGGGTAATGCGGACGGCTGAATCGGTGACGTTAACGTGTTGGCCACCGGCTCCTGAAGCGCGATAAGTCTCTATCCTTAAGTCCTTCTCATTGATCTGCACTTGTTCTTCTTCTGTAGGCTCTGGAAGAACGGCGATCGTGACAGCGGAGGTATGGATCCTCCCCTGCGCTTCCGTATCGGGAACCCGTTGCACGCGATGAGTTCCGGCTTCGTATTGCAGATGGCGGTAAACATTATGCCCTGAAAGCACCATGATATATTCTTTAAAACCTCCTCTTTCGGAGGGTGCTGAAGAAAGCGTTTCGTATTTCCATCCTTTTTGATCGGCATAGCATTTGTACATGCGAACACAATCGCCGACAAACAGGGCCGCTTCATCACCGCCGGTTCCAGCGCGGATTTCCATGATCACATTGCGGCTATCGAACGGATCGGGAGGAACGAGAAGGTTCTCCAGTTTGAGGCGGAGCTGAGGTAGAGAGGTGTTATAGGATTGAATTTCTTGCCGCAGGAGGTCGACAAGTTCAGGATCGGATTCGGTGCGGAGAAGTTGTTCATCTTCTTGCAGCCGTTTTTCAGCTTCCTGGATTTGCCCCCATACTTCTTTGATTTCAGAAAGATAAGAGTGTTCCTGGGTCAGCTCTCGATATTGTTTTTGATTCGCGAGCACATCGGGATGGCCTAAAAGCTCTTCGACCTTCTCGAAACGTTCGAGAAGCTCGCGAATCCGGCGTTCCATGAATTATTGCTTCTTGCCTTTCTTTTTCTTTTGCTTTTCTTCGGTTTCAGCAGCAGCGGCAGCAGCAACTTTGGCTTTTTCTTCTTCTTTTTTCTTCATGTACCGTTTCTGGAATTTATCGACACGGCCTTCTGAGTCAATGAACTGCGTCGCACCTGTAAAGAATGGGTGGGAAGCGGAAGAAATGGATACTCGGCATACAGGATACTCTTTGCCTTCAAACGTTTCACGTTCTTTAGGTTGCAAAGTGGATCCGCAAATAAATTTAATCCCAGTGGATGAATCTACAAATAAGACATCTTGATAGGGAGGATGGGTATTTTTTTTCATGAAAGACTCCTTCTTCGAAAGGAAATCATTTAACACTTTTTTCACATTAAAGACAAGAGGAAGAGAAAAGATGCAGATGTTCTAGCATGTCCCCTTGAATCCCAAAGTCAAATTATTATTTTTATCAGCAAATAAAAATAATTTAACTCAAAAGATAACTAGCCAATCTTTATACTTTCGTTTTTTTCATAGGACATCCCATGGCTATCCGACCTTCGACCGAAACAGCCCCCGCTGCTGCTTGCCTGCCCCCCGCTTCTCAACCCAAGTTTTCTTTTGAGATCACGCCCGATAGATGCGTGATTCTATCCCCTGCTTTTTCAGCTCATATCAAAGAAGAGTTCAAATCTTTATGCTCCTCTCACCCTCGGCTGCTGAAAACCCTGGAATTAGCGCCGGCCTTTCTCAGCCTAATGGCCCCGGAAGCCTTTGATCCTCGCAACCAAGCCCGGAATCGTTATAACGACATTTTACCTTATCCACCGAATCGTTTTAAATTTAGGCAGGATCCAACTCTTTATATCAATGCAAGTATTGTTTTGAAAGGAAAGGCCATCTCCTGTCAAGGGCCCAAAACCAACGAGTTCAAAAGATTTTGGCGTATGGTCTGGGAATTCGACGCCCGAGCTGTAGTCATGGCCACTGACTTTGTCGAAGGCAATGCACAAAAATGCGATCGGTACTTTCCTTCAAAAGATGGAGAGTCTCTACTCGACGCCTCTCCAGAAGAATTACCCATTGAACAAGATATCAGGGTGGTAAAAACCGAGGGGCCCGAACTCCCTATTGATGGCATGCCCGCAAAACCTTCCATTGTGCTCAGAAAGATCCTTTTACAAAAAGGATCTGAGAAAAAAATCATCGAGCACTTAAGCATTACAGGGTGGAGAGATAACGAAGCAGCAAATGAATCCTTGGTCGCTGAAGCAGTTCGTCTTGGCATAGGGAAGCGTATTGTTGCCCATTGCAGTGCGGGAATTGGCCGCACGGGTGTCTTTTTAGCTATTAAGGAAGCTCTCGAGCAGTTTCAACAAGGACTGCCGGTAACACCTGACTTTATTTTGGGCATTCTTAAATCTCTCCGCAGTCAAGAGCAGGGAAGAAATGGAATGGTGCAGACCGTTGCGCAATATGAACTGATCTTCAAAACCCTCATTTTGCTGGATGAAAATTTTGGAAAAGAGCTTTGTCAGGTGCTCAATAGGAGTGTTAACCACCTTTAGATTTTGCTAAGTAAGCCATCCGGGCCGTCATGAGCCCCTCTAAAATCCCCTCTTCATATCTAAAATGAGGGTTCATTTCGAGCTGAGGAAAATCATTGGGCTGCAGAATATCGTCCTCGGTGATATGGGGGATAATTCTCTGCGCACAGGTCAAAACTTTTTTTTGTTGTAAAGCAATTAATTCATCAAAGACATTTTGCATTCACGCCTCTCTCGAAAAAATCTTTTTAATAAATTCGACGCCTCTTCTTGAAGAATTCCTTGACGGATCTCGACCTGATGGATGGGGTGGCCGGAAAAGGCATCGGTTAAGCTTCCGCCGCCGCCATGCCTAAAATCGGACGCTCCCCAGACTAAGGTCTTGACGCGGGACAAAATAACGGCTCCTGCGCACATTAAACACGGTTCTAAGGTAGAGTATAAGGTGCATTCGATCAGCCTCCAGTTCCCCCGCTCTTGAGCCGCCTGCTTTAAGCAGAGCATTTCAGCATGGGCTGTGGCATCTTGTAAAGATTCAACTTGATTATAGGCACGGGCGATAATTTGATTTTGAAAAACTAAAACGGCACCGACAGGAACCTCTCCGGCATCATAAGCTTTTTGCGCCTCTTCCAAGGCGGCTTTCATGAACTCTTCATCCATAGCGTCTATTCTACCGAAAATAGATATCCTTTTCGAGAAAATCTCCTGATATGCTCTATGAAAATCGTCAAAATTCGGGTTAACAGCCAACAATACAAAAAAGTTGGGATTGATTCAATAAAGCCGTTTGAGTTACAATGTAGGGAGAAATATTTATATTTCGCGAGGAGATTTTCTGAATGTCATTAGATAAAGGCACTAAAGAGGAAATTACTAAAAAATTTCAGCTCCACGAGAAGGATACGGGCTCAGCGGACGTTCAAATCGCGATTCTCACTGAAAGAATTACCGAATTGACCGATCATCTGAAAAAGTCCCCCAAAGACCACGGCTCACGCCTGGCTCTTTTAAAACTCGTTGGCCAGCGACGCAAGTTGCTCGACTATCTTAACTCTACCGATACTAAGCGGTATCAAAGTTTAATTACACGTCTCGGTTTAAGAAAATAAATCTACTTCCCCCTCCTCAGAGGGGGTAAGCTTTTTTCCCTCCCATCTTTTGCTTCGCACTAGAAATAATTCAATTATTTCTTTACTGTGAAAAAAAAGCCATTCCAAGGGACTTGTATGCCTCTGCGCAAACTTTCTGCTCTCACGTTGTTCACACTTACTGCAGCGATGATGCATGCTGCAAACCTCACATGGTCAGGCGCAGTCAATAATTTATGGACCAACCCGGGGAACTGGGTGGGCGGGGTTGCTCCGAATAACGGTGATTCTCTGCTATTTCCGGGCAATGCGACGAGCTTTACCAGCACGAATGATACGGGCACGATTCAGATCGCATCCATCACGATAGATTCCGCTACCGCTTATACGATCAGCGGTCAAAGCAACACCAATTTTATTGTCATGCAGGCCCCTACTCCTTCCATCACCATTAATCCTACGGTGGGGACCAATATAGCCCATAACATCAGCGCCATGATCCAATTAGGAGCCAATTTGGCGGTCAACCAACCTATCATCATCGGCGGACAGATCTCGGGTGCTATTTCTGAAAATTCCCCGGGGCTTTCCGTTACTTACACGGGACCTCAAGTTTTTGTCCTCTCTGGGCCTAATACTTACACAGGTGGAACAATCATTAGTGCTGATTCTCTTCTTAATGGCACGACACAAAGCATTCCTGATGCCGGCGGAGCTACCATTGGAATGGGAGGCTTTCTAATTTTCGAGCAAAACTTCAGTGACACCTATTCAGGACCCATCACAGGAGCGGGAAGGCTTCTGGTCACATCACCGGGCTCAACTACCCAATCTATTACTCTTTCTAACAGTGGCAATAATTATGCAGGAATCACTGATATTGACGTAGGAACGACCCTGATCGGCACTACCTCTACTATCCCCTCTAATCTTGGTGTTCAGTTTTTTGGTTCTGGAGCTTTCCTCAACTTCAATCAATTGTTCGCAGGCGCTTACACTGCTCCCATCACAGGCGGAGGCTCTGTCGTCATTAGCGGAAATCGATTTTGCAATGTCACCCTTAGCAACGCCGGCAATACCTATTCAGGCGGAACGACGATTACAACGGGAACTTTATCGGTAAGCGCGGATGCGAATATGGGAGCTTTGACGGCTCCTGTGAATTTAGGCTCTGCCTCTACAGATCTGCCAGTGCTTCAAGCGCTTGCAACTTTCGCAACTGGAAGACCGATCACTGTGAATGCAACACAGAGCACTATCGATCCTAATGGATTTACCCTCACTCATAATACCTCCAATGGCGGAGCAGCGACAGGAGCCGGAGGATTGATGATTGGACAAGCAGGTGGAGCTCCAGGAACGTTCGTACTTCAAGCTCCTTATTCCTATACGGGTGGCACGATCTTAGCTTCCGGGCAGCTGACCCTCTCTGGTCCTTCGGCGTCTTTGCCGGGTCCAGGTCCTGCTCCTAGAGGCGATCTCATTCTTCAAGATGCGGCCAATATTTTCGATATGTCGGATCCCACCCTCGCAAGTAATACCGTTACAATCGGAAATCTTTTAGGTGAGGCAGGAGCGCAAGTCCTTCTAGGTTCTAATACGCTCGTCGTCACAAGTTCTGCCTTTAATACTTTTGCTAGTACGATCTCGGGACTGGGACAAGTGATTAAAACTGGACCAGCGACATGGGATATACAAGGGACAAATACTTATACGGGCGGAACACAGGTCAACCAAGGCATTTTAGAAATTACTGGAGCTGGTGTCATGGCCCCAGGACCCGTCTCTATTGCTGCGGGGGCAACGTTTGACATCGGCGGAGCTGCGGCTGCTCAAACCATTGGCAACTTAAGCGGCGCAGGAACTCTTGCTTTAGAAGCAAATAATCTCTTTCATAATCCGACATCCGATACGAATTTTTCAGGGCAGATTACTAGCGACGGAAGCAGCGTTTTCACTCAAAATGCCAATCATACGCTCACATTATCAGGCAGCAGCAACAACTTACTTGGAAATGTCACCATAGCTCAAGGGTCTATTCAAGCCGGCATCGCGAATATCTTTCCTAATATCAATCTCTTGACCATTGCGGGCGGAGCTAGCTTCAATCTAAATGGATTCAACCAAACTATCGGCAATCTCTCAGGATCAGGCAATACTTTGCTGGGCGCCAATACATTGACTGTTACGATTTCAGCAGATACGACTTATAATGGCAATATTTCTGGAGCCGGCGGACAGATCATTAAAAATGGTTCTTCTACTTGGACTTTGGGGTCAGGCAACTCCTACACGGGAGGCACAACTGTTAATAATGGTACAATCAAGTTAGGGACAGATAATGCCATCCCTAACGCAAGCTTAACCATCAACTCCCCCGGTGTTGTAGAATTAGATAACTTTTTACAAACTTTAGCAGTTCTCATGGGTGATGGATCCATTACAATGGGCGATGCTATTTTAGAAATTAACAGCAACACCACCGACTCCTCGTTTTCAGGGTCCATTACAGGACCATCAGGCCAGGTTGTTAAAGAGGGAATTGCAACACTCACCTTGTCAGGGAAAAACACCTTTGCGGATGGTCTCCTCGTCGATCAAGGAACGGTAAAACTGGGGGCCGATAATGCCATCTCTCCTCAATGTCCTGTAGATTTGATGGCAGGAACTACATTTGACATCAGTGCTACCTCTTTCCAATCTGTTGAAGCGGTCAATGAGAATGGAAACGTGATTTTGGGCGCTGCTCAACTCACGGTTAATCCCATTGTCAATTCGTTCTATGGTTATGTAGCCGGAGTACCAGGGATTATGAGCGGCACAGGCTCTCTAGTCTTAGCCGGGCCTTCGAACTATACGTTGCAAAGCAATAACACCTTTAGCGGTGGGACCACTGTAAATGGTGGAACTTTAATCCTTAGTCCTTTTAACGGCGCTAATGCTCTTTTACCCACAGGAAATGTCACTGTCAACTCTCCCGGAAGCCTAGATATTAGCGGTGGTGTTAGCCAAACCGTGGGGGCCCTCACAGGTAACGGAAATGTTACGGTCGAAGCGGGAGCTCTTTTGACAGTTCAGCCGGTTGCACCTACGACATTTTCAGGAAGCATTAGCGGGCAAGGAGCTGTCACTGTAGGAGGAAGTTCTACCTTTATATTACAAGGTCCGAATACCTTCACAGGTGGAACCACTCTTGCAGACACCGTAACACTTCAACTATCCACCGCCGCCGCCCTGCTACCTGGCCCGGGGGTTTCTCCTAGTGGAGATATACTTCTAGGGGCTGGCACCACTTTTGATATGTCAAGCACCGGAGTTTCTCCTCAATCCGTTGGTAACTTCTCAGGCAGCGGCAATTCTCTATTAGGTGCAAATACACTCACTGTCACGATCACAAACCCCGAGACTTATAACGGTACTTTTTCCGGAAGCGGGGGTAAGATCATTAAAAGCGGCGCTGCAACATGGACATTAGGAGGAATAAGTTCTTTTGCGGGGGAATTGCATGTAGAGCAAGGAACTGTACAGCCCACAGCTACCGATATTATGCCGAACCTCGGACTGCTCCACATCAGCAGCGGAGCGACCTTTGATTTAAACATGTTCGATCAAAAGATGGGCGATCTCGAAGGTGGAGGAACCTTGAACTTGACGGACAATAAGTTCTCGAACCACTCTCAATCCGACCGTACTTTCTCGGGTGTTATTCAAGGCTCTAATTTATCTAGATTTAATCATCACGGCAAACATATATTAACCTTGTCAGGCGTGAGCACCACAACGGGCGATTTCGAGATTGTAGAAGGAACAGTCAAAGTCGATGCCGGAGCCGTTGTTCCGGCTCATTTCACAGTCGATGCTTCCGGAAGACTCCGAGGCAAAGGCACCGTGGCATCGGTACAAAATTTCGGAAGGGTCGAGCCCGGCGCTTCAATCGGCACCTTATTTATCAACCCCGGCCCTTATAATGAAGCGGGCACCTTGCAAATCGAAGTCAATGACCTCGGACAAGCTTCATCCATAGATGTGACAGGCAATATCAACATCAGCGGAGGAACGACCCTCAAACTCGTCCCCGATTTGGGCTCTTATACAAACCCCATCACTTATACGGTTGCCACCTTCACCGGAACTCGCACAGGAACTTATTCTAATGTCGTCACTTCATTAGCCAATCGATTTAACGTCAGCGTTATTTATAACCCCAATGATATCCAGGTTGCTCTGGGTGTAACTCCCTTCTCCATCATCATCACAGGGGGCAACGCGGGAGCTGCCTCCCATTGTATCGAATCTATCCCTCATGGCCATGGGACCGATGGGCTCGTCGTCATCAATTCCCTCGAAGTCCTCAGCGATGACTTGATGGCCCTGCGTGATGCCTTTAATCAATTGCAGCCATCGCAATATGCCGCTCTAGCCCTTGCTCAAGAAAACAACGATATTTTAATCCGCTCGGCTTTGACTCAAAGATCCTTTTACCGCTGCGCAAAAGAAGAAACAACTGAAAACCGGCAGCAAGCTTCTCCTGTGGAAGAAACTACTCGAAAAGGGAGCCTATGGTTTGAGCCCCTCGGGAAGTACGCCCATCAAAATCATCAGCAGCAGAATATCGGCTATCATGCAGCCACAGGCGGTGCGCTGCTAGGAGCCGATTATCAAATTCTAAACAGTCTTTTCATGGGCGGTGCTGTCGGCTATACCTTTACTGGTCTCGATTGGCTGCGGTCTGCGGGCAAAGCTGATATCCGCAGCTACTATGGCGCTCTTTATGGAGCCTGGTCTTGCGAAAGAGTTTTCGTCGATGCCTCCATTATCGGCGCTTATAACCATTATGATGCCTCCCGTTTTATTCATTTTCCTGGCATCCACCGCCGTGCCAATAATGAACATAATGGATACCAGATCGCAGAATCTCTCGGCACCGGCCTCTACTTTCATCCGTGGGCTTTTGACGTAGAGCCTTTTGCCCGCGCTGATTATATCTTCTTACACCAAAGCGGCTTCACAGAACACGGCGCTAAAAGCGTCGACCTCCAAGTCGAATCGGCAGATTCCCGCTATATCCGCACTGACCTCGGAGTGAAAGCCTCCCGCTGCTTTAAGACGTCGAAGGTCAAATACATCCCCTACTTTAAAATGAGCTGGGTCTGGGAAAAGCAGCTAGACGGCGCCCATTTTGAATCGAGCTTCAAAGCTACTTCTTGCACCTTCAAAGTGACAGGCCTCCGTCCTGTCCGAAGCTTGATCGCTCCTAGCCTTGGAATTTCCCTTTTGACTTTCGATGACGCTTTCTCTTTTGAATTCCACGACGATGTCGAAGTCGGCAAAAACTTCTGGGAAAACCGGGCTTATTTAAATTTCAGCTATCGGTATTAAACTGAGCTCAAAACATTCTTTGACTTATTCTTTTCTTTGCTTTATGCAAAAGAAAAAAAGCCAAAGGATTTTTTATGAAAAAAAGTTGTTCTTTCCCTACTTTCTCAGAGCTTAAACCTCACTTGTTGAAAATGGCGTTTTCGTCCACGCTGCTTTTTACCAGCGGAGCTTGGGCGACTAATTATAATGTCACCTCGAATGCCGACAGCGGCGCTAGCACTCTCCGGGCTGCGATCACCGCCTATAATGCAGCACCGACAAGCTCGGATAACATTACCATCACTCTTCCCATTAACTCCATCATCACCTTAGCCAGCAGCCTGCCTCCTCTGAATGGAGGTTCTGGCAATGCCCTCACTATCGATGCGACAGCTGCACCAAACCTTATCATCCAGGGCAACAACTTATATCAACCCTTTTTCGTGAACTCTGGAAATGTCTCGGTTGTTGGAAACTCTTCAAACCCTGTGTCTATTATCAACGGTAGGTCCACGGGCGCCACAGGGGGTGCTGGAGTCGGCGGAGGCGGCGGCGGTGGAGGCTCGGCCGGAGGGGGAGCCATCTTCATTAATGAAAACACTCATGTATCTATTTCAAATTGCACCCTTTCCGGCAATCAAGCCCTAGGCGGAACCGGAGGCGCAGGGGGACAAGTTCCACCTAGTATGGGAGGTGCGGGCGGCGGCGGCGCAGGCAGTTTCGGCGGTGGCGTGGGCGGTGCTGGAGGAACTCTTCTCTCTGGCGGCGGTGGCGGTGGTGGTGGATATCCCGGCGGAGGAGCTGGAGGAGCCGGTGGCGATCCCACTGGAACCGCAGGTGGAAATAATACTCTTTTTGCTGGTGGCGGGGGCGGAGGCGGTACTGGCGATGTAGGTCCGGCAGCAGCAGGAGGTACGGGTTACCTTTTTAGTTTTGGAGGGGCTGGAGGTACTACAAGCAGTCGTGAAAGTCCAGGAACAGGTCTTGGCGGCGGCGGCGGCGGCGGTGGCCATGATGGTTCAATTGGAATGAAGGTATTCCCAGGAGGAACCTTTGGCGGCGGCGGCGGCGGTGGTGGAGTCGACTCGACCCTCACTGATGGCGGAGATGGGGGATTAGGTGCAGGTGGCGGGGGCGGAAACAGCGTCAACTCTGGAAAAGGTGGCACCGGAGGTGTTGGAGGCGGCGGCGGTGGCGGCGGAGGTACGACTGGTGTAGGAGGCTCTTCTCTTTTCTCAGGGGGAACCGGGGGAAATGGAGGAATAGTCGGCGGTAATCATGCGGCAGGCGGCGGCGGTGGAGGCTCAGCACTGGGTGGTACAATCTTTGTTCATCAAACTGGAACTTTCACAATTGGAGATAATTCCGTAATTACAGGAGGATCTGTCATAGGAGGAACAGGTGGGGCTGCTCCAGGAGGAAGCACAGCAGGACCTGGTGGGACGGGCGGTGCTCTGGGACAGCAAATTTTTATGCTACAAGGTGGAACGCTCAACTACAATAGCTCTACCAATATGACCCTGGCAAATCCCATTCAAGGTGATGGCGGAGCGGCTGGAGGAACAGGCGGGGGAGTTGTTGTCAACGGACCGGGATCTCTTACACTCAACGGAACTAATACCTACGGTGGAACCACGACGATCAATGGAGGAACTTTTGCACTTGCAGCTGGCGCCTCTGTCACTGCACCCATTACTTTTAATGGAGGAACTTTAGATCTTAGTGCAAATGGAGGTTCGGTGACTCTGAACAATCTTAGCGGAAGCGCCTCCTCTACAATTATTCTGGGAAATACCGATTTGGTCGCGAATGAAGCTCAAGATACGACATTCGCTGGAACCATTTCAGGTACTGGCAGTTCAATTTTGACTATCCAAGGAACGAACACTCTTTCTCTACTAGGAACTGGCAACACTTACGGCGGCGGAACAACCATTGCAGGGACTTCCACCTGTGCCATTGCCGATAATGGAAGTCTTGGAGCTGACGGATCGACTGTGACATTTGGTTCTACAAGCTCAGATGATACGACACTGCAAATTGGAGCAACATCTCTCACTGAGACTTTGGGATCAACTGTGACTTTTAATAAAAATATGGCTCTCGATGGAAAAGGTCATATTAACATGCAATCAAACAACGTGACTCATACACGTGGGACCAGTGGTGCCAATCGATTAGAAGTAAGGGCGAGAGATGCGCGTATACTTCCTCAAATGGCAGTCCGAGGCACTTGGGCACATACAGGCGGAACCGTACTAACACGCAATCCTGCCCTTACTGGCGATGATGGCGTGGGACCTAATCTTATCCTGCAAGGCAGCATGGCAACCCTCCCTACAAATGGCGATTTGACGATGGACGTCAACACGAACTTCGATATGTCGGATCCAACTATCCCTGGTGCTGCTCAAAATCTGGGCAATTTAAATGGAGCAGGAGCCATCCAACTAGGGTCGAATACCCTCAATCTTACCCTCACTGCCGATGCGGAGTACGATGGCGATATCAGTGATAGTGCTTCCATCACCGGCATTACAGGTGGTAGGGTAGTTATCGATAGTAGCTCCTCCTCTGCCAAAGGCATGATACTCGCAGGAACCAATACCCACACAGGGGGAACAGCACTCAGAACTGTCGCCTTAAAGTTTTGTCGAGATGTCAACCTCGGAGGTCCTAACGTCGCTCTCCAGATGGGTGTCGCTGCTGCGGATTTACCTGAATTAGATGCACTCTGCAATCAAGTGACGATGTCGCGCGCAGCCAATTTAGTCGCGGATAAAAACGTCATTGGACTCGCCGGAAACGAGCTAATCCACGATGGTAGCCTTGCGACAACAGGCGTTGGAAAATTACATATCACAGGTATAAATCCTGTTTTAGACGCAGTCGGCGGAATTTACCATGTTAAAGCTCCGATGCAGCATACCGGAGGGACCTCTGTAGAAGGAGGAACTCTCCTCATGGATGGGCCTAATGCGACTGTACCTATTGGTAAGGACATCTCCCTTTCTGCAGGAGTCGCCTGGGATATTTCTCCTGCTTTAACTGCAAAGCAATCTGTCGCCGCCCTCACAGGATTAGGAAGAGCCCAGATTGACGGAAATGAAATTGAAGTAAATCCTGCAGCCGACGCTATCTTCGATGGCCCTATCCGTGGTTCGCGAGGAAGAATCCGCAAAAGCGGCACGAATAAATGGTCCTTATCCAATACACACACTTATGATGGAGGCACCTTCATCGATGATGGAAAACTCGCCATTATCAACAATGGGCTTCTCCCTCCTACAGGTGATATGAATATTGGAAGCAATTCCGTTGAAGGAAACGTCGAAGTTGCAAATCCTATTTTAGATATTTCAGCTGCTAATTTAGATCAGACTGTGGGTTCACTGAGTGGAAATGGCAGCCTTGCTTTAGGTAATACACGCCGGATGACAGTAGCCGCTTTAAAAGATTCCCTTTATGAGGGAGAAATCTCTGGAGGACCCAATTCTTATCTCACAAAAGAGGGACTTAGAGATTTGCGTTTATCAGGAATTAGTACGGCAACGGGAACAGTGGAAGTGAACCATGGAAGGTTGATCATCGATCCGACAGGAGATACACATACTGCTCGCACAAAGGTCAATCCTGCAGGAACTTTGAAAGGAACTGGAAGAGTTGGGCATGTCCAGAACACGGGCTTCGTCGTCCCAGGAAAATCGATTGGAACGTTGACCACCGGGGATTATGAAGAAACAGGCACTCTGCAAATCGAAGTCAATCCCACTCAAAACTCGGTGCTCGCTGTTAGTGGTAACATGACGATCAATCCAGGGTCTACTCTGCAAATCGCACCCGATCCCGGAGCTTACGCTTCGACACAGACATATACTGTTGTGACCGTGACAGGCACTGGCACAGGAACCTATTCGTCGGTAACTTCCACCAACCCTTTTCGTTTCAAACCCACGGCCATTTACAATGGCTTTGCTCTCGCAGACGTCGGCCTAGTTGACCCGTTCATTCAGATCGTTCTTGATGTCGTTCCTTTTGCTAATATTATTAAAGGGGGCAATGCCGGAGCTGTGGCAAAATGTTTCGATACATTGTCTGTTAATTCCTGCAGCGATATTGGAACAGTCATACAGGTGCTTGACAATATGAGCTGTACTTGCAGTCTCGGTGAACTGCGAGAAGCTTTCAATGAAATGCAGCCTTCGCAATTCGGAGCCCTTGCTCTTGCTCAGGAAAATAACGATATTCTCGTCCGAGCCGCTATTACTCACCGCTTGGATCAAGTCTATCCGATCCCATGCGAAGAGCAGCAAGCTACTCCTGCCCAACAGCCAGGCTATTATCAAAATACCACGGGAAGCACCCAAGAAGCAAAGCAGCCTGCTAAGAAAGGCCATGTCTGGTTTGCGCCCATGGGCAAATACGCAAATCAAGGCAACCAGCAGCATAATCCTGGCTACCACCAAGCTTCAGGCGGAGCTCTCTTAGGAACTGATTACGAGATCTCCGATAGCGGTTATTTAGGAACCGCGATTGCTTACACCTTTACCGATCTCGACTTGAAAAAGTCCTCGGGTGAAGCTGATATCAACAGCTATTACGGCACGGTGTACGGAAACTGGTTCAGCAAACGCGTGTTTATCGATGCTGCTTTTATTGCCGCCTATAACCACTACCATGCGAAGCGCCATATAGAGTTTATCGACCGCACAGCGCGCAATGGACATAACGGCTATCAGCTCGCTGGCTCTTTAGGCACAGGGATGCTCTTCACTCCCGGCCATTACCAGATTCAGCCGTTTGCTCGTGCAGACTATGTCTATTTGCATCAAGGCTCTTATAAAGAGCATGGCGCCCGATGCCTGAATCTTAAAATTGAGGAAAAAAACTCCCAATATATCCGCACGGATCTCGGCGTCAAAGTCGCCTACTGCTACAAAAGCGAGAAGCTGAAGTATGTTCCTTACTTCAAAGCTAGCTGGATTTGGGAAAAACAAATCGATGAAGCCCATTTAAAGGCTCATTTCTTAGGAAGCGACTGTAATTTTACAGTCACCGGCCTTGCTCCCCACCGCAGCCTGTTTGCTCCTAGCATAGGCATTACCATCCTGGCCCATGAAGAGGCCCTCTCGGTGGCGATCCAATACGATGCAGAAGTCGGTCATCGGTTCTGGGAAAACCGGGCTTATCTGAATCTCGGCTTCAGATATTAATCTTTTAAGGGGAAGAATCGCTTAGAGCGATTCTTCCCCTTCTATTAAATATTTTAATATCAACTGAATTTTCTTTTGCTATCTCTTCTCTATCGTGATATATTTCTCCCATGAACCTACGCGCTCGTATCGGTAGAATAAATTTTTTGGCTAATCTTAGCTCTCTGCCTCGCATAGACAGCAAAGAATCGCCAAAAATACGGTCCGAGGGATGGGTTCTCTTATTTAAACATCAAGAGGAACTATGAATCATTATACCCGTACCGTCTCTGTCGCAGGTCGCGACCTTATTTTTGAAACCGGCAAAATGGCCCGCTTAGCTCATGGAGCAGTGACCTTGCGCTCTGGAGACACCATCCTACTGGCCACCGCATGCCGCGGCGCTGTCCCTTCGGAAGAAACCGATTTTCTTCCCCTCCGCATTGATTATATTGAAAAATTCTCTTCTACTGGAAAGACCCTCGGCGGTTTTATTAAACGTGAAGGGAAACCGACGGAACATGAGATCTTGGTCTCCCGTCTCATCGACCGGCCTTTGCGTCCGATGTTCGAAGACGGCTACTTCCATGAATTACAAGTTTTAGCTTATGTGATCTCCTATGACGGCGTCCATATCCCCGACCCCCTGGCTATTTGCGCCGCCTCAGCAGCGCTGGTCCTTTCCGATATTCCACTCATTAAGCCTGTGGCCGGTGTTCGCGTCGGCATGATCGACGGCAAATTCGTGGTCAATCCTACCCTTCAAGAGATGGAAAAGTCGACATTGGATCTAATCTTAGCAGGAACCGAAGATGCCATCTTGATGATCGAAGGATATGCCGACTTCTTGACCGAAGAGCAAATCCTCGACGCCGTAAACGAAGGACATGCAGCCATCAAAATTATCTGCGAAGCCCTTTCCGAATGGCAAAAGGTCATCGGCAAACCTAAAGTCCGTGAAAAGCTCCGCCTCCCTGCTCAGCCTCTCGTCGATGAAATGGACGTTCTTATCTCCCCTGATCTCAAAGCAGCATTCCGTATTAAAAGTAAGCAAGAGCGCAACGCCGCTCTCGATGCAGCCAAGGACAAAGTCAAAGAGATCTTCCTGCCTGAAGGCAAAGAGCATTCCCATTTAAAAGCCGACGTCATGATGGCGTTTAAAAAGCTCCAAACTCAGTATATGCGCCAGATGGTCCTGGAAGAAAACGTCCGCGCAGACGGACGTAAAACCGATCAAATCCGTCCTATTACCAGTGAAGTGGGACTTCTTCCCCGTACGCATGGAAGCGCGCTCTTCACCCGGGGCGAAACCCAGGCGCTGGCCGTTTGTACCCTTGGCGGCGAGGTAATGGCCCAACGCTATGAAGATCTCAACGGCGATAAATACCGCCGGTTCTACCTACAATATTTCTTCCCTCCTTTCTCTGTCGGAGAAGTGGGACGGATGGGAGCACCTGGACGCCGTGAAGTGGGCCATGGAAAACTGGCTGAGCGAGCACTCACTGCCGTGCTGCCGGCCCAAGAAGATTTCCCTTACGTCGTCCGCTTAGAGTCCAATATCCTGGAATCGAACGGTTCTTCTTCGATGGCCTCTGTCTGCGGAGGATGCCTCGCACTTATGGACGCGGGAGTTCCTATTAAGAAGCCTGTTGCAGGGATTGCCATGGGACTGCTGCTCGAGGGAGAAAAATTTGCGATCCTTTCCGACATCCTGGGCGATGAAGACTTTTTTGGAGACATGGACTTCAAAGTTGCCGGCGATGAGCACGGGATTACCGCTTTCCAACTCGATATTAAAATTGAAGGGATTACTCATCAAATCATGAAAGCCGCCCTTGCCCAGGCTAAAGCAGGCAGGCTCCACATCCTGCACAAAATGCTGGAAGTCTGTGCCAAGCCGAAAGAACACCTTTCGCAATACGCTCCGCGCATTGAGACCGTCCAAGTCAAGCCTAGCAAGATCGGCACCATCATTGGTCCCGGCGGAAAACAAATCCGGGCGATTATCGAAGAGTCCGGCGCCGACATCGACATCGATGACAGCGGGATCATCAGCATCTCTGCCAACAGCCAAGATGCGATCCTTAAAGCCAAAGAACTTATTAACAACCTCGTTTCTGAGCTCGAGATCGGTAAGACCTATACCGGTCAAATTGTCTCGATCAAAGACTTTGGCGTCTTTGTGAAGATCTTTGATAAAGAAGGGCTCTGCCATATCTCCGAATATGACCACCGCCGCATTGCCGACCTGCGCGACGTGTGCAAAGAAGGAGATAAAATCCAAGTCAAGGTGCTCGAAATTAACGATCGCGGCCAAGTTAGATTAAGCCGCAAAGCCTTGATCCCCTATCCTCAGCCAGCTCCTGCTGCCGGCGGATAAATAATTCTAAAAACCTCTGATAAATCCATTATCAGAGGTTTTTTTATTCCCGCTCTTGCTATCATATTTTTTACTTTATGGCGGAGTTTTCATTAAGCCCTATCATAAAACCGCTCACTATTCCCTTAAATCGGTGTTTGGACCGCGCGACAGACTATGTCCTCAGCAAACATCCTGAGGCCTCGGGCGCCGATGTCAACCACGACTTGAAAGCCCTTGTTTTCGATGCCGCCAGCGCCATGATGGTCAGCACCATTGCTCTTGCTTATTTCAAAGCGATCTATTGGACAACGGCCTTAGTGCTGATCGCCGCCTTTTATCTCCTTCGGCGAGTCGTCGATGAAACGATGCCCAAAGAGGACAGCAAACCCGACCTCTTACAGCCTCTCCTAGATAAAACAAAAGATCTCGCAGGAAAAGCCGGCCTTGCACCTGCAGCTCCTTCTTTGAAAGAGAAAATCAAACCGTATTTTTATCAAGGCGATGAAATTTTTATCGGGAAAGTCGTTCTTCTGAAAGTGACACGCCAGCCCCTTGCTAAGGTGCTGAAAATGATAGCTTAAGAGATTCTAACTCCTTGACATTAAAAATATTTAGACTGAGACTTGATCTCAAAAAAAGGCAGGAGGTCTTATGGCAGCTGCTGCAGCCGCTCCCAAAGTCGAGTTAACACCCAATCAATCTTGGAACATTTTAAAAACGCTGGAGCTTTTAGATCATCCAGCACATGAGAATGACAAATTGACGTACACCCCTATATCCATTAAATTAGGAACAAGCTCGGGTTATTGGCGATGGGGAACCGAACTCTACAACTCTTGGACCGGTGGAGAAGAAACTCCGAATATAGAGGCCCTTCCTCGTCTCATAGAAAAAGTTAAAGACTGCATTACTACCAATCAAACTATCATTGAGAGTCAAAGCGAGAGGACCAAATTCAGCGAACAAATTTCAAAAGCAGTGACGGGTTTAGAAAGCTTAAAAAAGAACCAATACAGAGACCTGAGTAAAAAAGAAATACACATAGATAAAGCCATCGAATCCCTGAAATCTGCTCTACCAGTCTTTGAGCAGAAACGGCAAGAATGGATAGCCAGCCAATTACACGGGTCTAAAACCCGTTCTGCAGAAGACTCTGTACAAAAAGAAAAAGATACACGACTAGCACAGCTTGAAGAAGAAAACAAAACTTTGAGAGCCCAACTAGCTGCAACAGAAGTCTTAGGCGCTCCAAACTTTGACGGCATTCCTAAAGAGAAGCTTTGTGCTGCCATCCACCTTCTGGTGACTTATCTCGAAAAAAAAGCATGAAAAAAGCCCTCAGAGATTCTGAGGGCTTTTGTCATTAGATCCCTTGAGGCTCGGGAGTATCAGAGACCTTAGGAAGATCACGGGCAGGAGCGGGGGCAGGAATCTTGCGGCTTAGCTCTTCTTCCGCTTTGAGGCGGGCCCGTTTCGTTTCGATATTCCAAGTGCCATTCATGAGCTCTTCGACATCTTTCTTATCGAGGGTCTCAAACTCCATCAGCATCTCTGTCATGAGCTCGACTTTTTCACGGCTTGCTTTGACGATTTCAAGAGCTTTCTCATGGCCGTCATTGATGAGGCGGTAGACTTCGGCATCGATCTTCATGGCCGTCTCATTGGAATAGGTTTTAGAAGAGACATTCGGCATGCCGAGGTAAGATCCGCCTTCCGATCTTTCATCAAAGGCAATGGTTCCGAGATCGCTCATCCCCCATTCGCAGACCATGCTGCGGGCTAGGCGTGTGGCTTGAGTGATGTCCATCTGAGCGCCGCTGGACATATCGCCGACAAAGATCTCTTCCGCAGCTCGGCCTCCCATTAAGACGGCCAGCTGGTCAATGAGTTCTTTTCTCCAATAGCTGAGGCGGTTTTTCTTCGGCATAAAGTGGGTCGCACCAAGAGAAAGTCCTCGTGGGATGATCGTCACTTTATCGACGGGGTCGGCATTTTTGACGACCAAGGCAACGATGGCGTGGCCCGATTCATGATAAGCGGTCGTACGCTTTTCATTTTCATCGATCTCTAAGCTGCGGCGCTCTTTACCATATTTGACCTTGTCGACGGCTTCCCGCGCTTCGGCAGCAGTCACAGCCGAACGGTTACGACGGGCGGCAAGAAGAGCAGCTTCATTGAGAATATTAGCCAGGTCGGCTCCCGAAGCTCCAGGCGTTCCTCGAGCAATTTCCATCAGGTCGACACTCGGATCGAGTTTGATCTTGCGGGCATGGACCTTCAAGATCTCAAAGCGGCCTTTAATATCGGGCAGGTCGATGATAATGCGTCGGTCAAAGCGGCCCGGACGGAGCAGCGCTTTATCGAGGACGTCGGGGCGGTTGGTCGCAGCGATTAAGATGATTCCTTCGGTCGGATCAAAACCGTCCATCTCGACGAGGAGCTGGTTCAGGGTCTGCTCACGCTCATCATGTCCCCCTCCCATGCCAGCGCCGCGATGGCGGCCGACAGCATCGATCTCGTCCATGAAGATGATGCAAGGAGCAAATTTACGGGCTTCGTTGAACATATCGCGGATACGGCTTGCGCCCACACCGACGAACATTTCGACGAAATCAGAACCGGAGATGAAGAAGAATGGACGATCCGCCTCGCCGGCAACCGCTTTAGCAATGAGTGTTTTACCTGTTCCAGGCGCGCCGATGCAGAGCACCCCTTTAGGAATGCGGGCTCCTAGAGCTGTAAATTTACCGGGATCTTTGAGGAACTCGACGATCTCTTGGAGCTCTTCTTTGGCTTCGTCACAGCCAGCCACATCTTTAAAGGTAACTTTATTGCGGTCTTTAGAGAGAAGCTTGGCAGGAGATTTGCCGAAGTTCATGGCTCCGCTTCCTACCCCTTTCATTTGACGGGCAAAGATAAAGTAGAGCAAGAATCCTAAGAAAAGGAAAGGCAGGATGGTGAAGAGGTAGCTGAAGTAGTTCGGAGAAGGCTCTTCGCTTTTGAAAGTTTTTTCCAACACTAGCGTGCGGGGCTGGTCGGGCGCTCTAAAGACGGTTCCTTTGTTGGTCTGGAAAGCATCCCATTCACTCTTAGCTTGAGAAAACCAATTGCTGAAGAGTTCAGGATTTTGTTTTTCCAAAGCACGAGAAGAAAGCTCTTGGTTATTGAAATACCAAATGACATTGGCAACCGCTTGTCGGGCTTTGTCGAGCTGCACATCATTTTTAGCGCTATCATCTACAACTTGGTTGTATTGAGCGAGGTCAGCAAGGTAATTGCGGACGGTGCGGAGCTGGACAAGGCGGGCATTATCGGTCTCGGTGTTCAAAGAGGCAATGATCGTTTTGAGCTGCGCCATCGCAGGGCCAAAAGCTGCGATCTGCTGCTGAGGAGTTTGCCCCGTCAGACTTAAGTTTTGCTCCAGTGTACGGAGCTGCTGCTTCATCTCTTCATTGCCAATCCCTAAAGCGGAGGAACGAAAGCCCTGGACCAGGGCGACGAGATCTTTCCCAAAAGCCTCAGCTTGATCGGCAGAGGGCGGGTAGCGGCGCGACAGTTCTGCAAATGAAACAATCGGCCTATCGGAAAGCGATTTGACGACAATCGAATTTTCTCTGGAGGCTGTATCATAGAGAGGATCGACAACCCAATATCCGGCTGAAGGAACGGGAAGCCCGCTCAAATGTAAAAACCAATCAGCAGATTCAGTGACATTTTTCTGAAGGGTCGATAGATCGTTTTGCAGCTGCTGCTTTTGCTCGGTGAGTTCGTTGTGGCTATTTAAAAGTTCAAGGTATTTGTAACGGGCTTTCGACTCATCGGACAGCCGGTCCCTGAATTTTCCTGTGAAGGTAACCAGGTTGTCGTTCTGCGCAATTTTGCGGCTTTCAGTCGGCTGGATTAAATCGAGGTCCACAAGAGACTCTACCTGATGGCTAAAAGCCACTTTGGCCGTTTGCTCCGTCGACATATTTTGGACTGTCATGAAAATAAGCAGCCCCGCCAACAAGAAAATGATGAATCCCCCTGGGAAACCTTTCCGTGGTTCGGGCCGAGATTTATTATCGTTGCTCATTATTTTACCTTAACTTTAACCTTTAAAATTAAACCACTAAAGAAGGTTTTCGTAAAGGACTTCTACGAAGCCATCCTTCTATCTAATACAATCAGTTTTTTGAACTCTCTTATGAGGGTTCATAGGTGTACGTCTAGGCACACCATCCCTATTCCCCCTCATAAACTTATATTTTTTTTATTGCAATACATCGTCCGCGAATTTCAACCCATCGGCCCCCCGCGCCGACTTTTCGATGGAGTGTCCCTTTTTCCAAAATCTCATAGAGAGTTTGGAGAGATTCATGCGAAAGAAAAATTTTATTTTTTTCGCTCATTTTTTTTAAAAAAGCTTTGATTTCTACGGGTTCCAAAGGGTAGTGTTCGGAGAAGTCCACCCTTTTTTCTTCATGGTCCTCGACAAGGAGGGCCTCATATTTCTCCAGCTGGCGTGCGAGATAATCGGAGAGCTCCTCAGCCGATGCGCCTAATCGACGAAGGTTTTCACTGACCTCTTTTCCAAAATGTTCTTTGAGCTCAGGCAAAATCTGGGTTCTCATACGGGCTCTTAAATAACGAGGATCGAGGTTAGTGGGATCATCAAGGGCTTTAAGTTCCCTCCGAGCCAGCCACTCTTGGAGCGCTTTTTTTTCCAACCCTAGCAGCGGGCGCCATAGCTGCATCCCTTCATAAGGCGAGACCGAGGCCATGCCTTTGAGAGTCATTAAAGAAGCCCCTTCTAAGATCCGTTTTAACACTGTCTCAGATTGGTCATCCCCCTGGTGGCCTAAGACGAGAGCCTGGCAGCCGAGCTCCTGATAAAGCTCTTGAAAGAACGTCAGCCTCGCCTCCCTGGCAGCGTCTTCTTTCATAGGAATATTTTCTAAACGGCGCAAATAAAAGGGTAATTTTAGATTTTCGATGTCCTCTTTCAATCGATTTGCCTGCTCACTGCTTTCAGGCCGCCAGCCGTGATCGACATGGGCAACATGCAAGTCGAGGTCGAAAAAAAGGCGGCACTCCAAAAGAAGGTGTAAAAGAGCTAAAGAATCAGGTCCGCCTGAAAATCCCACTAGCAAAGGTTTCCCCGGGATATGATGGCGTGTGATAAAATCTTTAACTGTTTTAAGGATAGGATCGAACATAGATCTACAATAATAACACGCTGTCGCATAAAATGTCGCTCATGCCTACTGTATGGCGGTATTTACTCCGCAGCTACTTTCAAGTTTTCCTTATATGCATTGCGAGCTTTATTGCTGCTCTTTTCGTCATGCGGTTTAAAGATATTGCTGAATTTGCCACTCTGAACTCCAACGGCCTTTCCATTTTTCTGTTCAGCCTTTACCAACTTCCCTATGTTCTGCCGGTCGCAATCCCTGTCTCGTGTGTGATCGCTTCCATGCTGCTTTTTCAGAAGATGAGCCATAGCCAAGAGCTGACAGCGGTGAGAGCTTCAGGGATTAGCCTGCGGGCCCTCCTTTATCCTCTTTTTTTAGCGGGACTTTTCCTTTCCCTGATCAATTTTACGATTGTCGCCGACATGGGTCCGCGGTGCCGCTTTTGGGCTAAAGAGCTCAGCTACCAGATGACCTCGAACAATCCTTTTTACATCTTTAATAAGATCACGGATGGCAAGATGACCAATGCCTATGTGGAAATCCGAACGCTGAGAGGCGGCAATAAAGCGAAGGACGTTCTTTTAATCTTGAACAACCGGCAGCATCAGCGGCTGGGAGTCCTGACGGCAAAAGAACTCTCTATCGAGGGAATTGAGATGCAGGGTAAAGATGTGTCGATTATTTCCAGTGTGAGCGGCGAAGGCGCCGATAACTATGACCACTTAGTGATTGAAAACCAAGAATCCATGTCGACCGAAGCGGCCAACCTATCGAACCTTCTCCATGATGCCAAATGGCACCTTCGCCCTGAATACATGAACTTCAAAGATTTGATGGTCCGACTCATGACCTCGCGGAGATCTTTTTGGTCCAATAGCTATTCTTTGGAAGTGAGCAGGCGGCTGTCCCTGGCCCTCACTCCGCTGGCCTTTACGCTTTTAGGCGCAGCCTTTGGAATGGAAATCGGACGTCAGCGTACGAAAAAAGGGATCTTATGGTCCGTTGCCTTGACGGCTCTATACCTTTCTGCTTTTATCGGGGCCAAAAGCATGAAACACTTCCCCAAAGCAGCTATCCTGCTGTATTTCTTGCCGTTCGTGATCATTGCCATCTTTTCAATCCGAAGCCTCCGGCGTGTTTCTAGAGGTATTGAATGATAAAAGTTTGGCAACGGTACTTTTTCCGGGAAATCTTAAAAGTTTTTTTCTTTTTCCTCTTCGGCTTCTTCTTCCTTTATTCCCTGATCGAATACTCGATGCATATGGATGATTTCTTCCAAAACCACCATTTCCAATTGCGGGAAGTTGTTCTCTATTATATCAATCAGCTTCTCAAACGGCTCGACTTCCTCCTTCCCATGGCCCTTTTGCTATCGACGATCAAAGTCCTCACCTCACTGAATGCCCGCAACGAATGGATCGTTTTGCAAGCCGCGGGGCTTTCAACCCGCAAATTGCTCCAGCCCTTTATGATCATCGCTTGCGCCTCATCCATCCTGGCCTATCTCAACTTTGAATATTTTTTACCGTCTGCTCTCCGGCATATCGACGAGTTCCGCATTTCCCATTTTCATGGCTCTAAACTGGCACAGCGACGCGAGCTGATTCATTTGATCCCGCTCAAAGACAACACCAAACTTCTTTATCAGTCGCATGATAAAGAGAAAAATGTCTTGTTTGACGTCCTGTGGATTAAAAGCCTCGATGACATCTGGAGGATTAAATATCTCAATGGCGACCCCGCAAATCCTACCGCGGAATATGTCGACCACATTGTCCGCAATTCATCAGGGTTTCTTGAAAAAAAAGAATCTTATCCCAAACTTTATCTTGCCGACTTAAAATGGCATCCCCGCATGGCCCGTAAAGGCTTGATCCCCTTTGACCAGCGGAGCATCACCGAACTTTACAGGCTCCGATTCAAAACCAAAGTCAGCCCTTACGAAGTCCCTAAAATCGGGACCTCCCTCTCCTTTAAAGTCGCTATTCCTCTGATCTCCCCTCTCCTTGTCATCGCTTTAGCCCCTTTTTGCCTCGCTTACAGCCGCACACGCCATTTCTTCCTCATTTATGCATTAGGCCTCTTTGGGCTCTTTGCCTTCTATATGCTCCTCGATTCCCTGACCATCTTGAGCGATAACGGCGTGATCACGCCGACGATGGCTGTCTTTGTGCCTCTTGCCCTCTTTGCCTCCTTTTTTACATGGAGGTTTGCTCTAAAGAGTACATGAAATGGAAACCCCTTCTCCTTTGCCATTTAGCCATCGCTATCCTCTTAGGCTCCTTCCTTTGGCATCCTACCTGTACCTTATGGGAAAGTTTTGATATTGGAGCCTTTAAATTTTTAAATCACACGCTGGAAGGACATCCTTGGATCCAAGTTTTTTGGGCCTTTGTCAATCACAAAAAAGCCGATCTTGTCGAAGATGCCGTCTTTCTCTTATTTTTTATCCTGGCCATTAAAGCCGCCCCTCAAGAAAAAAGAATCCGACGTGCAGCCGAATTTATTTTCTGCATTCTGCTTGCCGGCAGTTTGATCTATTTCGTCAATCGAACCTTTCTCCGAGAGCATGTGCTAATCCCTCGTCAGAGCCCCTCCCTTGTCGTCACTCCTTGCGTCCGTCTATCGCAAGAAGTCCCCTGGCTTCTTGTCAAAGATGAGACCGCGGCAAGCTTTCCCGGCGATCATGCAACAACCCTCTTACTTTTTTCAGTCCTCTATACCTTCTTTGCAGGAAGAAAGCTCGGCGCCTATGCCTGCCTCTACGCCCTTTTCCGCCTACTCCCCCGCCTGATTGTCGGCGCTCACTGGGTAACAGACATCATCGTCGGAAGCGCCTCTTTAGTACTTTTTTTCCTCAGCTGGGCTCTTTGCACTCCTTTGCACTCCTGGATCATTGACACGATAGAAAAAATCCTTCATATTGGAAGACAAAATGAAGTCAAAAAAGACCCTGTATGATCAGCTTTTTGAACTCTCGAAAAACATTTCTACGCTCACCTCGATCGAGTACATTCTAGAGTGGGACCAAGAGACTCTCATGCCTTCCTCGGCTGTCGATTTCCGGGCAGCTCAAAAAGGGCTGATGGCAGCCTATATCCACAAATTGAAGACCAGCGCCAAATATTCTCATCTCTTAAACCAACTGATTGATTTAGAATCGGGCCAAATCTCCGATCCTGCCCTCTCCCCTGCCCAGCGTGCAGCGCTGCGGGAATGGCGTCGGGATCATCTCAAAGCTGTCAAACTACCGACCTCTTTTGTAAAAACCTTTACTTCCACCTGTGCAACGGCCGGCAACATTTGGATCGAAGCGAAAAAAACTTCCAATTTCTCCCTTTTTGCTCCTAGCCTCAGTAAAATTATCCAGCTCAGCCGCAAAAAAGCCGATCTCTTGGGGTATCAAGAGCACCCCTATGATGCTCTCCTGGATCTTTACGAACCCGGGATGACCGCAGCCCGCCTGGTCCCGCTCTTCGACAGGTTAAAACCAGCTCTCACTTCCCTTGTCAAATCGATCCAAGCCTCTTCTCAGGTCGATACGCAATGCATCCAAGGCGAGTTCAACTCTGAGCTGCAGCTTCAATTTGGGAAGAAAATTCTCAAAGCCATGGGGTTTACTCCGGAAGATTCACGGCTGGACCTTTCGGTTCATCCGTTCTGCACTCCCGTCCATCCTCTCGACACCCGCATGACTACCCGTACCCATCACGACGATATCATGTCGAACATCCTTTCCGTCATTCATGAAGGAGGACACGGCCTTTACAATAAGGGCCGCAATCTGGAGCAGTTTGGATCTCCCCTTGGAGAGCAAGCCTCTCTCGGCATTGATGAAAGCCAATCCCGCTGGTGGGAAACCCGCATTGGCCGCAGCAAATCTTTCTGGTCTCATTTCCTACCTCTTTTACAACACGACTTCCCTCAGCTCAAAAAAGCCGATCTCGAAAGCTTCTACCGAGCCATCAACAAAGTGACACCCTCTTTCATCCGGGTTGAATCGGACGAAGTGACTTACAGTCTCCATGTGATTGTCCGCTTCGAGATTGAAAAAGCACTGATTGAAGGCTCTCTTAAAATTAAAGATCTTCCTGCTGTCTGGAATCAAAAGATGCAGGATTATTTTGGTATTACTCCTTCGAAAGACTCCGAAGGATGCCTGCAAGATATCCATTGGGCCTTTGGACATGTCGGGTATTTCCCCACCTATGCCCTCGGCAATCTTTACGCCTCGCAATTTTTTGCGACCTTCGAAAAGACCCATCCCGACTGGCAAAGCCGTGTGGCAAAAGGAGACTTAGGCTTTATCCGAGAGTGGCTCCGCAGCAATATCCATCAATATGGACGGCAGTATACTCCCGAAGAGCTTGTCCAACGCATTACCGGCAAGCCGCTGGATGAATCAGCCTACGTCAGCTATCTCCAGAATAAATATAAGGATATCTATCGATTTTGAAGACGGGTCAGCCGTCGCTCTTCCGCTTCTTTGAAACGTCTCTTTTCATCGAGTGTCATCGGAATCACCGGCGGAATTTCCACAGGTTTTAAATGGTCGTCCAAGGCGACGAACGTAAAATAAGCCGATAAAATGTGAGTTCTTTCCTGCGTCTTGAAATCTTCTTTGAAGACCTTCAGACCGATTTCCATCGAAGTTTTCCACACCCGGTTCAGAGATGCCTTCATCACTAAAATATCCCCATGGCGGGCCGGCGCTAAAAACCTCACCGAATCAATCCCCAAGGTTACGCAGACCTTTCCCGAATGTCTTTTGGCCACAACTCCTGCGACTCTATCGCATAAATCCAAGACCCTGCCCCCAAATAACGTCCCATAAGCATTGAGATCATTGGGGAATACCACGGAAGTTTGATCATGGATGGCGGATTCTGCGACGGTCTTTCCCTGCATGATTCCATCCATATCGATTACAGATTTTTTTGACAATACAAGAGAACTTTCATTACTTGAAAAAACAGTTAAAGAAAAAGTCCTTGGAAAAAGATCCCAAGGACTCATCTGAACAAGGAGGAAAATTGGATTAACGTTTAGAGAACTGTGAACGTTTACGGGCTTTGCGGAGACCGTATTTTTTACGTTCTTTCTTACGAGAATCTCGGGTCAGATAGCCGAGAGGTTTGAGCTCAGTTTTGCGAGTTTCGTCTTCTCCGAGGAGAGCACGTGAAATCCCGAGGCGTGTGGCAATCACTTGCGCTTCAGTCCCGCCGCCTTTAACACGGATCACGAGGTCGTATTTACTCGCGTCGCCGACTTTTTTAAAAGGGGCTAAAATAGCATCCCTTTGAATGGCGAGGGGAAAATAAACTTCAAAGTTACGGTTGTTCACTTTGACTTTTCCAGAGCCGGGCCGGATCCTCACCGAGGATACAGCGGTCTTTCTTCTTCCAGTTCCAATGAATTCTTTTGTCATATTAGAAATTTAAGGGTATAGGGTTTTGGGCTTCCATCGAGTGCTGATCCCCCGCAAAAATACGGAGTTTCTTCAGTTGCTGACGTGCAAGACGGGTTTTGGGCATCATCCCTTCGATTGCATTACGCAGAATATAGTCAGGTTTACGTGCTTTCATCACACGGTAAGGAACTTCGCGGAGACCGCTCATTGCACCCGTATGGTAGCGATAAATTTTTTGAGCCTCTTTAGCGCCTGTAACTTTTATTTTTTCCGCATTGATGATGACAACGCCATCGCCCGAGTCGATATGAGGGGTGAATGTCACTTTATGCTTACCTCGGAGAATTTGAGCGACTTGAGAGGCGAACCGTCCCAATGTTTTACCCGTCGCATCAAGAACAAACCACTTGCGGTCGTCCAATCCTTCTTGTTGCGTGAGCAATTTAGTTTGTTTCTTCTTATTCATGTAAATATCCTAAAATGTTCGATCCAACAGAGCATACGATTTTTGATAATTTTTTGCCAATATTTTGCTTAGAATACGCTTAAAATTTATTTTTTACATGAAAATCATTCTTCTTAAGCGTATACTCAGAAGCTCAAAATATTATGCGACAGATTAAAAAGTTTTTTATCCGCACCTATGGCTGTCAGATGAACGAGCTCGATTCCGAACTCATGGTCGGCCAGTTAGAAAAAAGGGGTCTAGAAAGAACCCGGGAAGAAGAGGAAGCAGATCTTTTAATTTTCAACACCTGCTCGATCCGAGATCTTGCTGAGCGGAAAGTCATGGGCAAAATTGGGAAATTAGGGACCAAAGACAAACGGGCCCTGATTGGGGTCACCGGCTGCATGGCCATGGCCAAAAAAGACACCCTGTTCCGCAAACTCCCCCATATCGACTTTATTATAGGAACCAATAACATCTCCGATCTCAATAATGTCCTGGATGAAGTTCTGACCACCGGCCGTCCGGCGATTCGCACTGACGATCAGTTCGAAGAAAATCTCGATTATTTAGTGGCCAAAAGAGACGACCCTATCAAAGCTTTTGTCTCGATCATCCGCGGCTGCGATAAATTCTGCACCTATTGCGTTGTTCCTTATACACGAGGGCAAGAAGTTTCAAGACCGCCCGAGAGCATTGAAGAAGAGTGCCGCCGCCTCGTCGACCAGGGATATAAAGAGATCACCCTTTTAGGACAGAACGTCAACAGCTACGGGAAAGACAAGCCTGAATGGAATTGCCTCTTCCACGACCTCTTATATCGGCTCGATAAAATCCCGGGGCTGGAGCGGGTCCGCTTCATGACTTCCCACCCTGTCGATATCACGCGCAATCTGATGGAGGCCATCCGCGACCTCCCTTCTCTATGCGAGTTTGTCCATTTTCCTCTCCAAGCCGGCTCCAACCGCATCTTGAAAAAGATGCACCGGATTTATACGGTCGAGCAATATCTAGAAAAAGTCGCCCAGTTAAGAGAAATTGTGCCTAATGTCTCTTTGGGAACTGACATCATCGTCGGATTCCCCACTGAAACCGAAGAAGAGTTTTTACAAACTTACCATTGGGTCAAAGAGATTCGATACTCTGTTGCGTTCATCTTCTCTTATAGCGCCCGCAAAGGAACTCCGGCGTTCCGTTGGAAAGACGATATTCCTGAAGAAGTTAAAAACGACCGCCTGCAGCGCCTCTTAAGCCTCTACGATGAAATTGCCACCGAAGAGAAAAAAGCCCTGCTCGGCTCTGAAGTAGAAGTGCTGGTGGAAAGCCGCAATCGCGACGAGCTCCATCTCAAAGGGCGGACACGCTGCTGGAAAAAAGTGATCTTCCCTGGAGGCGATCATTTGATTGGAACCTTGCAAAAAGTCAAGATCCACGGTTACAGCCATCAAACCCTTTTAGGCGAGCTTATGACCCCTGCAAAACTCCAGCTTTCAAGATGAAAAAAAGCTCAGTCTCTTTGCAAGTTTTGAAAGGGGCTGAAATTCAGCCTTACATCAATATTATTGCTGAGCTCAGACTCTTAATTTTTCGAGAATATCCCTATCTATACGAAGGAAATTTTCAAGACGAAAGAAACTACCTCAAAATGTACTACCAGAGTGAAAAGAGCTTTGTCATTTTGGCACTCGATGGAAAAAAAATCATTGGAACAGCTACTGGAGTATCTTTCGACAGAACTCCCCCAGAGTTTCGTAAAACATTTTCTAAAAATAAGATTCCGATAGAAGGAATTTTCTATTCCGGGGAACTCATTCTTTTAAAAGAGTACAGAAACAAAGGGATTGGAAGTCGCCTCTATGAAGAGCTTGAGAAGCTTATTAGAGGAAAGTATAAAAAAATCGCTATCTGTGAACTGACCAAAACAAAAAAAGATCCCAAACGGCCTAAAGACTACGTTCCTTCTGATATATTTTGGAGCAAAAAGGGCTTTATACGATACCGACAACTCACCATGTACACCCCATGGAAAGAAATAGGCGGACGTAAAAAAATCCGACACACTCTCGTATTCTCTCTAAAAGATATAAAATAAAAAGGCTGGGAGATTTCTCCCCCAGCCTTATAAAAGACTCGTTCTTTGAATTACTTATGATTGGCTAATTTAGCAATCGCTAAGCCTGCAAAGAACCATCCAAAGACAATCTCAATGATGGACCCGATGACAAAATGGCCAGGGAATCCAAACCAAATTCCATAAGGAATAGTGGCCAAAAGAGCGACAACAATACCCACAACCGTCACAAACTTCACAGATGCGTTAAACTCGAGCTGTCCACCATTTTGCCGTGTTTTGAATAGCAGCCATGTGACTAAGCAAGCTGCAACAATTTTCAAAATCAGACTCTGAACCGAAGAACCCATCATGTTAGGATTTCTACCTTCGAGGCTCACAGCTGCAACGATATAAGGACCTTCAGCCATTTTTGCTCTTGCTGAGGCCATTCCTTCAGGATCGCCAGCATATTTATGTAAATTTGGAAGAACATACAGACCGCTGCTATTTGCATTATCTGCAATCGTAGATCTTACATCACTTTCACTCGAAAAACTTTTCATTTGCCCTTTTTGCCAAGGCAATACTGTCCAGGAAACTGCTCCCCAGATAAAAAGAATTAAACCCCCAACGAGGCCACACTTAATGATTCTTTGTACCATAACCCTTCATGCTCCTTTGTTCTGAAAGATTTTCTTCATACTAATCAAGGACTATTTTCAAATCAATTTTTGAATGAAGTTTTTTCTTGTCTTTTGTGAAATCCTCAGGAGAAAAAAAGTGTAATTTTTTAAAAAATAGTTTCAAAAAATCCAAATTTGATTGGCTTCAAGATCAAAAAATGGAGATAATGGAGGTCATTAAGGACACAAGCTATGGCTTCCGCTGCACATTTGCCACCTTCGCCTTGGATTCGAGGCTCTTCAATACAGCCAGATAGTTTCTGGACCGCATGCAAATATATGTACGGCAGAGTCTTCTATCCTTCTCAAACTCCTAGTCGAATCGAAGCTTATATTCAATCACATCAGGGAGATGCAGGACTCATTGGAACAGATGAACACATGTATCATTCTTTTCATTTGAAAACAGTCGAAGGACAGAAAATCTCGTTACAGCCTGGCGATTTTCATATCACTTTTCAAGGTCGTGAAATTAAACTTCCTCTGATTTTAAGAATCCTTGAATTCGTCTTGAAGAAGATTTTTTTCTTTGTAGAGCGCAAGAAACCCGTAGAAGATCCTTGGATTTTGCCTTCTACCCTTTTTAATCAAGCCCAAGAGAACCATATCGTCCAATTTCGATGGAAGGACACTTTTTATGAATACCATTTGAAGCAGCAGACTCATCCGAAAGTCAACTGCCGGGAAAATTTTGAAGTCATTCTGAAAGTGCTGCAAGAACATGTCGAACTTAAAGCTCGCGTCGGGAATCCTTATTTATTTGAAAAAGATGTGCCTAAGGAATATTGCGGCGAGCTAGGAAAATTGTTCTCCAACGACGCACAAATTTATTCGCCGGCAAATAAAACTTTATCCCCTCTGACTCCAGAAAAATTGAATGAGCTGATAGAACATAAAGCTAAAGCTGCACGATTTGAAGTTATAATTAATCAGCACGAAGAGCCTGTTAATGTTCGCTTTCCAGCTCCAGGAATAAATCTACACCATATTACTTTGCTGGTAGGACACCATTATTTAGGCATCTTTTTATATGCCAAAGATGAACAAGCTCCCCCAGGAAGAATTATTCAAAACACCAGAAACGCATATACTTATCGAGTGTTAAGGTTTTACAACGATATAGATCCAAGCACTCTTACCGTTGAACTTTGCGACGGCATAGGTTGTATAACCTTTAAAGCATATGCTCGAACTGCTTCTCGGACAGAGTCTTGATTTGAAGCTCATTTGCTTTATCGAGTTTGGAGCCGGGATCTTCTCCCACAAGAACGTAGTCGGTTTTTTTGCTGACCGAGCCCGTCACTTTACCCCCTCGCTCTTTGATCAGCGCTTCGGCTTGATCTCGGGTGTAATTGTGAAGCGTGCCCGTGAGAACGAAGGTCTTTCCAAAAAAAGCATGGCTTGTCTGGATGACCTTTTTTACAGCGTGGGGCTTGACGCCATTTTCTAATAGCAATCCGATCTCTTTGAGATTGTTATGGTCTTTAAAATAAGCTACGATGGCCTCGGCCATCTTGTCGCCGACTCCTTCAATATTCAGGAGCTCTTCTTCCGACATCTCAGCTAGCTTTTGAATGGAGCCTGCTTCTTGGGATAAGATTTCGGCGGTTTCTTCCCCAACATAACGGATGCTGAGGGCCAAGATAAAACGGGCTAGAGAGACATGCCGCGACTTATCGATGCTGGTGAGCAAGTTATGGATCGATTTCTCTTTGAAACCTTCCAGTTTGGCTAAATCTTCCGCTGTGAGTGTGTAAATATCAGAAACTCGGTGGATGAGCTTTTTCCTGACGAGCTGCTCGACGACTTTTTCACCCATGTGGTCGATATCCATCGCATCTTTGCTCGCAAAGTAAGCGATCCTCCGAATGATTTGCTCTTCGCACCCTTTTGAATTGGGACAGCGGACAGCGACCTCCCCTTCTGTCCTGACAACATGGGTGCCGCAAACCGGACAATGGGCCGGCATTTTCCAATGTTTCGTGTGAGAGGGGCGTCTTTTGAGGTCGACTTCTAAAACTTGCGGGATGACATCGCCGCCTTTGGCGATCACGACATAGTCTCCTTCTCGGATATCTTTGCGCGCCACTTCTTCTTCATTATGGAGAGTGGCGCGGGAAATGGTGCTGCCGGCTAAAAATACGGGCTCGAGTTCGGCAACAGGTGTGAGTACTCCAGTACGACCGACTTGGGTGGTGATCTCCCGGATGCGAGTTGTGGCTTGCTCAGGAGCGAACTTGTAAGCAACGGCCCAGCGGGGGCTTTTTCCCGTGGTGCCCAGTTGAGGCCAGTATTTTAGAGGATCGACTTTAATGACAATCCCATCGATATCAAATGGAAGGTCATCCCGCTGCTGCTCAATTTTATGGGCGAATTTCATGATTTCTTCCAGAGAATCGGCAACAGCCCGATGCTTCGATGCAAAGACAGGCAGGCCCAGTTTTTCCAAATATTCATGCACATGAAACTGCGTTGAAATGAAAGGATGATCGCTTTCGGCGAGGCCGTAAAAGACAGCGGCAAGGCCGCGCTGAGAAACTTCATGAGGATCGAGTAGCTTTAAAGAGCCAGCGGCGGCGTTGCGCGGATTCGCCCAAGGTTCTTCCCCCGCTTCTTCTTTCCTTTTGTTTTGAGTTTGGAATGCTTTATGCGGCATATAGACTTCTCCGCGGATCTCTAAAACATCCGGAATATGCGAACCTGTCAGCTCCAAGGGAACCGAGCGCAGGGTACGCATATTGGAGGTGATATCATCCCCTTTTCTTCCATCGCCGCGAGTGAGCGCGCGAACATAGACCCCTTTTTCATACCGGACAGAGACGGCAACCCCGTCCATTTTTAATTCCGTGCAAAAAGGAACCTGCTTCTTTTCTAAGAGCTTGTGAACTCGTTCAATGAAATCTCCTAGCTCTTCTTGATTGTAGGTGTTATCTAAAGAGAGCATGGGAACAGCATGCGAAGCCTGCTTGAACCCTTTTGTCAGAGGATCCTTGACCCGTTGGGTCGGAGAGGTGGCGGTGACCCACTCGGGATGCTCGGCTTCCATTTTCTCCAGTTTTTTGAAGAGATGGTCGTACTCATAGTCAGAGATCACGGGTCTATTTTCGACATAGTAGAGCCGGTCGTGCTTTCGAATTTCTTCGACGAGTTTTAAATAGTCACTTTTCAAAGGTCACCTCAAAAACCAACGTTGCGAGAGGAGCCATCTGGATATTGAAACCCACTGCATGCCCCTTTTCATCTAGAACTTTTTCTACCGTAGGGTTGATTTTGCCCGAACCGCCAAATTCTTCTCTATCGGTATTGAAGACCTCTCGAATGGTCTTGAGCCGCGGCAAACGAATAAAATAATTTGAAAAATAATTGGGAGTAAAATGATGGACACAAACCACGGTCTGGCCCGCTCCTTTCCGGAGATAGCTGAGAACAGAGTTTTGAGCATCGTGAAAATCGATCCATTCAAAACCGCTCCCATCAAAATCCCTTTCCCATAAAGCTGGATGGGCCTGATAGAACTCATTCATCGCCCGGAAAGAATTTTGCAGCTGCTGATGCCTGTCGTATTGTAATAGTCCCCAAGCGATTTCATCTTTACAGTTCCATTCATGCCACTGTCCAAGCTCGCCTCCCATAAACAGGAGTTTTTTCCCCGGCTGACAGATCATGTAGCTGTAGAAAAGCCGGACATTGGCGAATTTCTGCCAATCATCGCCCGGCATTTTAGAAATCAGACTGGCTTTTCCATGGACCACTTCATCGTGGGAAAGGACTAAAATAAACCGTTCGGAAAAGGCATAGACAAGTCCGAACGTGAGCTCATTTTGATGATGCGTACGAAAGAGCGTATCTTTTTGAAAATATCTCAACGTATCGTTCATCCATCCCATGTTCCATTTGAGATCGAAGCCCAGCCCCTTCCATTCGAGCGGATGGGAAACACCCATAAAAGAGGTCGATTCTTCCGCGCAAATGATGGCATGAGGATGGGATTGATGGACAATGGAGTTCATGTGCTTGAGGAACTCGATCGCTTCCAGATTTTCCTTGCCGCCCTGCGCATTGGGGATCCATTCTCCGGGCTCTCTTCCGTAATCGAGATAGAGCATCGAAGCGACAGCGTCGACCCGCAAACCGTCGACATGCATTTTCTCCAGCCAAAAAAGCGCATTGGCAATGAGAAAGTTTGAAACTTCATGCCGTCCGTAGTTGAAAATATGCGTGTTCCAATGCGGGTGGAGTCCCTGGCGAGGATCATCATGCTCGTAAAGAGCGGTGCCGTCAAAGCGGGACAGCGAAAAATCATCCGTGGGAAAATGGGCTGCGACCCAGTCGACAATGACACCAATCCCTTCTCGGTGCAAATGGTTGACGAAGTACTGAAAATCCTCTGGGCTGCCAAAGCGGCTTGTCACGGCGTAGTAGCCGCTGACCTGGTATCCCCACGATTCATCGAGAGGGTGCTCGCTGACAGGCATCAGCTCGACATGGGTAAAATGCATCTGTTTGCAATAATCGGCCAGCTCTTGCGCAAGCTGGCGGTATCCCAGCCCTTTTTTCCAAGAACCGAGATGAACCTCGTAGATATTCAGAGGACGGTTTAAGTCCCCTCTTTTTTGGATCCACTTCTCATCGGTCCAAGCAAAACGGTCGACATCAAAAAGACGGGAGGCTGTTTTCGGACGCATTTCACTTGCATAGGCATAAGGATCGGCTTTGATCACACGTCCATTTTCTGGTGTCTGAATCTCAAATTTATAATGCTCGCCTTCTTGCAGGCCAGGGACAAAGAGTTCCCACACCCCTGAAGCTCCGAGAGATCTCATCGGATGGGCCCTTCCATCCCAATGATTAAAGTCCCCCACTAATGAAACTGCCTTAGCATTCGGAGCCCAAACCGCGAACTTGGCCCCTTGAACACCTTGATGCTGCGTCAGCCGGCCGCCTAGAACATTGAAAATTTTGTAATGCGTCCCCTTGTTAAAAAGGTGGGCATCCATCTCGCCAAACGTCGATAAGAAGACATACGGATCGTAATCGAGCTTGCCGCTCGTATGATAGATTTTATAATCGAGGGGTTTTGTCGAGGCTTTGACTTCAATTTCGAAAAGGCCCCGCTCATCGATTTTTTGGGCTTCGACGATCTTTCCCTTGAGCTCTAAATGACAGGAAGGTGCCTCAGGGCGCCAAAGGCGGATGACCTTTTTTCTATCCTGACCATGAAGTCCTAAAACAGTATGAGGGTTATGTAAATCAAACAGCCGTGTCTGCAGCATTTTCTGTCTCTTTCTTTTGTGCAAAAAGATAGATCGAACCGGCCAAACACCACATCAGGCCCATAGCTAGAACGGGCAGGGGTCCGATCACATTGCACAAAAAACCTGCCATACAAGGCACTATAAGGCCTCGCAGGCCGACTGTCAAAATATTTACAGTCGAAAAGAGACTGCTATCGCCGCTGCCGGCAAAAAGCGGTCCAGATAAATGCCAGATCAAATGGCTGCCGGCTTGGGCAACACCATACAAGAAAAAAGCGACAAAAAACCATGCAAGCCCTAGGCCTCCGAGCATCCAACAAAGAGTGGAAGCCGCAAAGAAAACACAGACAATCCCCGTTAAGCGGTAGATGCCTTTTAAGGCGATTTTCCTCTTCCAAAAAGGAGTTGCCAGCACAAACCCCAGCCCCATCCACACAAACCGGCTCATCGTCATATCGATGTGACTGATCGCTAAATCATCCGCTGCGAAAATCACCAGCGCCGGCATAATCAGCATCAGGCCGATCCCGCCCATCATAAATCCAATTTGAAAACGGGCAAAATCAGGCCTCTGCCGTAGGAGATTCCAACTGTCTTTCCAAGGAGTAATCAGAGAATTCCTTTTAGAAGACCGGTCCTTGATCTGAGAGGTATCGACCGGAATGCGCATTTGGATCACAACAGCGAGCAGGCCGATGAGTGCGCTGATTAAAAAGAGGAGCTTCCAATCTTGGGCATCCATCCAAAGCCCGAGCGAAAAAAGCCCAATGAGAACTCCCCCTATAAAATTAAATGCCGAGCTCCAAGAAAAGAAGTTTTCCCGCTCTCCCGGAGGTACATTTTGTTTCAAAATTTCCATTTGCGCTGGCACTCCACCCCGCTGGAAAAAATGAAAGAGCGCTGCACCTATGATGAAAAACCAAATATTTTGCACGAAAGGGAAAATCAGAAAAGGAATGCTTGCCAGTAACTTAGAGACAATCCAATTGGAGCGTAGACTTTGCCGGTTCCTCCATAAGACAGCTCCCCAATAAAATGAAAGGAGCGCCACTGCCGGCTTGACCATATTTAAAATAGAAATTTGAAAAGCGCTGGCATGAAGGTCTTTGCGCAGGATAAACGGCAAAATTGCGATCAAGCCGACCAAAGGCTCATTGAGCAGGCCTGATAAAAATAAGGCCCATTTAGTCTTCCTGGAGGTTTGGCTTGGCGACGAGACGGCTGTCATAGGCCGTTAATTATACCTCGAAGGGACTTACTTTTCAAAACGGTCTAGAAAAAATGTTTGACTAGGGACTAAAGCGAGCGGTTTATTCAGAGAGTGCCGCACTCCTTTGCCATGAAGAGAAGTCCGTAATCGGCACGAGGTTAAAGGCTTGGGGACACCAATAAAAATTTCACGCGACGCCTTCGAATCGATAATGACTTTCTGTAAAGATTTTTTAGACCATTCAAAGTCGATTCTATCTCCCGCTTTTGTCTGCAGCTGAAGGTACCTGCCCGCATGAAAATCAGGCGAAAGGCAAGGAAGAAAGGACCATTCGTCTTTCATTTCTCGGAAGAATAAAGACCGAATAGATTGGGCTCCTTCTGTCAGCAGGATGAGCGGCGACTCAGAAAACTCCCCTTCCGGAATAATCCCTTGATGATCAGTGTCGGAAAGCCGAGGAGTTAAAATCCCCTCAAATCCCGCCAAAAAGATCTTAAGATAGTGCTTTACGACTTCTGTTTTTTCACATTCTTGCAAAAGAGCGGCAGCTCCCACTTTCGCGGTGCTACTAGCGGGGACCATCTGTCCGAGTCTAAACCACACAGGCAAAATTTCCGCCATCTCATGCCGCCGGCGCACGAGCTGCCAATCAAGGGATTTACTCATTCCTAATGACAATCTCTCTAAAGGCCTCTCAAGTTTAGAGGTAGGAACGATCACTTTCTTATCGATAGCGATGCCGCCGTTAGTTGTTTCTATACAGAGGCGGCGATAACCCTCTTCGGTATGTCCGTAGACCCAAATCGCTCCCTTTTCAAGATCGAGCTCGACGGTGAAATCTAAAACAGGCCCTTTCCAATCGAGCCGATAGCCGAGCTTTTGACCATTAGTTAGATTTTCGAATTTTAGAAGCTCGGGATAAGCCTGCACCTTCCAGCTGCTCCAAGGAATAACACAGGAAGCACCAGGCAGATGGGAAAAGGGTTTCAATCTCTCAGCAATCTTGATTTTCAAACGATGCTCCCTTGCAGGCCTTCCGGCGTATTTTCAAAACATTCTATCTCTACAATCGTATTGCGCTTGACGGGCGAGTTGCAGAAGACCGGCAGAAAATTGTCGGTATGTCCAAAACGGTCTTTTTCATCTTCTATCAGCACTTTTACTTTTTTTCCGACATAGGCATGCCGCATCTCAAAAGCCTGCTTTTCGGATTCTCGGAGGACGATCTGCTTCCTCTGGTTGATCACCTCAGGAGTAATTTGATGAGGGTAAAGCGCTGCTCTTGTCCTTTCTCGAGAACTGTAAGGAAACATATGGACCTTTGCAAATTTCACTTCCCGCATGACTTCCAAGGTTTCTTCAAAATCGGCCTCGGTTTCTCCTGGAAAACCCACAATAATGTCGGTGGTAAATGTAAACTCGGGCGCTGCTTTTTTTAGCCGCTGGATCGTCTCGAGAAAGATTTGCTTCGTGTATTTCCGGTTCATTCTTTTCAAGACGACGTTAGAGCCTGCCTGCAGAACAATATGGAACGACTGGCAGGTTTTTTTTCCGCTAAGCACCGCGTCCATGAGTTTATCATCGACTTCGTCGGGATCGATGGAAGAGATTCGGATTCTTTCTAACCCTTCCACTTGATCGACAGCTTTCACGAGGTCGGCAAGCCTTTCTCCATGGTCCCCTTCAAAATCGCCAATGTTGATGCCTGTTAAGACGACTTCTTTGTAGCCGTTTTCGACAAGGCCTCGCACTTCCGCTAAAATCTCCCCCATGGGCCTTGAGCGAGATCTTCCCCTCACATAGGGGATGATGCAGTAGGTGCAAAATGAGTTACAGCCGTCTTGGACTTTAACGAAGGCCCGTGTGTGGGCAGAAAATTGATCGATCTTAAATTCAGGCAGCTCTTCATCGGGGAAGATCGAGGCTAAGAGCTTTTCCTTATCTTTATTGGGAACGAGATGAGTGACGCCAGGGATCGCTTTTAGTTCTTCGGGCAGCCTCTCTGCAAGACATCCGGTCACGACGAGCGAGGCACTGGGACTCTGGCGATGCAGCTGCCGGATCTGGTGCCTGCTGCTGCTATCAGCCGACTCGGTCACCGTGCAGGTATTCACGATGCAGACATCGGCCTCTTCCCCTTCCTGGGCCTCTCGGTACCCTAGAGCCCTGAGTTGGGCTGCATAGGCTTCCGACTCGTACTGGTTTGTCCGGCACCCTAAAGTAGAAATTTTAAATTTTTTTTCTTGCATAGCAAGAAATTATGCCCTAGACGGCCGCTAAATGCAATCGTATAGGCATTAAGTGTACATCACTCTTCCGGCGAGATAACGCTCGATCAAACTTTTAGGGCTTTGCTCTAAAGGAGCGGCCTCATTAGAAGGGCTTGATTTCGCAGCCAACTGCGCAACTTGGCAAAAGGGCTGCTCAATGATATCGATCATAAAGCAAGCGAATAACGAAGCGGCATTGGCAGCCACCAAAACAGCATAATCGACTTTTCCCAACGGAATGGTGGCAACAATTCCTGCGAGAATGCCAATAGAGCGGGAAATCAAAACAGGAGCTAAATTTCCATGGGGGAATTCGATATATTTTTTGATTTTAGTCTCGAGATGCCTTCTAGCAAACTCGCTGACAAACATATCGGTGGCATTATAAACCATTTCTTGCATTCCAGAAACTCCATGAGCATGAAAAACTAAATGTCTTACACTGGCTGAAGCGATGAATCCTAAAATTTTACCAGCATCCATACTTGTCTCCTTGCTTTCTCTGAGCCCGATTATGGCAATTCAAGCAGATAATTATAAAGATTTAATGTGCATAAAATAAAGATTTTACTGAGGCTGGGGTATAGGGCTATCAGGCAAATTTTCTGAGTACCGGCAAGAGAACGACGGCCGATGCGCAGGACATCCAGACCGCATCCGCCAGACGAACAGGACAGTTGCAAGCCTCTGCAGCTGCAAATCCGGCAAAACATCCCGCAATCCGTGCTACGACAGCTGCGAGCGCTAAGTACAAGATGATGACCGACTTTCGGTTCAGAGTTTGTTCTATCTTAGAATGGAGCTTCAGAAAAAACCCATAGCTCACCACCATATCGACGAGGGTGTAAAGGGCCATATTTTTCACAGGAACTTTTAACGCAGCAGAAGCAAATCCTCTAGCCGCTGCATCACAAAAAACTATGACAGACATATGTTCTTCCTAGGAAATGAAGAGGCTACCTTTTCCATGCAGCGGTAGCCCCCTTAAAGAAATAAGTTATACTAATCTGTAATGCTTAATATTCCAACCCAAGGCACCCGCACCGAGAAATGCCATCAATGACGCGCCGGTAATGACTGCAGCATGGAAAGGCCGAACGGGACAGTTGAGAGCCCGAGACGTTCCAACGCCCATTAAAGCACCTGTGATCTTGGCAATCACCATTGCAGCTATCCCTCCCACTATCTGCCTGCTTAACCATCCAGGAGTATGCTTGTTACCTTGGATTTGTGATTCGAAATAACGAGCCAGGGTCGTATGAACTACCGCTACTACAACCATGTCGACACAGTTATAAACAAGGGCATGGCTCAAGGGGATTTTATAGTAAGCAGCGACCGCTGCACGAGCACAGACAGTACCAATAATCATGGGGGCGCCTTCTAAATTCATAAAAACTCCTGGTAAGGAAATTTAATTGCAATCGCAAGAAGTCTAGCAAAACGCAAAAAAACTCCCTAGCGAAAGATCGAATAAGAATTTAACAACAACCAGCGTTCAAAACCCGGAAAAGAACAAAATTGACACCATCGTGAGAAATCGTTTGTGCAATGGTAGCCCGCCAGGGCTTGATCGGTTTTTCGCAGATGAAGCGCGTTGCTAGAATTCCTGATACACAACCGATAGCTCAAGCTGCTAAATCGAACCCAATCCACTGTTGCGTTGAAAGCCTACTATCATGGTATCTGCAACTGAACCCAAATCTCGCTGCCGTATCTACAGCCGCGTACGTCACGACCTGCCCCCCCAAGAAGCACCTAAACTTTTAGCTGCCAAAGCTACTACGACAATTCTCGAAGCCAAATTAGCTGTAATTTTTAAATCCATCATAGAATAACAAGATCTTAAAGCAGACCTACTAAATCGATCAACACTCAAAAGAGTTTTGGTTTAATTGATAGACAAAATATTGCTTAGTATTTATGGAGAGAATTATGTCCGTCATTAGCGTTGCGACTTCCCTGTTTTTTGTTTTGAACTCTTTGGGAGTCATCCCATTTTTTGTCGGGATTTTGAGCAGCTACCCTGTCCATCGTCAGAGAAAAATCATCCTCCGTGAAATGCTCATCGCTCTAGGGATCTTGGTCTGCTTCAACTTCTTCGGCAATCAAATTCTACATGTTTTAGGTATCGATCATTGCGTAGTGGGAATCGCTGGAGGCACCCTGCTATTCTTGATTGCCCTCAGTATGATTTTCCCCAAGAAGAATCACCTGAAAGTCCCCAACCGGGAACCGTTTATCTTTCCTCTTGCTATTCCTGCCGTCGCCGGCCCTGGCGCGATTACGGCGGTCATGATCTATTCTCAGCAGGCTCCGAATGCGGCCTGGATGCTCCTGCCGATCGGCCTGGCTTGGCTTTGCTCCACGCTCATTCTCTTAGCTTCCTCGAATATCAAACTGTTCCTCGGTCAGAAGGGTCTCATCGCCTGTGAAAGACTTGGAGGAATGGTGATCTCCTTGATCGCTGTGCAGATGTTCACTACAGGCATCATGGGGCTTGTCGAAAAGAACGGCCTCAACCAGTGTTCGTTAGAAAACCAGAAGCACGCAAAGAAATAAAAGAACTTGCTCCGATGATCAGATGGTCATCGAGATGGATTCCCATGATCCGGCTTGAGCGGATTAAATGCCTGGTGAGCTCTAAATCGGCTGCTGAAGGGGTGGGATCACCGCTAGGATGATTATGAGCTAAAATTAAACTGCTGGCCTTGTGCCTCACGGCCGGAAAAAAAATCTCCCGCGGATGGACTAATACATCCGAAAGAGTCCCGATCGAGACTTTTTCGAGAGTTATCAACCTCCCCTTCACATCCTTGAGAATGACCATGAGCATCTCCTGCTTTTGATGGGCAAGGTCATGCCGGACGAGTTCATAAGCTTCTTGAGCTTCGATAGGCCAAGAAGCCGTGAAAGTTTTTTGCGAGGTTTTAAGAGCAATGCCAAAGGCAGCCTTCAATTGGATCGCTTTGGCCTTTCCAATGCCTTTCACTTCCATGAGTTCTTCGATCGAAGCTCCCAGAAGATTTGCCAAGGAACCAAAGCGGGCGACAATTTCATGGGCGAGCTCCAGCACCGATTTATCTTTGGTCCCTGTGGTGAGCAAAATAGCGAGAAGCTCAGCCAAAGAAAGAGCCTCTGGCCCCACATGAAGAAGCCGCTCGCGGGGACGCTCATGGGCTGGCAGGTTACGCAAATTCATAAACGAAAGGTTTGACTTTAGATTCTAAACGGCTGGGAATCTCCACCTGAATCAAAATATCATTGTCTTCATAATCGCATTGAATCACTTTTCCCTCGCGCATCAGCTCGCTGACAAGAGAGTAGTGGCTTTGAGGGACGCGCAGACGGTAGGTTTTTCGCAGGGCTCCGATTTCCTGGATCATCAGCTCCATCAAATGATCAAAACCTTGCCCTGTCAGAGCCGAGATTTGAACAGTCTTAGGATATTTCATGCGGAACCGATGCAAGATGCCAGGATCTTGACAGGCATCGATCTTATTGAGCACGGTGATGATCGGCCGCTGCTCGGCTTTCATCTCTTTGAGAACATGCATTGTGGCCTCGGCCTGCAGCTCAGCCATCGGATTGCTGACGTCGACGAGGTGAAGCAAGATATCCGTATGGACTGCCTCTTCCAAAGTGCTTTTAAAAGCCGCGACAAGCATGTGCGGAATTTTCCGGATGAATCCCACTGTGTCGACAAGCAAAATCTCCTGCCGGTTGGGCAGGATAAATTTTCTCGTGGTGGTATCGAGAGTAGCAAAGAGCTTATCTTCGACAAAGACATCGGCTTTGGTCAGAGCGTTCAGAAGGGTCGATTTGCCTGCATTCGTATACCCGACGATTGCAAATGTCGGGATGCCGGTGCGCACCCTTTGGCGTCGCTGAGTTTCCCGCTGTTTTTCGATTTCAGCAATCTCTTTCTGCAGCTGGACTACTCTTCTTTTCAAAAGCCGGCGGTCGATCTCAATTTGAGTCTCCCCTTCACCGCGTAAATAAGCGCCGCCGCCGCTGCCTCCTCCAGTTCCTGCCTGCCGGGAAAGGTGCGTCCATAGTCTTTTTAAACGAGGCTGTTGATATTTGACCTTGGCAAGCTCGATCTGCAGCCGAGCTTCGCGTGTTTGCGCTCTCTGGGCAAAAACCTCGATGATCAGCTCGGTCCTGTCGATAACAGGACGCTGAAAGAATTTTTCCAAGTTCCGCTGTTGATTGGGAGTGATTTCATCATCGAACAATATGATATCGGCCCCAAGCTCATCAGCTTGGGTTAAGACCTCACTCAATTTGCCGCTGCCGAGAAAAGTTCCGGCATCGATTTTTTTGATCGGAGAGGCGACTTTTCCGACGGACGTCAGTCCATAGGTTTCACAGAGCCTCTCTAATTCCCCTAAAAAATCTTCACACCCCTGCTTGTCTTTGGTGGAGGTGTAAGCGCCCAGAAGGAGGGCCGTTTTGGCATTTTTAAAATTATTTTCATCCAACATCGATCGGAATCTCCAGTCCGTCGTAGGCCAACTTGACACCGGCAGGCAGCTGTGCACCTACGGCTTCATGATCAAGCTCATGGGCAATATGGGAAAACCATGTTTGCCTTGCTCCCACTTTAGCAGCAAAAGCCAGGGCCTCTTCCATACTCAAATGCGCCGGCGACGAGGTATATCTTAGCGCGCTCATGACCAAGACTTCAACTCCTTTCAGCGCCTCATAAATTTCCGGAGGAAAATGTTTGAGGTCCATGACATAGGCAAACCTGCCCAGACGGTAGCCTGTGACTTTCATGCCCCCTTGCTCAAAGGTCATGATCTGCCAACGATGCCCTGCGAACATCTCCGTGCCGAAATCATCCTGGATCACTTGAAATTGAAAGCGCGTTCCCCCCATGACATCATCGCTGGATTTATTGAAAAAATAAGGAGTTCGAGCTTTGATCTCCTCATAAGACTCTCGAGAAAGAAGGCAGGGAAGTGTTTTTTTATGCAAAAAATAATAGACACGGAGGTCATCAAGGCCGGCAATATGGTCGAAATGGGTATGGGTAATCAAGACGCCGTCCAGCCGTTCCAACCCCGCCTTTAAAGCCTGCTGCCTGAGGTCGGGTCCTGCATCGATTAAAAACCGTTCATCTCCCAGTTTTAAAAGTCCTGAAGGCCTTAAGCGATGATCATGGGGATTTTTGGAAGTGCAGACGGTGCAGTGGCACGTCATGACGGGAGTACCCATCGAAGCTCCGGTTCCTAAAAAAAGAAAAGAATTTTTCATCATAGGGTTGTCTCTTCCGGCTGAGTCATCGGCCATCCGCTCATCCGCTGCCAAAAAGCAGTTTTAGGCAAGGGATGGATACGGCCTTTTAAAGACGGCCTTTCTTGCTGGATGTACGGCTCTTTTATCTTCATGCTTTTCTGCTTTATCGGCACGATGATTCTATCTTTAAAAAGATTTTTAGGCATGAACCTATCCTAGTAAAATTTTCGCAGGGGTGCTGCGTCCAAGCAGTTATTACAAAGGGGGTCGGTATAACTTAATACAAACCCCCCTTGTAATAATTTAGCCGCCGGAGCTTTCAATGCAGCCCCCCTTGCGAAAATTTTACTAGGATAGGTTCATAAGCTGGGATCCTACTTGGCAGAAAAATTTATCTCAAGTATTCATGAAGGCATGTCACTCACAAAATATAAATCCAAAAGAAACCTCAAGGTCTCGAAAGAACCTCGGGGCAGAGTCAGGAAAAAAAAGAGCTTCGAGCTGATCTTTGTTATCCAAAAGCACCATGCCCGCAGTTTGCATTACGATTTCAGGCTCGAAGTGGAAGGTGTGTTAAAAAGCTGGGCTATCCCGAAAGGGCCTTCCCGCGATCCTCAAGTGAAACGGCTGGCTATTAGGGTCGAAGACCACCCTTATGCTTACAAGGACTTTGAAGGCGAGATCCCTTCAGGTTACGGAGCGGGAACAGTGAAAATTTGGGACCACGGCACTTACTCTGTCGATGGCGCTGATGCTAAAGAGTCTGAGAAACTGATTAAAGAAGGTCTCCGCAAGGGATCGCTCCATTTTTTTTTGAAGGGGAAAAAACTCAAAGGCGAATTTTCTCTGATCCGTATGAAAACTCTGAAAGAAAACCAGTGGCTCTTTATGAAAAAAGGAAAGCATCCTCTTTAGAAAAGAGGATGCTTGTTGATTATTTCATTTCATGACTCATATGCAGGGTTCTAAGGCTAAAAGCCAGTAGAGAAAATCCAAACCATATCAGATTGGCCCCTGTAATAGCAGCGGGCACCCAATAGGCGATTTCAGGCCAGCCTCTCCAAACAGCCAGAGCAATGATCCAAGACAGCACGCCATCCACAATAAACAATTGCCACCTTCGAATGGGAGATAGCTGATACCCTAAGATAAATTTCGCAACTCCTTCCACGACTAGAAAGAGTATTAAAGTCAAAGTCATCGATAAAATGCCTGCATCGGGATTAGCTAGAAACCATCCCCCGCAAAAGACATACAGCAAGGCATTAAAAATATAGCCGCTGCGTGCCACAGTTAAATTGCTTTTAAAGATCCTGAGCGTTTGAACAAAACCTGCCGCAAGGAATGTCCAACCTAGTAAGGGCTCCAATCCCACTGTGAAATAACGAGGAGAAACAAAGGCAAAAACACCTAAGCACATCAATGCAAACGCTTCGAACATATAAATGAATCGGTAGTTGTTCATACTTCACCTCCATGCCTACAATTTTAAAAATCTCATTAAAATTAAGTAAACAGAAAATAAACAAAAACACTCAGATTGAAAGAGTTGAGAAAAGTTTCTTTCCTAACCAAGCATGATAAAGAAGACCTCGGGATCCAAGGGCAGTAACGACCCATGTTGTCGCATCCAGCTGCTCTAAGAGAGGGAAATAATGAGCAGGATTCGTCACACGAATGCCGGCGCGGCAATCGAGCACTTCAGTTTCGGGCTTTAAAAGAGCGATTGCCGTTTCTTTGCAGGGTCGTTCATCAATGAATTCCCGTTCATAGGTTGCGCCCCAATGACAGATCTTTTCAGAAGGCGTCATAGCTACATATCTTTTTGAGGAGATGCTCCTTTCCAAGGTTTTTTCAAGAGCGCAAGCAAGAACTTGCCCTTTGACATAATTAATCTTCAGATGACGGCATTCAGCAAAATGCCGGATGCCGGCGCCGACTGCCAGCACCGTCAGATCAAAGCCGCTGAGCTGCTCTAGAGAATCGATTTTCTGCAGCTGGAGCTGAGCTCCCCTCTTCTGACAGGCCCTCCAAAGTCCTTCCAAATAAAGCTCAGGAAACACCGTGATGCCGGATTTAATTAAAAAGGTGCCATCGCTTAAACATTCCACATCGTCGCCTGCATCACACGGGCCGACCTTCAGAATACCGTTATATTGAGCGACAGGCTGGCCGAGCTCCTTTTCTGCCACCTTCAAGAGCTGGCGCGTTGCTTGGAGGGCTTCTTCTGCGTGCCAACTACGCCGCCCTTTTTCTCCCGGATAAGGATGCAAAAGTCCCGACGAAATTCCTGAAGCTCCTCCTCCAATTCCTTTTTGATCGAAAAGAACAACCTGAAATTTTTCGGATAAATAGTAGGCGGCGGCTAGACCTGCAAAGCCTGCCCCGATGAGGGCTATGCGTTTCATTTTTTCACTCTTCGCTGGAGAAAAGCAAAACTTTCAGCGGCAAAGTTGAAGAAGAAGATCACAACGGGCGACAAAAGTGCAGCAAAAGGAATCATGATGAAAAACCACTGCAGCGAAATGGCCCAAGTCCGTTCCATCACGAAAAAAGACATCCCTGTCAATGTCGCTGCGAGCACCATAAAGCCCACGACGATCAGCAGCGGCATGAGCCCTAAAATCAGCAACATTAGATGGATGAACGGCTGCCGCCAGATTTTGAGAAGCACCTCTTCGGCCAGTTCCCATCGCATGGTCGATTTTAAAGCCACGACAGGGGTTAGGAAAAAAAGAAGCAGCAAGGTCACAATACTCAAGAATAAAGATCCTAAGATCAGCAAGAAGGGGCCGAAGGATAAAAAGATACCCAGCATTTCTCCCACCGAGGGAATGTGTTTGAGCAGATAAAAGACCCCTAAAACAAACCATAAGACGAGGTAGGCTGTGAGAATGGGTACAATCAAAGAAGCAATGCCGCCCATCAGGTGCCACGACTGTCGCAGCGTCTTGTTGACCGATAATTTTTTTTCTTTGATTTCATCATGGTAAAGACGGATGAGCGGAACTCCGGCCGTCATTAGGATGCCAATGCAGAGAAATTCGGGAACAAAAGCAAAACTGGCTTGAGCCCAGGGATTGGCCCCGAGCCAAAATGTATGAGATAACACAATCGAGATCCCGCACAATATCAGCGCAGGAAAAAGGAAAAAGATTTTTTTGCGGGTATAGGAAAATTTTAAAGCCCGATTGAAAATCACCTCAATGTCTTGCCACATAGACTGGCCATTTTCTCAAATCAGAACTTTGAAATCTAGTCCTCTGTCAATAAAATTTCGCTCATCTGGACTGTGTTAAAGTAAAGGTTCGTTGGCAGAAATCTCCAAGGAATATCAACTCGAAGCTGAATAGGACAGAGATCGAATTTAGTGCACAATCGAGGCAGTGTTAAAAAAAAAATAAGGGAAGATCTGATCAAAGAGGTGACTACCTCCTCCTATAAAAACTCCTTTAACTATGTCTAGCGACAAGTTAAGACGATGAACGATTTCTAAGTAGATATTGCGAATGATCTATTTTCCCTTCCGGTTTTGGTCTACGACTTCCAGCTTCCCCGCTGTTTTTTTGTTCATGCTCTGATTTTTCGTTTAAGAGTAGAGCGGCCGTGACAAGTAATAAAGCGACATTTGCAGTAATATAAAATGAGTCCTTTATATCTATTGTTTGTTTTGAAGAGAGAAGAGGGGATATCGCTTTCAGGGTCCAATATCCAGTACCATTTACACCCGTTAAAGCTAAAATAAAACTCGAAATTTTAGCAACAAAACAGGACTTGGTTTTACTTCCAGCCGGCTCACCTGATCTTGCTTGAGAACTTGACAACGTAGCTTCGAGTTGATCTCCAAGCTTCCATCCTAAATAAGCTCCAGAGTAAGCACCTAGAAATGCAACTGGTAAGAGAGGCACATGAAGGATTTCACCTGGTATCTTGTTAAATAGATTTTGAATTGCCATACTTCATCCTTTTTTGGTATAAATTATTTTACCAAAGTCTTAAATATAAATCAATATAATTACTAAAAATTGTTTTATTTCCTCTTCTTTAAAAAAAATATACTAACATAATTCAAAAATCGACAATTAGGCTATATCAACGATATAAACAGCTAATATCAAGGAACATAAAAGTTAATACTCTAATACGGAGCAAGAGTGCCTATCTAAACTTTTGGACCGTTGTAAAGATATTTTGGACGGACGATCGGCGTCCCTTTGCCGCCGCGGGCCTCCAAACGTTCGTAGACAATCTGACGCGCAATCCCCACAATCCTTGAAAGCCCAAAAAGGACCGTAAAATATTCAGGATAATCAAACCCTGCTGTGACGAGCAGTGTGCCCGAGATCGCATCAATATTGGGATGAGGATCAGATATTTTAGGATTTTCGGAGAGCACTTTGGTTCCTTCGCTTCTGAGTAAGAGAGCGATCTTGACCAGCGGATGGGAAGGATAATGTTTTTTCAAGTAATCATAGACCACCAATGCTCTAGGATCTTCCACCCGAAGAACGGCATGGCCAAATCCGAAGACTAATTTATTTGCCGCTAGACGGTCGCGGATCAGCTTTTCCACTTGAGAGGCAGTGGCATTTTCACCCACTTCTTTTACCACCTCCCTAAGAAATTCGAGACAATCTTGATTAGCTCTTCCATGGCGAGGCCCTTCGAGGCCGCACATCGCTGCAGCCATCGATCCATACATGTCTTCTAAACCCGAAGCGACCGCTTTACCGACAAATGTCGAAAGATTCCCTCCCCCGTGATCGTAGTGGACGATATTAAAAAGTCGAAAAGCTTCTGTGAGTTTTTGGAGATTCGCATGAGGGACTCGCACCATGGCAGCGAAATTTTCCATGTAGCCGAGTTCAGGCTTAGGCTCAGGAGTTTTTCCCCATCCTGCATGGTGGTTGATGACCAGAGCGGCAAGATGCGGCACCTTGGCAATCAAATCGAGACAATCTTCTCGGTAATCATCTTTTTTTTCGAGCATCCCCAGCATCAAAAGAGCTGCGGAAAACAGCTTCATCGGATGGCCTTTCTTGGGCAGCTTTTCAATCGCTTCTATGGTCTCGGGTTTCAGACGGGCCCGTTTGTTCATATCAGCAAAAAACCGATCGACTTCCTGACGGCTCCCCTGCTTCCCTTCCATCAGCAAATAGATCACCTCTTCCGGCCGCCAGTTTGCAAGCTCCGCTACAGGTCTACCAATATAGAAAAGCCCTTTCGTGGGATCGACGGTGGAAGTCGGACAATAGCCGACAGGAAATCCCCTTAAACCGGTTTCCAACTGTTCTTTCGTAATCTGAAATAAAACTTCTTCTGTCATAAAAGGTGCTTTACCATTTCCCGTTCTTCGATGAGTTCTTTTTCTGTCTGTGCAATTTTTGCTTTCAAAAAATCATTCCAAGGAAGATTTTTTACGATTTCGATTTTACCCTTTCCTGCAGACCGGCAAGGGAAAGAAAAGATGAGCCCTTTTTGAACGCCGTAGGGATTTCCATCGGAAAGAAGCGACATCGAAAACCACTCTCCGGGTGTCGTCGGTTGATAAAGGGAGATCATGGCTTCCAAGGCTGCATGGGCAGCGGATGCAGCGGAAGATTTGCCGCGGGCTGCAATCACCACAGCTCCACGCTTTTGGACTTGGGGAACAAAGTCTTCTTCCAGCCATTTCTGGTCTTTGACCACATCCAAAACTGGTTTTCCATAAATATGGGCATTGTAAAAATCAGGCACTTGTGTCGAAGAATGATTACCCCAGATGGCCATATGGGTCACCGCCGAGACAGGAACTTTAGCTTTTTGTGCGAGAAGCGAGACGCTGCGGTTTTGATCGAGCCGGGTCATACCGAAAAAACGGTGCTTTTGGGCATGGGTGCTGGCAATGAGGCAGTTGGTATTGCAAGGATTGCCGACGACCAAAACAACCGCATCATTTGCAGCCACTTCACCGAGAGCTTTTCCCTGCCCGACAAAGATCTTGCCGTTATCGGCTAAAAGGTCTTTCCTCTCCATGCCAGGACCGCGCGGTTTAGCTCCCACTAAAAAAACCGTATCGACGCCTTCGAACACTTGATAGGGATCGGAACCGATTTTGATCTCGCGCAAGAGAGGAAAAGCGCAGTCTTCCAGTTCCATCACCACGCCTTTTAAAGCATCGAGGGCTTCGGGAACTTCTAAAAGATGCAAGGCAATCGGCTGATCAGGCCCAAAAAGCTCTCCGCTGGCCAGCCGAAAAAGCAAACTGTAAGCAATTTGACCGGCTCCCCCGCTCACCCCTATTCTCTTCATAGTCGACCTCAAACCGCATTCTAGGAAGGGGGTGATAAAAGCGCAAATTATTATTTTGAATTAAATTTAAGATTGAGAAGCGAATGCGGTTACCAAGATTTGAACTTGGGACCTCGACATTATCAGTGTCGCGCTCTAACCAACTGAGCTATAACCGCGGGATGGAGGTTAGGAGACTCGAACTCCTGGCCCTCTGAATGCAAATCAGATGCTCTACCAACTGAGCTAAACCCCCGCAATAAAGAGCAACGAACAAGATAAGCGAGAAAACCGTTTTCACGCAACCTTTTTCCTTGAACGGTTAATGGTAAACTATTTATTAAGTCGGGATAGGAGTCCCTCATGAGCGAGAAAAAATGTGCAAGAATTTTTGGAATCGTTTTATTTTTAATCGGCTTCTTAGGCTTTCTTCCCGGCTTCACGACCGATGACCTTTTTTTGGGTATTTTTAAAGTCAACTCTATGACCAACGGCCTCCATTTGCTGACAGGCATTATTGCTTATATTTTCAGCCATGGCAGCCAGAGGGCGTCTCAGCTTTTCTTCCAGATCTGTGGTATTTTGTACGGTGTCATTGCCGTCCTCGGTTTCGGTTATGAAGAGTTTGATATTTTAGGATACATTGCTAATAATATGGCTGACAGTTGGCTTCATTTATTTTTAGGCCTTCTCTCGTTGTACCTCGGCTTTTTATATAAAAATGTGAGAAAAACCGCGTGATCCAAATCCGTAAATCAGCAGATCGGGGATATTTCGACCACGGATGGCTCGAAACCTATCACACTTTTTCCTTTGGAGATTATCAAGATCCTGCCCATATGGACTTCAGCGTCCTGCGGGTGATCAATGAAGACAAGGTCGCACCTGCGGAAGGTTTCGATACCCACGCTCATGCGAACATGGAAATCGTCACTTATGTGATCGAAGGAGCGCTTAAACACACCGATAGCACAGGACCCTCTTCTCTGATTAAACCGGGCGATGTCCAGCGGATGACAGCCGGAAAAGGCATTGAGCATAGCGAGTTTAATGCTTCGGATAAGGATCCTGTTCATCTGCTGCAAATCTGGCTCTATCCTGAGAAAAGGGGCCTAGCTCCAGGTTACGAGCAGAAAAATTTTCCCGATCTGCAAAACCGCCTTTGTCTTGTCGTCTCCCACGCAGGAAAAGACGGATCTCTGAAAATCCATCAAGATGTGAGCATCTTCGCTTCCAAGCTCCAAGGGAAAATACTCTCGTATTCTTTATCCCCCGAAAGAAAAGCCTGGATCCAAGTCATCGGAGGGCCTCTCACTTGCAACGGCAAAACTCTTCAATCCGGTGATGGTGCTGCTATCACGGATGAGCGCGAGCTAAAGCTCGAAAGCGCCCAGGCACATTTTCTTCTTTTTGATCTTCCCAGCTAAGTTATTGTAGCAAAAAACACTCTGACTTAAATTCACAAGCTGTTTAAGCTTAATGCCAAGAAATTTTAAAGAAGGTGGAATCAAAAAAATTCTCGAAACCACCAAGGACCCGGTATAAAAATGAGCCAACCTGTTAATCACCATCTGTGGGTTTATATGTCGCCTTTTGCCGCCGTCCTATTACGGGCGGGCGTCGGCACACCCCTTGATACAGTGGCTACCCGAGAAATCCTTTTTCAGAAAAACACAGTACAGGTCATCCGTGCAATGACTCTTCCCGATTTTTGGAAAGGATTTCAACCGAACGTCCTAAAATTTGCTACCCGGACACCGGCCCAGCTCGTCTCGATCAAAGTTTCCTCTTCGGTTGTTCCTGTGAACTTAGATCCTGCGATCCGGGGTGTATTCATCGGTGTTCTCTCGAATGGGATGGAGATCACCGTGCTGAACGGCTGGAATGCACTCCGCACACGTTTTATCCAAGGACAAGGGTGGCAGGTACTCCGCCAAGAAGGGGCTTCTCTTTTAACCAAAGGATTAAGCAGTGCTTTTGCCCATCGGGCTCTCAGCGGTGCTATTTTTTGGAGCGTCTATGAAAAACTGAGACACGAGTATCCCTCTCACGGAGCTGCTGTCAGCACGATTTCCGGTGTTGTCCAAGTCATTACGACGGCTCCTTTCTATATCGCTGCTATTTACAAGCAAGGAAAAGATGCTCCTAAGGAACATCTTCATCAAACGATCGTGCGTATTTTCAAGGCTCAAGGCATCCGCGGCCTCTTTTTACCTGCCTTGGCACCACGCCTTGTCCATTCGGCTGTCACTTCCGCGCCACTCATGTGGATGATGGAAGAACTCCACTTAATCCAGCGGAAAACAAAATAGATTCTTGTTGAGCATTTATTTTTTCTGCTTAGATGCTTTTATCTTTGAATTTTGCACAAGATAATGGATTAATTTTTTGCGTAACGCAGGATCGTGCCAAGTTTCTTCAGGAGTTGGAATTCTAGGCTGAATTTTCTTAAGAAACTTAGGATCTTTTAGAGCCGTTTCTATAGGAGGAATACGAGTCGTAGGCCCCCAGATGCTTTGCACTTCGGGATCAAACCAGGTGCTGAGATGGTACTCTATCAACTCCCCTTGCAGCTTGGGACTCTTCATTATTTGTTCAGGCGTCGGAATTTTCCGCTGCTTAAATGCAGCATCCACTTTTTTAGCCGTGCTGTAAGAGCAGCGGCAAAACGTACCCCGGTAGAGGGATTCACAGACTACCGATGCCTCTTTGAAAATAAAACCGAAAACAGCCCTTGCTGCCATCTTAACCTCGCCGGGTTAATATCCGATACAAGTGTATCATGAACGTATCTTTCCATCCCATCTTCTAAAAAAGTCTTCGGATTGTGTTGAACTCCCTCTTTCTTAATAATAGAGAAATGAAGCTCTCTTTTTTTCTTGCCCCCGTGCAAGCAGGATTTCCTTCGCCGGCAGATGATCATGTCGAAAAAAAGCTCGATTTGAATGAGCTGCTCGTGGCTCATCCGGCTTCCACTTTTTTTGTGCGGGTTGAAGGGCATTCAATGAGAGATGCTCAAATTTATGACGGCGACGTTCTCATCGTCGACCGAGCCCTGCAGGCTGAAAGCGGATCGATAGCCGTGGCGATTATTAATGGCGAGTTTACGGTCAAACGGCTATTAAGAAGAAAAGACCGGCTTTTTCTAGTCGCTGAGAACCCTGCTTTTCCGCCGCTGGAAATTTCCCCGGAAATGGACTTTCAAGTTTGGGGCATCGTGACTTATGTCATCCACAAAGTACGCGTTAATCGATTGTAATAACTTTTTTGTCTCGTGCGAGAGAGTTTTTAACCCCAAGCTCTTAAACCGCCCTGTCGTCATTCTTTCGAACAACGACGGCTGCGTGATCTCCCGCTCCAAAGAGGCTAAAGCGCTAAAAATCCCCATGGGAGCTCCGGCTTTTCAATACCGAGATGTTTTTACAAAGCATAATGTCGCGGTCCTTTCTTCCAACTTTGCACTTTACGGCGACATGTCCGAGCGGGTCATGAGTGTTCTGGAAGATTTCGGTTATCCGATGGAAGTCTATTCCATCGATGAAGCTTTTTTACAGCTGCCCTCTTCCGAATATCCAGGGGCTGAGATCCGCTCCCGTGTACTCCAATGGACAGGTATCCCGATCTCTTTTGGCGCGGGCAACACCAAAACCCTGGCCAAAGTCGGGAACGACCTCGCAAAAAAAAGAGAAGATGGGATTTTTTATTTAGAGCACCCTGGCTCCGTTTTTGCCTCGCTTCCCGTCAAAGAAGTCTGGGGCATCGGCTCTCAAACAGCTGCTGCGCTGAGCCACTTTGGGATTTATACCATCCAAGAACTCATCGTTCAAAGCGATGCATGGATCCAGAAACATTTTTCCATTGTTTTACTCAGAATTGTCTTGGAGCTGCGCGGAGTTTGCTGTTTGGACTTGGAAGAGATGGCCCCTCCCAAAAAAGGGATTGTCTGCTCCCGCTCGTTCGGCCAGCTGGTCTCTTCTTTGGAGGATCTGAAAGAAGCCGTAGCGACGTTCACAGCTCATGGCGCTGAAAAGCTCCGCGCTCAATACTCTGTCGCCGGATATATGGGAGTTTTTGTTATCGGCAAAGACCGCTTCCCCCGCTCGGCATCTCGCGCTCTTCCAGCTCCCACCTCTTATACTCCCCACCTCATTCGTCATGCTCATCAGCTTCTTTCTGAACTCTACTGCGCAGGATCTTCTTATCGGAAAGCCGGCATCATGTTTCACAATATCACCCCCCAAGAAGAGACTCAGCTGGACATGTTCCAGGCAAGCCGTTCACCTGATTTAATGCATATTGTCGATGAGATCAACCGCAAAAAACGGAAAAAGGCGGTCTTTTTTGCTGCGGAAGGGATTTCTTCTGCTTGGAAGCCTTTATCAGGCCATCGATCTCCCCATTTCACAACCCAATGGAAAGAGTTGCTGACGATTCGACTGAGATGAAAAAGAAAAGCCGCCGGCCCAAGTTATCCTGAGCCAGCGGCTATTATTAAGAATTATTCTTCTAGATATTGCCTATTAAATTTTCTGGCGCGAGCGCCGCGGCGTCCGATTTCTCGGTAGTGTTCAGGGCCGTATTTTTCTTTAACGGCCATGCCCCCGCGATGACCAGCCTCTTGGCGAGACATATGGCCTTGACGTCCATAGCCTTCTTCTTGGTCCTCGTGATAGCGAGAGCCTCCGTGCCAGCGAGCATCAGCT
>JAFEGW010000020.1 GCA_018239715.1 Verrucomicrobiota bacterium
TAATCTTTTAGGTACGCTCCCTAATATGGTATGTAGGTTAAGCTGATAAATGGGCGGGTATGGGTTAAGCCTTTCCGGGGCGACGTTAGCATATTTTTCATCTTGGGAAGTTGAGGAAGCATCATCTTTAGATTTTGCAGGTGGATTCAGGTACTGGATCAAACGAGATGCTAATATCCCACCACAAGCTAGCCCTGCAAGTCCCATAACTAACGGAAGAGCAAGTCGGGTGATCTTACCTTGGAGTGGAAGGTGGGAAAATCCTTGAAAGTAGAGATGAAAACTGTGGCTGATGCGGGAAACCATGGTTTTATCCTTATCTTCTTGTTTTTGAAGAATAAGTATAAGGCTAGACTGTCCAGCCTTTACTCTTACCCTTTTGCCAACATAAGATCAATTATCAGACGTTTTGAGGGTGGCGCCTGCAGGTCCTTTACTTTTTGGATTGTTTGAGACAAGATTATCCCCATGTTAGGCAAATGGTTAGGGATTCTTGGAATAAGCTTGTGCTGGGCGCATGAGCCCGGAAAATTTATGGAGAAATCAATGATTGGTTACGGATGCATAGGATTGGAAAACTCTCGCCTGACCATCCCGACTCCCGCCCTTATCTTAGATTTAGATGCCTGCGAAGCCAATATCCAATGCATGAGCACACGCGCCCAAGAAAATGGCATGCATTTACGTCCTCATTGCAAAAGCCATAAGTCTATTAAGATCGCCCAGTTGCAGGTCGAAGCTGGGGCCTTAGGGATTTCATGCGCGACCCTCGGCGAAGCAGAAGTCATGGCCCAAGGCCAGATTCCCGGGATTCTGATTACTTCCCCTGTCGTTTCCCCTGGAAAGATTGCCCGTCTGATAACCATCCATGAAAGGTCGCCAGATATCATGGTTGTCGTGGACAACCCAAGCAATATTGAAGATTTAGCTCGCGCTAACATTTCAAGTACACCTTTGCGTGTCTTGATCGACTTGGATATTGGACAGAATCGGACCGGGGCCCCATCGATAGAAGAAGCTTTAGCTCTAGCTGGTCTGATCCTTCAAAAGCCCACTCTTCAACTCGTGGGCCTCCAAGCTTATGGAGGTCATTTTCAGCATATAGCCAGCTATGAGGAGCGCCTAAGCGCTGTTCGGATGCAAAATGAAAGAATTAAAGAGCTGAGGGATGAGCTGCAAAAAACAATTGCTTCTCCTTTGATCGTTACCGGCGGAGGCACAGGCACTTCGGACATCGACCTTAAAGAAGGCGTTTATACGGAGCTGCAGGTAGGATCGTATCTTTTCATGGACGTTGAATATTCCGAGGTGGCTTTGCAACCTAATGGAGAGTCCCCCTTTAAACCTTCTCTTTTTGTGCTGAGTACGGTCGTTAGCTCCCATCCAAATAAGACGATCGTGGATGCGGGGCTAAAAGCTTTTGCTACTGATGGTCCTAAGCCTCGAGTTTTCTTGGGAGCTTCTCCCGACGCTTTGTATGCGTATCGAGGCGATGAACATGGACAGGTTCATGGCGATTCCTTGCCTATTGGGAGCATAATCGAGTTTTTAACGCCTCACTGCGATCCCACAGTAAACCTCTATAACTATTATCACTGTGTCAGAGGCGGTACTTTAGTGGATATTTGGCCGATCGAAGCCCGTGGGCAGCATTGATGTACAATTGCCCCTTTCACTTGCAAGATTCCTGGGAAGTTCTAAACTAGACTGTCTTCATAAAAGCAGCAATCTCAGCTATAGCTTTTTGCCCCTCGGGAATCTGGGAAGCAAAAAGCTGCCAAGTGTGGATCATCTCCTCATATTTTTGCAGTTTGACTTTCACTTTGCTTTCTTGAGCTTTTTGGGCAAATCGCTCGATTTCATCTAAGAAAAGTTCGCGCGTTCCTGTCTGGATCAATAAAGGTGGCAGCCCTTTAAGGTCAGCGTATAAAGGAGAAGCTAAGGGGTCTCTGGGATTATGACCCTGCAAATAGAGATCAGCGGCTTTTTGGATCCGATCTTTTTGAAGGATATCCTTTCCTGCACTGGTATCTAGGGTCTTGCCTGTGAGGGCAAGATCGACCCAGGGGCAGATGCAGATGGCGGCTCTAGGCAAGGGCTCATGATGATCACGGAGGCTCAGCATCAGGCTCAGTGTGAGTCCCCCGCCCGCTGAAGTTCCTGCGATAAAAATGTTTGCCGGAGGAATTTTTTCTTTAAGGAGGAATTGATAGGCAAGAAGACAATCTTCCAGTGCGGTCGGAAAAGGATGTTCAGGGGCCAGACGGTAATCGACGGCGAGCACATAACATCCCGTCGCCTGGGCAAGGCGGCCGATAAAATCTTGATGGGAGTAGAAAGTTCCAGAGATATAACCCCCTCCGTGCAAAAATAGGATGACTCGGTCCTTGGTACATCCGGGCGTGTGCACCCAAGCAGCAAAAAGCTTACCGATGGAGATTTCTTCAAAGTGAACGTCGGGCTGCGCAGGAAAGCTCGACATAAGCTTTTCAAAACCTTGCCGAACGCGGGTAATGGAGAGTTCTCCCTTGGGAATATGATCGAACAACGTCTGATAAAATTTTTCTGTTTGAGGATTCAGCATCTATCACCTATTTTTTTTAATTTAGCTAGAACGAGGATGTAAAAGAAAGAAGTTTTTCGCTTTTAATGCAGTTATGCTATTATTTTGACCTCAATTGATAGAAAAAACATGACAATTTACTTTAAAAGTATCGGGACCCTTGTTGCATCTACGATGGTCAGCTCATTAGTAGTTCAGCTGATGCCTGCCTATTTTCCGCCGGCGGTTGCTGCCCAGAGTATTGCTTTAGGAGTTCTGCAGGGTGCTTCTGCCCTTGCTCGGTATTGCTATCGCCCTGAGCCGTATAGGCAAAATACCCCCAAGCTAGCTTTTGATACTCTGTTGATGAATGCAGGAGTAGGACTCTGTTTTTATGTTTTCTCTTCCTATGTGCTGAGGTCAAATTCAGTGTCAGCGAAAGGAATTGGACTTCTGACCCTTATTTCGACTTCTACTTTTGTTGCTATTAATCGTGATTCAAAACTTTAATAATAATTTAATTAAATATTAATATTATTAAATAATCTGATTGTATTTATCTAATATATGTATTTTGTTAAAATGTAATAAACTTAGTTATATTTTAAATTATGGGTGTATTTCGTCGCGCGAGTCTGCCTTATCACTCTATAGGGTCTCCTCTCATGCCCCCCAAAAATCAGTCCCGACCGCCTAAATCCCGCCGATCTTTTTCCCGCTTTTCCCCGGGCGCTATTTTGAAGGGCCTCCAAAATCCTAATGAAGGGCAACATGTTCTCCAGCAAAAGAATGGAAACAGGTTCAATGTGGTTGTTTCCTCTGTAGAATCACAGGCAGAAACTCAGAATATCAACTTGGTTCCTCTCCGCGGATTAAAACCGAATGAAGAAATCTATCGGCATGAAACCGTGATCCATCCCGATAGGATAAACCGGTTGTTCAAAAAGTCTGTTGCCCTCACAAGCCAACCTTACACGCTTGCTCTTCCATCGCTGAAAGGAGCTATTCTGTGGGGAACTATTTTTTCTCCCGAGTTAGAAAGAATAAGAGCGGGCATCAGGATTGCTATGGATGCTATTTTGCGCGATTTTAATAAAAAACCTTCGTATCGAAGAGGAGATATGATCCTTATCGAAAAAAATGGAAAAGTTTCGAAAGGGATAGTGATTTCGAATGACATCGGCAACACCCACTCCCCTCTTCTCACGGTCGTCAGTTGTTCGGAAGAAACCAAGACGCAGAATCGTTTTGAAATGGTAGTGACAAACAATCTGAAGTCTGTGCGCGTGAAAAGCCATGATATCCAGACGATCGATAAAGCTTATGTCTCCCGCAAAATAGGAAACATCCCTGAATGCGAGATGTTAAAAATCACCACGAAAATTCATTGGGGCATCGGGATCAAAGCGTAAGGGTCTCCAAGATCTATAGAGTGTTCAAGGAGCGGCACTACTTTCTGAATCTTTCCAGGATGCGAATAGTGCTTTGAAACGCTCTAAGATAAATTGCCTTACCTTTATCCAGTCTTTAGGTAGAACTTCTTGCATCCCTGCCTCTTTACATTTTTGGATGACATCAGGCTCTTTTATGCTCGAGCAGCCTACAACTAAGGCATCCGGATGTTGTTTTAAAAGCACTCTCGTTATTTCATCCCCTTTTTTGGGGTCCATATTAAAATCCATCACTGTAATATGATAACCACCATTTCTTGTCCAAAGATCCAAAGTTTCCGGTTCGCTATAAGCGCAGTCTGTTACGGAGGGGAAACCTAGCTCATTTACGGATCTTTCGATAACTTTTCTAATTCCTGTGCAATGAATGGGCAAGTCATTTACCACTAAACATCTGAATACGTGAACTGGTGCTCGTACTGCTGCTGCCACAGTCTCCTCCATGGGTTAATTTGTAAATTTTGTATTAAGATCGGAATATTGTCGAAAGGAAAAAACAGAAGAAGACTTATTTTCCCGACTGCTTTTGAGAGTCTTTATAAAACCGTATCATATCCTGAAGAAGAGCATTATCTTTCATAATTTCAGGAGGGGTCGGAACGTCGGTTTCGTTGGGATGAGCAGCTTGGATTTTTTTTCCTGTCAAAGTTGTTTTCTTTGATGATTTTTTCCAGACTTTGGCTGATTGAGCAGCAGCCTGGGATGCCCGCTGAGAATAATGTCTGACCAGCGGATTCGAAGGTGCTATCTGAGAGGTGATCGCATATAAAATAATTCTTCCGGCCATTGAATTCTCTTTTAGGCAAAAATTATAATTTAAAAAGTTATTAAAAATAAACCGTTATCTGGATTTGTTGTGTTTAAACTTTTTTGAGGGTAAACTACTTATTCTCAAGGAGTTTTTGATGAGCGTTATAAGCAATATCACTCAGGGTTTTTTCAATCTAACCTATGAATCTAAAACCGTGATCCCTGCGGATAAAATCCAGTTGGAACCTGTAGATGGTCATAGAGCGCCGCGTATCCTCGACAACCCCCATGAACCCAAAAATCAAATGGAGCAACTCTCTAGAAAGATCATTTCTTATTTAGAGTTCCATCGCAGCTCAAACGTCACTTTGATTTTTTATAGTGAGCAGGCAGATAACATCCGGCGTGTTCTTGAACTCCTGTATAGTTATCAAGCTCGCATCCAAGTTATGAGAAAGGGGAAAGGGATAAATATCTCCGCTAGCCTTGTCGAGCGTGATGACTATGATTTAAGTGTACAAATTCAAAAAAACAGCTTGGAATCGGAATCTGATCCTGCATCGACGGAACTTAACGATTCTATCTTCATTGGGTGTAAAGAGTCGTATAATGCCTTAGTAAGTTTTGCAAATAGAAAAAATACCATTCGCAAATATCAAATGTTGCCTTCTGCTCATTCTTTTCAAGTCTATGAATATCGTTCATCAGACGTTATTTTTTAGTGAAATGCACGAGGCTCTATTGCATTCGAGATAGATGACTAAAGTTTTTGGGCAATTTGATTAGACTCAAAACATCAAAAAGACTACAGAGAAAGCAAAGGATTAACTCTCAAAGAAGGAATGTATGTTAAAAAAAGTATGTTCACTTTCTCTTTCACTCGTCTTATTAACAGGCTGCGGCGAAAAAGAAAAATACGCAGAAACAGAGGATCTTCAAGCAAGAGATCCTACAACAAAGAACCTGCTTTATGCTTTTGCCGGAGAATGCCAAGCTAATCGAAAATATCTCGCCTTTGCAAAAGTAGCTGATCAAGAGGGCTATCCAGGGGTTGCTCGGCTTTGGCGTGCTGCTGCTGCTGCAGAAGCGATCCATGCACGGAATCACCTGGATGTCTTAGGTCTGGTCAAATCAACAGAGGGAAATCTCCAAGGCGCTGTCGAAGGTGAGCAAGATGAATTTACAACTATGTACCCTAAATTCATCAAAACAGCCGAAGAAGCTGGACGAAAAGATGCTGCCCAAAGTATGCAATGGGCTTTTAAAGTCGAACAATTGCATTACAACATGTTCCTTGCCGATCTGGACGAACTCAAAAAAGGAGAAAACCCTGCGGATAGCAATTATTGGGTCTGTAGGGTTTGCGGAAATACGGTTCCTGATGCACCTCCTGAACAATGCGATATTTGCGGGTCGCCCCAAAGTAATTTTTTCAAAATAGATTAAGATAAAGTCAGCTGGACAAGGGTTTCAACATGGACGGTTTGCGGGAACATATCAAACGGCTGAGCCGCATTCACTTGATATCCCTTCTCTCGCAGAATCGCTAAATCTCGAGCTAAAGTCGCAGGATCGCAAGAAATATAGACCAGGCGCCGGGGTTTTAAAGCGGCTAATTTTTCTAGGAAGGAAAGTTCGCATCCTTTCCGAGGCGGGTTCAAGACTGCTACATCGATATGCGAGAGCGTTCCGATAAAATCTTCCGCAGCAGCGCAGACAAAGGCAGCATTTTTAATATGATTTCTTTGGGCATTTTCCTGAGCATCGGAGATAGCATCAGGGACGCATTCAACTCCAATGACTTTTTCCACATGGGATGCTAGAATCAAAGAGAGCGTACCCACCCCGCAATAGGCGTCGAGCAAAGTCTCGTCCCCTTTTAAGTCGCAAAACTCTAAGGCTGTTTGGTAGAGGTTTTCCGCTTGGGAGGGATTGACTTGAAAGAAAGAGGCTGGTGATACCTTGAAAAACATCCCGCAGATTTTATCGACGATAGAGCCATGGCCGGCTAATGTTCTAAAAGTTTCGCCAAGAATAACATTGCCAGGGGTGGAATGAATATTTTGCACGACCCCTTTGATTTCAGGAAAGGACTCCATGATCTTTTCAGCGATGGAGGGTAAAAGAGGTGACCCTTTTCCTTGCGTGACCAAAACAACTAGCACTTGGCTGGTATGGACGGCGGTCTTGATGATCACATGGCGTAAAGAGGGATCGGGATGGGTTTGCAAGATCTGCTTCACATGCGCAAAGACTCGCTCTCCCAGAGGACAATGGATATAGCACTTCTCGATTTCGACGATTTCATGAGAGTTGAAGGCATAAAGGCCCATATGCAAAGTCGCATCTAAAACGACAGGAAGCTGAATCTTGTTGCGGTAAGCCAGCGGGCTGGGTGAAGGAACGCAAGGAGCTACCGGCACATCAAAGATCTTGCCAATCCTTTCGAAGGAGTCGACGACGCGTTGCCGCTTAGCCTCGAGCTGGCTCGCATAGTCTAAATGCATCAGCTGGCATCCGCCGCATCTTCCAAAGACAGGACAGGGAGGGACGACGCGCTGGGACGACGTCTTTTCATAAGAGATGACTTGAGCTCGGGCAAAGTTTTTCCGGACTTCTTTGATGGAGGCCGTGACAGTCTCGCCGGGCAAAACTCCCTCGACAAAGACCGTAAAGCCGTGGTAGTCCCCTATACCTTCTCCATGGATACCTAGGCGTTTGATAGTTAGAGAAATGTTTTGATGGAGCGTGGGTTTCATAGGGGGGTTATTTTACAGGATTTCTAGAAAAGATGATTAATCTTTTTTCAGTCGATCGGCGATGATTTTGATATCTTGCAGCACGCGCCGGTGCCTTTTGAAGAGACTATAGGCAATATAAGCGGCTGCTCCTAAGACGATAAGGGCGATGATCCCCATGATTTGCATATTTGCTGTCGAACGTGCGACCTCTTCCGTATTTTTTTGGATGACCTCGCTCGAGTGTTGGACGGTCGCAGTATTTTTCTTCAGGTTCTCGGTGCTATCTTGCATGTTCGCATTCATTTCTTTGAGCTGGCCGCAGCTGCATAGCCCCAACATAGCGACAACTAAAGCCAAGATACGCATGAGAATGACCCTCTTAATCGCTATATTGTTTTTTTATTATTTCTCAGCAAGAGGAATTTGATATTCCTTCTCATTAAACAGATCTCAAGTTAAGATCAAAAAATGCTTATTTCTGATTTTAAGATAATTAGGCCTGAATTTGAGCTGAGTCAAGAAGAAGGCATCCGCTGGCTTGCTGCGGCTCATGCTGAAGCTTCCAGAGAGCCTCACCGGCATGATGAATTTTTAGGCCTACTGAAAAAGGTCGGGCTAGGAGATCAGAAGATTCTGAAACGAGGCGTTTCCATTCGGGATTGTTTTCATCGCGATTGGGAGAAGATGGAACTCTATCCTGCTAAGGAAAAGCCCGCAGGAGCCGGTTTCGGCAAGCGGAGTGAAGTTTTTGACCGGGTGGCGACAGATATTTTGGCCCGCTTCTATCCTTCGAGCGAGCAGCTCCCCTCCTACCTGGTGCATGTGACCTGTACGGGATATGTCGCCCCCAGCCCTGCTCAAAAGCTGGTTTCGCTCAAAGGCGCCGGACATCAGACTATTGTGACACATGCCTATCATATGGGATGTTACGCCTCGATTCCTGCTTTGAGAATCGCCCAAGGAAATAAAGAGAAAACAGAGATTGTCCATACAGAGATCTGCAGCTTGCATCTTAATCCCGGGCTTCATGGGCTCGAGCAGCTGGTCGTGCAAACTCTTTTCGCCGATGGATTTATTAAATACGAGGTCAGCTCTAGAGAGCGGTCCGGACTTCAGATCGTAGCTTTGGATGAACGGATTATTCCCGACTCGATCGATGCCATGCATTGGGTCTGTCAAGATTGGGGCCTTAAAATGAAATTAGCCAAAGACGTCCCTGTCCTCATTGCAAGGGCACTCCCCGACTTTGTGGCCCAGCTTCGAGAAACAGCGGGGAAGCAAGCGGCAGATGTTTATTTTGCTATCCATCCCGGCGGGCCGAAAATCATCCAGCAGGTCGGTAAAATTTTAGAGCTCAAACCCGCGCAATATGAACATAGCTTATGGGTCCTTCAGAACTATGGAAATATGTCATCTGCCACTCTCCCTCATATCTGGGACCTGCTGTGGAAAGATGAAAAGGTTAAAGACGGCTCTTTGATTGTCAGCTTGGCCTTTGGGCCCGGACTGACTTTAGCGGGAGGAGTTTTTCAATGCGTGCGCTAGCGCTCGTTCCCTTTATTGTTCAAGCGATCGTGATTATCTTAGACGAATATGTTTTCCATATCAAAAGAGGGCTTCCTAAATGGGAACGCATCGGACATCCTTTAGATACCTTGAGCGTTCTTGCCTGCTTGGCCTTTGTACTCCTCATGCCTTACGAAGCTTCACTCATTAAATACTATGTTATGGTCGCCATCTTCTCCTGCCTGCTCGTGACCAAAGATGAGTTTGTCCATAAACACCATTGCCCTGCAGCTGAACATTGGCTTCATGCCATTCTTTTTGTGAACCATTCGATTCTTCTCTTGGCGATGGGACTCATGTGGCCGAAGATCCACGGGCAGAAGGTCTTTGAGTGGCTGCCTTCTTCCGAAATCCTCATTCCTTTTCTATGGATTCAGGCTGCTTTTGCAGGGCTTTTTTTTCTTTATCAGATGATTTACTGGAACTTTGTATATACTCCTTTACAGTCCCATGAAACCGATCAATAACGACTTCTACCATGAGCTCGGCGACCGGTGGCAAACGGCCACCGACCATCCGATTGCTCTTTTAAGAGCTGAGAACCGGCTGCGCAATCCCTGGATTGCGAGCTTTCTCCCCTTCCCTGTCAAGATTTTAGATTTGGGCTGCGGGGCAGGTTTTCTGACGCAGGAGATGGCTAAGCGCGGGCATGAAGTTGTAGGGATAGATCTATCGGAAGAGAGCTTGCGTATAGCCCAAAAACTCGATGAGACCCGCCGTGTCAAGTATGTCCGGGGAGATGCAACAACAACTCCATTTCCCGCGTCTAGTTTTGATGTCGTTTGTGCGATGGATTTATTAGAGCATGTCCAAAATCCTGAGGCCCTTGTCCGCGAAGCCTCGCGGCTGCTCCGGCCTGGTGGACTTTTCTTCTTTCACACTTTCAATCGGACGGCGTTAAGCTGGCTGCTCGTGATCAAAGGCGTCGAATGGTGTGTTAAAAATACTCCTCCTCATATGCATGTGCTGAGGATGTTTATTAAACCTCGGGAACTTGAAGCGATGTGCAAGGACGTGGGACTGCGAGTTCAGGAGGTCCGCGGGCTCAATGTGAAATTTAAGAGCAAGGCTTTTTGGAAGATGGTCTTTACTAGAAGCGTTCCTGATGAGTTGAAGTTCGTCTTTACGGATTCTCTTTCAACGGGCTACTGCGGAGTTGCTACGAAAAGTAATTCGTGATGCGGCCGATGCGAAATTGACGCTCTTCATTGACTTTCATCATATCACGCCAGAGTTCGTCTTGTTTCTCCCCTTCTTTGGCGATTTTTTGCTGATCCGAAGTAATGACAGAGACTTTTTCCGTCATGTCGACTTTCTTAGCCTTGATGTGCATTTGCATTTTGCGGACAATCGAAGCGTAGTTTTTGATATTCCAGCGATGGACCCTATCAGGGATCAGGTGAGCCGTCGAAGAAGGCTCAAATTCCAGCTGAGAACTATAATTGGATGTTTGTTCGACTTCTTTGTTCCATTCTTTTGTCACGATATCGGTTTTACGGGGGGCCGGCTTCGAAGAGGGCTGCTGTTGAGGAACGAGCGCAGGAACGCGCAGAGCTGTTGCCTGAGCATAAGAATGCGTCGACTCCACCGGAGCTTCTTGGAGGGCATTTTGGATTTTTTCCAGCAGCTCTTTATGCTTCACAATTTTAATCCTTTATTCTTCAGCATTTTAACATTTCTTTATATTTTATATCAAATATTTTTTTGTTGCCCTCGAGCGATAAGAGGTTTATACTCATGGACTTTAACAAAGGATATCTATGGCTCAAGTCCAACTGAAAGGATCCTCTATTCACACCAATGGAAACCTGCCTACAAAGGGTCAAAAAGCCCCTTCAATCCATGCGGTAGATACTGAGCTCAAAGATAGAAACTTAAGCGATTTTACGGGCAAAAAAAAGATTATTTGCTTTGTCCCCAGTCTCGATACCCCTGTTTGTTCTATGTCGGCCCAGAAGTTCAGCCAAGCAGTAACAAAGCATCCTGGAGTAGTTGTTTTGTATATCTCGGCGGATACCCCTTTTGCTCTCAAAAGAATTTGTGTGGCGGAAAATGGAATGGGTCAGATCATTCCCCTCTCTTTAGTCCGTTCCAAAAAGACCGCTGAAGATTATGGAGTCCTTCTGCAAGACGGTCCTTTAACAGGGATCTGCGCGCGGGCAGTTGTTGTTTTGGATGAGAAAGATCACGTGATCTATAGTCAGCTTGTTGATGAAATCACCCATGAGCCTGATTATGATAAGGCTTTAGAGGCTGCAAGGTAATTAGTAGCTAGCAAGGAGCTGCTGATATTTTTCATGCTCAGCCCATTGAGATGGCAAAGAGCAGCGCTCTTTTTCAACCTGGGAATAATTTTGATGGATAGTTTCGATTTTTTTCGCAATTGGATTTGTTGCGGACAGGTTCGCTTTTTTATGATGTTCAATGCATCTGATAGGTAATATATACTGTTGACTTTCGAGTTCGGTTATTTTTTTAGAAAGATCGGACGGAGGATTTTCCGCATCACGCTGTTGATAGAGCTTCCGAAGTGTTTTTAGATCCGCGGAGAGCTTTATTAAGTTAGAAGTTTCATCCATCATGTTTTGCGTACTTTCTGCATTCTTTTGAAGTTTTGCATTTTCAGTTCTTAATTTGTAGATGTATGCAGAAACCCAGTTATACCCTTCTGAAATAAGATTATTCTCTCTCATTTGACTAAGGGCTTCTTCGGCGTCTTGAGGTGTCTTGCTAGTTTTTCTTATTAATTCTTCCGTTTGAGATCGGAAGAGCTCTTCCATCAAGAGCTGGAACTTGACAAGGTTTTCTTCTTTGCTATTTTTAGACACTTCCTCTAAGAGGTTTTTCATTTGATTTCCCTGATACATGATTTGAGGTGCAAGGATGGGTTGTTTCCAGACGCTGGCCGTGCTGGCTTCATCCATCAAAGCGAGCAGCTTGATGATAACCTCATTGAGATCTTTCCATTTTTGGTAATTAGATAAAGCGTGGAAAGTGCTGATCAAGGCCGCTATCTTTTGTTTGAGCGCGGCCACAGATCGAGGAGTTCGGCGAAAGAAATAATTTTCGAAGTCCCCCATTTGAGCTAAGTTTGCATTGTAGGTTCTCAGCGGTTTTTGGCAAATTTCATTTTGATAAACCACATGCCTTTGTTGGATATGGTCGTCGTTTAACGTCTCTAAAAACTCCTCTAGTTCTTTTAGCGTAAAAGTATGCGTTCCTTCACGCTGCTGTCGAGCATGGTTGTACTTGATGTCTAATTCTTCTGATTCTCGGCTGAGTTGCTCGATTTTGATCTGAGACAAACCTATTTCGAGAGCTTTACCCAGTTGCTGTAATTCTTGGATAAAGTTGGATGGACTTTCGAGGAGGGCTGTTTTGCAGGATAAAATATGGTCTAGAAAAGAGACCGCTACAGGTCGATCGCTCTCAAGAAGTAAATAGATATCCTTGGAGATTTTGTCCAGAAGTGTGCGGGCTTCCTCTGCAGAGGCATGAACCTTAGCTTTTAAATCTATAAGTAGAGTTTTAACCATTTCTTTTTTGCGGTTTAAGGGCATAGATTGCAAGGGAGTGGTTTGCCGATCTATCGTTTTATCAATACCGAATTTCATCAACTGAAGATTTTTTGCCACGCTCTCATAAGATGGATCTTTTTTAATGCTATTGAATTCACTGACCGGAGCAGGAAGATCACTGGGATGTTTGAATGCTGAGGGTATGTCATGCGACTCGAGGGCTTTGCGCAAGAGCTCAGCGTTTCTGCGGCCACTTATATCGAAAACGCCAGGAATAGAAGCTGCCGGATTATCAAAATCAGGGTTAGGAAGTTCGACCACATCGGGTTGATTATCTTTCATTTTGAGGGTTTGAGGTCTCGTCGAGTTTAGCAGGTCTTTTGCCGTTTCAGGCTTGAGTTTTAGGATATTAATCCCTAGGATGTTCCCACGGATTTCTAAGCTATAATGCCCTGTGGAAGAGGGGGGCTTTAAAGTCACAGTAAAGCTATCTAAGAGACGAATCCTCTCCACCTTTTCAGAGAAGGCCTGATTTTTTGCGAGAATATGCAGGATCTTATCGATCTCCGCTAGGGCTTTAGCGGAAGAAGCTGGGAGGACTCGATCCCCTTCCATGGCCGCTTTTAGGCTGAATTCTTTTGTTTTGCTATCTTTAATAAACGAAAATTCTATTGTCATATTTTTAATCTCTTTTATTAATTATAATTAAAAATTTGATTAAATAATATAAAATATTTCAAATTTATCTATTTGGTTATTAAGTGTTTAAAAATCACTTATATTCAAGAGTTTACGCAGTGTAATGAGGATGCCACACGGCAGAAGCAATCATCTTTTTGCGGGCTTTTTCATCGGTCTTGGGGGCAAGCCCTTCGTCCTGGGCGACTTTAATGACGGCCAGGGCGATCTCTTGGGAAATAGAGGGCAATTTCTCAAAAGGCGGAAAAAGGGTCCCCTGAGGGGTATGGAGCATAGGCGAATAGCTGCTTAAAATTTCAGCGGCCTTGTAGAACATCGATTCGGAGACTTCCCTCGCTTTGCAGGCAATGACTCCAAGGCCCACTCCAGGAAAAATATAGACGTTATTACACTGGGCGATGGGGACCTTTTTTCCGTCATAAAAGACCTCTTCGAAAGGGCTGCCGGTGGCAATGATCGCTTTACCTTTCGTCCATTGCAGAAGATCTGCAGGATGGGCTTCGCACTTGGAAGTGGGATTTGAAAGAGGAAAAACGATGGGCCGTTCGACATATTGGGCCATGGTAGTGATCACCTCTTGAGTAAAGGCTCCGCCTTGGGTGGAAACTCCGATCAAGACCGTCGGGCGGACTGCTTTCACGACATCTAAAAGAGTGATCGGGCCGGATGTCTTCCATAGGGAGACCTCTTCTTGAGATCGGGCAAACGGCTTTTGATGATCAGGAATATCAGGCAGGCCTTGATGGACCAGTCCATGGATATCGATGACATAGATTTCCTGTTTAGCTTTTGCCTCGGAAATGCCAGAAGCTATCATAGCGCCTAAAAAGTGATGGGCAATCCCTATGCCGGCTGAGCCTCCCCCGAAAATCACTATTCTTTGCTGATGCAGCTCTGCTTGGTTCATTTTGATTGCAGTCAGGAGGGCGGCAAGAGCAACGGAAGCAGTCCCTTGGATGTCGTCATTGAAAGAACAAATCTTGTGCCGGTATTTTTCTAAAAGAGGCTGAGCATGACTCCGCCCAAAATCCTCCCATTGCAAAAGAACTTGGGGAAACCGTTTCTTAACGGCTCTGACAAAGCGGTCGACAAAGAGGTCGTATTCTTTCCCGGAGATGCGGGGCTGCCGCCAGCCGATATAAAAAGGGTCGTTGAGAAGCGTGGGGTTATTCGTACCGACGTCGAGCATAACAGGCAGGGTACGGCCTGGATGGATGCCTCCAAAAAGCGTGTAGAGGGTGAGCTTGCCGACAGGAATGGCCATGCCTCCGGTGCCTAAGTCGCCCAGCCCTAAGATCCTTTCGCCATCTGTCACCACGATGACATCGATCTCATCGGAAGAGATATTTTCGAAGATTTTTTCCATTTTGTCACGATGGGGATAGGCTAGATAGATCCCCCGGGGATCGGTGTACAGATAACTAAAATGTAAAGAAACATCCCCTACAGTCGGTGTGTAGATGTAAGGGAGCATTTCTGTGATATTCTCAGAAACTAAGCGATAGAATAGAATCTCATTCCGATTATGCAAAGCCGATAGAAAAAGATGTTTGGTTAGATCGGACGTTTGAGCTTTGAAATTCTGATAGCGGCGATGGGCCTGCTCTTCTAAGGTTGAAACATGGTACGGAAGGAGCCCATGGAGATTTAATCGATCCCTCTCCTCGGATGTAAAGGCGGTTCCTTTATTGAGAAGTGGATCTCTGAGGATGTGCTGAGGTTTGCAAGCAGATGCTTTCTTGGGGCGCCTGGACTTCATACCTTCCTTTTAAGGAAGAGGCGTTTATTTTCGCAAATTAATTAAACCGTATCTCTCCATCCATAGAGGAAAAAACAGGCCTTAACTCGGTGCCTATCTGTTCTTGTAGGAGTTTTTCTTTTTGTTTGCTCATATGCGTCCATGTCAGATGTAACAAAGAATAACTTGCAGGGATCAGATAATAACGGTTACGAATGGCTAAAGCAGAAAAAACCACGGTTTGAGTGACAGCGGCAAACAAAAAGCCTCGGTGTTGAACATTTCTTTCGGCAAATGCGACGCCCTCTTTTTCGTATTCAGTCGGGGCATAAAGATTGCAGTGCCTGCGATAGGTTCTCATGCGAATGGTTCGATAAAGAAATTGTATCATGACAGGAATCAAGGTCATGCAAAGCGGAACATAAGAGCGGGGCGGGAGTCTTGACAAATGGTGTACAGCTCTACTGGAGATCGCTGAAACATTCATACATTTCCTCTATAAAATAGACATTATAGCTTAGAAACATTTTTTTTGCTTTCAAAGCTTTTGTTCTATTAAACTGCTGCGAAAAAAAATTAGGTGAAAAATGGCGACTCCTTCGAGTTCTTCGACTGCCAGCAGTCTTTTTTTTCCGACTTCGACTCCGCCTGTCTCATCCCCTCCACCTCTTGTTACTGAGAATATCTTCTCTGAAAAAATCGAAAAAGAGAGATTAACCTTAACGCCTATAGGGCAGGAGAATGCACAGAATTTTTTACTCTGTTCGCGGCAGCTGGGCCCTGTCAATTGGAGCTTGAATCACCTGCTGCAGAAGCTTTGCAGCTATTTTTCTAGGATGTTTAGCGGCACCAAGATTCAGCTGACCTCAGGAACATTTTACATCGCAGGCAGAAGCTACTGGCAAGAATGCCTGCAGGAAAAACTGCATACAGAGACTTTCGAGCATCAGGACGTCGCCGAGCCTTGGAGCTTTTGTACGCAGCCGCCTGAGTGTTTTGAGATTTATTTTTGCTTGCCGAGAAAAATTACTCGTGAAGAATTCGATCGGCTTATCGATTTATGCCTCTATTTTATTGCGAGTGAAGTCTTATCGGACGAGCTTTCTGATATTGCAGCAGACTTAAATGAGTTTGGACTTCTGATCCGACAGCCTCATGAGTCTTTGAATGAAGAGGAACGACTCCAGAGAATTGCGATCTTGATAAAAGAAATGAGAAGTTTTGCTTCAAGAAATCAGGTGACATGCGATCCTCCGACTTCCCACCTAGATGCTCATGAGCTTGCGGAAGAAAAAAAGCGGCTAGGGACCCTTACAGCTAAAATAAAAACAATTCGAGCTTTAGTGACAAAAATTGAGAATACATGTGAAATCCCTTTCTTTGAGAAGAGCCGTTTAAGATTGATTTTCACTCTTTCAGTTCCTGTACAAGCAGAACCTTTTTCACTTCATCTTTTTCCCATTCAGGAGGGACTTTTTTTCACCCTTCAGTATCAAGGGTCTCCCCTTAAGTTGCTCGCCGAAATGGCAGATCAAAGGCTCAACGCCCTCGAAAAAGACCGTTTGCTGGCCTATGCTTTTAATCATCCTCAGTTTTTTTCTGCTCCCCTTTTGATAGAGAAAGAGGTCGAGCAGCTAAGTCCCCTAGGAAGGTTTTTATTTCGCTATGGTTTTTCCCCTGGATCAAATATTAAGGAAGCTATTGATGTCTTAACATTGGTAGGCTTTTTGCAGACCTGCTTAATTCCAAGTAGCAGCGAGGCCCCCAGCTGTGAGCAAAAGCAAGATCATCTAGAAATCGTGTGGAAATGCGATTCTACCACCCTTTTATTGAAGGTTCCAGCGTATGATGAAAGTATCTTAACCCGGGTAGGCGAAAATAGAGAAGGATATCTGGGTTGCTTAACCGAGGCATTGAACCTTTTCTTCCCTCGTTCTTTACTGACTTTGCGCCGCCAAGCAACTCCTCGAGCTTTACAGCAATCGGAGCAAATCTACGCAGCCCTTTGTGGAGGCGGCTGCGCTTATGTATGGTTTTTGGCCTCCTGTGCCGCAGGATGGAAAAAAATCGAGGCCGAGGATCTCTTATTATTGCCCGATTGGCTTTCCCATCTTACCCATGAGGCAGAGTTGAACGTGGTCTTGAGTAATCTAGAACTCGTTTTTCGAACAACTCCGTATGAATCATTTTTCGACGGGATTAAAAAACGGCTTGAAGCTCTAAAAGAATTGAATCCGGAAGCGATCCGTGGGGTCTGTTTAAGACGATTGATGACTTATCATGAAAGCAAGATTCTTCCCGCGGCCTGGAAATTGTGGAGCCAGTCGCTTCCCAAGGAGCGGTCTTTGACTGTCATGATGGAGATTTCTTCGAGCATTAGGCTGGAGACAATCCCCTTTGCGATTCCCAGAGTCTGCGATATGTGCCATCCAGAAAAAACCGTTTTAGATCCAGCCCAGCGAATGCAACTGCTCGTCTGTTATTTGGACCGTCTATTAGGCCTGCCTTCGAATGAGCACATGTTGATCGGTTATGGCCCAGCTTTAGTCGGCCCCATCGAGTTCCTTTTATCAGTTGATCCCACCTTGGAATCTCGTGTAAGCGCCTCTGCGCGTGTGCAAAATTATTTACGTTCTTCTTTAACTGTAGATCAGACCACTTCGGAGCCTGAAGTCGAAGAAATTCGGGATGAAAATTGGGACTATGTACAAGGACGGCAAGAGAAAAATAACCGCAAAGAATTTAATAAAACAGTCAACAGAATGAAACAAGCCCTTAGGGCTAAGGGTGCTGAGTTACAAAAAAAGAAAGGATTCTTCGCGGTTTTTAAATGGACTGTTGAAGTGCTTCTCGAGAAAAAAGATTATGAAAACGTTTTATCGCTTCTAAGACTTGTTGCTGTGAAGAAAACAAATGCGTTTTGCCACTACGCTATGCAAGACTGTTTGATCCATTTGATGAAAGAAAAACTGCCTCTGGATGCATTCATTGTCTATATAGCGCAATTTAGAGAGGCCGAGGGGCACGTGCATGTCTCTCAAAAATTTTTGTTAGAGCTCTTCATCTATCTAGTCCGTAATGCCCATGCGAGAAATAAACTTAAGGAAAGCGCTGTTCGCACGGAAATTAAGTTCCTGCATGATTTGATCAAACCTGAAGGGAAATTTACGCATGATTTTGTTTCGTGTTTGCTTCTTTATTATCCTACCCTTGTAGAGACACCCTTCGCTTTGGAGCTCATCAAAGGTTTGATAGCGCATTATCACTTATTGAAAGATCACATTGAAATAGTCGTCACTCCCCTCCTTTGCCAGCTTAAAAAAAATCCTAAAGATGTCAAGCTATGGGATAAATTTTCAAAGCTTGTCGAGAAGTTGAAAAGCAATCCTGATTACGTGTTGACTTTATACGAATCATTAACGGAGGAAGCTTTTCTTGTCCAAACTTCCTTTATAGATCTACCTTTGCAAATGATTCGAAAAGGGATGACAAGTTTTGAGAAAACACTCTCCGAGGCACAAAAAACACGTTTAGCGAAGGTCTTAGCTGCCCTTTTAGCTTTAGCTCAAAGAGAAAAAAAAGAGAGCGAACTGATCCGCAGCTTTGCTGCGATCGAGACCTTTATGGCTTATCTCGAAAAACCGGCGACGCTTTCCACATTCACCCGCTTATTTTTAGATTTTGCCGGAAGGCGAAAAATCAATCCACACACTTATAAGAACTTTTGTTCCTCGATGCTCTGGATTTCTTCCCATGCTTTGGAAGATAATAAAATGGCCGAAGATTTTCGAACGGTGATCATGGGCATTCCCCTCAAGGATTTTCGAAGCGCAGCCGCACAGTGGAAGCGGGCAATAGCAGGCGCTGTATCGCGCACTCATATCAAACCTTCTTCGTATGAGCTCATTAAAAACTTGACGGAACTTTCCAGAGATGCAGAAGAGAAGCGGTTTTTTCAGATGTGCTTAGGTCTTTATGAAGATAGAAACTACCCTGCTTTGAAAAGCTCCATGGAGACTTACTATACTATCGGCGCTCCTTCAAAATCAGCAGATCCTCCACAATCCGATAAGCCGTCACCCATTACTCCTAGCGCACTTGCTTCTTCTCAAGCCTCTGCTATGGCTGGGCAAGCGTCGACCCTTTTCATCCCTCCACCCGCTACTGCTGCTTCTATCATTTCCGGGGCAGATACTCAAGCTGTAGCTGCTTCCCCACAGGGGAAAGGAGCTATAGATTATCGCTCACGGGCGGAGGCCCTTTTATCCAGTTCTCCTAGCTCACCCGATTTGGATAGAGCTCTTGTCTTGTTAAAATTGTGCCCTGGCAATGAGTTTGAGCTATGGGAGAAGCTATTTTCTTTTTTAACGCCTGAATCCCCTGATATTTACGCGCGAGTTTGGAAGGCTTGGATTGAAAAGCATCCTTCTTCTAAAGCGCGGGAAGAAGATGCGAGATATTGGGAAGTGGCAGAACATCTCTTGATCTACCATTTAGCAGTCCTCTTAGATCGCCTTCCTTCTGAAAGAGGTGTTCCCATTTGCCGAGTTTGTTTCGAATTCGCCATCGATTCCTGCTGGAGCTCCACTTCTGCTGCATGTCTTCCCGTATTGAAAGCTCTTTTTGCTCTCTCTGAAAGTGTCGCTTTTAAAACTAAAGTAGGAGAATTGCATGAACTTTTGCCTTTTGTGACCCGTGTCCGTTTCTTTCTTTTACTTGCACGTCTTGGAGATGCGACCATGCAAGCATCAGGCCAAGATTGTTTTCTAGGCATGGCTTTGACCCATGGTGTCGTAAATAACCCTGCTTTGGATGGAAATATGACTCTCCTGCAAAATTTTTGCATCTTTCCTCATATCCCTGAGCACGAAAAAAAACAGGAAAAATTGCATGAATGGATTGAAAATAGCTGGGTGGCTCTAAAATCGACTCTCAGCTGGATCCAGGCATTATCACTTATCGAGGCTCTTTGTGAGTTTAATTATCCTGCTAACACAGTGGATCCTATTTTTGTGAAATGGGATGAAATTGTGATGGGAACCTGGGAATCTAAACCTGGATTAAACCCTCTTCATCTGATTGTTTCTCCGTTTTTTGCTCAACAAATGTCCATGGAACAGACTCAATCTCCTAGACCTTCAAAGGAATTGTGCCATGCCACTCGCAAAATGATGTCAAGGCTACTCGGCCGGGAAATGAATGCCGAAAGGAAGTCCAGCTTTCTAATCGCAGTTCATATGAGTCTCAAGCAATTTACAAGCCGCTATTATTCCGGCAAAAAGTCTGAGACACTCTCTTCTCTCTTTTTATTTCTTGCCAAGTGTTGTTTTGACAATGTTTCTACCACGACACCCAATAAAGCAGCTATGCAAAATGCTTTTAATTCTATTTTAACAGAGCTGCCCCCATTAGCTAACCTTTGGACAACCGACTGCATCGATTCGACAGAGTCCTTTGTCTCCCATCTCCCGGTTATTTTGGGCATTTGTGTCCAACATCCTGGGATGATGGAGAAGGCGCTAGAGGTCATGCAGCTTTATCTTGGCACGGCTCGCATTCGGAATGCCCCTCCCGAAGCCCTGCATTCTTGGGCCCAGTTGTTATTTAGCCTTTGCACCTCTGTCGAAGTTATAAATAAATCTTATCGAAAGCAGGTAGCTCAAGCCATAGCTCATGTCTTTTCACACTGTACCCACCCTTCTCGTCTGAAGAAAAACGTCGGTATTCCTGCATCCGACCATCCTCGGTTGATCGGTGGTTCCTGTGTGGTTCTGAGTTTGCAATTTTTGACATTAGAGGAATTAGAATGCTTAGATCCTAAAGATTGGAAGGATCTCTTCCAGGGGCTCTCAGAACTTCACCTGGTTGAAATGTTGACAAATCTAACAGAAGATGCGGGTAAAAAACCCATCAGCCATCTGGGGATCGCAAGGATTATCCGCTACGCCGCTACGTTAAAACTTGAAGTTTTGCGGCCTTATTTAAGTTCTTGCTCCAAACAACTATCTCATTTAGCCCCTGATAAACTTTCGCTCAAGATCTGGGCCTCTTATATTCATGCGGCTATAGCCCTATTGCAAAGAGACAATGATAAGTCTCTGAGAAGGCTAAGGGACAAGTTCATTCAAGAATTCATCCAAGTCTTTTTTAAGGGTGTTCAGAAAGAAAATTATGAAAGATTCAAGCAATTTTTCTTAAAATTTTTAGAAGGGATTCAGGATGTGACCGTCGTGGAGAAGTTAAAAATAGCCTATATTGTTCCTGAGGAGTGCAACTCTATGCGTGAAGAGTTGTCCTTGATCAGTATGGTCCATATTGAAAACCGGCTGAAAGCGCTTAAGGGCCGTTAATTGATATTATCTGTTTCAACCGAAGCCGGAGGTGTTTCAGGAGCTTCTTCTTTGAGCTGGAACATTTTGTAGACAGCCACCGACCAGATAATCAGCAAGACCAGCGATACCCATGTCATGCAATCGATCATTTTAATGATCCCGAAGTATTGGAAAGCCAGGATAAGGCAGGCAGCAACACCTTTTGCGCTTCTGTAGGCAAAGACATCGATAATGGATTTCGCTTGGAACTTTTCTTCCTGCTTAAGCGGGATATAAAGCATTTCTTTAAGAACCTGAAATAGCGAAAAGTCAAAAGCTTTAATCGTGACAAAAGCGACAGAGATCATGGCAAAAGTAGGGAAAATCAGCGACCCAAAAGCGTTGACGGAAAGAACGAGGGGCAGCATGAGATGGCTGCGTTTAAGTCCGAAGTAATGCATGAGTATGTAAGATCCCAAGAGCTGAAAGAAGACCGTCATGATATTGACGAGTCCTAGGACCCTTCCACAGTATTCAGTGCGAAGATCTTGCTCGGGAATGGTCAGCTCTAACATGGTATTGAATTGGTAGTAGACTAAAGTGGTGGCGACCTGCATCAAAAGAACAATGATCAGAATGAACGAAAGATATTTTGAATTACGAATGACTCCCATCCCCTGCCAGAAATTATTGATGGGTTTTTGAGCGGTTGTCATCTGTTCTTGGGCCACTGTGCTGTAGCGAAGCAGATAGAGGAAAGAGATGGTCAGGGCGCCAAAGAGCGGCAGAGAGGCAAAAAGAAGGTTGGGCGATCCCATCGAGACAGCGCAAAAGCTGGGCAAGATGCTCCCTACAATACCACCCAGTCCTCCAAAAGCAAAGATAAGACCGTAAAGAAACTTAGCTTGCCCCATCTGTACAGTCGAATGGATCACCGACCAGAGTTGTTGGAACAGCAGCATGACATAGATCTCTTTCCAGACATAAAAAAAGAATGAAAGAAAGGGAATCTTAGTCATGAAAATCGCACAGAAAGTATTGACGAAAGCGATCGAGAGGATGATGGTAAAAAACATCCTCAGGATCCCGAGGCGGGCCAGAAAACGGTTGTAAAGCTCAACGAGAAGGAAATTCAAAGGGATGATGGCAAGCCAGGCGTAAGGGAAAAGATCCGCCCCATGGTTGGTCAGAAAAATACTATTGCTTACCGGACGGACGATGCCATAGTCGGCCGTGATGCAAAAGCCGCAGATCATGGCGCAAAGGATGAAGATCCTCTGCATCCCGGTCAGTTGTAAAATTTCCTCTTTAAATTTTCTCCATTGCATGAAAAAAGTATACTACGTTTGAAGGTATTGCTGAAAGGAATCTTCATATTTAGGGTCTAAGTAGACCCAGGTGTTAGAACCGGTTGGAATCGAAAGAGTTGAGAGGGCCGATCCATTAATAATTTTTTGGGTTTTTAGGAGAACGGGAAAAGTCAATCCCATTTTTGACGCCCCTTTCGGTATAAAGTCCCAGGCGATAGCGCCGGGGGGGACGGTTTGCTGGAAATTCTTCAAGTCCTCAAGAGAAATCTCAGGTCCCACGGCGACCGCCTTATACCGATGTTTTCTCTCAAGAATGCTTTGGGCATCTCCATACCCTACATGCTCGGGATCTTTAACCGCTTTGAAGAGTTCAACAATCACATCGTTATCGGTCAGGGTCAGGTAGTGGTTTAAATCTGCGAGATGGACAGTCTTTTCCATGAACCTTGCGAGATGAAAATTATAACTTTTCACCGTCGCATATTGATAAACCCTGCGATGCATGAAATGGCGCGCGAGGAGTAAGGCTTCGCACGATTCAATGCCATTTTCTTCAATGCCGAGCTCAAAATTCCCTTCCGCCTGTCGGATAATATGGATCGTCTCGATCAATTGGTGATAATCAAAGAGCCCATAGGAAACGCCTGTACTTTTAGCATCCCTTAAAAGATAGTCAATACGATCAGCACCAAAAAAATCGCCGGTGATAATTTCGCACATCACTCTTTCCCAGGGAGAAAAAAGAAGAGGATGACCCATTTCCTGGAGTTTTTTTTCTCCAATGGCGATTTGAGTGATATGCTGAATAAGATCAGGTTGACTGTACTTGACTTGAAGCTTTTCCCAAAGGGGCCTCAAGATGGAACTTTGAATAATTTGATAAGTCCATTTCTCATGCCCGCCCTTGCCGAGCAAAGCTTTTTCCGCCACATGGGAAAAAGGTAAATGCCCTACATCGTGGCAAAGGGCTGCAAGCCGAACTATCTTTCTCCAGTAAGCGCTATCGAGTCCCGGAACGTGAAATTTATCCAAAATCCGATCAAAAATTTGACTCGCCAGTTCCATGACGCCTAAAGAATGCTCAAAGCGGCTGTGGGTTGCACCCGGATAGACCAAATATGATGTTCCCATTTGCCTAATGTAGCGAAGTCTTTGAAAAGGAAGGCTGTCAATGAGCGCTGCTTCATCTTGATCGAGGTAGATAAATTGATGGACGGGATCGTAAAGCTTAGAAAGTCTCTTAGGATGTATCTGTTTCTCAGAGACCTGATGGGCTATCGCCTCTTGTAACTGCATCTTAACCGTAATGCTAAAAGAGATTTTGAAAAAATGCAAACTTTTCATTTTGAGGACAGTATGCTAAGATGAAATGTCATTTATGAAAGATCCGATAACCGTGACGATTTTAACCAAAAATTCCGGAGACACTCTCCTAGAAACCCTGCGCTCCGTCCAAGATTTCCATGAAGTCATCATCCTCGATACAGGCTCGACAGATGACACCCTAGAGATCGCTGCCGAATTTCCCCATGTTAAAATCCATCATGCAGAATTTAAAGGATTCGGCCCTTTGCATAATGAGGCCACAAGTCTTGCCTCCTCAGATTGGATCTTATCGATCGATAGCGATGAATCTTTGACTCCCGAACTCGTTACAGAAATTCAAGGGTTGAAGCTTCATCCGGATTTTGTCTACAGTGTCCAGCGGGATAACTATTTCAACGGGAAAAGAATCCGGTGCTGCGCTGGATGGTATCCAGACCGGATTGTTCGGCTCTATAACCGCAAGCAAACAAAGTTTTCGAATGATGCCGTCCATGAACGGATTTTAACTCAAGGGCTGAACCTACTTTTCTTAAAACATCCTCTCAAGCATATCCCCTATCGCAGCATCTCCGATTTTCTCGATAAAATGCAGAAATACAGCACTCTTTTTGCCCAGCAAAATCGGGGCAAAAAGAAGTCCTCTTTTTGTAAAGCGCTTGTGCATGGCCTTGCTGCTTTTTGCAAGAACTACTTCCTCAAGCTAGGAATCTTCGGAGGCAAAGAAGGATTTATCATCTCTTTGTACAACTCCCAGACAGCCTATTATAAATATCTAAAGCTCGCCGAGCTCTCCAAAAAGCTTTAAAAAAACTAATTTGACAAGACCTTTTCTGATAGGATATCTTCCTTTTAATTATTCAAGGATATACGCATGGATGTCGAAATCTTGTCCCGACTTCAGTTTGCTTTCACGATTACTTTTCATTATATCTACCCTCCCCTCAGTATTGGGATTTCCCTCGCCATGATTATCATGGAAGGGATGTATTTAAAGACCAAAGATGTGCTCTGGGAAAAACTCACTAAATTTTGGCTGAAAGTCTTCGCGATGACTTTCGCGCTCGGTGTGGCAACGGGCATTCCCATGATGTTTTCCCTAGGGACTAACTGGTCGCGCTATTCCCGGTTTGTGAGCGATGTCTCGGGCAGTCTTCTAGGTGCCGAAGGAATGTTTGCTTTTTTAATTGAAGCCGGTTTTTTAGGCATTCTCCTCTTTGGATGGAATCGGGTGAGTTCCAAAATGCACTTCATGGCAACGATTTTAGTGTCCGTAGGGGCGCATTTTAGCGCGATTTGGATTGTCAGCTTTAACTCTTGGATGCAGACGCCGGCAGGCTACAAATTGACGACCCTCGCTGATGGGACCGTGGTCGCGCAAGTGGCCGATTGGTGGAAAGTGTTTTTAAGCCCTTCCAACCTGAGCCATCTGACACACGTCATCTTAGGCTGTTGGATGGCAGGGGCTTTTTTGATCATTAGTGTTGCCGCCTATTATCTGCTAAAAAATCGGCACCCTGCTTTTGCTCTCAGGAGCATGAAAGTCGGCCTTCTGATCGGGATGATCACCGCTGTACTGCAATTGGTTTCTGCGGATCATCTGGCTCGGAAAGTTGCTCAATATAATCCTGAGAAATTCGCCGCTTTTGAAGGCGTCTACAAAACCGCACCTTACACTCCTGCCTATGCCTTTGGTTGGGTCGATAAAAATAGTCAAAAAGTCTACGGCGTTGGTATTCCGGGGCTCCTCAGTCTGATGACTTACCGAAACGCGGAGACACCCGTCCCCGGGCTTGATCAGTTCCCGGAGGAGCATTGGTCTAACGTCCCTGTCGTTTTCCAAGTCTATCATTTGATGATCTTCATGTGGGCTGGCATGGCTTTAACAGCTTTTATCGGGGGTTATTATTGGTGGAAGAAGAGGTGGAATATCAAGCCTATCTTTTTAAAGCTGATGATCATCTCTGTCACGTTCCCTCAGATTGCCAATGTCGCAGGCTGGTATAGTGCATGTATCGGCAGGCAGCCTTATATTGTTTATAAGCTTCTAAAAACCAAAGAGGCGTACTCCCCTGTGATTTCAGCGGGGCAAGTTTTAGGTTCTCTGATCATGTTTGTAGTGATGTACCTCTTATTTTTTGTCCTTTTCCTTGTCCTTCTCGACAGGAAAATCAAAGCAGGCCCTGAACCTGAAATGACCGAAGAGCAACTCCCTTACCGAGACGTCTATAACAAAGAAGCCAGGAGATCCTAATGGACAGGGTGGATACTTATTATCTCGCGCAGCTAATCATGTATGCAGTCTTCATGTTTTCGATTATTGCTTATGCCACCTTAGACGGCTTTGATCTGGGAGTCGGATGCCTGCATCTTTTCTCCAAGGGAGATGAAGAGCGCAGGCTGATGATCAATGCAATTGGCCCTGTCTGGGATGGAAACTCGACGTGGATCGTAATTGGAGGCGGAGTCCTTTTTGCTGCATTCCCCACCGCATTTTCAACCCTTGCTCCGAATCTTTACACCCCGTTCATGCTGCTGCTGTTTGGCTTTATGCTTCGCGCGGCTTCAATTGAGTTCCGCAGCAAAGGACATCAGAAATGGTGGGCTCCTTTTTGGGACCGATGTTTCTTTTTAGCCAGTTTTATCCTGGCTTTGGTGATTGGGCTTGTCCTCGGCAACCTAATCCAAGGGCTTCCGCTCGATAACGGTCAGATTGTGGGCGGTCTTACAGCTCTGATAACCCCTTATACTCTTTTGATTGCCCTCTTAGGAATAGCGTGCTTTATGATGCACGGATCGATTTATCTTCTCATGAAAACAGAGGGTGCTTTTCACGATAAAGTCCGCAGATGGGCCCACCGCTCGATCGTTTTTTTCCTGATCACTTGGCTTGCAGCAACGCTGGCGACTTTTATCCAGCACCCGCATATGCTCGCTCCTTTTCAAAATCACCCTATCGTCGGAGTTTTTCCCCTCTTAAGCTTAGGATCGATTGGAATGATATTATGGATGATCCGGCGTAAACGAGATGGAATGGCCTTTCTCTTTTCTTGCCTATCGATCTTTTTTCTGCTTTTTCTCTTTGCGATGGGGACGTTCCCCCATATAGCCTATTCGACTATCCGTCCCGAGCAAAATTCTTTGACGTTCATGAATAGCTCTGTCTCCGAGCTTGCACTCTGGATTTTAGTGGGGGTTTCTTGTACGGGCGCTCCGCTTTCTTTCTTCTACTTTCCTTACATCTATAAGGTCTTCAAAGGGAAAGTGAAGCTCGATTCCCATAGCTATTGAAAGTGGGTAAAATATTATCGTTTTCTACGAGGCGCACGCGAGCGTTTACTTGTCACAGGAGCAGGCATTTGCTCTACGGGGCGTTTGGTTTTTTTTGCGGCAGCTTTCAAATGAACGCTCCCTGACACTGGCTGGCCAGGTGCTCTCTTAGGAGGCTCTTTTGCATTTAGCAAATTTTGATCATCGGTCTCAGCTTCCCGTTCAAGGAAAGCTTCCTCAAATCGTTGAAGCAAATTTTTCTTTACCGAAGAACCTGAAGGATTAAGAAGCGCTTTTTGAAAGAAAGAAATATCCAATATACTTCCCTCTTTTAAAGGGACTTGATGGCGCGAGAAAATCCCATCTTTTTCTAGCGCTAAGATATATTCTCCTGTAGCATCTCTCGGAAGATGAAGATGGCTATTTGTCGTATGGTCAATGTTTAATTTCAAATCATAGCTGTTAGCATTAGGCAAAGTGCCTGATGTGTCGTCACATTCTGCACGCATCAGATACATATTACATTGCATAAGATAGTGGGAATTGAAATGGAAATGGACAGCGATCTCTCTCTTAAAGATAGGACTTTGTAAAAGCTCTGTTGTTGTAGGGCGATTTTCATAACGGAGGCAGGAACTTATCATGCTAATCCACATTGCGATATCTTCAGGAGACAATCCTTTCTCTTGCCCTTTTTCTCTCACAACTTCCTCCCATTTTCTCACAGGAGGGAGTTCAACCTTTTGACGGAATTCTCGATTGATATCAAAAATCTTAGGAGCTTCAGGAGAGTTCAAGAGATATTCAAAAGAGGGTTTACCCAATCGAGCAACGATTTGCTGCAGCACATAATGACCCCGCTCTCCTTCCTGGATCTCTTTAGGTACTCTAAACAGTGGTTGGTCGGTTAGAAGTATATACAGCATGCAACCAAAGCTCCAAATGTCATAGGAAGGGCTAAGCTTTTTTCCCAGGATGAGTTCAGGAGCTCTATGTGTTACAGTTGTAATCGGGCGAAGATGCGCTTCTTGGGATGTATCTCGCGCTCCTCCAAAGTCGATGACTCTTAAACTTTGGCTTTCTCGATCAAAAATGAGATTGGAGAGTTTAAGATCAAAATAGGTCCAGCCTTTCGCATGCAATCCTTCCAAGCATTCTAGCGCTTGTCTAGAAATAGTAATCCTTTCAGCGTATGTCAATTTGATATGAGGTGTCTCGAGGTTAAAAAATACGGATACAATGTCTTTATTCTTAACGAGGTCCATGACGATATGACGTTGTTGCTCTTCGGGTTTACTCTTGGGAGAACCCAGGATATCGGCTCTGAACCCCACCGCATGGGGGATATCTCGCAGGATGCGTAGAGCTTGAACCTCAGCTTCCGCAAAAGGACCTACTAGCTGCGTCTTGACGGCAACAGGAGATTGCGTGCTAAGGTCTATTCCTTCTCTTACAGTCCCAAATCCCCCCTTTCCTAGCAGGTTAGTCGTGACCATAAATGTCTTGTCTTCCAACGAAACCCTTCCCGCAGGAAAAGTTGCCGTGAGACCCACAGAAGCTGTAAGAACCTTTCCAATTACTGACATAATCATAATATTATAAACAAATTAACATATTATTCCATAATAAATAAAAGTATTAATTCATATTAAATAATTAACTTAAAATGCTTATTTATAAATATTTAAATTAGCATGAGATGCATGCTTCTAAGTGGTAGAAAAGGCTCCTGGGAAGCTCCTGGGGACCGCTTTGCACTCCCTATATTGAGAAGCTGCAGATGCGGGAAATTCTGTGGAAAAAGTACAAGAAAGTCCTATTCAGTCAATATTTATCGAAATAAAGGCAGATTCAAGAGAAGTAGGTGGATTTTTTTAAGATAGTTAGCGGTAGTCGGATTCGAACCAACGACACAAGGATTATGATTCCTCTGCTCTAACCAACTGAGCTATACCGCCATTTTTCGGTACAAAAAAAATAGCGGGGGAAGGATTCGAACCTCCGGCCTTTGGGTTATGAGCCCAACGAGCTAACCACTGCTCCACCCCGCGATATTCGACAAAGTATATTGCAATCAACTATTTAAAAACACATCTAAAATATATTCTTGCAAAATCACTTCAGTAAAAAACTTTGTAAGGACTTCCAGGTCCTCTGAGTGGCCCCATGGACTTCCTCGGCAAGCTTGAGACCGGCTTGCTTCATTTCGAGCGGCGGATAAGTGAGCATTTGCTCGAGGGTAGTAGAAACTTCCGAGAGAGGCACTTGCCTTCCGGCTCCTCCTTGGGTCACGATATCAACTAGATCTTTCTGAGTCTCCATATGAGGCCCGAACAGCACGGGAATCCCCAAAGCTGCCGGCTCAAAGATGTTATGTCCACCGACATGGGTTGCGTAACTTCCCCCGACAATGGCGATATCGGAGAGCTGATAACAAGCGCTGAGGACTCCCATAGCATCGATAAGGATAATTCTTTCGTTGCCTTGTTTAGGAGCATGATCGGAGAACCGAGCATAAGGGATTTTTTTCTTCTCGAGCAAAGCAGCGACAGTAGAAAACCGTTCAGGATGGCGAGGAACTAGAAGGATTTTCAAAGTCGGAAAGCGGACTAGCAGGGGCTCTAAGGCTGTGATAAGATGATCTTCCTCAGGATCGTGCGTAGAACCGAGGGTAATGACTTTGTCTTGCGGTTGAATGCCCAGATCGGATTTCCATCTTTCGATGTCAATATGAGGGAACGGCTGGTCAAACTTAAGGTTGCCTGTCACTACGATCTTATCAGGGGCGACGCCCAGCGTTTGAAAACGGCTGGAGTACCGCTGGCTTTGAAGGCAAAAAAGGTGGATTTGAGAAAAAAGTCGGCGAGAAAAAAAAGAAAAGAGCTGAAAACGGGACAAGGAAGTTTCAGAAATTTTCCCATTCACCAAAACAACTTTCTTATTTTGGTGAATGAGGTTGTACCAGAAGTCGCTTTCGACCAAAATCAAAATATCGGGCCGAATGCGTTTCACAAGCCGCTGGATCGTCCACGAAAAATCTAAAGGAAGATAAAAATAGTGGTCCAGCTCGGGCATGCTCCGCTTGGCTTCTCCAAGGCCTGTTTCTGTGGTTGTAGATATCACAATAGAGGCATTAGGCACCTGCTGCCTTATTTGTTCGACTAAAGGAGCAACGGCTTTCGTCTCCCCCATCGAAATCGAATGGACCCAGATATGAACATTATCGGCTGGCAGATTAAAAGAAGGTAGCCTAAGTCCCAGCTTATCGAGGAAAGATTTTCGATGTTTCCGGTGGCGTATCGCCTCCCATATAAACTTTGGAAGGCAGACAGCCGTGTAAAGCAGCAAAGCTAGGTCATAGATCACTTTAAACATGGATCACCAAGCTCAGCAGTTTGTTAGGCACAAAGACCACTTTTTCAATGGTTCCTTCTAAATGTTTGGAAATTTGAGGCTGTCTTTGAATAAAAGCTAAGATCTCTTCTTGGCTTTTATCTTTGGGCAGTTCCCATTTGCCGCGCACCTTGCCATTGATTTGAATGACATAGAGGGTCGTAGAGTCGACGAGGTACGCAGGATCGACCGTAGGAAAAGGAGCATAAGTCAGCCCTTCGGTCTCTCCTAGAAGCTCCCAGGCCTCTTCAGCGATATGCGGCGCAAACGGATAGAGCACTTGCGTGATCATTTTTAAAGCGGCCTTGGGATACTTCGGGAGCGGTGAAAAATCATTCATGAACTCCATCATCTTGGCAATGGCCGTATTGAACGACATCTCTTCGATATCTTTTTCCACGCTGGAAACCAGCCGATGGCCCAGTTTAAGAGCTTCTTCGGAAGTCTCTTCAGCGACTTTATCCGAGGTTACGAGATTATAAAAACGGGTCAGGAACCGGTAGCATCCTTGGACGGCATCCGTATTCCAGAGTTTTTCCTGATCAAAAGGTCCCATAAACATCTCATACAAACGGAGGCTGTCGGCTCCATACTCTGCAATCATTTCATCAGGAGTGACTCCATTGAGCTTTGACTTCGACATCTTCTCAATTTGACTCTTGAGCGGAACATCCGTCCCCATTTGGAAATACTTTCCATCTTTTTCCACGACCTCTTCCGCAGAGATATAAACACCGGAAGGAAGCTGGTACGAACGCGCGGTCAAAAGTCCTTGATTCCGGAGCTTTTGAAAAGGCTCAGGAGTCGAGACGTAGCCGCAATCATATAAAACTTTGTGCCAGAAGCGGGCATATAATAGATGGAGAACGGCGTGTTCGACACCTCCTACATAAAGATCGACCGACATCCAGTATTTTTCTTTGGCCGGATCCCAGGCGGCTTTATCATTATGAGGATCGCAGAACCTCAAATAATACCAGCAAGAACCGGCCCATTGGGGCATCGTGTTGCTCTCGCGGCGGGCTCTTTTGCCGGTCTTAAGATCGGTGGTTTCGATCCAGTCTTTGACTTTGGCCAGGGGGCTTTCCCCATTTCCCGAGGGTTTGAAATCCTTCAATTCAGGTGGACAAAGCGGCAGTTCGTCCATATCAAGGATGCGCTTAGAGCCATCTTCGAAATGCAAAATCGGGAAGGGCTCCCCCCAATACCGCTGACGGGAAAAAAGCCAATCGCGGAGCTTATAGTTGACGCTCTTCTCCCCTTTCCCCTTTTGGACCAGCCACTCGGCAATCTTCTTCTTCGCCGGTTCGACAGTGAGGCCGCTCAGAAATTCGCTATGGATGAGCTTGCCTTCGCCTGTCCAACACTCCGTCTCTGCAGCTTCGGACTCCACCACTCTAACAACGGGCAGGTGGTATTTGTTTGCAAACTCAAAATCCCTTTCATCGTGAGCTGGAACGGCCATGACAGCGCCTGTTCCATAACTCATGAGAACGTAGTCGGAAATCCAGATTGGAATTTTTTTGTTATTCACAGGATTGATGGCATAAGCCCCCGTCCAGACGCCTGTTTTTTCTTTGGCAAGATCGGTTCTCTGCATGTCGGATTTGGAAGCGACTTCTTTCTGATACTCTTGAACTTCTGAGGAATGTGAAGGGGCCACGATCTGAGGCACTAAAGGGTGTTCAGGAGCCAGAACCATATAAGTAGCGCCAAAAAGCGTGTCGGGCCTGGTGGTGAAGACCGTGATTGTTTCTCCGGTTTTTTCCTCGGTAAAATGAACTTTGACCCCTTCGCTCTTACCAATCCAGTTCACCTGCAGCCTTTTGAGGGATTCGGGCCAGTCGACAAGTTGAAGATCTTCGATGAGCTGGTCGGCATAGGCGGTGATCTTCAGGATCCATTGACGGAGCGGACGCCTTTCAATGGGATAACCCCCTTCTTTCGAGAAGCCGTTTTCTATTTCTTCATTGGCCAGTACGGTTCCTAAGGCAGGACAATAGTTCACATTTACTTCGGCTTCATAGGCAAGCCCTTTTTCATAGAGCTTAGTAAAGATCCACTGCGTCCATTTATAGTAGGAAGGGTCGCTGGTGGCGACCTCGCGGCTCCAATCGTAGCTAAAACCGAGCGATTTGAGCTGACGCCGATATGTATTGATATTTTGCTCTGTTGTAACTGCCGGATGAGTTCCTGTGCGGATGGCGTACTGTTCAGCGGGGAGGCCAAAACTGTCCCATCCCATCGGATGGAGGACGTTGTACCCTTTGGTGCGCTTGTAACGAGAGAGAATGTCCGTCGCCGTATATCCGGTCACATGTCCGACGTGAAGCCCTGCCCCTGAAGGGTAAGGAAACATATCTAAAATATAATATTTAGGTTTAGAGGGGTCTGCCTCGACTTGAAAGGTCTCCCTTTCTTCCCAAATGTGCTGCCATTTCTGTTCGATTCTTTGGTGATTGTAATTAGCCATCCAGAAAAAATACAGTATAACAGTAATTGCTTCAAAATGAAAAATGCATTAGACTGGTCAGCGGGAGCCAAATTCATTAGATCTATGATAGAATTAACAGCTGTTAAGAAAAATAAGATTACTCTTTCGGACTATAATTACCGACGCGATATCGAAAACCGACTGCTCATGGCCGATTTTACAACGTTTGAAGTGGCTGTTTTGGAAGAAATTCTTTATAGCCCGATCAAGACCCCTATCCGCAAGATGGCTAAAAACCTCAATAAGACAGAAGAAGAACTCATGCCTGTTTTACAGAAGCTCAGCAAGACGGGGCTTCTTACTTTTGAGGAAGATTCTATCGTGGTGGACAAAGAAGCAAGAAAATATTTCGAAACAGAGATTGAAAAATTTGACCCTGATTTCACGCCTGGCATGGAATTTCTTCAAAACCTGCTTAAAAAAGTTCCTATCCATGTCCTTCCTGTTTGGTATTCCATCCCCCGCACTTCCAATAATATCTTTGAATCTCTAGTAGAAAAATATTTACTGACGCCGCAGGTTTTCCAAAGATATATGCTGGAGCTGAATTTTGGAGACCCCGTCCTGGCTGGTTTAGCCCAGGATGTCCTGCGCTCACCCGACTTTTCCGTTCCGGCTAAAGAAATACTCGCCAAATACGAACTCACACGGGAGCAATTCGAAGAGAAAATGCTGATCCTCGAGCTGCATTTCATCTGTTGCCTCGGATACCAAAAAAATGACGAGGTGTGGGAAGAACGGGTCACCCCATTCCACGAATGGCGCGAGTATCTCGCCTTTTTAAAAGATACGACCACCTGCTCTGTTGCTGATGCATCGAAGGTAGAGCGGCTCCGTCCTCATGACTTTTCTTTTATCGAAGATATGACGGCCATTTTGCAATTCGTCAAAAAACAGCCCACCCCTCTTAACCCTAAAGGATATGCTGCGTTCGCATCCCGCCTCAGCGAAGCTCCTCCCAGCCCTCAATATCTAGACCAGATCGTCTATAAATTACAGCATCTCAAACTGGCACAGGTTGTCGATGGCAAGTTAGAGGCCGCCGAATCTGCCGCTGAATGGCTGGAAATGAGACTTGAAAACCGCGCCCTCTATCTCTATCGCCATCCTTTGAATAAAATCCAGTCGATGGAGCACATGCCTGAAAAAATTATCCGAGAAGCTGAAAAATCGATTCTTCGAGTTCTTCATACAGGCTGGGTTCTCTTCGAAGACTTTAACAAGGGAGTGATCGTTCCTCTCGGCGATCACGTCGCTGCTACTCTCAAAAAATGCGGTAAATGCTGGAAGTACGCCCTTCCCAACTATACTCCCGAAGAACGCAACTTACTCCATGCCGTTATTTTTCAATGGCTTTTTGAAGCAGGGATCACCGCCATCGGGACCTATGAAGGCAAGGAGTGCTTCACCGTTACTCCCTTTGGCCAATCTCTCTTCGGCTAATCTTTTTCCTTATCATAAATTTATTGAAACAAAAGAGTGCTATTGTTAAAAATTCCTCATGAGAATTGTAGCTTGTCTTTAAAAAGAGGAATCAATTATGCCTATTCAACCAGCTCAAAGATTTTCACACGCACTCCAAAACCCTTTCATTTTGCGCACAGGACAGTTTTCTCAATGTGGGGGGAAAGAAAGAGTCGTAGCCCTAAAAATCTATTCTCCTAACAATGTCATTGTAAAGACCCAGCGTGGAATTAGTCACAAGATAAACTCTTATGATAATTCCCTTAGCAAGATCGATGAAAAATCCTTAGAAATTTATCTTCAAAATGTCGCCTTGCAAGTTAGTGCCCTGAGTGATGGTTCGTTTAAGCTATCTCATCATGTCACAGGAATTGGAGGAGGCGCAAACTCTTCTAAGCCGCAAGACCCTTCCCAAATCCAGACACTTTCAAAGAGTAAAAGACTTAAACTACGTGATATTTGCTTCAATGGTGATGTAAACGAGGCAAGAGAACTGCTTAAGTGGGCTCGGTATACTGAAGAAAGTTTTCATTACCCTCCTGGAGAGGGCTCTTTTATAGTTTTTGCGAGTCGTCGTGGAAAACTTGATCTAATTAAGTTATTAGTAGCAAAAGGTGCAAATATTAGTAACGCGGCTAATCACTTTATTCATATAGTCACGGATCTTGACAATGTTAGTGCTTTAGAGGAGGCAACACAAGAAGGTCATTTAGAAGTTGTCAGATATTTAGTTGAATCAGGTGTAAAAATTGATTTTAGTACTCTTGGTGGACTTTGCCTATACAGGGCTTGTAATCCTGAAAAAGCTGATATAGTTCGATATCTCATTCCCTTAATGGACAAAACCCATAAGGACAAGCTGCTTAATAATCTCGCTTGGGGAAATAAAGATAAAAGCATTGAGCTTGTCCGCACTGAACTTTTTGAACTCTTATTAAAGCATGGGGCGGACTTTAAACAAGTGTCAGTCGAGGCAAGTAATGCAGCTCCAGCACGTGTAAAACAGCTTTTAGCCCAGAAAATAAGCAGTGAAGTCGCTCCTAAGATCGCTGCAAAAGTGACGAGAGATCTTAAGATTAACCATTCTTTTACAAAAGACCAAGCAGATAAATTCTCTCCTTTGCTGATAACGGCATTATCTGAATGTGATTTGACCATGATGTCGGATGAAAACAAGCCCGAAAATGCTGCTGCTCAACAGATCTTAGCTCAAAACTTAGTTGCTCAGATTTTGAGATGCAAAAAAAATTTAGCGAACCTAACAGAGGCAGAGATCAAAGAAGGTTTTAAAGACGTGGTAGTTCAAGTTAAGATTTCTAATTTTGTGGGCACACCCGCACCTTCTGCTGCTAAACAGGCGCCTTCTAATGTTTCACAACCTTCAGTGGTTATTTATCAGCAACCGGCTCCAGTTTATCATAGGGCCCATCAAGCTCCTCCACCTAATCCTTATGCTGAAAATGTGCAAGCAACAGCTGCGATGTTAAACGCAATAGCAGCAGTTGAAGGTGGGGCAGCTAATCTTGTCAATGCCTTCGAAAACAATCAATAAGATGAGACATTTCGACTAGATTTTATTTTTTTATTTCATCCTTGCCTGCTATAGGTAGGCTATGATTGAAGGGTTAAAAGTCGGCCATCGAACGCTCCAAAATACCGGACTTACTGTCTTTTTACTCGATCGGCATGCCCCGTGCGGATGGTGGCTTTGCGGATCAGCGCCGGCGATGTGCGAAGTCAATCTACTCGATCCCGAAGCCACTGTCGATCATATCGATGCTTTGTTGTTTACCGGAGGCAGTGCTTTTGGGCTTGGAGCGGCGAATGGAGTGATGCAATGGCTCAATGAGCAAGAGCGGGGTTATCCGACCCGCTATGGGGGCGTTCCGATTGTTCCCGCTGCTGCCATCTACGACCTTTCCAAAGAAAAATCATACCCGGTAGCTAAAGACGGCTATGAAGCTTGCGTCCACGCCAGCACTGAAAATCATTTGCAGGGCGCTATAGGCGCCGGGGCGGGGGCCACGGTAGGGAAACTCTTAGAATCTGCTCGTCCCATGAGAGGAGGCATCGGCTATTCCCTCGTAGAATCCAACGGCATCAAAGTCTTGGCCTACGCCCTTGTCAACAGCTTGGGAGATATTGTAGACCCTCAAGGAAAAATTATAGCCGGAGCCGTCAAAGAAGATGGAAATTTCGCCCATCTCGAAGAGTCGCTCCGCCGAGGGCTGACTTCTCATCTCGATATTCCCCTTCCTAATACGACCCTGATCGCTCTCTTTACCAATGCAGCCTTCGATAAAAGTGAGCTCACACGGCTCGCTAAGACAGCCGTCAGCGGCATGGCTAGAGCGATCCGCCCTGTCTTTACCAAGTACGATGGAGATGCTCTTTTCTTTGTTTCTTTGGGCAGCAAGCCGGCCGATGAGCTTCTCGTCAGCACACTTGCTATCCATGCCACAGAACAAGCTATCCGGCATGCAGTTAAAGACTCGGTTGTATTGTAGAGAGGTTTTCTGCTATCATCCCTAGCATGGAAGATCTCGTCTCCAACCGAAAAGCCTTTCACAACTACGAAATCTTAGAAACTCTCGAAGCGGGTATCGTCCTGCTTGGTACTGAGATTAAATCGCTCCGTAATCATGGCGGAAACCTGCTAGAAGCTTATGTCGTTTTTCATCGGGGCGAAGCTTATCTTAAAAATTCCTCCATCGCTCCTTATAAATTCGGCAACATTTATAATCACGAAGAACGTCGAGAAAGGAAATTACTTCTCCATAAACGCGAACTTCTCCGTTTAAAATCTGTCATTGATGAAAAAGGACTGACGATCATCCCTCTGGCCCTATATCTTAAAAATGGCTTTGTTAAAGTCAGGCTGGGCGTCGCCAAAGGTAAAAAGGCTTATGACAAGCGGGCCGCCATTAAAGCCCGTGAAGCCAAGCGAGCCATTGACCGGTCCCTAAAAGACCAGGAATAGAGTAGACATAAGTTACTCCGTCGAGTATCCTTTTTAGCTAAATCTGGGGTCAGCTCACGAAACGGATTATAACGTACGCTAAGAAGGATAGTTTATTTAAGAAAGAGCCAAACTTTTTCGCTTAATCCGAGCTCCAATTTTTTTTATATAAATAAATAAACCATATGCTAAACTTTTGCCTAAAAAGATCATATCTTTCGGAGGAAATCAGTATGAGCACAGCAATAAGCAGCCTATCTTTAGCACCACAGATCGTTCACCCCAGGTCAAGTGAACCACTGCCTTCATTCATTTGTCCTATCACCAATGACATCATGACCGATCCCGTGATCGATAAACATGGGCACAGCTTTGAAAGAAAAGCCATAGTGGAATGGCTTAAAACCAAAAGCACCTGCCCGATGAATCAGCAACCGCTTATCTCGGATGACCTTGCACCGAATCGGGCTTTAAAAGAGACGATAGAGTCGTATCAATCTCAAGGATCTCAAGCCCTCCCACGAGGCGCGGATGAAAAAAATGTCCCCCAGCCCCATGGACAAGATCAGAATGACGCCCTTGCCAAGCCCCTGCTCGTTGGAGCACAGGATCTAGAAAAAAAAGGCCAGCTCATAGACGCAGAAAAACTCTATCTCATGGCCCTGCAATTTACATCCAAAAGCGAAGACTACGCCCATCTCCCACGATTATTCGAAAAAAAAGGAGAAAAAGACCGCGCTGCTTCTGCTTATGTCGTTTTAGCCGATCTTCAAATGCACGAGGGTAAACAAGCTGAGACAATTGCCACCCTAAAAAAATCCCTAGAGCTCGCTTCCCATCCCGCCATTAAAGAAAAGCTTGGAAATATTCTTAACAACAGCGGACAAAAACAAGAAGCTGCAATCCTGTTTTTAGAACTAGCTCAACAGGCCCTTTACAATAAAGATAACCTCAGCGCAATGCGCCTCTGCCGCCTTGCACTCGAAGCCTTTCCGGGACATGCAGAGACATGGAAAACAATGGCAGCCATGGAGCACGAATCCTCAGAGACACTTAAAATGCTCATAAAAGGGGCAAATGAGCCTTCCATGCCTATCAAAGAGCGGATAGAGCTCTGTAGAATGGTCTCGATCAAAGAACCAGAGCATCTGCAAGCCAAACTGCTATTCTTACAACTCAATCAACTCAAAATGAAAGATAAGATAAAAAAATTAAAACTGGAAGTAAGAGGACAGCTTCCCTCTCCTGCAGTTGAAAAAAAAGCTCTTGTTGAGCCCATTAAGGCCGTAGAACGAACCGTCCCATCCATGGCCTTTGGGAAAGCGAAATGGGAACAATACTTTGGAGACATTGGTGTAGAGCCTCCACTTCCTCCTGACATCGAACAAATCCTCAACTCTCCCTGCCCCTTCTGGCCCGGCAAGAAGGTAAGAGAGACCCATCTCCTCACACTAATCCCTCAAACCGTCAATGGGCAGCCCCTCAAGCTCGAAAGCCTTGGAGAGCTTGTCCAAAAGCCCAAGCAAGGTCATCCCACAAAATACCAATATTTTAATCTCGGAGTATACACCGATCCTCCAGCTCCAGCAGCGCATTGGGCCCTCCTAAGCCGTGATGTGCTTCCTGGAAGCCGAAGCAAAGCGTATGCTGACCAACAGGCCCTGGTGGCTAGCTTCGCCCAAAATACCCGTACTCCTTACCAAGTCCCCACCATTTTAGATGCAGCTGTCTCTATCTTCATGGAACACGTCCAATCCGGAGCCAGACTCTATGGTGACAGCCCCTGGACTTATACGCGGTGTCAGGAAAAGTATGATGCTAACTGGCAATTGGTTGTTGGGGGCTTTGCCCCGGGCGGCCTCAGCGGCGTCGACTTCGGCGCCAATGAGGGCCACGGCGTCGGTTCCCTGCGGTTGTTCTGATGGCCCTTGGCCATTGGACCATTGGTCCTTGGAAAAAAGGAACTTGGTTGTTTTTTTGGTCCTTGGAGGCCGGCCTGGCCGGCCTCAAAATCTTTTAAAAGTTTAAGCTTCCCGTACTCCGTAGGCATTTTCCATCGCTTGGGACAAGGAGTGCTGGTTGGCATGAGATAAGATGCCTAAATACGACTGTAATCTTTGATCCATAGAAGTAGCGGTTTCTGTGTCTGTCAAATATCCTGCGTAGGCTGTTTTTAAACGTTTTTTCATGCGCTGCTGAGTACTGGTACGCAGCAATGTATAATGCTCAAAAACCACATAGCCCACAAAATCGATTCCCTGACTCAATTTTCGGAGAATCACTTTTTTGGGATGAAGTTCTAATCGGAGTTTTCTGACAAGAAATTCTCGAATCACCGCAATGAGGGAGCTTAAATGACTCTCATCGGACGATAAGATGATAAAATCATCAGAGTAGCGCAGGTAATATCTCTCATGCAGCTCTTGCTTGATAAAATCGTCCAGTTCGTGTAGGTAGAGATTGGCAAATAGCTGAGAGGTCACATTTCCTAGATAGTGTAGTCACGAGATAA
>JAFEGW010000021.1:0-11462 GCA_018239715.1 Verrucomicrobiota bacterium
TTTAGATTATCGGGATAGATTCATGGAAATAAACTTAGTTTTGTAATACAATATTGATACAATTTATGTTTTTATCATTACGTCGATTTCTAGCACGCCTGCTCGATTACGGTCTTTTTTACTTCGGCTTCGTCTTTCTATCTCTGATGGCCCCGGTCGAAGTGAATGAAAATTTTTACTTGATATTTGCTCTGGCCGTGCCTTTCTTTTGGGCTCCTTTTGAAGCGATCCTCTTAAAAAAGTGGAAAACAACCCCCGGTAAAAAGCTCTTTGGGATTTCTCTCTCAGAACTTTCTTGGGGCGCAAGCTTTAAGCGGGCCTTCTTTTTAGGGAAGCCTGGCCGCATCCTTTCTCAGCCGATCAGCTTTTGGCGCTATGTGGTGGCGCTCATGATTGCCTGCTCAGCAGGCAGCGCTTTGTTCTATGGAAAAGACCTTTCGGAAGTTGCTGTCGAGTATGAGCATCGTGTTGCAGGCAGCGGGTGGGTCCAATATATCTCCGATGATGGGAAGTTTTCCGTGCAGTTTCCTAAAAAACCTGAAGTTGCTTCCAAGACAATCGATGTGCCCAATGGCGACCCCATCAATCTCAGCGAATTTAAAGCCGAAAAAGATGCCTCTTTTTCTGTCAGCTACCTCGAGCTTCCTAAGAAGTGGAGAATTTTCAGTTCCAATACTCTTTTAAAAGGCGCGATGAAAGTTGTGCAGGAACATATGCCCGGGACAGAGCTCATCGATAAAAAAATCGTGAAGCATAAAAATTATCCCGCGATGGATTTTCGGATGAAAGAAGGGGAAAATGAAATTGAAGGGAGACTCATTCTCGTGGGCAATACACTCTATCGACTCATGGTGGTCTATTACCCTGATACACCGCGTGATCAGCAGCACCAGATGTTCGTTGATTCGTTTGATCTGAAAACACATACTCAAAGAAATCTCCACTCATAAATTTTCAGATGTGAAAATTTCTTGAAAAACATATCTTAAAAGATATGTTCGATCGCATTTGGAATGGGATTATTCATATTGGTATGCCTTGTGTCGCAGCCTACCATCTCCTCTGTGGTAGCCTTTTCCTCAATACCGCAGCCGAAGATGCGGAGGGTCTGGAAAAATGGGGCAATACACTTCTGACCCCTGTCCATTATCTGCTCGCAGGGAAAAAAGCTGCTCGAGAAGGCGACCATTATGTCTTTCAGCAGATGTTCGACTACCATCCCCATTTTAAACTGAGGACCGCAGCCTCCGTCGTTGCATGTCCTTTCAGTATAGTTCTGGGAAGCGCTGTTAAGGGGCTCTCTTATTTCTCGGAAGAAACTAGGCAAAGGCATGCAGCTCTGCAGGCTTCGCAACACTATGTTGCCTCGAATTTAGCAAAATACCTGCAAATGGGGCTTGCCGTGAATGATTTTAAACAGGGAGCCTCTCTAGAGTTTCCGCGGTTTCAGCGGCGGCCCGGTGATGAAAATGCCCTTTTCTTAGAAAAAGAAGCCCTGCGCGAAATTACAGCTCTGCTGCATACGCATCAAATCCCTTTTTGGCTGGAGAATGGAACATGCATCGGCGCCTTCCGCTATGGAGGAGTCATCCCCTGGGACAACGATATTGATTTAGCCATCTTAGAGCCTGATTTTGATAATGTCATGCATGTGCTTAGGAAGCTCAATCCGGAAAAATATGCGGTCCAGGATTGGTCGAGCCGCAGCTGTCCCAAAGCTTACATCCGCGTTTATATCAAAGAAAACCGAGCCTGCATTGATTTCTCGGTTGTTCGGATTGATCAGGAGAAGAAAACCCTAGCAGGGATCTTCTCTTTTGAGGAGAGTCCTTTCATGCCGAAATGGTGGCTGGAAAGGGAAAAAAGATATATCAATGCTTATGCCTACGAGGTGATCTTTCCCTTGAAAAAAGCGATGTTCGATGGAGTGGAAGTCCCTGTCCCTCATCAGACTGTCGCTTATCTTCAAGCCCGTTATGGAGAAAATTTAGATCCCGTTATGCTTTATAATGAGGCCACGGGCAAGTATGAAAAAGACCTTTCCCACCCCTATTGGTTGATGCCCGATATGCATTGAACACATCTCGCTGTCTTGTTATTCTCTTCCTATGAAAAAAATCCTTGCTTACCTTTTTTTACTTCCGTTTCTGATCTTAGAAGCCTCCCATCCTTCGATTGTTCGAGAAGAATTTATTTTTTCAAATCCTCCTTTTGCCTCCTGCCATGCTTCGACGTTGACTGAAACCCCCGACGGCCATTTACTTTGCGCCTGGTTTGCTGGGACCGAGGAGGGACATAGGGATGTGGCGATTTGGATGTCCAGGTTTATTGCCAAATGGGATGCTCCTCAAGAAGTTGCGAGGGCAAAAGACATTCCTTGCTGGAATCCTGTCTTATTCACGATGCCCTCGAGAGAGACTCTCTTATTCTATAAAGCTGGTAGAAACCCTCAACAGTGGTCAGGAATGCTCAAACGTTCTTTAGATGGAGGCAAAAGCTGGTCGCAGCCGGAGCCTCTCCCTGCAGGGATCCTCGGGCCTGTCCGCAGCAAACCGCTTCTTTTAAAAGATCAAACGCTCCTTTGCGGATCTTCCATGGAGAGCTGGCAAAGATGGGGATGTTGGATGGACATCACGGCCGATGGAAAAACTTGGACGAAAAGCAGTCCCATCAATGTTCCTAATCAATATTTCGGCATTATCCAGCCTACTGTTTTCTTTGCTAAAAATGGGACGATCAAGTTGCTCGCCCGGTCGCATCAGATCGGTTATGTTTGCACGGCTTCCTCCGACGATCAGGGAAAAACTTGGACATCCGCAAAACCGACCTCGCTGCCCAACCCTAACTCAGCGATTGAGGCCGTCAACCTCAAAGACGGCAGAATTTTGCTCGTCTATAACGATTCTAAGACCGAGCGGTATCCGCTCAATATTGCCGTCTCAGATGATGGGGGAGAGAGTTGGGTTATGAAAGTGGTGCTCGAAGAGAAGGAAGGAGAATTTTCTTATCCTGCGATGATCCAGACGCAAGACGGCCTGGTCCATATCACCTATACTTGGAATCGTCAGCAGATCAAACATGTCGTAGTCAACCCGGCAGAGATCTAAGAGACTTCTTTCACCCAAAACATCAAAGGTTTGGGGGAGGGGGCCTTTTCATCGATTTCACACCAGTTGAGATGGGTAATGAGATCTTGTTTTTCGACATAGCCTCTTTTTTTCCAAAAGGACTCTAAAGAATTATAGTCTTTAGGTTTTCGGTGGTGATTTTTGGGGCGGACAACGCTGCTCAGGCAGATTTTATTAAACCGCTTGAGATGTTTGACATGATCTTCTCTTAAGTCAAAAAAATGGTGGGCGATTCCCCGTCCTCGGTAGTTTTTCAGAAGGGCGCAGACTCCAAAATAGTAATAGTCAGCAGGGTCGAGGCTGTTTTCTAGGAAGGGTTTCTGCAAATGAGAAAGCTGCTGTTCAAGGGGAATGCCTGTCGACACTCCGATAATTTTAGGCCCGTCAAAGACTAGGACCGCAATCGCATCTTTACTCTGGCTTAATTGCCTAAAGTACTTGGTGTCTTCCTCAGCATGGCCGACACGCAGGTAGGGATATTCTTTTAAAACCTCTTGTCTGACTTTGACAATGCTCGGGATGTAAGTTTTGATCGCAGCTCCCGTCAGAGTCCTTATTTTGATATCCGGCGTCATCTTCACCTCCTCAAAAATCAGTCAATCGAGTAACCTGAAAAACAATATTACCTAAGAATTTCATCATGTTCAACCTTAACCGGGAGTCTAAAAATGGCCAAGCTTTATTTTCGGCACGGAACCATGGGAAGTGCAAAAACCCTCAACCTTCTTGCCGTTGCACACAATTACCGTCAGCAAGGAAAGCAGGTCTTGCTTCTCAAGCCCGACATGGATACGCGCTTTGGGCGGGAAAATATCAAATCTCGCGCCGGACTCCAAATGGAGGCCGATATTTTGGTCAGCCCTACCACCGACCTCTTTCAGCTTAATTACGAAGGGATCAGCTGCATCCTCGTCGATGAAGCCCATTTCCTGTCGATGGAGCATATCGAGCAGCTCCGCGATATCGCTCTCGATAAAGAAATTCCTGTTATTTGCTATGGACTGAGAACCGATTTCCGCTCGAAACTCTTCCCAGGATCTCTCCGGCTGATGGAACTCTCCGACTCCATCGAAGAAGTCAAAGCGACCTGCTACTATTGCAACCGCAAATCGATCATGAACATCCGCCATGTGAATGGAAAAGCCACCCTTGAAGGTCCTGTCATTCAACTCGGGGCCGAAGAAAAATATTTTCCTGTTTGCTACCGCTGCTATCGCCACCAGCTCGAAGAGGCCGGCGAGAGAAAGCCCACCGCTGCGATGGCCTGCCGCTAGGGGCTAAATCAGAGAAGATCCGCCGCAATTGCCTCGCGATAGCGGCGCATTAGCTCGACCATGAAGTGAAGGTTATGTATTGTGGTTAATGTCAAAGAAGTCATCTCCCGCGCTTTGAAAAGATGGTTGATATAAGCGATGGTAAAATGCTGGCAGGTGGTGCAGGTACACCCCTTTTCAATCGGCTCGAACCGGCTCGCATATTCCCCTTTCGTGAGATTTAAAGGGCCCGCCTGAGTGAGAGCCATCCCATGGCGTGCCGCCCGGGTAGGATAAGAGCTGTCAAACGTATCAATTCCCAAAGGAACGCACGCAGCAATCGACTCTAGATCACCAATGCCGAGCAAATGGTTCGGCTTTTCTAAAGGCAAAGCCGGCATCATCGCCGTCAGCATTTCGATCATTTCGCCCTTCGTTTTTCCCATACTCCCGCCAATCGCAAATCCATCAAAGGCCAGCTGAGAGAGAACCTGGCAGCTCTTTTGCCGAAGATCGGGATCGATACCGCCGTGGATCACGGCGTACATCGCTTGCCCTTGAGGATTTTTTAAATGAGCCTCAAGCGATCTTGCTTCCCATCGATGAGTCCTTTCGAGGGATTTGATCAGTTTTTCCCGGTCGATATGGTAAGGGGGCAATTCATCGAAAGGAATGATAATATCGGCCCCTAAATTCTTTTGAGCTTCAATCGAGCTCTCAGGGGTCAGCAGGATTTTTTTTCCATCTCGGTACGACCGAAAGAGCACGCCGTCCTCGGTAATCTTTAAAACGGTCCCGTCGGTTTTTTTAGTCCCACGGCTTTTAAGCTCATTGGCAACCGAGCCGTAGGCCAGGCTAAACACTTGGAATCCCCCCGAGTCGGTGATAATCGGAAGGCGCCGGTTGATGAAGGTATGGATGCCTCCGGCCTCACGGACGACTTCGGTCCCCGGTTGGAGCAACAGGTGATAGGTGTTGCAAAACATCAGCTGCAGGCCGATCTCTTGCACCGTTTTGTTGTCTAGCGCTTTTAAAGTCCCATTCGTCCCCACTGCAACGAAGTTGGGGGTGTCGATCACTCCATGCGGCGTATGGATCCTTCCGACGCGTGCCCTCGATTTGGAAGAAGTGTGGAGAATTTCAAATTTCATACCGTTTCCTTCTCCATCAACTTCTTCAGCGGGTCGTAAAATCCTGCCACCATCGACGTCAGGCCAATCACAGCGCATTTGACCAAGTAGCTGACGACGATCATCGACGTCAATTCTTGGAACATCCCATAAAGGCCTAAAAGACTAAAAAGGACTGTATCAAAGGCCTGGGAAATAAACAGGCACACGGTACTCCTCGTCCGCCATGACCAACCTGAAAACTTCTTCTGAAAAAATCCATAGAGCCGCACATCGAGCTGCTGCACCAGGAAAAATGTCGCCAGCGAAGCCACTAGCAGCCGTGGCGTGACATATAAGAGAAAGGCGAAATGAGGATGGCTCGTGTCGGCAGGGCTAGGGGTAAATAAAAGATGAACTTGGGAAAGAGCCGCAAAGAACACCATCCCGAAAAACGAGATCCAGATCGTCTTTTTTGCCGCCTCGCGGCCGTAGGCCTGGGTAATCATGTTGAGCCCGAAGATGCTTCCAATGGCAAAGGCATCGCTGCAGCTGACATTCCAGCCGGCAATGAGCATTTGTTTGAGAACAAATAGGTTAGCCATGACTGCCAGGAGAACGCACAAGGCAATGAGCGCTTCTTTGCCCAGTTTTGATGCCCAAAAAAGGGCGCCGACCATCAGGACGATCTGTAAGACAAAAATCAGTTCATTCATCGGCGTGTTTCAAAGGGTAAGTAAGGAGCATGCTCCAAAGGTTGATACGCAGGTAAAGACCGGACATACCGATCATAAGTGTGATGCAGGACGAGCCGATCTTTGAGATGGCTGAAAAGAGGGGTCCGATTGCAGAGATAGAGGACTTCATCGATAAATTGGAAATGGTTAGAGGCCATCTCCAACATGGGGATCATGACCGCAACCTCGCCTGCCATCGGCAAGAATTTCCCCTCCCGGATCAAATGGTCGGAAGAGATCTTTTTAAAAAGCCCTGCATAGAATGTATGCAAGGGGGCCGTGACCCATTTATAATGCCGGAACCTCTGGCTGCGCAAAACGGTCTTAGGGAACTTTTGGCAAAGCCTGGGTTTCTGTTGATAGGAGGGGTAATCTAGATAGTTCCCATACGTCATCCAGATCGCGGGGTTAGCGTAAACTTTGTTGAGCTTCGTGAGAACAAAAGGATGGGCGAGCAAATCATGCCCCTCCAGACGGACGACAATCTCTTCGTCCTTGCATCCGTGAACGGCCTGATAGAGATTTTTAAGCGTGCCTTCGGCCTCCCAATTGCGGAGCAGTGTGACTTTCTCCTGATGCGGCGACCGGTCGACTAAAGCTTTGACTTTTTCATACGTCCCATCTTTCGAGTCATCATCCATGAAAACGATCCGGAAGTTGCTATACTGTTGGCTGAGGGCTGAAAGAATGTTTTGTTCGCAGGTGGTTTCATTGTTATACGATGAAATGACAATGACAAACGGTTTTTCAGAAAGAGGAGAGGAGTTGCCCTCCATTTTCTTTTCTCTCACAGAAAAGAAAATAAGCATTAATGGAATTAAAGCTGCTCCTGATAAAAGCAGAGCCTTAATAAAACTTTTTTTCATAAAACCTGTTCTTTGCTATGGATAAGAATAAAGCTTAGGAAGGTTTCCTGCAATGGGCCTCTCAGACGTCATCAACTATTTTCTTTCACTTCTCGTTGTTTGCAGCCCTTTATCGGCCCTTCCGGCCCTTTTAAATCTTTCCTATGGCAAAACCGACGAAGAGAAAAAAAAGATTGCAAGGACGGCAAGCTTCGCTGTCGCCATCATCTTGGTTGTCGTCACTTGGGTTGGCCTACCCCTCTTAAATATTTTTGGAATCCGCGTCCCTGCGTTCCAAGTCGCTGGGGGAACAGTCCTTGCCCTCGTGGCCTTGTCGATGCTCAATGCCCGTCCCAGCCGGATCCAACAGACTCAAGAAGACCAAGCCGAGGCTTTTAATAAAGTCTCCATTGCTGTCGTTCCTCTAGCCATGCCGATCATGGCAGGCCCCGGTGCTATCACGACCGTGATCGTGGGCGCTTCAACTTGGACCGGTTTTTTCGACCATATCTTTCTTTCGATCTGCGCAATCCTCGTGGCTCTTACGACCGGCTCCGTGCTCTACTTCGCAGGCACGATCGAGCGGATGCTCAAAGCCACCGGGATCCATCTGATTACCCGTATCGGAGGCCTGATCCTAGGCTCCATGGCGGTTCAGTCGATTGCCAATGGAATCCATGGCCTCTGGCAGATTTACTCAAAATAGATCATTCAGATCGCAAGTGTTTTGCGATAATCTTGAAAGATGCTTTCACCCTCCCGGGCCTTCAGCCCGGGATCATGTAGAAGTTAGCCCTCAGGTTGGCCTTCGTTTCGCAGACCGCTTGGACCTGGAGTCGCACTTGCAGGGGCTGCAGGAGTACGAGCTGCAGGTGAACTAGGTGCAGATTTTGCAGGAGAGGCAGGCGTTGACGAAGCACGCGACCCTGGTCGAGAAGAAGGGGAGACAGCCAATTTAAGGTTATTAATTCCAGCAAAAATATCTCTTTTAAGCGCCTCTAAATCGGCATCTGCTGCAGGAGCAGGAGATAAGCGGGCTGGGCTTGGAGTCGCTGCAGCGGCTGGGCTCGCAGTGGAATCTGACGGAGCTGGACTTGGAAGTTTTTGTGCAGACATTAAAGCTTGTAGTTTTGCGTCAAGAGCATCCACTTGGGCTTCAAAATCTTCTTTTGTAGCTATTAATGCTTGATCAGACTGTTGGGCGCTGCTCAAGAGTGTCTCTAAAAGAGTTCCAATACTTGCAATTTGACGAAAAACAAAGGCCTCTAAATTTTCAGAACTTTCCTGTTCGATACCTTTGGCCCCTTCTTGGAATCTCGCATCAGAAAGAAGTGAATGGATGCTAGTAGAAATAGGAGAAAGTACTGTTCCCACGATTTCCTTGCGGAGAGCATCTAAGTCCACAGCTGGAGCGGATGGAACTGGGGCACTTTCTTTCTCATGGAGCAATCTTGCTTTCTCTCTTAGTTGTCTGTCGGACTCTGCTAATGCTGCAGTGAGCTGCTCTGCTTTGCTGTCCACCGTTGCTAAAAGTGAAATTAAAATATCGATTTGCTCTGAAAGGAGTGCTTTAGAAGAAGATGGTGCATGGGCTTCTCTTGAGGTAACTAACTTAGAATATTTTTCATCTGAAATCACCCTTCTTACTTTTTCTATCAAATTGGAAAGGTCGGCTTTGCTTTTTCCTTTTCCTGCTTCCACGTTGGAGGGTGAGGGTTCAACTTTGGGTAATTTGGTAGGCTTTACTCCCTTACAACATGCGGCTGTACAAATTGTCGGAGCTAGCATCGTAAAGATCGAAAGAGCCAACTTCATTCCATCGACAGGATGGTGTGTCACTGTCGAATAGATCCCATATCCTCCAAACACCCAGCATCCCACATTTACCACTCCTGCCCCTATATAGTAAGGAAGGTTAATGCTATTCAACCGCGATGAAGTTCCAAGAAGGGCGGTTCTTTCGTCTTGTATATTTAAAGATTTATCTGCTGGTCCTGACATATTTTTTCCTAAAGGTTGAATTTTATAAGATCTTTTGTCTGCTCTTGAATAATCCCCTCATCAAGGAAGAAGAATCTAACTAGCCTCTTAACGGCGAGTTTTAGGAGTCTTATAATAGAGGAGGGGTTGCTAGCTCTTAGTTATTCAGACGCATTTATTCCTCAATATTTTTAATCTTGCTTTTTGGCGCTTCCTAAAGTGCCTTTTTCTACATCTCCAGGGCTTCCGGGTACTGAAACGGATGTTGCATATCGACTAGTAGGAGTAGTGTCTCTTCCTTTTTTTACCGGAGAAGGGGCAGGTGTTGTGTGAGCTGAAGTGGGTCTAGAACCTGCACGTGAAGAAGGAACACTGCCGATGGAGAGTCTGATTTGACCTAAGGCCCGTAAACTTTGTATGACGTCAGAAACTGCAGCTTCTCTCTCAGACTCGGGTGTATGTAATAAACGATCGATATATTCTTCTAACGTAGCACGCTGTTCTTCAGGTGTGTCGGCAATAGGAAGTCTATATTTATGCAATAGGGGAAGGAGATCTAGTTCTTCAGCAGCGGGCTCAGGTTCTGCTGGAGATACAACCTCAGCTACATGCTGAACCGGCTCGGGATGTCTAAACTCAAAAGGAAATATACCTTTTAAGCATAACAAATTGGTCAACGTGCCTGAGGCTGTAAGAACAAAAGATGTTATGAACTGGTTATAATTAAAAGAAGTTCTCTCGCGATCTGTTGCGGCATTATACATGCCGTAAATTCCACCGATTAACTGAAATGTGCCTAGCGTGAGAGCTAAAGCTTTTTTTTGCGTATATGTTAGTGGCGGTAAAGGGTGGCTAAGAAGGGGCTGTGTTTCAGTACTTGTCGTTATTGCCATATTAAACCTTTGTTTTTGATTTTCTATAGTTCTTTTTTTGTGTTATAAAACCTATATTAGGTTTTAAAGGAGAGCCTAGCTCTCCTTGATTAGCTTTGTTTCAATTGTTGTGTTGCCTGAGCTTGTGCAAGCTGTGCTTCAAGCTTTTGGTTTTTTTCTCTTAATTCCTTGATTTGAGCTTCAAAAACAACGAATGCTTTACTCATTTTCTCCGTTAATCCGAGTCTCTCTTTTTCGAGTTTCGTTTGCGCTTCATCCGATTTCTTTTTTTGCTCCTCTACTCTTTTCTTGTCGCGTAGTATCTTCTCAGCTAAAGCTTCTATAGTTGGGTATTGTTCAATAATTTGCTGTCTTTCTTTGTCTTGGGAAGATAGGGGTTTAGCAGCATCTTTTGCACCTGTCCCATTTGATTTCCCTTCCTTATCTGAGTTTTTGTCAGTCCCTTCCATTCGGACTGCCTTTTTATCCCTAAGGGATGAACTGTCTGTTCGAAGCCTCTCAACTTTTTCCTCTAATTGAGCTTGTTCAGCTCGAAGAGCGTCGTTAGTTGCCTTGAGCTGAGCGGCTTCTGCCTCACAAGCTGCAATTTTCTGAGTTCGAAGAGCGGCGATCTCTGTTTCAAGAGCAGCATCTTTAGTACGTTTGAGTTCAGCGATCTCAGCGTCTAAGCCCTCAGTTTTCTGACGACGAAGAGCGGCGATTTCTGTTTCGAGAGCGGCTTCTTTAGTACGTTTGAGTTCAGCGATCTTAGCATCCAAGCCCTCAGTTTTCTGACGACGAAGAGTGGCGATTTCTGTTTCAAGAGCAGCTTCACGCTCACGTTTGACTTTAATGATGTCAGCGTCGAGGGCAGCTTCTTTTTGCCGTTTAAGCTCAGCAATTTGCTCATCTACGTCTTGCGTTTGCCGGGTGCGAAGAGCAGCAATCTCTGTTTCAAGAGCGGCTTCTTTTTCACGTTTGACTTTAGTGATGTCAGCGTCAAGGGCAGCTTCTTTTTGCCGTTTAAGCTCAGCAACCTGCTCGTCTATGCCTTGCGTTTGTCGGGTGCGAAGAGCAGCGATTCCTGTTTCAAGAGCAGCTTCTTTTTCACCTTTAAGTTTAGCAATATCAGCATCTAAGCCTTCGGTTTTCTGACGACGAAGAGCGGTGATTTGTGCTTCAAGAGCGGCTTCTTTTTCGTTTTTGACTCTAGCAATCTCTTGATCAAGGGTAGCTTCACGCTGACGTTTGACTTTAGTGATGTCAGCATCAAGGGCTGCTTCTTTTTGCCGTTTAAGCTCAGCAATTTGCTCATCTACGCCTCGAGTTTGCTGGGTACGAAGAGCAGTAATTTCTGTTTCAAGAGCGGCTTCTTTTTCACCTTTGACTCTAGCAATATCAGCATCAAGAGCAGCTTCTTTTTGTCGCTTGAGCTCAGCAATTTGCTCATCCACGCCTTGCGTTTGCCGGGTGCGCAGAGCGGCGATTTCTGTTTCAAGAGCAGCTTCACGCTGACGTTTGACTTTAGTGATGTCAGC
>JAFEGW010000021.1:11612-11831 GCA_018239715.1 Verrucomicrobiota bacterium
TGCTCATCCACGCCTTGCGTTTGCTGAGTACGCAGAGCGGCGATTTCTGTTTCGAGAGCGGCTTCTTTGGTGCGTTTGACTTTAGTGATGTCAGCTTCAAGGGCTGCTTCTTTTTCACCTTTAAGTTTAGCAATATCAGCATCTAAGCCTTCGGTTTTCTGACGACGAAGAGCGGTGATTTGTGCTTCAAGAGCGGCTTCTTTTTCACCTTTGACTCTA
>JAFEGW010000022.1 GCA_018239715.1 Verrucomicrobiota bacterium
AACAACTAAGGCTTCGTTGGGTGCGCAGCACCGACAATGAAGCCGCATGTTGAACGAAACCGGTTAGTATGGAGATGTCGTGAAGAGGAGTTGAGCTACACTATCAAGTTAGGCAACTTGATTTTTCTGAGGGATTCTCATTGGTCTTAATATCTGATATTTTTCATTTTTGTCAGACAATAAAATCCCTTACCCATCGGCGCTATGAAAGCGAGACAGGCACAGGTTGGTTTTCCATAAGATATTCTTTGGGTGGGCCACGCTTTCCAAACACTTCAATGGTTATCAATGTGCCGATTTTGCAGCAAGGGCATTTCCTGAGTAAAGTTTTTGTTTTTGCCTCTGGCCTTTTTACTTTTAATTCGCTCTGCAATTCCTGTAACTTTCCACGCTTCCAGGTGCTGCTCACAATGCCGTAATGCCTGATGCGCACAAAGCGCAACGGCAGGATGTGCTGTGCAAAGCGCCGGATAAATTCCCTGTGGGTTAAAGACATCACCCCTGCCTTTCCACTGTTACGGTAATCCTTATACGTAAATAAAACATCTGTACCAGTCACCTGTTGCAAACGATGATTGCTGATGGCTACTTTGTGGGTGTATCTTCCCAGGTATTCTATCACCTGCTTTGGGCCGCCAAAGGGCCGTTTGGCATATACTACCCAATCGTTTTGAAAAAGACTTTCTAATAGAGCTGTATCTTCTATTCTCTTTTCCCTAAGCTGTTGCACATACTTTGCCCGGAACACTTTGCTTAAGGCTTTTACCGAAAACAAATATTTATTACTGCGAACCTGCTTTTGCCATTTACCACTCTTGTCTATGCCGCCTCCGGGAATGATACAATGCAGGTGCGGATGAAGTGACAGGTTCTGCCCCCAGGTATGAAGCACCGCTATCATGCCTAAGTGTATCCCTGACGTTGTGCCAAACTGCCGGATCGTTTGCCACACACTTTTGAACAGTACATCATAGACCAATGCCGGATGGTGCAGGGCCAGGGGATTGAGTTGCTGCGGCAGCGTGAACACAACATGATAATAAGTGCAGGGCAACAAATCCTGTTCACGTTTTTGTATCCATTCTTCGCCTTTATGTCCCTGGCATTTAGGACAATGACGGTTTCTGCAGCTATTATAGCTGATGCTGATTTGGCCACATGCATTGCAGGCATCCACATGCCCCCCGAGCATAGGTGTCCTGCACATCTCTATGGCACGAAGGGTTCTTAGCTGATGCGTGTTCAATCCCATCTGTTCTCTTTGACTGCCCAGCCTTTGCAACACATCGGCTACTTCACTTCGACTTCGCTCAGTGCAGGCTACTTTTGAGTGCATCGGGCAAAGAGGCTGTCTAAGGGGCTGAACATTTTACGGTCATCCAACTGGCAGATGTGCAGGTACCCCATCGTCGTTTCTATGTTGGCGTGGCCCATGAGTTCTTTGAGCGTAACGATGTTCATGCCTTCTTCCAGCAGGTGACAGGCGTATGTATGGCGCAGCGTATGTACACTTACTTCTTTGGTGATGCCTGCATCTTTGGCAATGCGGCTCACTGCCCACTGTACACCCCGCTGGCTGTAGCGGTTATCAAAATCGCCACCACCACGCTCAGAGGGTTTTCCATTGAACAGCCACTCTGCAGGCCGTTCGGCAGCAATATATTTTTTTAACCCCCGGATCAGGTGACCTGATAAAGGAACATAGCGATCCTTGCGGCCTTTGCTCTGAACGACATGTAACATCTTACGATCAAAATCCAGGTCTTTTAATCTCACACTTCTTACTTCCATGCACCTGAGTCCGCAACCATAGAGCAGGCCAATGAGTATTTTGTGTTTGAGCAGCACAGCGGTCTGAAGCATACGCCACACTTCGGCTTTGCTTAGTACGGTGGGTAGCTTTTTATCCTTTTTGATGGAAGGAAGATGAAGATGGCTATAAGGAAGACCTTCACCTTTGAGCATAAAGCGAAGGCCGTAAACGGTGTGTTTGAAGTAAGTCTGGCTAGGTGTTTTACTGCGCTGCTGCAGCTCGTAGAGGTAGTCCTTGAGCTGTTCTTCATCCAGTTCTGTAGGCAGACAGCCAAAATGCAGCGCCATGGCTGCTATGTGGCGACTGTAGTTGTCAAAGGTTCGCCTGCTTCTGCCGAGGATGGAAATATTACGTTCAAAACGTTGTAACAGTTCTGTAAATCCGCTAACTTCACGGCAGGCACGGTTGAGGTATTTATTATACCTTAATGCTTCCGGCGATTTTTTTTCGTTGTCATATTTTAGAGTTTTTGTGAAATCTAAATTTACGGATAGTTGCGGTAGGCTACCGTAGGTTTAGTTCAACAAGGGGTTTGCCAAAATGGGG
>JAFEGW010000002.1:0-140 GCA_018239715.1 Verrucomicrobiota bacterium
ATCCTTAGCCACTCCTTGGCCCTTTTTGTAGCAAAACCCTAAGCCGAACTGAGCCTTAGCATGGCCTTGATCCGCCGCTTTTTGATACCACTTGGCTGCCTCTTTTTCATCCTTAGCCACTCCTTGGCCCTTGTCATAGC
>JAFEGW010000002.1:267-113143 GCA_018239715.1 Verrucomicrobiota bacterium
GAACTGAGCAGCAGCGTGGCCTTGCTCCGCAGCTTTTTGATAGCTAATAAAAGCTTGTTTCAGATCCCCTGCTTTTCTAAAATTTAAAGCTTTTTGATACTCATCTTCCCCCAAAGAAACGGAAAGTGGGGGTTGAATTTTAGGGAACGGTGCTTTAGCAGAACTCTTAGACGGCACGGAAGGCAAAGAACGTTGAGGTGAAGCTGACGAACTCATGCTTTTCAAGAGCATGCTTGCCACCGTCGGGCTGAGTTTTTCTCCCTCGGGTTTGAGACGTTTGGCCAATTTAAAAAACCGGTCATCTTCGACATTCAAGGGAGCGGTTTCAGAGCTTTGGAGGGTTTTATCAACTTTAACTTGCAGCAGCTGAGCAAGAGCCGAGTAATTTTTTACCTCAGGTTGGTCTAACAGATGGATTAGAAGATTTAAAAGCTCGCCATGAGTGGCGAGATCGGAAATGACGACTTGGGGAAAGTCAACACCTAGCTCGATCCAAAATCTCGGGAGGGCTTGGGCTTTTTCAAATACCACAAACTCATCCCACGCAGGTTGTTGGTCTTTATAACACGGATAATACTCTAAACACTTAGGATCCTGAGGACGGATATTTGTTACAGGGATAAAATGGGCATTGTAGTTTTGATAGTGCATCCTGCCTTCGAGTTTAAGCATGTCACTCCCCTTCTGAGGATGGGGTTTGTCATTGACAACTGGGTAAGGCTCTCGCATCGAGACCCACACTAACAGGACATGGCCTCCAGAACTGTAAAAGGTGGCATACTGGGCACTATTGGTAAAATAAATGCCACTGCCAAAGTAACCTTTATCGGTGCTTTTGGTGTTTCCTTTGCTGGCATTTTCGTCAAAGTAATGGTGCTTTCCAAAAGAGGTAAAGCCAGACCAACAGATCGATTGACAAACTTCCTTGGTACTCCCATGCCATAGTGGGAGAACTTTGGCTTTGGTACAGCTGTCGGTTCCTCGTGATGAGAGATTTTTAATTTCCACGGGAGAAAACTGAGAGGCCTGAGATTCCCAGCGGGAAAGAACCCGGGCACGTTCGGCTTTGGGTTCTTCGTCTTTGCCCTTGGGGGCAAAGACGGAGTTGCTCGCTTCACGTTCCATATTCTTTAACCCTGCTTCGAAAAAAGCTGTCTGATCAGGATTATGAATGCAGACGACGCTTTTAATGCTATAGCCGGGGGGTTTTTGTTGTTCGAAGTATTTTAAAATAAAGTTGAGCTCGGGATCGGTGTTTAAAACTTCACAGAGTTTAAACGATTTATCGGAAGTGTAATTTTGGACCCGTTTAAACAGGGGCTCGCTGAAGTTCCAAGGGGTTTGAGGATGAGGGTGGTAGGATTTTAGATGAGGAGGAAAGGGTTGTGAGCTAGAAGGCGGCAGGGCTGGAACCATGGTTTCCTCCTTTAAAGGGAATTTTTCTGAAATTAGGATAGCTTAAAGAGAGGTTTTTGAGCTAAAATTTTTAGCAATTCCGAATTCTATACAGTTCCCAGCAATCCTAATACTGCTCGACTCGAGATAATAGAAGGGATTGAGACTTTTTCTGAAGCAGAAATTGAGCAGAGACGGTGAATGGAGAGATGCAAAATTCTGATTTTCAGGGCCTGAAAAAAGCACGGACACGTTTTTAAATATGGCAAGCATTTTTAGGATCTGAAATTAAAAATTGTGTCTATTCGTAATCGGATCAATCAAGGTCGGCTAAAGGGTTTTTTTCTCATATTAGCCTTTTGATATTCAGTAGAGAGTTCTACGCGATCCATTAGGTCAAGGGTTTGTCTATCCCATCAGCTCTCTACTCTAATAAAAATCTCTTTTTCCGAGAGAGCTATTAGTTGAAGGCTGTAACCAACATCATGAGCTTAAGCACAAAACCCCGAAAGGTTACAGCCTTTTCAATTCTACTTGTTTACAAGACTCAACCTCCTAAAAACACGCCATAAAATTTTAGATTTAAAAGATATAATCCAATAAATCTGCTCTATCTCTTTGAAGCTGACATGAGGCATCGGAATAACTTCCAATAGCTCCATCCAAGCTAGTATTAGCTCCTTCTGTTTCAATATTTTGTCCAAAGGCATCACTGTTGTTATGAAGAACCAAGGCGTAACCTTCTTGCAGAGAGTAATGTCCGTCAGAGAATAGCTCCGATTTTGAAACAATCTTTTTATCTGGAAAAATGATCTTGAATAAAGCAATAGCAGCTTTATCAGCATAGTCATTAAATCCGATGATTTTCAAATGAGTGAAAGGGGAATCTTCGCGGAGAGCTCTAAAAGCAAGAGTTTGAAGCCGATTGAGGAGATTGACATTCCCTCTTCCGATCTGGCTAGCAAAAATAGCAGGGGGATCAATGGTATACACATAGCCTTGTGGTAGTAAAGCTTCTAGAATACTAAATTCATTGCGAACCAGTTGTAGATAAATAGAGAATAACGCTTCTAAAGAGACAACATGATCATGAAGATTGATAAATTGATTACGAAGAGCAGCCTGCTCGTCAATATCTAAGCTTTCAATAAGTAAATCTAAGTAGGTAAGAGCTTCGGACGGCTGCATCACGTCCTGAACTTCTTTTAAACTCGGTAGTCGTCGTTTTGAGGTTAAATGGTAGATCATGTGCTTTTGTAAAAGAGTTTCGTAGGCTTGGAGTTGTCGCTGAAAGGTAATAGGATCTTCACAGGTTTGTTGCCAGAGAGGCAGGAATTCACTTCCTAAGTTTTGTCCTTCGATAGCCTCTTCTTGAACTTTTACAACTTTCATGATCACTTCATCCTTAAAAGCGCTTTCAAAATCAGGCTGAATAGAAGCGCTTAAGATAACTACCCTTGCTTTTCCGTTTAGCGAACGGATTTGATGGCCATCTTTAAACTCATAATCTCCTGACATTACGATAGGGCACAGAGGTGTTAAAAAAGTATGCAAGGCGCCTTCCATCCATGTTATTTTATCTCCGGGTTCGTATTTAACTCCTAAAGCTGAGTCTTTTTTATTGCGCATCAAATGTTCAACCATTGCTTTAGGTACAAAACCACTCGCAGAAATGACAACCGGTTTTAAGGACAATTGTCCAGTACGGATGGCTCTTCTAAAATCGCCTCTTACATCTATTCCTGGAAGTGACATGTCTTGATTAGAACGAACAGACGCGTAAATTGCCCTGAGTTCGGGTGTCAATTTTTCCAGCTTGATTGGTTTTAATGTCGTTGATGAGGTTTCGATTGTCAATGTTCTCATTTTAAGATCATCCGAGCTAGCTTCTGTGATGCCAGGTATTTCTTTGCGAGGGGAGAGATCAGAGGGAGTAAGAAAAACTCGAACTTGATCTGAACTTTGACCTATTGGGACCATCTAAGCCTCCTTAATTTAAGTAATTTGATTTTAAAGTCATGAAATACTTTTTAACAATTATTTTTGTGGTTCTGAAATTATTTGTATTGAAAAAAAGAATTTAAGTAAATGGACTCTCCAACTCTAAGCTTGTTCTTACCTTTTAGCTGCTAAAGGAATATTCATGGTTTCTGCCCGGGGTTGTTCTCTAATCGCGCTAAAGTCAAGGGATTTTCTCCTTAATAATTCACTTTATAAGAAGTTCCATTGTTCTCTTCGGGGTCTTTATGAGGATTTATCTTTTCGCCTCATCATACTTTCCGATAGATCGAGCAAGGATCCTGTTGCATACGACTTCTTGGAGTCACAACGCCCTCATCTTTTGCTCTTTCTTCGGGCTTCTTACAAAGCATCTTTTGCCGTTAGCTTCCTTATTCTCAGTCTATTATTTTTACTTTCTTTGCTCTTAAGGCGCCTTTCGGCCGAGCTAATTGCTTATTATCCAGCTCGTACGAGGTAGATTGCGCCGATTTTCTCTTCTTGGGGCTCCCCGTATATAAAATCGCCTCTATCAATCAGATTCGATGCATGATCACAGTGAGCTTTCTTCCTACTGCCATCCCTGCTTTTTTTGCTCCATTTTTTCTCATGAGCTTTAGGCCCTATGCTTTTACTTTGCTCCTCTTCCTTCACCTCGTCGTCATCACGATCCCTGCTTCCATCAGCACCGATCTCATCTCCTGACTTCCACATTTAGAGATTTGTACTTGCCTTTTGATCTCTCCGGAAGAGTACTGCTTCGGTGCCATCCCTAGATAAGCTTCAACCGATCTCGAGTTTTTAAAACGCCTGGAATCCTCGATCTCTACCTTGAAAGCAATGGCTGTAATTGCTCCTATCCCAGTCAATAGCCTCTTCACATCCTCATCATTCCTTGCAAGTTCTTCGATTCTCTTGGTCAGCTTTTTAATCTCCCGACAGTTTTTTTCATAGTACTCGATCAAGCTTTCGATTCCTTCTTTTGCTACAGGCTTTTATCTTGTAGCTGCTTTTTAACTGCCTGCGTAAAGCTTTCTCCTTCCATAAGCTTAAGCAGGATTCCACAGCTCTTTAAAAGCCTCTTATCGCATTGCTCTGTTGAATCTTTTGACCCACGAGTACTCGCCTGCATCCTATTAAGAAGCTAATAAAATGACTCACATTTTAATTATCAAACGCTTCTGAGGGACACTTTGACTGCCCTTCGATGGCAATTTAAAAGTATACTTGGGGGATCCCTAGAATTAAGAAAGATTAACCTGCACTATGGTTCTGAGAATTTAGCCATCGAGTATTTTTTAGCCTTGGCGAATAAAATTTAGGATTTTGTCGAGGATAATATCTTCGGATATTTTGAAGAGCAAAGACGAGAGGAAAACAGAGATGATCGACTAGGGCGTGTCGTCAATTAAGCCAAATCACGGAGGCTGCTAAGTAAACAGCAGATAAGAAGTTCCGAGCAGTTTTATCATAGCGTGTGGCAATACCACGGTATTGCTTCAGCTTGGCAAAAAAATTCTCAATTAGATACCTAGCCTTATAGAGATGCTTATCGTAAATGCGAGGTTCTTTAGCGTTATCTTTTGAGGGGATGACTATCCCTTTACCAGCCTTTTTTAGAGGGAGAATCACACGTTCTTCAGCACTAAATGCCTTATCGGCTATCACAGTCTCCGCTTGCATTCCAGAAAGAAGTAAATCCGCTCCTTCCAGATCATGTGCATGTCCTGGAGTTAAAGCAAAACCGGTTGGATTACCTAAAGCATCTGCTGTAGCGTGAATTTTGGTACTCAATCCTCCTTTACTTTTTCCAATGGCTTGATCTTCGTCTTTCTTTTTTTTATGGCTCCAGCACTATGCTGGTGTGCTCGTACAATCGTGGAATCGATCATTCCGTATTCATTATCTGCATCAGCGGCTAAATATTTAAATATTTTTTCCCAAACACCGCTTATAGCCCATCTGCTCCATCTTCGATGAACATTTTTCCAATCTCCAAATCTCTCCGGTAAATCTCTCCACGGTATACCCGCTCGGTACCGGTAAAGGACGGCCTCAACAAACAATCGATTATCTTTGGCAGTACACCCAACGTGTCTCTTACTCCCAGGCAGCAGATCTTTAATCCGTTCCCATTGATCATGTCGTAGCGCATATCGCTTCATTAACCAACCTCACTGAAACTGGTTAGCTTACTCGATATCTGTAAAATCAAGTCAATCTTTTAATTGACGACACGCCCTAGATATTTTTCACAGTAATCCATCTCTTTCCATAATCCCTTCGTCGGTTCATTGATTGAGGACTCTGACATCTCTCAATCTAGAACAAAATGCTTTAACCGAGCTTCCAATAATCGGCTCGCAAATTGTGCAATCAATACTTCTAGGATGCACTGATTGAGAGCTTTATTTCTTTATAATAACGAGCTAACTTCTGTGACAATGTATCCAGCTTCTAGTCTAGGCTATCTACATCTTGAAAATAACCAGCTGACTCACTTTCCAAATATTGAAGTTCTTCCTCAAGGCTGCCAAATTTATCTCGCTGGAAATCCCCTCAACGAAGATCATATCCGCACATTAAAAAATGAAGCCTTGCAAGTCTACTTTGTAGGATATGAAAAGCCTGAGCTCGGGAAAAAAAGATCGCGTCCAGAAGACGGCGTCAATCAGCAGTGATTTTTAAGAGACATTACTGCTAGGGGTTTGGTTGAGTCAATTTTAAGCAGTATTTAAAAAGTTAAAGGCTATTTGCAATCCCGTTTAACGGGCAGCAGCCCGTTTGAGTTTCCGTTCTTCTGCTTCTTTTTTCCGGCGCTCTCGACGATCGTTGGCCTCTTCATAACGGGTTTTTTCAATGGGAGTTTCGGGAATGACGGGAGGAACTTCAGTCGGATGTTTATTTTCGTCGATGGCGATGAATGTAAAATAAGCCGAAAGAATATGACGTTTCACCCCTGTCTCGTAATGTTCAGCAACAACTTTAACGCCGATTTCCATGGAAGTTCTCCAAGTTCGGTTGATGGCCGCGCTAAATAAGAGAATATCGCCTTGTCCGGCCGGCTGTAAAAAGTGCATCGAATCGACAGAAGCCGTGACGCAAGTTCTTTTACTATGCCGCTCGGCAACGACGAGGGCGGTCCGGTCGCAGATGGCCATGATCATTCCCCCAAATGCAGTTCCGTACGAGTTGAGGTCGTTAGGAAAAACTTTATAGGTATGGTTGTCGACTGCGGAAACTTTAACAGGTTTTGGCTCCATAAAAATGTTTTTATTTCCTCCGTCAAACAATTTTCTGCTATAGTTGCACTTTAGGTCTCTTTTTCTGAGAGGCCCTCAATTTGAGGCTCATATCACATGTGTGGCATATTTGGATATATCGGCCCTGATAATTCAGCGGCCATTTGCTTGGAAGGACTCAAAAAACTCGAATACCGCGGCTACGACTCAGCAGGACTTGTCGGTGTGGCGGAAGGACAGCTTCATTTCTGGAAAGAGGTTGGAAAAATCCGGGTACTGGAGCAAGCTTGGTCCGAAAAACCGGTGAGCCTGAGCCTAGCCATTGCCCACACCCGCTGGGCTACCCATGGGAAGCCGACGCGTGAAAACGCCCATCCTCATTTTGATGAGCACCTCCGGATTGCTGTCGTCCATAACGGGATTATCGAAAATCACAATGCCCTCCGAGAAATGCTCAAATCGTACGGGATCAAGTTCAACTCAGAAACCGATACCGAAGTCATTGCTCAACTGATTGCTCATTACTACAAGGGAGATTTAGCCGCAGCCACGCAACAAGCTCTTTCTCTAATGCAGGGCTTTTGGGGCATTGCCGTCATCCATAAAGACCATCCCGATCAAATCATCGCTGTCTCCCGCGAAAATCCCCTCGCTGTCGCTTTTAACCCCTCTTCGGGTGAAGCCTTCCTCTCATCCGATCCTAATGCTTTCCACTCCTCGGATTTAGATGTTCTTTTCCTGCGCAATGATGAATTGGCGGTCATCCAGGCTGATAAAGTCGAGGTGTTTGATTCTTCCCGCACCCAAATCGCTAAAACGCCCGAAAAACTAGGCCTGGAAAACTACACCCGGTCGAAGGGCGACTTTGAACACTTTATGCTCAAGGAGATCTTCGAGCAGCCTCAAACGATTGAGCAAGCCCTGCATAATCGATTTATTGAAGATTTCGGAACAGTGGAGTTTGAAAACTTCCATCTAACTCCTCAAGACCTGCAAGCCGTCCGCCGCATTTTAATCTTAGGCTGCGGGACCTCTTGGCATGCCGGATGCATCGGCGCCTTCCTCTTCGAAGAAAAAACCCGCATCCCGGCCCATGCCGAAATCGCTTCTGAATTCCGCTACAAAAACCCGATCGTTTCCGAAAACACCCTCGTCATTGCCATCAGCCAATCGGGAGAAACTCTCGACACTATCGCCGCCGTCCGGGAAGTGAAGCAAAAAGGATCTAAAGTTCTCGCTATTTGCAATGTCCGCAATTCCACCCTCACCCGTGAAGCCGATGCGACAGTTTTTCTCCGGGCCGGCCCTGAAATCAGCGTCTGCTCGACCAAAGCCTTTACCAGCCAGCTCACAGTTCTTTCGCTGCTAGCCCTCCTCATGGGCCGGCAACGGCATCTGAGCAAAGAAGAGGGTCAAGCCTTCCTAGCCGAGCTCCATCGCCTCCCCGCCCTTGTCCAGCAAGTTCTCGACTTAGATGCGATCATCGAAGAAGTCGCCAGCCGCTATAGCCATTACAAAAACTTCTTCTTCCTCGGCCGCCATTGTATGTACCCTGCGAGCCTGGAAGCCGCCCTCAAACTGAAGGAAATTTCCTATATCAATGCCTCGGGTATAGCTGCCGGAGAAATGAAGCATGGCCCGATTGCTCTCGTCGATGCGCAGCTCCCTGTCATCGGCCTCTGCGGCAACCGCCGGACTATGGATAAAATGCTCAGCAACCTGACCGAAGTCAAGTCGCGGGGGGCCCCTATCCTCGCTTTTGCCTTTGAAAACACCCTCGAGATCGACACCCTTGCTAACGATGTCATTTACCTCCCTTCCTGCCCGGATGAGCTGGCCCCGATCCCGTTCTCCATCGCAGCTCAGCTCTTTGCCTATTATGTGGCCCATCAGCGCGGGACAGATATCGACCATCCCCGGAATCTAGCTAAGTCGGTGACAGTAGAGTAACTCACTCACTTTCAATCCCTAGTGCAACCGCTTAATTGCCAGCCCTTTATATTCAAAAAATTCCATAGCATCACGTCTAAAAATCTGTTAAAATAGATTTAAGAATCAATTAATAAAATAATAAGGAATTTACTCATGGCTGCCTCATTCCCCCCACTGCCACATGATGCGAAAGTTACCTTTACCCCTGCCGCTCACGCAGGTCTAACGAGCACTACTACTCCAGCGACCATCAAGATCCAAGGTAAAACCTTCAAAATTGACTATATTCGCCTCGAAAAGGATGGTCAGAAATATGATGTAACGAACCTTTCACAAGCTGAACTTAAAGTTATTGCCGAACAATGCCGTGACATCTTCGAAAAAATCATCACCGATGGAGAAGTTCCCAAGCAGTTCGCGGTGAAGTTGGAAAGGCAGAACCAAGCGGGGTCTTTGATCAGCGGTGTTCTAGGAAAATTCTTCGATCGATTTAAAACTCCCTTAGCACCTCTAGAGCTAAAAACCCTCGAATATCAGACCTCGGGGGGTAAAACCAAAACGGTTGAGATCAAAGAAGAGCAGAAAACAGAGGTCCAGGCTGAAATCCAAGCGATAGATCAACTCACGCTCAAAGTTTTTGCGAGCCACGAACTTTACACAAAGCCCGTGGAGAAAAAATCTCCTGAAAAAACAAAGCAGCACAAATTCATCCAAGAAACCATCCAAGAAGCAGGAGCTACCGGCAATAAATGCGCCGCCCTCTCTATTGCAAAAAAAGAGCTTACCCTCAGCACCCCTGAAAATATCGTCCGCAAATACAACTTGCCTCCAGCGCTCATTGCTGAATTGGCATCCAAAAAAGGTGAGGCACAGATCAAGCAGCTCTCGGATGCGCTGATTCAAAAAGCTGCCGACACGATCGGCTCTCAAGAAGACGCCAATCCCTTTTTAGATGATAAATGCAAAATGCAGAACAAACCTTGCTTTGCGGCCGTTCATACAGCTCTAGTAGCCCACCAGCAAGCCCATCCCGACTTTGTGATTCCTACTGACCGTAAGATTGCTGTTGCAAGCTATGCCGCCTTGATGCGCCAGCCTGGAAACATGCTCGATATGCCTTTCTTCTTAGCGCTCGGCGTACCTTTCTTAATTATGCGAGAATTCGATGATGGTTATGATTTCACTGAGATGAGCGACAGCTTGGTGATTCCAGGCAAAGTCAAGGACTTCGATCTATCGCAAACGAATATCCTTTTCTATAATGGAACCAACCACTATCAAGCCGTGATTCTCCGAGATAAAGCCCACAGCGATGCGGTGAAAGCTAAGCTGAAACAAGCGTTGGATGAAACGATGCGAGAGTTTATCAAGGTTATAGGCAAAGATAGCCTGACAAGACAAGCTTTTGAAGTTTACTCCTCAGGTTTCATTAAACTCGTCAAACTCTACCCCGAAGCTCGCCAAGAAATTATTCAAAAACTCAAAGACCGATACGAGTTTGCCACGGAAATAGATTCTCTAGACACCGTAGCTCCTGAAGAATTCTCAAGAGCTGTCCGATTAAGAATGCCTAAATCTGTTCCTTAATCTTTTTAGCCCTTGACAGGACTCCTCTTGTCATCAATAATTTCCCGTTATGGGAAAGAATGCCGAAGCACGCAAACATCTAGAAGAAAAAGCCCGAGTGGAAACCCGCTGGGTCTTTGAAGGTAAATATCTCAAAGTCCGAGAAGATATCATCCATATCCCTCAAGAGTCCCCCAAAATCTGGAACATTGCCGTCACCCCCAAAGCAGTGGCCGTCATCCCTATTGATTCTCAAGGACGGCTGATCCTCGTGGAGCAGTGGCGCCGGGCCATCGGAAAGATCTCTTTAGAGCTGCCCGCCGGCATGCTCGATCATCCCGATGAATCTCCTCTGGATTGCGCACAGCGAGAACTTCAAGAAGAAACCGGCTTTAAAGCCGGCTCTCTCATACCTTTTGGAGGCTGCTATACCTCTCCCGGAACCTCTGCGGAATACATCCATCTTTTCTTGGCCCAAAACCTCACCGAAGGGAGGCTCCATGCCGAAGACACCGCAGGAATCGATGTCCAAGCGGTGACTCCTGCGCAGGCCCGTCGTTTGATCGAACACGGGAAAATTTCCGATGCCAAGACCATTGTTGGAATGATGAGGTATCTCCATCATGATTAGATTCTTCCTCCGCCTAATCCTTTTAGCTATCGCTGTCATCGCTCTTCTTTTCATTTTTGCTCCCAATATTATTTCTACAGGGTGGGGAAAAACCGTCTTTTTTAAAGTCTACAAGACACTCACCGGCAATACTCTGACAGCCGATAAGTTTCAGATCAGTTGGTGGAAAGGACAGACCTTCGAAAATATTACCATCGAATATCCCCGCGAAAAAACCACTTTTGCCGGGCAGCAAATCACCACGGACGCAACGCTCTGGCAACTGCTCTTCTATCACGATTTAGGGAATATGGAGGTGATGGGGCCTACTGTCGTCTTTAACGCCAACTTGACGCCGCCGCTCCAACGTAAGATCTCTCAAGCCAGTTTTTTGCCCTCCATTCAGCTCGCTCATATCCCTGCCAAAAAGCTCCCTCCTTATCTCGGACATGTCATTGTCAAAGAGGGGAAAGCCCAGTTTCTCAGCCGAGGGTTTGATCCGATTGAGTTAGACGCTATCAACCTGGACATCTCCCTGCTGAAAACGCAGATCAAAGTTCAAGGAAACGGAGAAGCAGGGACTGCAGGCCGCTTTGACCTCTCTCTTATTTACAACCCTCCCCAGTCCCAAATCGACCTCTCTGCCAACCTCGTTAACTTTCCCGTGCGTAGTATCGATCAAACCGCGGGCATGTTCCAACCTTCCTTCAAAGGCGTCCTCTTAAATGCAGTGGGCGATGCCATCAACGTCCAGCTCAAGTTACGCAACCTTCCCGAAGTTCTCGAGCTTTTTTGCGATGCTGCCTCACCAAGTTTTTCAGCTCATATCGAGACGCAAACTTTGGGAGGCCTTGTCACTTTAAAAGCGCCGGCAGTGCTTCAGTTTCAAATCCCTCCAGCAGCCCTCCAAAAACTCGCTTCCCTTCCCCTCCAAAATCCCCTTAAAGGCCAGCTGAAAATCGACCACTTGTCTCTACCTTTGGCAGACCGCGAAAGTTTTGCTTTCCAAGCCACTTTTAAAGGTGACACTTTGCAATTTCCCTTGGGCGTCATACAACCTTACGCCCTGTTTATTTCAACGGATAACTTTAAAGCCCGCCACTTCACTCTCAAAATCGATTCCCCTGAGGCCCAGCTGCACGCAGCGGTCTATCTTCCGAACGATTGGCATCGGCTGACGACCAGCGGTGAAGGGCTGCTCCCGGGAAACACTCATGTCGATTTTTCTGCACAGACGCTTTCCTCTATCTCAGCAAATGTCCAAGGCGACGAGTGGCAAGGGAGCTTTTCTGGAGGTTATGATCCCCAGCAAAAGACTGTTTTTTTAAGCAAGCCTGCGGAGATCACTTACCAGCTAGCTCAACTACCTGCACCTTTGCCTCCCCTTCTGGAGAAACCTCTTCCGCTGCAAATCCAAATCCAGCCTTTAAGAGTTTCTGTACCCCAATTGAGCGGGCCTATTTCTTTAAAGATCCGTGCTCAACCCACCGCTCTACAGGGAATGACTCTGGGCGAAACAACCCTCACCGCCACCGGAGATTTAAAAACACGCCAAGGGACTTTTACTCTAGCCTCCACCATCGGCTCAGGAACTATTACCGCTGCGGGATCTTTCAGCAATCCCCAAGCATGGACCTGCAAGGCTACCCTCCACCAAATGCCGACATCGCTGATCGATCTCCTTGCCCCACATCAACTCACGGCTATTTTAGGGTCTTCTTTCGATGCCAAAATAGATGCCGCTCTCGGAGCCCAAAAAACCTTTTCCTTAGATCTTAAATCCTCTCTCCTCACTGCGCAGGGCAGCCTCGTACAAACGGACAATACCCTAGAGCTCACCAAACCTGCCAAAATCAACTTTACTCTGACTCCTGAAGGGTATGCTGCCTTAGACCAATGGATCAACACCACCTCGACCCCTTTTATCCTCACCGATCCAGCCCACATCCAATCGACCGTGGCTTCTTTAAAAATCCCCTGCTGCAAAGAAAAATGGAACCCGGCCCAGCTGATTTGCAATGCCGATTTTTCCATTGACACCCTAGCTTTTGCTGATAAAAATGGGCTCAAAAGCACCCAGCTGAATAAAGTTCAACTCCAGTTAGAAACCCCTTTTTCTTTCAAGCTCACGGCCAGCGGCGCCCCTGAAGGATCGATCTCTGCGCAAGGCAGTCTCGATTTAAACCAAGGCAACCTGCAGCTCACCTCCCGTTTAGATCAATTTCCTGCCGATGCACTCGATGTGGTCTTTCGCGCGCTCGGCCAAAGCTCCATCTCCATGGCCGCCCTCTTTGGTCCCCAAGTGAATCTCTCTGCAAGCTCGTCCCTCCAGCAATGGAGCGGGCCTGTCAAACTCCAGCTCACCTCATCGAACATCCGCTCTTCCCTCGATGGAACTATTACTCAAGGAACTCTCACCCTCAATGATTCCTTTCATATGCAAATGTCGCTGACGCCCGACTTAAGCCACGTTCTTTTAAACTGGCTCAATCCCCTCTCCCTCTCGTCGATCTCTTCCGAAGCTCCACTCACTATTGAAATCCCCTCTGCCGGGTTTTCCTATCCCCTCCATCCCTTTGTTGACGCCAACATCAATATCCCCAGGGGCCGGATCGAGCTTGGCAAGCTCTATTGTCACAACGAAGGGAACATTAACATTGCCCTCGGCCTCTTAAAACTCAGTCAGATGTCCGATACCCTAGAGCTCTGGTTTGCTCCGCTAGACTTTCATATTCAAAATGGAGTTCTGGACTGCGAAAGAACTGAAATCCTCATTGCCAGCGCCTATCAGGTCTGCACCTGGGGAAACGTCGACTTTGTCGCACGCGAGGTCGATATGATCCTCGGCCTCACAGCCGGCTGTCTCAAAAAAGCTTTCGGCATCAAAAATCTTCCTGAAAATTACGTCCTTCAAATTCCCATGCGCGGCCCGTTTGATAATGTGAAGATCAATACCTCCAAAGCCACGACTAAGATCGGCGCTCTTCTTCTCTGGCAGCAAAAAGCTGTCTCTAGCACCTTGGGCAAAGGCACCGCTGGCGCCATTCTCGGCGAGTTCATGAACAAACTCGGTCCGCTGCCTGATGGCGACTCCAACGCTCCTCCTCCCAAAAAACCGTTCCCTTGGGAGAACGCTCAGCCCGCAGCTTCCAAAAAGAATACTTCCGATGCCTCTTTGAAAAAAAAGAAGCTCATCGTTCCCGATGAGCAGCCTATTAAGCAAGTATTGAAATTATTGAAGTAATGTAAAGTTTAGAATTTCTTTTTATTATACTATTTCTTCTTTTCTTAAGTTTTTATACCACTCTGAGTTTTCTAAAGTTTTTATAAAAGCTGCAGCCAATAATGCACGCATTAAAGAGCTTTTATTTGTTAATTCTATATTTAAAGTTATATCAAATTCTCGCCTATCACGTTTTATCATTAATGAAACAATTTCATTTTTAAACTTAATTTTTAGATCAGTAAATTCATCTGCCGGCCCGATAGAATTAGATCTATGATTTTCAATAGCTTTATCAGGAAGATTTAAACAAGATGCTTTGCTTACTGCTACTATCAAATAGCGCGAATTATCTCTTGCTTTATGTTCAAATTCGACTATTTTCGTATCAGGCTCGATCAAAGAATATGCGTAGATAAATATGTAATGAATATGTTGAACAACTTCAACACTTCGACTTTCTAAATCGATGTTTATTCCTTTCTCTATCAAAAATGAAACACGCCTATCCCAGTCTTCAATTCCATAAACATCTCTGATTTTACTGATCTTATTCTCTATCTCATTTCTCCATTGACTCCATGAAGTTACTTTAATTTCAACGGATTCAAAAACATTATTAATTTCATTGCTTTTTTTAACATACTTTTTTAAATCCTTTAATATTAACAAACTTTCATAAATTTGATTTAATTTTTTACAGTATACATCAAGAGTATCGTTGGAAGCCCTATACATTGCTGATGATCGCTCTCCATTGTACAGAAATCCTGGAGAAACTCTATCAACCTCTTGTTGATGTTTCTTCTGCAATTCATCCCATCTCTTGTTCGATTGTTCTTCATTTCGAGGTAAAGGGATACCTAGTACGCCCACTATATAGTCTCTTAGCTTAAAAGTCAGTTTTTGAAGATTGGCTAAGCTTTCAGGCTTCGCTTTTTTTAATTCAGAGATTATCATTTTGATCAAAACAAAGTCAAAAGTGTTAATAATAGCTTTCATATAGCCATTAATATACTCGTGAATAATCTTTTTCTCATACTTTCGTACAAGTTGAGGATCCACTTCTTGTAAACATAAGAAAAATTTACCGATTTCAGGATTCATTAATGATGATACTGCTTCGCTTAAACTAGATTCCAAAACTTTTTGTTCGAATACTTTAACATTTTCAATTTCAATCTGGTAACCTTCTTTGGATTTCATTTCTTTCAGCAGATTATTGACAAGTAGATATTCTAAAAAACTCTTATCTTCTGGATTTAAACATTCTTCTACTACTTCTCGAACGGGGAGTTGAGAGAGAGGGGATTTTGCGGCAGGAGAAGCGGAAAGCCGTTGAAAACATGAAGATATTTGCGCTGGGTCTTCTAGATTATTAAATGAAATCTTCTTAGTTAGCCCAATTTGATTTAAGAGTTCGTTTTCTCTCTCTTCAATTCGCTTAAGACACGCAGCTTTTTGACTCTCGCTGTTGAGAGGCACCCACTGAGGTTTTCTTTTTCGTTGGATTCCTTCAATCTCTTTATTCTTTTGTTCATGTATAGACGGTAATTCGCGCATTTGTAGAGCAGATAATGCCCGGATCTCTCCAATACGCTCACTTTCTTCTCGACTAGGGGTTAGATGTTCTTTTTCTTGCCTTTCAAGATCTTTGATTTGTACAGCATCTGGATCTTCGGAATATTTTGTGATTCCCAACTCACAATTTTTTTTATCATCACCCAATAAGCGCTCTAAATTCTTGCCTAACGCTGCTGCACTAGCAAATTTCCCTTCTATATTTGTAATCGCTTCGACTACTAAAATTTTAGGATGATATTTTCGAACAAGCACCTTTAGAGCCATTTCCAATCCCAATTTGACAAGCAAACCGTTGCTATTCTCAAAACCTGGAAAATCAACAAGAGTCCAGTCATCTACTTTTTGAACGCCAGGCAAAAATGTACAAGAACTTTTTTCATCCGCTCCGATGAGTCCACAATTATCATTACTAGATTCGTAACGAGAGTCCTTGGGCACCATCTTATCTCTTCGTAGATAACAATAAACTGTCGACTTGCCAGCTCCTGATCTCCCTAGGAGAAATAGTATATTTTGACTATCTGATGTAATACTGCTTAAGACTTTTTGCAATATGACATCCCGTGTCTCTAAAATTACATGAGATATTTCCGAAAAATTCATTTTTTTGATAGCATCGGCCCTTGCTTGATGTGAAGGTAGATTTCTCATTTCAATTAAATAGTCAAAGAGATGGATATAGCCATTTTCAAGCAACTCTCGAAAATAATTAGGATATGCTCTTCCATGAAGAAGATTTAAGCGTGCATTGTTTTTAAGTTCTGCTCTCTTTGTTTCCAATATGCCAGTTACTTCAGAGCTTCTATCTGGGCCGATTAATACTTCAACATCTTGATCAAATTCTGCTACTGAATGGCAGTACGGAAGATCAGATGCCATTTCCATTTTAGGATCGATGTCTTTAAGACAATTAAATTTCCCCTGCAGGGAGCTGAAACACTGATCGATTAGCAAATCTTCTTTATCTATAAGATTTCTTAAGTGATATAAAGAGATCAAGTTATCAGAGCTGGTGCGCCTAACTAGTTCTATAACTTTACCAATAAGCTTTTGAAGTGCATGTCCAGAATTAATTTCTGATGGAATAACTGTGACTTGCTTTTCTAATTGATCAAGAGTTTGGTAAGCGTGATTAATATCTTGAACGTCATGCCGACAAAGAACCTTTTTGCTCAAAATTTGCTCGATACACCTTACCCCTTCTTCAATTGTTCGAATTAGAGTTGGAGGTACTCTTCCCAGGCTACAGTACTCGCCTGGTTGTATTCTTAACTTGCCTGGTAAATTTAGGCTCATATTCTCAATTTACTCCGATTAAAAGTTTTAACTGAGATGAAGCTTCTCGTTTGTCTTCGCTTTTTTTAAGCTGTAAGCTAATATAACTCAGAGATTTATCTATCAACGAGGTATCTATGTGTTGTTGATTAGCTGCTACTTGCTCTGATAACTGGGAGAGAAATACCGATTCTAGTCTTTGAAATTTTTCTAGTTCTTTAACATCGCCTTCTCGATACCCTTCTCTAATAAGTCTCAAGGTTTTAGAAAGATTAAAAGCCTGATGTTGATATATCAATATTTGCTTAAACCACAAAGTAACAGTAATTTTTCTCTCTTTTCTGGTCATAGTATTTTGGACCTCTAATCTTTCTGCATAAGCTGCAAGAATACTCCTATGCTCGACCGCTGTTCCTTGTTTGAAAACTTTATAGAGATCATGGTTTGCATCACATAACTCAACTTCTGCTATCTTCAAGAGTCCCTTACTCATATCTTCAATCTGATTATTTTGAAATTGATGGACCCTTTTTTCGATAATCATAAGGGGTTTTCTAACTTCCTTTGTTAATTTCTCCCATTTCTGTTGACCTATTTGCTCTTGAATATTTTCTATTTGCCTTAGAATCTCCTCCGATTTGGCATGAGTCGCAACTACTATATCAGCCATTTCATTTATCTTTTCGTTGAGCCGCTTAGCTTCTTGTTTCACCTGATAGTAGGTTGCAATACCTGCTGTATGCCAGACTATGTCTGTTACACGCTCGGCAAGAGGAATGACAATTTTTTGAATAGGCACTGGTATAGGGATGTTTGGCAAAACCGCTCTAACCTTACTTAGTATCATCCCAGTGATATAGTCCTCCGGCAAATACCTTAAAGCTTGAGATAAACCTTGATTGAGATAATCCATTAGTGTTGTGATTTCAACACTAATGCCACCATGATGCAAAAATAACGATTTTCCATCGCAAGAATAAAGGGGGAGAGGATTAAAGGGAGTTACTTGAGGGATTAATTGATAAACAGTGCTTGGAGAAGGCGCTTTTTGCTCAGCACCTGCTAGATATGCTGCGTAAACTTCTTGAACTGATCCTTGAAGTGCATCCTGAGCCTTCTTTCTATTTTCCTCATTCTTCGGAGTAAAGAAACTTCCATCTCCATAGGCTCTCCAGCACTCTCCTTGATCATTCTTAACATTTAACCCTTCATTTCCATCTTTTTCATGCTGAGCACCAGTCAATATGGCAGCAAGCTGTTTTACATTTTGGCCTGAAGGTTTAATCGATGAAGATTCGACCAGTTTGGTGATAAATAATTCCAGTTTGCCTCGCTGATTGCGGATATGCCCTGCTGCAAACAAATCAGTGAGAAAGTGACAGGCAAAAGCATCTGCTGCATAGGCAAGCTTAAGTCCCGCTAACTTTTGTTTTTGAGTTGGCTGTCTCCCTGCCTCTTGAGCCAGTTGTAATGCATAAGTATGTCCAGCGATATATGCAGCCTTTGCATCTTCAGAAAAATGATCGCTATTATCTAAAAGGAGTTCTTCAAAGTTCTGTTTTATCTTCTGGGTTCTACTCATATGCTCCATCAGATGGCTGCTATAACAATGATGGGGCAAACTTGAGTTAGGTACTTCATGACACTCTTGTTCTATTTCCTTTAGTACTTCTTGCAATTCAGCAGGGTTAGCTTCTTCAGCTAAATTATTGAATGCATTTTTAAACCGCTCGATTCTTTCTTCGGGTGTTTTACTAGGTAAAGAGATCGCTTGACCTGCGATACCATAGTAATCTCCCGCTAAAGCAACAATTTGATCAAATCGAACTTCCGTTCCTTCTCGTTCTATTAAAGGAGTATCTATGGAGAATTCAGGTAAAGTCACACTCTTACCAATTGTAGCATGCTCTGAAGGTCCAAATCCACCTAGGGTTAGGTAATCTTCAGAAGAAGTGTCTACTTTATAGACAGAATACTGAAGGCTAATTTCAACTATGCCTACTGTTCTGGTAAGAACCCTTTGCAGTTTATTATATTCTTCAGTGCCTGGAGTTAACTGATGCAATCTTGATCTAGCTTCACGGCGATTCAGAATGGTATTGCTAAGACACTGTGGCCCGCAGGCAACAAATGTGACTTGACTCATAAGAATCTCCTTTTAAAGCGTTAAACAATGTCAAAAACCTGATTTTTGCTTCTGATCTGTTTGAGGTTCTGTAGTTAAGAGGAAATTTTAAAGATATTAATCATTTTTGCAAAAGAAATTCTTTTAAACTTTCAAAACAGAACCTTTTAACAATGATAGCTCCCTTGAGAAAATGCAGAACTGACTACTAAAAAAGAAGCTCATCGTTCCCGATGAGCAGCCTATGAAGCAAGTACTCAAATTATTAAAGTAGTTATTTTTTTGTGATGGTTTCCCAAAGTCCTAACACGTTGCCTTCCGTATCCGACACGTAGGCATAATACCCCATCCCGCCGATTTCCATTTTATCTGAGATTTGCTTTCCGCCTGCGGCAACGACTTGTTGGATGGACTGGTCTACAGATTTCACTTCAATCACGATGACAGGGTGTTTAACCTCTTTAGTTCGTTTCATCATGCCGCCGTTGATGGCTCCGACTTCTTTCGGTTTGCGATTTTCATCCACAGCAACAGTTCTTAACACGACGTAATCCATTTGAGGGACATCTTCGATGTGCCACCCAAAAATCTTGTAAAATTTTTTGGCTCTTTCCACGTCATCTGCCGGAATTTCAAAATGGCCTACTTTATTCATGAAAGCTCCTTTGTAAAGGCTTTTCGTTTGTAGAACACAAACTAATTAAGCCTTAGATATTTAATCATTTTGTAGTTGCTTGCGCAAGTTTTTTAACGACTACAGATATTTTTCTATTAACCGAGGGATCTCATGAATCATATAAAAAGGTACTGAAAGAATCTGATCTTTCAGTGATAAAGAAGCCTGAGAAATATGAACCCCCAAAGGAGATTCTTTTTCGATCATAAATTGTCGTAATGAGCGCAAACGCCCCTTTTGGCCTACCTTCACTTCAATAGGAATGATATGCGATCCCACTTCAATGACAAAATCTACCTCAGCGTCTGACCCTTGCTTCTCTCTTTCCCAATAGTATAAAGAGGGCCGTCGATATGGCTTTTCATAAGCAACGAATTCTTGGCCCACAAATTGCTCAGCTAAATTTCCTCGATTGATCGTTACAAGTTCCTCAGTATCCAAAATGGATTGAATCGGTTGCGGCAATAAGCCTATATCCAAGAAAAGCAGCTTGAATCTTTTTTCTTTTTTTTGAGCCTCGAGTGGCAATCCTGCTGCCGAGTTTGCAAAGACTTGGTGCAAAATACCTGTTCTATTAAGAACATCTAGGGATTCTAAATAATCTCGTGATTGAGCATGAGGTTGGATTTTAGCATATTTAAAATGATCCCCCACAAGCCTTGGTGCTGCTTCAAATAATAGCCGCATAAACTTTTGTTGAGAGGTTTTAGGATATTTCCCTAAGTCGTTTTCATAGCTATTGAGAAGATTTTGATGGATAGCATCCAGACCCAAAAATTGCTGGGTTTGAATAAAAGAAGAGATTGCTTCAGGCATCCCGCCAACAATAAAATACTCTTTTACCGACTGCATCAAGCTTGCATGGGTTCCTCCGCCAACAGGCTTCGAAGGAGTTGCTTCGCAGAGCCACTCTATTGCAGTTTGATCCCCTTTGGCTTCCAGAAATTCAATAAAAGACATGGGTCTCATATACAAATACTCAACCCTTCCTACAGGAAAAGAGAATCGATTATCCCCCATTACAAACTCTAAAAGAGATCCAGCTCCGATGAGGTGAAGCTCAGGCATTTGCTCTTTAAAGAACCTTAAGCTTAAAAGAGCATTAGGACAAGCCTGGATCTCATCAAAAAACAAAACCGTTTTGCCAGGAATGATAGGCTGCTTTAATCTTGTCGATAGATCTCGAAGAATTAATGAAGGAGTTAAGTCATCTTCGAAAGATTTTTTAGCTTCTTTCATCTCTTCAAAGTTGACGCTTACAAAGGATTCGAAGTGCTTCTTCGCAAAAGCTTCGATGATGTAGGTCTTCCCAATCTGCCGGGCTCCTCTAATTAGGAGAGGTTTTCTGTCGGGTTTGTTCTTCCATGCAAGGAGGTCTTTCTCAATCGATCTCTTCATCTTAACCGCCAATTATACACAATTTTGCTGAAAATATGGGGGGTATTTTTCACAATTTTGCAGAAAATCGGGACTTAAGTCAAGACTCCTTAAATATGAATAACTTAGGATAAATTTATAACCCCCTTACCTTCAGAAGCTTGATTTAAGCTTGAAATTTTATCCTATAATGATTGCTTAGATTCTTGCTTTCTGGCACAACCTTTTGTTGTGCTAATTATTCTTTTAATTCTCTTGGGCTTTCGGTCCCTGCTGGCTGAAACACGGCCTACAGTGGCGAATCCCTTTGTCTTCGCGACTACCGAAGGAGAACCTCATCTTAATATCTGCGATGCCGTTAGTCCGATCACAGGTGACTTCTACCTTAGCCGGAATGATATCATCATCGAAGGCGTTGAGCCTTTGCATATTCCGACCTCCTATATCAGTGGAGAGGGAACAACAAAGTACAAAGGTAAAGTCGGCTGGGAATTTGTTCCTCCTCATCAGCTGATTTTATTTACATGTAAAAAATGCAAAATAGCTCATGTCATTATCACAGAAAAAAATGGAACCCGTTTTAAACTCGAACGCACGATCGGTAATGAATATCATATCAACTTAAAATATCGAGGCCCTGGCATCGCCAACGATGCAAAAGGCACTCTCAGCGCTCGCAGCCATTTACGAAACTGTTATGCGGTTGAGAAAAATAGTAAAAAAATCACATTCCGCTGCGCTGATGGGACGAAAAGGCGTTATGAATTTTGCAAGAAAGATAAAGACATTGATATCGCCTATAGCCTCTACTTGCTCAAGTGGGAAAGGCTGCCGAATGGTAATTATATCTACTATGAATACGACTCCGAAAATCGACTTAAATATATTCAAACAACCAACCCGCAATCGGATAAAGTTTATGCTTGGGCTCGCTTCAAATATAAAGATAAACCCGAAGTAAATCCTAGCTTTAAGATCGAAACGAGCGATGGGAGAGTTTTGAAGTATAAATTTAAACCTTCGGAATATCCTGCTCGTTCGGAGGGCGACCATTCAACAGAATACATCAAAGTTTTTGTCCTAGATAAAATCACTCGCAGTTTCGGCCCACCGGAATTTTTTAGTTACTGCGTAGGTCAAATAGATCAGGGCCTCCGTGTCTCTGAAGTGTCACTACCCGGGCGCCGCTTCTTTGCTCCCGCTTATTATCAGCGGAAGAACAATGACGTGGGAGGCATTAACATCCATCTTAAAAAGAGAGACTGCCGCATCAACCGCGTAAAAACGCTGTCTGCTCCTGTGGGATTTACGGAAGCCCAGGTCACTACCCACCGCTTTTTCTACTCCCCCAACAAAAAAAAAGACTATTCGTATAAAGATCCCTGCCAGACCGATGTCTACGATGCCGCTAATAACCTCACCCGCATCATTGCCAGTGAATTTTGCCGCCCTCATGAGATCCAGTACTATCAAGAGCACCAGGGCGAGCAACAGTTAGTCTTCACCGAAAAAACATTTTGGTCGAACCAAAAGCTCGAAATCGGCAACCTTAAGGCTAAACTCTTTTCCGATCACATGAGTTCCAGCTCTTATGCGAAGATTTATCAGTACGATATCTTCGGCAATGTCACTTCAGAAAAGTTATGCGGCAATCTTTCAGGACAGGGGCCTTCTTCTGTTAGTTTACAGATACCGCCGCCGGGCCCTTCCCAAAAAATGACGTTTTCCATTCTCGATCATCCCGGTCATGACCTTCTGGTCACCGATGATGTGAACTCCAATCATGGAATCTATCTTTTTCGTGTTGCAGCAGGCCTCTATGTGGCCCATCCCGACAGCGCCGCGACGGCGCAAGTTGCTTGGAGGTTGCTCAAAAGCTCAAAGAAAGAAGCCAACTTCCTCAAGGTCAATACTTCAAATCCCGGTATCACCCACTCGCCCACAGAAATCTACGAGACCACTTTCGGCTACACCTCTCATCACCTCATGGCGTGGAAAAAAGAACCCAGCGGCCGCATCACCCGCTTTTCCTACCTAGACTCCACCGACCTTCTATCTTCCCGTTTCACCTGTGAAGGCAATAAAATTCTCCTGCGGGAATTTTTTGAATACAATGACGACCGGATCATCATCCAAACAATTCACGATGACGGCTGCGGATCAGATCCGCAGGATTTAACCGGTGTGACGGAGCGGCACATCAAAAGAACAACTTTGCTGAAATCCGGCCCTCACGTTAACTTTCCAGAAACCATCGAAGAACTCTATCTTGAGCAAGGTCAGGAGAAGCTTCTCCGTAAAACCGTGCTTGCCTATAACAAACAAGGTAAAATCACCTCGCAAGATATTTATGATGGCAATGGACAGCTGCGGTACCGCCTGACCCATGAGTACGACGGCAAAGGAAGGATGATCTCTGAGTCCAATCCTCTAGGACAAGTCCAGCGGTACGGATACGATGAGTTTGATAATAAAACCGTCATTCAAGACTTCAGCGGCCGCCTGACCATTCGCCATACTTACGACTACTCTCACCGGCTCATTCAAACCCTTGAAGAAAGCGACGAAGGAAATAGGCGCGCTACCTACCATAAGTACAATCACAAAAACCAAAGAATCTCTACCCTAGATCCGCAAGGCCGAGAAACCCTTTTCACTTACGACGCTTTTGATCATCTTCTCGAAACCAAGCTCCCCACTTCTCACATCCTCCAAGCGACCTATGACGGTTTTGGAAGGCAGCTCTCAAAAACAGACGGCAACGGGCATATCACAACTCAGACTTACAACGCCCGTGGAAAACCCATCTCTATTCATCATCCTGATGGCACTCAAGAAACCTATATCTACAATCTAGATGGCTCTCTAAAGTTTCATATCGATCAAGTAGGCACTCTCATTGAACATGCCTATGATATCCTAGGCCGCCTGATCTCTAAAACAATCACTTCATCTGCTAGAGATATTCTCTCGACTGAAAGCTGGAGCTATGGAACGTTTCAACTTCTTTCTAAAACTGATCCTGCTGGCACAGTGACAAGCTATGAGTACGATGGAGCAGGAAGGAAAATTGCTGAAATCTGCAAGGGGAATCGGACCTCCTATGGTTATGATGCTTTAGGAAGGCTCTCTAGAACCGAGCGAGGGGGTCGAGTTATCATTCAAGACTATGACCTGATGGACCGCATTATTGAAGAACGCACTGAAAATCTGGAAGGCGCGATTCTCATCAAAACTCTTTATGCCTATGACCCAGCGGGCAATCAAAGTGAAATTACCCATTGGACTGCTGCAGGGCCTTCGACGGAAATGACCCTTTACGATGCTTTTAAAAGACCGATCCAACATGCGGACGCCTTGGGCCACATCACGACTATTATCTACGACGATCACTTTAAAGCTGGCCGCCAGGAAGTTTTACAGAAAACGACAACCGATCCCGCAGGAATACGACGGATTGAAACCTACAACCTTTTAGGGCATCTAGCCGCTCTCGAAATCAAAAACACCTTAGGCGAACTCCTCCATCAAGAAATTTACACCTATGACGGGGCAGGAAATAAAGTCCGCCAAGAAACCATTGTCATGTCTCCCCGCGCTCCTCCCAAAACTATTACGACTCTCTGGGAGTACGGCCCTTTAAGGCGGCTTCTCTCGCTAACCGAAGCTGCCGGCACTCCTTATCAGCGCACCACACGCTATGCCTATACTCTCAAAGGCCTGGTTCAAGAAATACATAAACCCGATGGAAGAACTCTCTTCTATGCTTACGATGCCCTCCATCGGCTCCATGAACTGACCTCTTCCGACAACTCCTTCCATTATATTTATACTTATAACGCGATCCATCAGCCTATCATTATTGATGAGCTTGTTCAAAATACCCGAACGCTCCGAGCTTATGATGCTCAAGGACTCCTGACTTTTGAAAAACTGGCTAATGGCCTTACCCTTCAATCTACTTACGATACACTCGGCAGAAAAACACATCTCTATTTGCCTGACAAATCGTCCGCTAGCTACTTCTACGACGCCGCCTTTCTCCGTCAGATTACCCGTTACTCTTCGGCCGGAGAAACACTCTACTCTCACCGCTATACTCGTTTCGATCCCAGCGGCCATCTACTCGAACAAGAGCTGATTCATCATCTGGGCACTCAAAATTTTGAAATCGATTCCCTTGGACGCACGGTCGCTTCTTCCTGCTACTATTTTGATTCTAAAGAGTCTGTCTTCGACAGTAGAGGCCATTTGCTATCCCTATTGCAAGACAGCAACCTTTTCCGCTTTACCTATGATGATCTTGCTCAACTGACCGCAGAAAATAACCACCGCTATGTTTATGACTCCAACCACAACCGGATTGTCAAAGACAACAAAACTTCTACTACCAATTCTCTGAATCAATTCGATCCTTTCACTTACGACTTCAACGGCAACCTCGTCTCTGATGACTCTCAAACGTACAGCTATGATGCCCTCGATCGCCTCGTTTCTGTCACCTCACCCTCCCACCATGCTCAGTTTACCTATGATGCCTTCCATCGCCGTCTTTCTAAAAAGCTCTTCGCCAAAAAAGACGGAGCTTGGATTCAGCAATCAGAGCTCAGTTTCCTCTACGATGGAGACAACGAAATTGGAGCAGTAGACAGCTCAGGAGCTCTCATTGAACTGCGTGTTTTAGGTCTAGGGAAAGGGGCCGAGATCGGCGCTTCTGTGGCCATTGAACTGGAGGGCCGCTCCTTTGCCCCTCTCCATGATCTCCGCGGGAATATCATCAAACTGATCTCCTCCACCGGAGAAATTACTGAAATGTATTCCTACACGGCCTTCGGGGAAGAAACAGTGCAAAACCCCCAAAATCCTTGGCGATTTTCTTCTAAGAGAACCGACACCGAATTTAACCTCGTCCATTTCGGGCGTCGATTTTATTCTCCTGCTCTGGGCCGATGGCTCACGCCCGATCCACAAGGATTCACCGATGGCATGAACCTCTATGCCTTTGTTCACAACAATCCCCTCCTTAAACTCGATCTCCATGGACTCGAGGCTATTAATTATAACATCAATGTTTCTGTTTCTCTTAACACCTGTCTTCAGCTAGCTTCCCTGACCACTTCTTGCCTAGGGATGGGCATTGCTGCCATGGGTAAACACGCTCTACCCGGCAGGCTGGGAGATATGACCCATGCTTTAGGCAATGCGCTGGCAGGACTTCCCTATACTCGTCCCCGGTCGCAAGAAATGAGGGTCGGCTACCGGCATGCCGGCGACTCTGTCGCTATCACGGCCGTCAATGGAATATTAACCAGCCTTCAAGAGGCCGTTAAATTTTCGAGCATGGTTTCCGAGCTCCATGGCGACTCCCCAGTTCACATGATCTATAACTCTAGCCATGGATTCTTTTCCGATATATTAGAAGTTTTACTTGATGCCGTCGGCATCGGCTCACGCCCTTCCCGCCTTCTGGCTCTCCGCTGGCAATCGCTTCTCTTAGAATTTCGTGCCAAAGGGATTTCTGATGGAGAAATCTGCCACTATGCCCACAGCCAAGGAGGATCGATTACAGAAAATGCTTTACGCCGCATGACGCCCGAAGAGAGAAATCATATCCATGTGGTCACTTTCGGCTCGGCTTCATTATTCTCTAAGGAATTAGCCAAAAGTGTAGTACATTATATCTCGCCACGCGATGGAGTTCCTATGATCGATCTACCCCGCTACCTCTGGATGTTAGCTCGCAAAACCCTCGGACAACCCTCCCCTGTCCAGTTCGTCGGCAACTTTTGGGGAGTTCCTTTCATCGACCACCCTTGGGAAAATGATGGGTATTTGTCTAAACTTTCGGATCATGGAAAAAATTTTCAGCAAACTCATTTTAATCCCTACAATTACTGATGAAGTTCTTGAAGGTTTCTATTCTTCTGTTCTTTCTGTCAGCTTGCCATAAAAGCCATTCCGATCTAGCAGACGAACAAATGTCCATCTATGCGAAAAAAGCCTATGAAGAAAAAGGGATTGTACTAGAAGGCAGCGGCGGACAGATGATGGACGACATCAAAGTATTTACGCTTTCCTTTAATTGCTACGATTATCTAACTCTTGAGCAGACACGAGCTTTAGTCGTTCAAGTCGTGGACGAATTTCTCGAACAAGTTAATGCTCATGAGAAAATACGCCCCCATCTTCATAATTATCCTCTAACTGTAAAAAACGTCTTTCTAATGATCAGTTTTAGAAATCGTCTTAATAAAAGACCTCCTAAGGAATACATTGCTTTAGCTTATACACATCAAGACCAAATCTACTACTCCCACTGGGATTCAACAAAAATGGAAGCTTCCAAATTCTGTGATGACTTCCGTGAATCTTTTCATGATGCTGTTAAGATCGTCATGCAGCAGGAAAACATGCCTCAGCTTCAAAAACTCTTAGTACCCTAGAGAGCTCTCTAAACTTCTCCATATCAGTAAAAATTTTATTGCTATCCAAGATCTGCATCGCATAGAATCCATCTCTTGTTTTTGGAGCATCGGACTCAGTGGAAAGCCGAGCGGAAGATCTTCTAATCAGCTAGGCGCTTTCTGACTAACCAGTGTGTGTTTGTTAACTTTTTCATAGGAGAAAAAAGATGAAATATAAAAGCCTTTCTAAAACCTTAGGTTTTTTTGCTGGCATCATAAGCCTGCTTTCAGGTCATGATTTACAAGCAGCAACTAAGAAATTGACCGCAGATATTATTGTGATTGGAGCGGGAACCGCCGGATGCGTCTTAGCCAACAAGCTCTCTGAGAAGTATAAAGTGATCGTCCTGGAAGGAGGCTATAATCAGAGCAACAATTCTCAAATCTCCAATCCGACCAATGCCGCAGGGTTGATCAACAACGTCAATTACTTCTTTTGGGAATTAGGACACTGGGTCAATCCTCCAAAATACTTTCCTGGATTAGGTGGTAAACTCTTCGGAGGAACCTCTTCTGTGAATGGTCTACGCTATATCAGAGGAACTGGGAATTACTTTGCTGCACTGCAGCAAATTACCGGCGACCCTGCATGGGGATATGGAAACGCCTTTAGAATCTTTAATAATATTGAGACGTTCAATGGGGTTTCGGGTCAATATAACCCTTCAGTCCATGGCTTCCAAGGTCCTTTAAACGTCCGCGAGTGCACTCTCAATGTGCCTGTTGCAACAACATTTGCAAACGCAGCAGCAGCCGTGACTGGCGTGGGCGTCATCACTGACTACAATGATCCTGCTACTCCGATGGGTCCTTTTGTCTACTGGCAGCTGACAGAAAACCCTGATGATACACGTGCACAGAGTTTCCAAGCCTATTTGGAAAATAATGTTCAAATGAAATCGGCGAATCTCTTTAAGGGCAAGAACATCACCCTCTATGCCAATACAAAAGCTGAGCAAATCCTCTTTAGCAACGATAGCGCTCCTGTTGCCAAAGGCGTGAAAGCTGTGATCAATGGAGAGGAAGTCATCTTCCAAGCGAAAGAAAAGATCATTGTTGCAGCAGGTTTTCAGTCTCCTGTCCTTCTACAACTTTCAGGCATCGGACCTAAGGCTATGTTAAAAGGCGCTGGCATTGATGTTGTGTTTGATAATCCCAATGTGGGCAAGGTCATGTTCAACCATGTGAGCTTTACTCTGACGGGAACAGGATCTCTTACTGCAGATCCCAGTCCTAATCCTAACAACCTCTATACAGGCGGCGCGTTTTTACCTGATCCTACACGTCCTACCGATATCGATCGCGGATTCATGTGGATTGGTAAAGTCAATACGGCCGCAACTTCCTTTACGATCACCGCGATCCCTCTCAATTTAAAAAGCCAAGGAGCTATTGGGGTGATTAGTGATGATCCCAACCGCATGCCCATTTTCCAGTTTAACTATTTTAGCGACCCTGATGATCTGACTTCAGCTGTGGCCTGCTACGGTCAAGCGTATAACACCCTTGTCCAAATGGGCTTAACACCTGCAGCTTCTCTACCACTTCCAGGCAACACAGCGGGGGTCCAAGCTTACATCCTTGCAACTTTTAAGGAAGTTTTCGACTGGGTAGGAATGTGCGCAATGGGCACTTCAGCTGAAAATGGAGTTGTCGACTCCTCAGGCAACGTCTTCGGTGTGAAGAATCTCGTGGTTGCAGATATTACGATATCTCCAATTACCTTCCGAGGAAACACCCAAGCCTACGGATATTTGGTCGGCAATGTCATTGCAGATAAAATCCTGAACGACTAATCGTTCTTTTGAGAGGGAGCTTCACTCCCTCTCTTTTCTAAAAACATTTGAACATCTCAGTAAAAATTTTATTGCTATCCAAGATCTCCATCGACTAAAATTCAACACTTAATTTGGAAGCGTTTCGATAGGGAGATTCTTTAATGGAGGCGCTTCTGGCTAATGTTTGTGTTCGTTAACTTTTTCATAGGAGAAAAAAATGAAATATAAAAGCCTTACTAAAACCTTAGGGTTTTTTGTTGGCATGATCGGCTTGCTACCGAGCCACTCATTGCAGGCAAAAGTCCACCATTTAACGACAGATATCGTTGTGGTTGGAGGCGGAACGGCCGGATGTGCGATGGCCAGTCTGCTCTCTTCCAAGTTTAAGGTCGTCTTGCTAGATGCAGGCACTGATCAATCCACCAACCCTCAAATCTCTGTGGCGTCCAACAACGGCGGTTTGATCAACCAAGTCAATTATTTCTTTTGGGAATTAGGACACTGGGTCGACACGGTGAACCCACGCAACGGAATTCCTTCCTTCCAGCCTGGTGTTGAAGCTCGAGTCTTAGGAGGAGGCTCCAGTCTCAACGGGCTCCAATATGTTCGCAGCACAGCGGCTTACTTTGATCAATTACAAGCCATCACAGGCGATAGCGCTTGGGGACCGACGAATGCCTTCAATGTTTATAACAAAATCGAGACGTTCAATGGGATCCCTGGCTTTTTCAATCCTGCGGTTCATGGTTTCCAAGGGCCCGTGAACGTGCGTCAATGCGCCCTCAACACGGCTTTGGCACAAAGTTTTGCCAACAGTGCGGCAACAGTAACCGGCGTCCCTGTCATTGATGACTACAACGATCCGTCTCAGCCTGTCGGACCTTTTGTCAATTGGGAATTAACCGAGAATCCCGATGAAAGCCGCGAGCAAAGCTTCTTGGCTTATCTACGCGGAAACCTCAAACGTAAATCCGATACTCTTTACAAAGGCAAGAATATTACTCTCTATACGAAAGCTCGCGTAGAGAAAATCCTCTTCTCGGATGATAGCACTCCTGTCGCTAAAGGTGTCAGAGTGGTGATCGAAGGCGATGAATACATATTCCAAGCGAAGAAAAAAGTCGTTGTGTGTGCGGGATTCCAATCTCCTGTCCTTCTACAGCTTTCGGGAATTGGTGAGAAAGCTATGTTGAAAGGAGCAGGAATAGAGGTCGTCTATGACAATCCGAACGTCGGAAAAAACATAGTCAACCATCCTATCTTTACTTTAACAGCAAGCGGGGCTTCTATCGATCCTAATGCCGATCCGCAAAATCTCTATACCGGCGGAGCTTTCTTACCCGATCCTACTCGCGCGCCTGATGATACAGATCGAGGATGGCAATGGATTGGCATCGATGGAGATGCACCTCCTGCAAATATTGTCGCAAGGGCTCTCTACAATAAATCTCGACGCCCTTCACACGTAGGGTCTCCTGTAGGGTCTCCTGGCGGCTTTTTTACCGTAGCTGGGATCTTGATCAACGCAAAAAGTAAGGGTTCGATTGGAGTGGTCTCTCAGAACCCGATCCATATGCCGATCTTCCAATTTAACTATTGGAGCGATCCAGCGGACCTCATTTCAGCCGTGGCCTGTTATACTCAAATCTATAACACGCTCCTGCAAATGGGTCTAACTCCGCTGCCTAACCTCCCTTTGCCTGGTGATACTACAGGTATCGAAACCTATCTCCTCAACACCTATAGCCAAGCTTTCCACTGGACTGGAGCTTGCTCGATGGGCAAATCTCCCGCAGATGGAGCCGTTGTGGATTCCTCAGGGAATGTGTTCGGTGTGAAGAACTTGGTGGTTTGCGATATTACGATTTCTCCGGTGATTTGCCGTGGAAATACTCAAGGTATCGCCTACTTATTTGGCAATATCATTGCCGAGAAGATTCTGAACGACTAGCAGTCCTTTTTGAGAGGGAGCTAGCCTCCCTCTCCTCTCTTATCCTCTCACTTTTCCAAAAAAAGAATTGAACTAAAGAGTCTCAGTCAGTTAAAGAGAAAACAAGAAAGCAAATAAATAAGTTGCTTGCTTATGAAGGTCCGCTTTCTTCTACCCTAGAAGGTCGCGACATCCAAGCAAATCCAGCTTTCCAATATAGGAGAACTATGAGAAATCTTATTATTTTTTCAGCCAGCCTTTGCTTCTTTGCTGCTGTGAATGCAGATGAAGTGGCTGCCATAGAGAGCGAAGTTGCAGTTGTCGAAGCTCAACAAGTCGCCCTGGCAGAAGGCGAGATCGCTGCCAGCTGCGAGAAGCCTGCGCCAAAACCCAAGTGCCAAAAACCCAAGCCCAAGCCTAAACCCAAACCCACCTGCGAAGAGAAACCTGTATGCGAAATGCGATGCGAGCCTGTTAGAAAAGGCCACGTCTATACAAGTTTCCGCTCAGGCGTGAACTTCTTGCATGCCCAAGAACAAAATGAAATCGAGATCCAACCTAAGGTGGGCTACTCTTTAGCAGGTGCTGTCGGCTACCGCTGGCGCAATAACCTCGCTGTCGAGGGAGAGTTTGTCTATCGTTATAACGGCGTTACAACTGTTGAGTTTTTAGAAAACGAGACTATCGCATGCGGAAAGGTATTTAGCTATAACGGTTACGTCAATGGTTACTACCATATCGCTCCTTGGGCGTTTGGCCGCTGCAAAGTAACTCCGTACTTCGGAGGCGGAGTCGGCTACGGTCATCAAAAGGCCAATGCATGCCCCTACGAGTTCCATAATCATGGAAAAAAAGGCGGATTTATCTGGCAAGTCATGGCAGGTTTTGAACAGAGATTATTCGACCATTTTGAACTCGGCGTCGAATACCGCTTTAGCGCAGGACCTCAAAGTTTAGGTTTCTTATACCACCAAACTGCTAACTTCACCTTTACTTACCTGTTCTAACGAATCTCCAAATAGCCCCATTCATGATGCATGAATGGGGCTTTCTGTTTCTAGAGTTTTTCGAATGGCTTCCGCACATGCATTAGGGTTTTCTAAAGGGGCTGCATGGCCTGCGTTAGAAATTTGTATCGATCCAATGTGGAGGTTTTGATAAAGCGTAGCATATTTCGTATCGAGCTCACCATGCATAAAGACAGCATTGGACGGAAGACTGAACGGCTGCCTTGCAAGACTTTCCTTGGCAAGCATCTGGGCCAGCTTCTGAGGATTTTGCTTTTGTCGCCTTTGTAAGAGGAGCGGAAATGCAGGATTCCTCCGTAGCGAATCAAACAGCGGCTGGGCGTACCACTGCTTTAAAAATTGATCCAATGGCTCACTTAAGAGCTTTTTTATCCACTGCTCGTCTTGCTGCTGTCTTTGCTCTTTCTCTTGTGCGGTTTGCAGGCCTGGATGAGCAGAGATCACAATTTTAGGAAGCGGTGAGCGGAGCGCAATGCGGCCGCCCATCGAATAACCGATGAGGACACCGCTGGAAGGAATCTCAAAGGGATGAGCAAGTGCCCGGCAGTCATAATCGGGGAAATGCCGGATGACCTCGTCCCAATCTTGAGGACTTCCCAAAAAGCCATGAAGGAATGTTAAGCAACGGTCACTTCTTTGCAAAGGTAGACATCTTGGATGGCATGAAGAAGCTCAATCCCCTCTTTCATCGGTTTTTGAAAGGCTTTGCGCCCTGAAATGAGCCCCATGCCGCCGCCTCGTTTATTGAGGACTGCGGTCTCAACAGCAGCAGCAAGGTCGTTTTCCCCTGAAGGCCCTCCGGAGTTGATAAGGCCCGCACGTCCCATATACCCATTGATCACTTGATAACGGACCAGATCAAGGGGATGATCGGTGCAGAGCTTTGAGTACATCTCCGGTGTTTGTTTACCGAATTTCAATGTTTTAAAGCCTCCATTGCACATCGGGAGCTTTTGTTTCACAATATCGGCTTGAATCGTGACGCCTAAGTGGTTTGCCTGACCTGTCAGATCCGCTGCATCATGGTAGTCTTTATCCGCGGTTTTAAAAGCAGGATTGCGGAGATAACACCAAAGAACAGTTGCCATCCCCAGTTCATGAGCCATCTCAAAACATTTGCTCACTTCCACGATCTGACGGTCGCTTTCAGCAGAGCCAAAGTAAATCGTCGCCCCTACTGCTACACAGCCCATATTCCAAGCCTGTTTGATGGAACCGAAAATGACTTGGTCATGCTTGTTGGGATAGGTCAAAAGTTCATTGTGGTTGAACTTGAGAAGGAAAGGAATCTTATGGGCATATTTACGCGCGACACTCCCCAGAACTCCGAGCGTGGAAGCAACAGCATTCACGCCTCCTTCTATTCCGAGCTTGATAATGTTTTCCGGATCGAAATAATCGGGATTCGGAGCAAATGAAGCGCCTGCCGAGTGCTCAATCCCCTGGTCAACCGGAAGAATGCTGAGGTATCCGGTATTTGCCAGGCGGCCATGGCCTAAAATCATCTGGAGGCTGCGCAGAACACGGATGCTGCGATCGGAAGGGCTAAAGATCCGATCGACCCAATCGGGACCGGGCAAGTGAAGCTTTTCTTTGGGGACTGTCTTGCAAATGTGAGAGAGAAGGTCTTGCGCTTTAGGTCCGAGAAGCTTTTGAATCTGAGCTAATGACATAAGTATCCTTATTAAAAGTCAGCTTAACGGGCCCCAAGCTTTTTTTCAATCCGGGACAATAATCAGCCCCCTTCTCTATAATTATTCCTTCATTTAAGGAGATCTATCTATGACAGCTTTAATAGCAGGATTTTTTCAGAGATCTAATATCGGCCTAGGAACGTGGAATTGGGGCGATGTCGCCTTTGGGTTTCGATCGGGGCTTCTTTTGAATCAACCTTCTTTCACCGAAATAGCCTATAATAACCGGCCTAATCCTCCACCCCTCAATGCACTGGGTCAGTTTCAATTCCTTGCAATACCTTTCCAAACCAAGTCTAAAGCCCTCAAGCTTGCTCGTATAGACACTTTGGTAGCTCGTCAACTCAGGACCATTGATCTCTCCGCTATTGCTCTAACCAGCCTAGATTTACTCGCCATCTACCAGAACGTCTATCATCAAAAGGTTTCCGAAGATCATACAATCCCTCAAAAGTTTCTTATTCATGCCTGGAAAGCTATCCCCTATATCGCTCTGATCACAAATATCGCTTTAACCATCCTGGAGCTTCGCTCGAATTGCATGAAGGCTTCTGTCGCTCTGGCTGTCACCTCCATCACCTTGCTGAGCTTTAATCAAATGATACCCAAGACATGGGCCTGGTATATCAATCCAGGGTTAAGGATTCCCATGGATTTGGTCGCCCTCTACTATGGCAGCAATAAAAATCGTTTTGTTATCCTCATCGGATTGGCTCAACTTCCTATCATTAAAGATCCCGTTATGAATTTCACAAAACCCTACACTGATCGATTGATGAGCTATTTGAGAAGCAACGGATTACTCTAAAAGCATGAAGTTGAAGATAGGGCAACAACTTTCAGACGAGAAGTTCAGCAGGCTTATCTCATCAGTACCCTCAGCTAATAAGCCCAAAGCTTCCCAATGCATGACAATAATCAAGCCCCTCTCCATAATAGTTTCTTCTTTTACGGAGATCATGAATGACGGCTACAATCCAGGGTTATTTTCAGACAGCTCTTCATAATTTAGGAAGTTGGAATTGGAGCCCTGTTGCTTTGGGATTTCGGGCAGGTCTTCTCCCAACTCAGTTATGTTTACGCGCTTTGGAGTTCGTTCCTGATCGATATTCTCAGGGTAGCACAGCTATTTTTATGAAAAATATGATCCCTTATTTTTTAGCTATACAAACGACGTATGGAAGAGTGCAGGGAATTGCTAGGACAGAGCCTTCTATTTTGCCGCATTTAAATTTGCTATACAGATTGTATGTTCTATCCCTATTTATAAATGCAGCGGGACAGGCAGCCGGACAGTTATCCTCCACGTTCATTCAGAGAGAAATAGATCCCATCTCAAGAGATAAGCAAGATTCTCTCGCGAAGAAAAAATTATCCACCTACATTTTTAAATCAACACCTTTCGTGATGCTACTCACTAACATCGCCTTATCCCTTCTTGAATTGCGCTCCCATAAGATAAAAGCGACTGTATCCCTCGCTGTGACATCCGTTGTCTTGATTAACTATTTAGACGTAATGCCCTGGTCTATGAAAAGATTGGTGCGCAAGTCTACCAGGCGAGTGGATGGGACCCTTGCATGCGGGTCTTTTACCCTTCGGGTACCTGATTATTTTGCATGGTATCTTGACCCCGGCCTTCGCATTCCCCTAGATTTAATTGCCATGTATTATGCCAACAATCGAGATCGCTTTGCTATCGTTGCCGGATGGGTAGATGTTCCCAGGATGCAACGTCTTATTCTCTTCCCAGAGGGTGGACTTTTCTCTCGGATAGAATCAGTTATACGCTCTTCTACAACATTACTGGCTCCGATAGCACCCATTTTACGCAATTGTGCAGCAATATATTGGCGTATTTAGAGATTTGAAAAATCATTGATAAAAAGAAAGAACTGATGGCAACAGGTTTTCTGCAAGATGTGACAAAAGGATTGAATACGGTTTTAGCCGGAAACTGGCATTGGGTAGATCTAGGAAATGGACTCCGTTCAGGATTTGGAACGATCCACACCTGGCAAAAGTTATCCGAGCTTAACACGGAAATTCACGACCGTAAAATGGGACAGCAAAATTTCTTCTCATTTCTTTCTTCTTTAGTTCAGTCTTCTTGGAAGATCACCCGCACAGCGATTAAAGCTCACCGGGTAGCTCCTGCATTACCTCTCCTAGCCCAACATACAACTGCGATCAAATGCACAGCGGCAGCCTGGATGGGCATGAACGCCCTGGCTTTCATAGCGCACGGTCTAGGACAAGGACCTGCAATTGGAGAGACATTCTTTGGATCTATTTGGGAACGGACTCCTAGTGCTTTGCTTGCAACCCAGATCGCTTTAACAGCTTTAGAGCTGCGCACGAACTTTACAAAAGCTGCGATCAGTTTTGTTTCAATGGGGATCACTTATTTTGACGGTAAAAGATCTAAATATCTCCCCTCTGGGAGTGGGTTTGCCCGGTTGCTGCAAGAGCTTTAGTCTTCTTTTACGGAAATAGCTGGCAGCGCGCCAGGGTCGGCATCGATGTTGTAACTAGCGCTGCAAAGTATATGTACGGCCCGAAATAAAAATCGTTATTTTTGATCGTCGCAATCGCAACTTTCTGTGACACCATCTCCCGGTGTCGGACCAAAGACGAAGTTTTCTTTGGAATCGGAACAAGAGGCCAATAGCAGGGAAATCATTAACAAACCCCATATTCTCAAGCGCTTTGTCATCTCTTCTCTCCTGTTGTTTCTTTCTACTTAGCTAAAGTCAAATTAAAATTAAATTTCTATCTTTAATTATTTATTTCATTTTTGTAGACTCTCGCCACTTTGAAAATTCATTCGATAATTGAATAAAAAGGATTTTCCCATGGCACTAGTCGCTCGAGCTTCATCTCCGCGTCCTGTTCCTTCCATCGACGAGGATATAGACCTCCCAGATCCTTTCGTACAGGACGAAGCGGCAACGAGGATAAGAATGAATTATCACAGTCCTATTTGTACTCCTGCGCGTGGAGCAACTACAGGCGCGGGTCTGCTCGCCGTTGCGGTGGCGACTTTTGTCGCCACGCACTTCTTTGGCAGAGCGGAAATTTCGACAACAGCGGCTTTTATAGGCGGAGCCTTTGCTTGTTTTTGCTTGGAGAACCAAGATCACAAAGTTAGAAAAGTTATGTCGAACTTTCTCAATAAATGGTCTGCCCACATTCAGCTGGCGATAACCCAAGGAGATCTTCAGTGTGTGGCCCAGACTCCCCGCGCCGCCGCTTTATTTTGCTCCACGGTTCAAAAAGAGACGGTGATTATTTTGCAAATGCTCGGCGTCGTGTGGGTGGTTTCAAGCATTGCGAACCGATTAAGAAGGACAAACGCCAAAAGAGACGATTCTTCTTTGCCCCTTCTTCAAAAGCCTCCTTATTCGATTAAAATGCTCGAGCCCACCTCTCCTGCCTCTTTTTGGATCACTAAAATAGCCAAAGGAGGCACAGGGACCGCTCTCTTCGTCATGGCAAAATTGCACCCTCAGTTAAATTTCCTAGACTTGATGGATGACCTTGGTATTTTCTGGGTTGGCGATGCTGCGGGGACGATAGCTGCCCGCGGGGTATTGAACATATGGTCTCGGCTAGAAGTACAACAAAAGAACGCGCGAGAGGAAGGATTAAATCCTCCTCCTCCCTCGACTTTATTAAAGGTTTTTCGCATAGGAGCTGCTGTGTCAGAGGGGCTGTCTCTCAATGTTGTCGGAGCATTATTTGTGGGAGTGCCGCTTCCTGAAGCAGCCCAGTCGGCCTGTTTTGGAGTCGCAGGTGCGATCATTGGAACGACAGACTTTGTAGCTAAGCATCGATTCACCCACTTGACTTTAGAGCGTTTAGATGACCTTAGAAAAGCCCAACTTGCAAAACCCTACAGCCGGGCGCAAACCCTCTGTAAAGTGAGCTTATCAGCGATCACAGCAGGCTATTTAGAATATGGCTATTGGGTCAGCCCTATCCCTGCTAAAGGAGCTTTGCTTTCCTTTTGGGCAGGCACATGCCTCAGCTACCTAGCAGCTTCTTGGGTGGATAGGCAGTTTTTCCGCCATCCGAATAATCGCATCTGGGCTACTCTTGCCTTTTATCTTGTCAAGTCCCCTCATTGGATCCCTCTTCCTTTCATTATCATCACCCAGCAAGTCAAAATTGGAAATTATGCCCTCTTGCAAGATCCTTTGACCCTTACCCTGGTGAGCTGTACAGCTTATTTTTCCTTAGGAGCTTCCTTAGGGCAAGTTCCCGCACGCCATAATAGCCCTTTGATTTTGACAGAAGCGAGATCGGCTCCCGAGATCGCCCAATATCTTGTCGGAAGAGTGGCGGCCGAATCCCTTACGCAAGGAAATCCAGGAAGTTAAGCTATGTCTTTGAGTGTGCGAGAGCAACGGCTGATTTTGAGCAAATACCCTTTCGATGAAGAAAATTTGCGCATGCTGGAAGACCAGCTCGGTCAAAAAAGACCCCGCCTTTATCGAAAGATCTCCATGGCCCTTTGTTTGCATCTGGGCTTTTACATCCGAGAATCCATTCCACTCTCTCAAGAACTCAGGCAGGCATGCGACGATAGATTAAAACTATGGAAAGAGATTCGCAAGGCCTATAAGCAAGGAAAAGATCTTGAGGAGATCAAGAGACTGCCGGGGGCCCAAGAGCGGCTAGAACAAATGAGGAGAGTATCTTTCGGGCCGACCGCCGAAGAGTATATCGCTTATCAAGCCCTCCTCAGTGTCAGGTCGAGTCCCATGCCTGTCCACGAAGCAGTTTTTTTCAAAAGACCTTGTTTATCCAGCAAGCAATTAATTCTACTTGAACAAGAGATCACTGCTCGCGTGGCGCTTCTCTATCAACTCCTTTCTCCTCGGGGAAAAGAAATCACTGATGAAGAATATCAACAATTGGAAAGTTTTTACTACAGCAAGACTTGGGGGATCATTCGCCATCAGTCCGTGAGATGGGTGCATATCGTCCGCCTGTGGGCATCGAAAAGAGCTGAAAACAAGGATAGAGCGGATCAATTGAATAGACGCTTTCTCATTCCTCAATGCCGCATCGAATATCCTGCTCCTGCTCGTTTGGAGGAATTAGACTCCGACGCCCGGCAATTACCGGCTCCGGCACTTCATTTGCACGATCAGAGCATTAAGGTCGATTCCGTCCGCTGGACCCTCCAAGCATTCTTAGATAGGTTAGAAGCAGAATCTCCTTCTCAGTTAAAAATAGAGCTGGGTCCTACTGTGACTGCCATCCTATTTCAAGAGCTTTATGCTGATGAGCTCTTGCGAGGAGAGCTCTTTATATGCCTCGAGTATACGTCAGAAACAGGCATTCAAACGACGAAGTATGGATCTCCTTTTTTTAAGGAAGTCTTCGGTATTATCAAGCTTGCGCTCGCTTTGAAACAAAAAGCCCGGGTCTCTTACTCTTGGTTCATCGAAAGCCTTCTTCATTCTACGCCTCATCTGCGGCAGGAGATCACGAAGCGCATTCAGCAAAATGATCATCTTATTTTTGTGGGTCTCCGCCGGGTCCATACTCTATACGAGAAAATGAAAGGACAACTCAGCTCTCATCATCTAATGCAGTTTGCCATCTTACTGGCCAGTCCCGACCAGCAAGAAACTCCTCGCATCATGGGTCTCATTTATGAGAAGGGTTTAGTCAAAGACCCTGAAAGTTTTTTACTTTCTGTTCTGATGAATCCTATCTCTATCTTCCATGTCCTTCACGATCATCTTGAGCAGATCCAATCGAAATTAAGCTCTACTTTTAAAGTGAGTTCTCCCCCGAGCGGCACTATTGCTCTCAAGCTAGCCTATCTTCTAATGCGACATCGTGATCGATTCGAGAAATTGGAAGAATTTAACACTCTGTTCGTCAAGATGCTTCCTTTCAACATTGAAGGGACCAACTTATATACCGCTGTTCTGCGGTTTTGTGAAGGAAAGTTTTCTAAAGAAGATGTGCAGGCGATCTCGCTACCTCTGGCAGGAGCTGACATGGTAGAGCTTTTGACCTATCCGATCCCCCATCCCAAGAAAAGCTGCAGACCGGAAGAAAGGCGGCTCACTTCTCTCTCGGAAAAATATGCCTTGACCCGTCTTCAGTCCGCGCGTCTTTTTTTGCAACTCCATTCTCCTGAGCTGATGGAGGCTTCTAAAGATTATGAGGTCATCCTCGACTTTTTTAAGAAAGCTTTTAATTCTCCCCTCTCTTCTGAGCTTTGTTTTAACCTCTTATTCTATCAACCCTTTAAAAAAACCCCAGAAGCCTACTCCCATCTCGAAAGCTATTTAAATTCACTCCAGCGCTTCGATGAACGCATTTCTCCTTTACCGCTTGCTGAATTTGAAAGGGTGATCCGGCAGCGGTTAACAGCGCTTGAAAGTGCTTCTCAGCAAGTCCCCTCTTCACCCTCCAAATCTCCTCAGAAAAATTCTCCGAGCCCTGATCCTCAATATCCGCAAGCTCGGGCCACTGTGCAAAGACTCATCAACGTTTTATATGAGCAGTTTGTGCCTAATATGCAGAACGTCATGCGATTTTTGCAGATCGAATGGGTCTCCCATGCTCATTCCTCTGTTTCCCTTGCAACCCCCCATGCCCATACCCTATTTTTAACGGACCCCGATTTGTCCCAGGGGCCCGCGTTGATAGGTGAATGGCATACCCCTCAAGATTTGACATCTTTTCCTATTTTGGAGGTCCGTTTAATGGATCCTCGCAGCTCGTCCCTCCGCTGCTTTCGTTGGTTTTGGCAAATTTCGGTCGAAAATCTCAAAAATCATCCCTATCTTCTTCTTATCCTTCCTCGATTGGCACAGCATATTTTTAAAAAAACGTCTTTATTTTTAAAGCCGTTCCTAGAGGATAATTTTTCGATCCCAGCGGGGAGTGGGTTAGATCTAGAAAATGAAGCTCCCCATCAAACTTTTTCTGAGGATCCAGAAATTCTTCAACTATGGAATCATTACTTTCCGGAAGGCCCCCAAAAAGAAGATTTTAAAGTAAAGACCCTGAGCTTTTTACAAGAGCTATTTCGGTGGTATTATCTCACGCAAAGAGATTTAGGAAATCGTCGAACCCCTGCAATCCCAAGCTCACCTCTAAATTCTACCACCAGTCTAAGATCGAATATTTGCGTCTACAAAAACACGCAAGGGCAAGACATTCCCCAGCCCCGTTTTTCTCATCATCCTGAAACAACAGCTCCCCTTCCTTCGGAATTTCAACTTCCTCTTTCGAGGATAACCACCGCCCTGCGAGAAAATTACAATCACGAGCTGCGTCCTCTCGGACATCATATCAGCGAACAAGCTATCCTATGGAAATTCCTAGCTCAGGAAAAAAAGCTCACCTTTAAACTCGGGGATATGGAGACCACGTGGAGTTATGCCTCCGTTGTCTCTCACCCCGATTTAGAAAAGTTAATCCACCTTCAATTTTCCACTTTGATGACGCGTATTCGTTGAAAATTCATCAGTCCAGCACGCGGCCTTTAGTCTCGGGGATATATTTCCAAATAAAATAGAGCGTTAAGAGAGCAAAACTGGCATAAATCGCAAATGTTCCTGCATGAGACAGCTTAGTCGTAAAGCTCATGAACGTGAAGACCACGAGAAAGTTGAAGATCCAGTTCGACATCCCTGCAATGCTGATGCCATGCGCTCGGACCCTCCGAGGAAAAAGCTCGGTTCCAAGAAGCTGGGGAATGGGCCCCAGGCCAATGGCAAATGAAGCGATATAGATCATGATGCTAGAGGTAGCGAGCCACTTCATCGTAGCTTCATTGGAAAGAAAAGCGGCAATGAGGCCGAGAAGCGAAACAATCATCCCTCCAATTCCCACCAGAAGCAAGGGCCTCCGACCCCATCGATCCAGTAAGAACGTGGCCGCTATCGTCATAACAAAATTGATGATGCCAATGAAAACAGAAGTCAAAAGCGCATCGGAAGCAGAAGAAAAGCCGCTCGCCTGAAAAATCGAAGGGGCAAAATAAAGAATGGCGTTGATGCCTGTGATCTGCTGAAAAACGTTGATCAAAATAGCAATCACCAGCGCGTTTCGAATCCCCGGCTCCCAGAGAGCTTTCCAAGAGGAAGTGCGCTCGGTTTGCTGAGGAGGCCTGCTGTCGGGAAGAAAGAAAAAGCCGATGAAATGCAGCAAAGTCGGAATAATCCCCAAAACAAACATCCATTGCCAAGATTCCGATTTAGCGAGCATCCAATTGACGCCATAGGCCACAAAAATCCCCAGTGTGACAGCCAGCTGATAACATCCTATATAAAATCCCCTGCTGGCTGCAGGGCTGACTTCAGCCAGATACATAGGGCCGACTACAGAAAATCCGGCAGAGGCAAAGCCTTGAATAATCCGCCCGATCATCATCTGAGGCAAAGCACCGGAAGTAATCACAAGAAAAGTCCCGATTAAAAAAAGGATCGACATGAGCTGCTGAGTTTTTTTTCGGCCCAGTCCGTTGGCAATGGGTCCCGTCAAGCCCGCTCCCGGAAGCGTTCCCATTAAAAAGGCGCTCATCGCCAGGCCCTGCTGCTCGGGAGTTAAAGAAAATTGCGTCGCAATGAAGAGAATCGCCCCTGCCATAATGCCGATGGCATATCCAAATTGAAAACCGCCCAGCGTCGCTATGAAATATTGGAATTTGTTCATCGACTGCCGCCTCTCGTGTTATTGTTTTAACTTCTACGATTAAGATACAACAAATTATGTTTTAAGAAAATCGGCAGTGATTACAATCATCGAAACTTTTGAAGACAGGAATTTATACGGGCCTTGGCTAAAGCAGCAACAGCTTTTAACCCATGCTGCGGTAACAATTTTTGGTTTTGTTCCGCTTCAGTAAAAAGAAGTTGGGCATTTTCTTGGTTTTCAGAGATTGTCTCTATAATTTGATTCATGCATCTAACAGAGGCTCGATAGATATCTGGAGAGATTTGGCGCTTATTTTTGGTACCAGGACTCTGAAGAGGTTCCACTTCTCTCAAAGGAAGCGGTTTAACAGCGAGTGAATTTTGCTGTATTTTTTCTTCCTTCAAATTCAAGCGAATACGAGGCTCCATCGCTTGCGCTCTAAGTTCAGCCAGGTTGAATACACTCGAGGTTTCTCTTAAGGAAGAAAATAAAGTGAAGGCTGCCATAACAGGCATTTTGTACTAAAATTTCTTTTAGGAAAAGTACAGAAGTTCGAAAGAGTAAATTAATTTTTGTCCGGAAAAGGCCATTCAGGTCTTTTGGGCTTCTTGCTGAGAAGAAGTAATTTATGAGAAGGCAACACCTTTTCGGATTTTAGCGCTTTTTTGTAACGGTAAGCTATTTCATCGGGATCTTCCGATCCGGCAAGAATATGTTTGACACGGCGCAAGGATTTTTGCCCTTCCGTATTGGACAGCGTGACTTTGGAATTTTTAAAGTGGACCTGCGTGTTCAGGGATTCATTGACATAATCTACTAATTGATCACGCAATACCTCCTGACCTTCAAAACCAGACTCTTCTTCCGAGCCGTTTTGATATGAAAACCCGAAGCGACTAAAACAATTATTCAACTTTAATGTCATATATTCATTAAATCTAATGTTAAGATTTAATAAATATACAATAAAAGACCTTTTAAATAAACCCCTTCGGGGTGATAAATAGAGACGGGGTGATCGGCCGCTTGAATATGCCTTCCAATGATCCGGACATCACGCTCAGCATCAGCGGCGGACTGAAATATAAGCTGTTGAAAGAGAATAGGATCGATATAAGAGGAGCAACTACAGGTTAAAAGAAGAGAGGATGTAGGCATTTTTTGAATCGCCAGCCGGTTGATCTCGCGGTAACCTTTGGCAGCTTGGTTAACATCGGACCGCTTCTTGGCAAAAGCTGGTGGGTCCAGGATCACCAGATCATAGTCGAGGGGTTTATTCCGGAGGAAATCAAACGCATCGGCTTGGAAAATCTGATGCCGCTCAGGATCGAAATTATTGCGCCGGGCGAGGTTGCAGGCTTCTTCCGAAATCTCTACGCTATGGACGAGACTTGCTCCCCCTTTCAACGCCGCCAGCGAAAATCCTCCCGTATAAGAAAAGCAGTTGAGAACTTTTTTATCTTGTGAGAGCTCGAGGATCTTTTTTCTCATTTCTCTCTGGTCAAGGAAAAATCCCGTTTTTTGCCCTTCTACAATGGAAACGATATAAGAAATGCCATGCTCTTGAATGACGACTTCCGGGGTTTCGACGCCGTAAAGAAGTCCCTCGGCATCTTCCAGCCCTTCTTGCCTCCGGGCCGGCGCAGTGCATTTTTGATAGATGGCCTTAGGCTTTAAAAGTTGGACAAGCTCCTCGACGAGGAATGATTTGAGCCGCTCCATTCCAGCCGTGTGGATTTGAAGAACCAAAACATCTCCGTATTGATCAACAATAAGGCCCGAAAGCCCATCCCCTTCTGCGTTGATCAGACGACGGGCCTGCTCAGGGACAAGGCGACTGCGCAAATCCAGGGCTGCTTGGAGTTTTTTTCGAATGGCTTCTAAAGGATTCTCATCGGTAAAGGTGAGCATCCTCCCTGCAATCGAATTTTCAGGATGGAAGTATCCCGCGCCAAGAAGCTTTCCTTCCGAGGAGTAGACTGGGAGAATTTCACCAGGAGCATGATTTGTTCGTGCAGCGATTGCCCCTGAAAAAATCCAGGGATGCCTTTGAAGAACCGATTTTTCTTTGCCAGGCTTTAAAGTTACACGAGACATAAGCCTTGAAACTTTTGCTTCACGGGGGCGACAACCCGGCCGATGAGGTCATAGTCAGCGACATCGGTGATTTCGACTTGATAAAGTTTACCGAAAGATTTCACAAGCCGTCCATCATTGATGATCACTTGGCCGTCGATCTCGGGGCACTGGCCATAGAAACGGCCCCGCATGAGATACGGGGAATCCGGATGATATCCTTCCACCATGACTTCCAAAGTTTTTCCGATGAAGCGGCGCCCTCGCTGCATGACCACCTCTCGTTGAACAGCAGCCAGACGTTGAAACCTATCTTGCTTGACCTCTTCAGAAAGGTGTCCTGGAAGAGTGGCTGAATGTGACTCTTCTTCGCGGGAGTACTTGAAAATGCCGACATTGTCGAGCGGATAGTCGCGGACAAAATCGACCAGCTCTTGGAACTGCTCTTCCGTCTCTCCGGGAAATCCGACCATCAAGCTGGTGCGAAGGACGATATCGGGAAATCTTGCACGGAGGGCGGTGATCGTATCGATGATCTGCTGACGGGAGGTTTTACGGCGCATCGATTTTAAGATTTTGTCGTTAATATGTTGGATCGGCATATCAAAATAGCGGCAAATCCTCGGATCTTTTTCAAGCATCTCCATGATCTCTTCGGTGATTTCATCGGGATAGAGATAAAGGAAGCGAAGCCAGAATTTCTTCTCGTTCGCAAGCATTGCCCTTAGGAGCTGGGCAAGGCCGTCTTTTTCTTTGCGGTCTTTCCCGAAATCTCCCAAATCTTGCGCGATCAAGATGACCTCATGAACGCCTTGGCTGAGAAGTGCGTGGAATTCTTTCACCACCTGTTCGACCGTTTTGCTACGGAGAGGCCCTTTGATCGTCGGGATGATGCAAAAAGCGCACCTTTTCATGCACCCTTCGGCAATTTTAAGATAAGCGAAGTTCTTCGGCGTCGAAATTTGACGAGGGATCTCTCCCCATTCAAGATAGCTGCGTGCCGAAGTGATCGCCGTGCCTGATTCAGGAGTTCGGACGGCATCGAGGATTTTCTCCATATCCCCCGAGCCTAAAAAATAATGGACGGCAGGAAAGCGGCTGCGGATTTCAGGGCCGAATTTCTGAACCATGCAGCCGGCGACGATGACTTTAGCCCCTTTTTTGCTTTCTTTCAGCAGAGTATCGATCGTGTCGCAAGACTCTTGGCGAGATTCAGCGAGAAAGCCGCAGGTATTGACGATGAGGAAATCGGCCTCCTCAAGTTCCGGTGTGGGCTCATAGCCGGCCTTTAAAAGGATTCCCAGCATGACCTCGCTGTCAACGAGGTTGCGGGCGCAACCCAAACTGGTAAAGTGAATTTTATTTCCGCTCTTGACGATCTTTCTCATAACAGCCCATAATGTTTCAAAGCAGTATACAGGATTTTTTGTGATAAAGCATCTTTTAAAAAAATTAGTGATACTTTGCACTTCGCTCTTTGTGGTGGTCACTTTAACTTTTTTCTTAACGCATGCAATCCCGGGCGACCCGTTTTCCGACGAAGAGGCGATCCCCGAAGAGATTTTAAAAGCCCTGTATCAACATTACGGACTCGATCAGCCGCTTTATGTCCAATTCGGAAAATATTTTAACAACCTCCTCCACGGCAATCTCGGGATCTCTTTCAAATACCACGGCAGGACCGCCAATGACGTGATCGGAGAAGGGTTTCCGATTTCTTTAACCCTGGGGTTTGAAGCTTTGCTGCTCGCCATCGGCCTCGGAATCCTCCTCGGATCTTACGCGGCTGTCAAACGGGGCAAGTGGCAAGACCAAACGACCATGCTCCTGGCAGTCCTGGGCATTTCAGTCCCTAGTTTTATTTTGGCTACGCTTTTGCAGTATGTTTTTGCGATGCAGCTTGATTGGTTTCCAGTCGCCCGATGGGGCAGCTTTGCCCAATCGGTTCTCCCTGCTTTATCGCTCGCTGCCCTTCCGACAGCGATGATTGCCAGGCTCACTCGCGCCAGCATGGTCGAAGTGCTGCAGCAAGACTATATACTGATGGCCCGCTCGAAAGGACTGAACTCCTTTCAAATCATCTATCGGCACGCACTCCGCAATGCCCTGCTCCCCGTCGTGACGTATTTAGGGCCTTTGACAGCGAATGTTCTCACTGGAAGTTTTGTTGTCGAGAAGATCTTCGGAATCCCCGGCCTCGGGCAATGGTTTGTGATGAGCGTGGCCAACCGCGATTATACGCTGATCATGTCGCTGACGATCTTTTACAGCGCCTTCCTGATGGTATGCGTTTTTATCGTCGATATTATATATTCACTGCTGGATCCAAGGATTAAAATTGGAAAAGTTTGAACGGCTTGAGCAAATCACCGAACCTTTAACTTCCGCCGTTGAAGTCTCTTCTTACTGGAAAGACTCTTGGAAGCGGCTGCGAGCTAACAAACGGGTGATGTTCGGCCTCAGCTTACTCGTCTTTCTGATTCTCCTGGCTTTAATCGGACCTCTGCTCACTCCCTACGCCTATTACGAGACCCATCTTCCCTTGAAAAACCTCGCCCCCTCCGCTGAATTTTGGTTCGGTACCGATGAACTCGGACGCGATCTTTTCACCCGCGTTTGGTGGGGCGCTAGAATTTCTCTGTTCGTCGGCATCACCGCCGCTGTCATCGACCTCATTTTAGGTGTGATTTATGGCTCAATTGCCGGCCTATGGGGCGGAAAGACCGATGAAGCCCTCATGAGGACAGCCGATATCATCTACTCTATCCCCTATCTCCTCGTGGTCATTTTGCTAACGGTCGTGATGGGATCGGGCTTAGCGACGATCATCCTTGCTTTAACCTTTACAGGATGGATTCCCATGGCGCGGATTGTCCGCGGACAAATCCTTCAGCTCAAGCAGCTCGATTATGCCTATGCCGCTTATGCCCTCGGCGCGAGCCGCTGGAGAATTCTCTTCCGGCATCTCCTTCCAAATGCCATCGGTCCGATTATCACCACCATGACGTTCAGTATTCCTACGGCTATCTTTGCTGAGGCTTTTTTAAGTTTTCTAGGCCTTGGCGTACAAGCTCCGATCGCCAGCTGGGGCACTATGGCTAGCGATGGACTCTCCGCTCTCCGTTATTTCCCCTGGAGGCTCTTCTTCCCCGCCGTCTTCATCAGTCTGACGATGCTTTGTTTCAACCTTGTCGGCGATGGGATCCGCGATGCTTTTGACCCACGGTTAAAATCATGATAGAAGTCAAAGATCTTGAGATTACCATCCGCACACAAAGCCACAAAATCCAGGCGGTGCGCGGCGTCAGCTTCAAGTTGAATGAAGGTGAAAAGCTCGGCATTGTCGGGGAATCGGGCTGCGGCAAGACGATCCTCATGAAGTCGCTCCTCCAGCTTTTGCCCCCTACAGCTTCTGTGGACCGAGGGGAAATCTGGTATGAGGGAAAAGATCTCGTTAAACTCCAGGAAAAAGAGCTGCAAAAAATCCGCGGCAAAGAAATAGGGATGATCTTCCAAGATCCCATGACCTCTTTGAACCCCACTCTGAAAGTCGGCTATCAAATTACCGAAGGATATTTACGACATTTTCCCTCCGCGACTAAGAAAGAGGCGGAGGCAAGAGCCTTAGAGCTTCTAGTCCAAGTCGGCATTCCCGAGCCCCAACTCCGCCTGGAGCAATATCCTCATGTTTTAAGCGGAGGTCTCCGTCAAAGAATCGTCATCGCTTTAGCACTGGCCGCTGAGCCTCGCATCCTGATTGCGGATGAACCGACAACAGCCCTCGATGTGACAGTCCAGGCCCAAATCCTTGATCTCCTCCAACATTTGCAAAAAGGCAAAAGCACTCTCCTGATTACTCATGATTTAAGTCTGGTCGCGGCGTTTTGCGACCGCGTTTTAGTCATGTACGCAGGGCAAATTGTTGAGGAAGCAGACGTGGAAGAACTTTTTGCTCGTCCGATGCATCCCTATACACAAAAACTCCTCCAGTCAATCCCTCGCATCGATGGAAAGGGAGAAAGACTCCTTCCTATTGCAGGTTCTCCTCCGGATTTATCGCAGCCTATTCAAGGATGCGCCTTTTGCCCTCGGTGTGTTGAATCGATGCATATCTGTAGGGAAAAGCATCCTCCCTTTTTTGAAAAAAAAGTCCGCTGCTGGCTCCTGGATCCGCGGAGGGTAAAATGATCTCTGTCAAAAATCTGAAAAAGTATTTTCCGACGGCTAAAGGTCTTTTAAGGGCGGTCGATGATGTCTCTTTTGAAATTCCCGAAGGCAAAACGCTCGGCCTTGTCGGAGAAAGCGGCTGTGGCAAGTCGACTTTGGGAAGGCTCCTCCTCCGCCTTTTCGAACCGACGGAAGGCGAGATTGTTTTTGATGGGCGCAATATTTTTTCGATGCCACCTCAGGAGCTAAAAAAATGGCGCCAAGAGGCTCAGATGATCTTTCAAGATCCTTACGCCTCTTTAAATCCCCGGATGACAGCCGAAGACATTATTGTAGAACCGTTGAAGATCCATGGGATCGACATCGATCCGGGAATGATCGCCCAAGCGCTGCAGCAAGTCAGCCTCAACCCCCACCACCGCAGCCGGTATCCGCATGAGTTCAGCGGAGGCCAGCGGCAAAGGATCGGGATCGCAAGGGCGCTGATTTTAAATCCTCGTTTTCTAGTCTGCGATGAGCCGATCGCGGCTCTAGACGTTTCTGTCCAAGCCCAGATCGTCAACCTCCTCAAAGAGCTCCAACGGCAGATGGGGCTCACCTACCTTTTTATTTCTCACGATCTACGCATGGTCCGTTATATTGCTGATGAGGTGGCTGTCATGTATAGGGGCAAGATCGTTGAAAAAGCGCCCACTGAAACCCTCTATCAAAATCCTCTGCATCCTTATACCCAGGCCCTTCTTTCCTCTATTCCTCTTCCTGATCCCATTGAAGAGAAAAAACGGATACGGATCGTTCTTAGCGGAGAAGTTCCCAGCCCTTTGCAGGCTGCGCAAGGGTGCGGCTTTTGCTCACGTTGCCCTCAAGCTCAGGATATCTGCAAAACCGAGACTCCTCCTCTGCAAGAAGTTCAGCCCGGTCATTGGGTGGCCTGCCATCTACTCAATAAGCTCCAAAAATAACTCCCTTTTTTCTTGTGACAATTAATTTTTTTTCTTAATATAAATTCATTTTTTACAAGCCTCCTAAGAGAAAGTCTAGCTCATGGGAGATGGAAAGAGGTTCTGAAAGCGTTCTTTAAAATAGGAATTAGAGGAAACATGAAGAAAAAAACGATATTGGCAAGCTTAGTTGTAGGTCTGGTGACCTCGCTGAGCAGTTTAATGGCAACAGACAAAGGTGATCAAATCACCTATGATTATATTATTGTAGGAAACGGAACAGCAGGGGCAGTTCTTGCACGCAAGCTATCGGATGATCATAAGACAAAAGTCTTGGTCCTTGAGCAGGGAATCAACCATGAAGGCGATGAGGCGGTCCTAGATGTTTCTGGGTCCGATCTATTTAATAATTTGACGACTATCACGTTTAACCCCAAATATGCAGAGACTTATTCCATTAACGTGTTTTTCCCCCTTGTAGCGACGAGCTATTCTGAAGGGAAGGGTTGGGGCGGCAGCAGCCTGCACAATTATTTGCAGGTCGTTCGAGGAACCCCTGATATTTATAACCAATGGGCAGCCATCTCTGGCAATCCTCTTTGGTCCTATAACAATCTACTGCCTTTAATGATGGCTTTAGAAAACTATACTCCCTGTTCGAGTGTTGCTAATCCTGCTGAGCGCGGTGTGGGCGGGCCTATCAGTATCACGCAATCTGATCCCGTGACAACAGATCCCCTCGGCATGCTTATTGCGGCGCCCGGAGGGACTAATTGCGGATTTATTACTGATATTAATGATCCCACTCAGGTCAGTACGACGGGATTTGCTAATCTTGGAGTTTCTTCTTTCCAATTATTTGCAACGGCTTTTTCTCCTTGTACCCCCAGTCAAAGAAGTTACTCAGCCAATGAGTTTTTGCCCCACTCGGTAGTTTCGTTTAATGGAAAAGGACAAAATGGAAGATTACTGCGCATAGAGTCTAATGCCTATGTTTCCAAAGTCCTTTTTGACGGCAAGAAAGCTGTAGGCGTCAAATTCGTGTATGGAAACCTGCCTAATAAAGCTCTGAAAGCTTTTGGAAAGAAAATTATCCTTTGCGCTGGCGGTGTTAATACGCCCGCTATATTGCAAAGATCGGGCATAGGCGATCCCGCGGTACTTGAGCCCCTAGGTATTAAAGTCCGCGTCAATAATCCCAACGTAGGAGCCAATCTCCTCAACCAATACGGCGTTCAAGCGATTTGCTTAGCGACAACAAATGCCACTCCCTTTTTGCAAGCCTTTATCAATGCTAGCGGCCTTGCTGCTCCTTATGATTACCCCAGCGGTACGACGCGCCGAGTCCAACTGGATGCGGTTCAAGCGGGCCCCGGAGTCTGTCAGCTTTTTGGGTTTATCTTAGAACCTAAAAGCCGAGGCTCTATCAAGATCGTCGAGAAGAATGCTTTGACTCAGCCGTTGATCGATTTAGGGATGTACACAGATGGCCCCTTTACGACCAATGGAACTGATGCCAACTTAGCAGTAGCAACGTATCAGCTGATTGCGCAATCCGTTGGGGTAGGAAACATGATATTCCCCTCGCCTGCTCAATACATGGCAGGCCCAGCAGCTCTGTTTCAAGCAGCTACCACTCTATCAGGACTGGTCGCAGAATCTCATATTTGCGGCACTGCCCGGATGGGAACCTCGATTGAGAATAGCGTTGTCGATGGAGAATTGCGTGTCCGAGGAGTTAAAAACCTCTATGTCGTGGATGCAAGCGCAATTCCCGTCCTTGCGGATGGAAACACTTGCTATAGCGTCTATGCCTTAGCTCTTGGAGCAGCAAAAATCTTAGGAGTTCCTGTTCCTCCAGCTCGCTAAGTAGCACTCCGATCCAAAAAAAGACCCTGATTCACTGAAGGTGAACCAGGGTCTTTCGTTCCAACCACTCTCTAAAAAATTACCACTTGCCGCCGAATCCACCACCGACAAAGAATCCGCTGAAGCGTCCATTGAACGATTGCACAGAATCATGGATGCTTCTGAATTTAGTGAAATAATAGTCTCCAAACACATCAATGAAAAAGTTCGTGCAGAAGGTATAGCGAATACCTGTCTTGGTCGTTACACCGAACTGACCGCGTTTATGATGGTATCTGTTGAACCCGTCATAGTCTTGTAAACGCAAGAAGCTATAAGTTGGGCCTGCACCGAAATAAAAATCAAAGCCTGCACCCAGGTTAATTTGGTAGGTCAATCCCATACTAATAGGAACTAAGTTCAATCTTGTATAATACTCAAACCCCTCCGTCTCGCCCGTCCTAAAGGTCCAACCGACATTGGCCCAGACAGTGAGTTGATCGCAGGAGAGCCAAGCATCTTTCAGGAAGCTATAAGAACCTTCCAATTCAACGGTTCCAAGGCCGGAGCCATAAACTTCGCGGAATTTATGTTCTAAAGGCATAAACCCTGCACCGCGAGCCTGCAGGCTCCAGCTCGTGGGATTGCACTCTTTTTGAATAGAACATTCTTTCACTGCCTTTTTTGGAGGTGGAGTGTACTTTTTAGGCGCGGGTTTGCAATCTGCAGCAAACGCCAGCGGCAGAGCAAAAAAACTTAATGTTGATAAAACTGTAAACTGTTTCATATAAATCCTCTCTTTTTCTTAATTGCAAATTAATTAATTACATAATTATTAGTCAACAAATAAATTAAAAATATTATTATTATCTATTTATTTATGCCTGCTATTTCAGCTAACGAGGCTGTATTTTCAGTGGGGCTGGAGTTGCAAACCCACGTGCGGCAAGGAGCTCTTTGAATAAGCTCGGTTAAAAGAGCGCCCATCGTTTGACGGCCGCCCTTTTCGGGGACTTTTGTGGATTCTAAAAGAAGAAGATCGTAGCCGTTTCTGCTTAAGATATCGATGATCGCATCGGAAACACTGCGGGCGCGGACAATGTCCATCTCCAATTCGATACCTTGATCCAGCGCAATCGCCTCTGCAGTTTTGAGGACCCTACTGGCAAGATCAAGACGATGCGGCATCACCGTATCGAGCGGCACGGAGAAGGGCACTTCAATGACATGGAGAGCTGTGATCTTTCCTTTATGCATTTTTGCCAGCTCACAGGCGATTTGGACCGTCTCGGTTTGTGTAGTGCTCCTCAAAGGCAGGAGGATGCGTTTGATCTCTAAAGGTTCAAAACGAGGGATTTTGATCTTTTGGATCACAACTTGGGTCGTGGGAGAAATTTTTTTGCCCCTCCTGTAGATCCAATACATCAACACCCCGAGGAGAATCCAGGAGATCCCCACATATCTTCCATCCGGCTTGGTGATGACCACCATTGTCCAAACAGAGAAACTCGCTAGGGCCCCTAAAACAGCAGGAACAGGAATCTCTTTCCCTTTAATCTTGATATTTAGAGGCACCTTAAAAGGGCGGATCATATGCGGTTTTTTAATCCGCAGCATAATCAGCGACATCTGCGTAAAAAAGAAAGCAATCTGCGCGCCAAAGTTATACAGGTCGGCTAGGAAACTGAGCCGCGCCCGACTTACCGCGACAACAACACAGGCAATCAAGGCAAAAAAAGCAAGCGACAAGTAAGGGGTTCGAAACTTCGGGTGGATCTTATGGAAAAAGCGAGGCAGCTGGTAATACTCGCCCATATTAAAAGAAAGGCGGGAAGCTCCGATGAGCCCTGCATTGGCCGAGACAAAAAGGGTAATCGCTGCTAAGACCCCGACCCAAGGAAGCAAAAATTTAGCGCCCCAAGGGAAATTGGCGACAATTCCTGCAATCGGCTGCGATTCGTACGTTTGGCCGAGCTCTGTAGGTGTCAGAATAGAAAAGCCAATCACCGTTAGGCCCAGGTACATAAAGAGCACGACACCCATGGTGAGCATGATGGCGCGCGGCACTGACCGGACAGGTTTTTTCGTCTCGGAACTGAGCTGAGCAATCGATTCGATCCCTGTATAGGCCACCATCGCCATCGCCGTGCCTTTCAAAAACTCTCCCCAAGAAGGTGAATCGGGACTCATGCCGCCAATGGAGATATCACTGATGACCTTCGTGAGGTTTTCTGCTGTGAAAAGACCGATCAAGATAATGAGGGATTGCGTGATGACCGTAAAAAGCATCAGCAATAAACTCGTCCGGGTCGATTGCTTCACCCCGGCAATATTCAACGCCAAAATCAGCACAATGAGTCCGATGGTAAATAAAATTTGTACATCAGGCTCTTTTAACGCTGGGAAAAAGGTCATTAGGTAAGGCCCAATCGTAAAGGCTGCGATCGCAATCGTCACAATATAATCGAGGAGTAGACCCCAGCCGGCGATAAAAGAAACGAGATCGTTGAAGGCGTGCCTTGCATAGCTGGCCGAACCGCCGGACTCGTGAAAAGCCGCGGACATTTCAGCGTAGGAGAGAGCCGTGCAAACGAAAACAAAGCCTGCCAGCACCATCGCGATCGGCGTTGCCCCTAAAGCGAAGAATGCCGTTACGCCCAGAGCGTAATAAATGGAGGACCCTAAGTCACCATAACCGATAGCAAAAAGATCTAAAACGCCTAGAACTCGTTTCAGAGCTCCCTTGTCGAGCTGAGGAATATTACTCACAGATGGATCTTTGGGGGCCATAAAACCTGATATGGAGATTCATATTTTTTTTAGCAAGCTTCCTCTGCATGAGCTATCCCACTTTTTTCAAAGAGTGGGATATTCTCATTAATGACTAAAAAGCTTATCGCAATTATACTTATTGTTTTTTCAATAATGAGGTTGATATGAAAGCAAAATCCATGGATTTAGTTTGGATCGTCGTCAAAGATTTTAAAAAGGCGATCAAGTTTTATACGGAGATTGCCGGTTTAAAATTGCTGAAAGTCAGCGAAGAGCACGGATGGGCTGAACTCGAAGGCCATGAAGGCGGAGCGATGATCGGCATTGCGGCAGAAAAACCACAAAATCCCTACAAAGCAGGCCAAAACGGATGCCTGACCTTCTCTGTCGATGACATTGAAAAAGCTCAAGAAGATTTACAGAAGAAAGGAGTCCAATTGCTGGGCGGCATTCAAGAGATCCCCGGCCACGTCAAGCTGCTGCTCGCTAGGGACGCCGATGGAAACCATTTTCAGCTTGCCCAGATGCTAGAGTAGATTAAATTTTTAGGACGATTTTTCCTAAAACTTGTCCTGCCTGCAGTTTATTTAAGGCGGCGCCTGCCTCTCTTAGGTCCATTTCTTCAATGTGAGGGGGCACCACTTTCTTTTGCTCGATGAGCTGGGCGATAGTGTGAAGCTCAGGTCCACTCGGGGATACGAAGACGTAGTGGGCCTCAATCCCCTTTTGCTCTGCTTCTGTGAGATCGCGCTGTAAAATGCTTACAATCCTGCCCCCCTTCTTGAGGCATGCAAGGCTTTTTTGAAATGTTTCCCCACCCACGGTATCGAAAACAACATCAACGCTTCGTGGGAGGCGGTCGGCAAAGTCCTCTTTTTGATAGTCGATCAAGAGGTCGGCGCCCAGCTTTTTGACATAATCGTGCTTTTTCCTACTTGCTGTAGTTATCACTTGAGCTCCTGCATTTTTGGCAAATTGGACTGCCATCGAGCCGACTCCCCCGCTTGCTGCATGGATAAGAACAGTCTCCCCTTTCTTCAAGTGAGCTGCATCAAAAAGCGATTGCCAGGCTGTCAAACTCACCAAAGGAAGGGCAGCAGCCTGGGCGAAAGAGATCCCTCGAGGCTTTTTTGCCACATTTTGAGCATCAAAGGCTACGTATTCAGCATAGGCTCCCCATTGGAGAATAGGTTTTCTCACATAGGCAAAGACTTCATCCCCGACTTTGAAATTTTTAACATTTTTTCCCACTTCGGCCACAGTCCCTGCCGCATCCCATCCCAAAATGAGAGGAAATTCGTGAGGAATGGCTCCTGTTAAATACCCCGCTTTAATTTTCCCATCGACAGGGTTGACTCCTGCATAGGCCACCTTGATGAGGACTTCATTGTCCAAAGCAACCGGCCTTGGTACCTCTTTCAGGAAAGGTTGGACAGAGCTTCCAAATTCTTCGATGACCATGGCTTTCATGATGATTTCTCCATCTTAAGGTTTAAAAAGAAAGGAATAGAGCAGAGTTGTAAGAATAAACTGATAGCGACCATCAAGGCAATCGAATGGTCATAGAGCCAGCCGGTAAGGGCGCTGCCGATAAACCAGCAAAGTCCAAAAACCACCCCGAAGGTTCCGTAAGCAACGCTCCGTTTTTCGGGCGCTGCAAGATGGGCGACAATGCTTCTCAGAACCGATCCTTGCATCCCCAGTCCGATGCCCCATAGGATCATGCCGATTAAAACGGTTGAAAAACCTCCCATGAAAACGCACGGTACGCTCAGCATTCCGAGCACCAAAGCCGTGAGAACAACAGGCTTTGAAAAAAAATCGAATAATTTTCCTCCCGCGAGAGAAAATAGCGCTGCGGCCCCCATAGCGAAAGTATAAAAGAGCGGGATCCAAGCGGGTGGAAGGACCGCTTTTTTTTGAAAATGGAAAGCGATCAAAGCAAAGTCCACAAAGCCGGCAGCCAGAAATCCTGCCCCTGCAATAAAAATCCAGAATGCTTTTGAAAATCCTTCGGCTGAAAAAGTGACTTTTTGTTCTTCTGCCGCTTGAGGATAAGGATTGACTTTCTTAGCAAATCCGAGTGCCGCCAGGGCAAACACCGCAGGAATGCCCAGCACCACAAAAGAGATGCGAAGATTGTTAGTAGACCCGAGGAGACAGAAAACGATGAGAGGACCCACGAGCGCTCCTAGCCGGTCCATTGCTTGATGTATTCCAAATCCCCAGCCGCGTCCGATTTCTTTAGTCGCATACGAGAGCATCGCATCCCGTGCAGGGGTCCGGATTCCTTTTCCCACCCTTTCTAAAATAATCAGAAGAGCCGCGATTTCCCAGCGGTGTGCAAGAGCTAGCAGCGGCACCACGATCAAATTGCTCGCGTACCCCATAAAAGTGATCGGCCAGTAGATTTTCGTCTTGTCGGTGATCTTCCCTGAGATCAGCCGCATGCCGTAGCCTAAAAACTCCCCCAGCCCTGCCACTGTTCCCACAATGGCTCCTGAGGCTCCGAGGAGCCCCATAAAGGGCCCCAAGATGCTTCGAGATCCTTCATAGGTGATGTCGGCAAAAAGGCTGACGAGCCCTAGAAGAAAAATGAACTTATACAGATTTGACCTCGTTCTGAAGAGGCTTGTCCTGGGAAAAGTCAAATATACTTCTCAAAGTCGTTTTCGCAATATTTTGCAAAGCTTCGCGGGTGAAAAAGGCTTGATGGGAAGTGACCAAGACATTGGGGAATGTTAAAAGGCGGGCCAGAAGATCGTCGCTGATAAAAGAGTGGGAAAAGTCTTCATAAAAATAACCGCTTTCTTCTTCATAGACATCCAATCCTGCTGCGCCAATTTTCTGATTTTTTAAATTTTCAAGAAGGTCGGAGGTATCGATGAGTCCTCCCCGGCCCGTATTGATCAACATAACCCCCTTTTTCATTTTAGCGAGAGCCGTGTTGTTAATCATATGGTGATTCTGGGGCGTCAGAGGGCAGTGAAGCGAGATAATGTCGCTCTTTTCAAAAAGAGCGTCTAAATCGGCATACTCAGCTCCGGCCTCTTTCACAAGCGCAGGATCAATGTCATAGCTGAGGACCCGCATCCCCAATCCTTTCAAGATTTGAATAACGATTCTGCCTATATGTCCAGCCCCGATAATACCGGCTGTCTTGCCGTGCATATCGAACCCTAGAAGCCCTGCAATGCTGAAATTATTATCTCGCGTCCGATGGTAGGCTAGATGAAGCTTTCTATTGAGGGTCATCATCATGCCAACGGCATGCTCGGCAACAGCATAAGGAGAGTAATCCGGAACCCTGACAACTGAGATTTTATCCTGCGCTGCGGGGAGATCGACGTTGTTATAGCCCGCGCACCGAAGAGCAATTAATTTTATCCCCAACCGGTGCAAGATCTCTATCAGGGGGGCGTCTATTTGATCATTCACGAAGACGCAGACAACCGAGAAGCCTTGGGCTAAAATAGCCGTGTCTTTCGTCAAATGCGAATCAAAATACTTGATCTCAAAATTATATTCTCGATTAGCAGCTTGAAAGAACTCTTTATCATATCTCTTGGTATCGAAGAACGCGATTTTAAACGGAGTCATAAAAAGCACTCTATCAAAAAACAATTTAACGAGGTAGTTGCAAGTCGACATTAGAAGCTTGCATCTCCATGAGAAACTATTCGTCAAGAAAGTGATTTAGATGGCCTTTCGATTAAAATATGACGCTTGTAATTTGAATTGAAAATCATCCAAAATATGGCAAGAATCGAATAACTAAAAGAGACGCTTAAGATCTATGAAATAGAGGTCAACTATGTTAGCTGTTAGATGCAGACCTGGGTTTGCAAGTTCTTCTTGTCCTATGAGAGCGGGGCAACAAGTTCGAAAATTTCAAGCACCTAGCCGTCCTTCTTTTGATCTAGCCCATTTTCGTGCGGTCATTCAAGGTCCTTGGCAAAAGCCACCTCCCTATTTTCCTCCTGCTATCGCTCTTTGCCCCCGGCGAAGTTTTAGCGAGGCTATTAGCGACTCGAATAACCTGGTCCGACTGGAAGAACTATTTCAAAGAAAAGCTCCAAAATCTCCTCAACAGCCTCCCATTTTAGATCCTCAGTTTCGACAAAAAGCTAGTGAGTTAGTCAAGGCAGGCACGCCACTGACAGATCTTTCTCCCGAAGAAAAAAGAGCTGCTGGGGCGTTTGTCTCTTATGACGAAGATTTTCAAGACAAAGTGAATGAATTGCTAGCAAGAAAAAAACCGATCGAAAAACTTACCGGTGAAGAACGAAGAGTTTTAGAATTCTATGTCAATTTCGATGAAGAGTTTAGAAAAATTGCTCAAAAAGTTTTGTGGAACGACTATCCAGCTTCTGAAGTCGATGCCATCCGCGCTCTCTATGTCAATTTTGATCGGAAATTTAATGAAAAAATCCTTAGCCTTGCTTCCTTGCATTTCTCAAGAGAAGATGAAAAGCAAGCCGTATTTCTATATGTCAATTATCACTACTGCTTTCGAAATAAAGCTCGAAATTGGATCTTTGGAGCTCAAGATATCGACAAGCTAAGCCTCCAAGAGAGAAATGAATTAGAAATTTATATCGACTTGAATAAAGAATTCGAAGAGCGGGCACGAGAACTGATTACAGGGTTCCGAACCCACGAATCCTTATCCGAACTAGAAAAAAGGATTATTAAACTTTACGTCAATTTCAATTCTGACTTTAGAAAAAAAATAGATGGGTGGTCTGACAACCCGCCTAGGTATCAAGTAGGGGGCTATGAAAAACGATTTTATAATTATGGTCTTCTTTTCAATCCCACGTTTCGAGAAAAAACACTTCAACTTATGTGGGGAAGGCGAAGATTTAGTGACCTTCTTCCTTCTGAAAGAAACTTAGTCTTCTGGTATGTCAATTGCGCGGAGGGATTCGATAAAGCCCAAGAAAATACTCATTCTTTTATGGATCATTATCATTCGCGTCATCTCCATGGAAAAAAGGAATCTCTGCGCACGAAACAAAACTACACTCTTTGCCGTATTGATTTTTTGCAGAAAGTCCAGAGAGTCGTTTTAGGAGAAAAAAAGATTGACGAGTTCACACCCGAGGAAAAAGAGACTGCAAAGCTCTATGTGCATTATAGTGATGAATTTCAAAAAACAGTCCGTGGCCTATTAACTAAACCTTTCGAACATCTCAGTTTAACAGAGAAAAGAATTTTTACTCTTTACTTTACATTTGATGATGAGTTTCGGGGAAGAATGCACCACCTTGCTTGGTCCACAAAAGATTTAAGAGACTTTACACCCGAAGAAATTCAGCTCATCAAACTCTATGTGAACACGGAATCCTTTCAAAAACAGGCTGCTGAACTCATCTCAAGCAAACAAGAACCCGCTGATTATTCTCTGAAAGAGGAAAGAATAGCTCAACTTTATGTCAACTTTGATACAAATTTCCAAACGGAAGCTCAAAAACTCGTCGAAGCTCAACATAAAAAAGGAGGTTTTTACGATCTTGATGCAAAACTTCGATACCCTAAGACGATTTTCTCGCTAGGATCGCCTTTAACTTTATTCGGTATTTCTCCAAAAGAGGATCAGATCGGTGAAATGAACCCTTTTCCTACAGGGATTTCGCGATTGAATACCACTTCTGAGCCTCCGCCGATATTGGAAGATTTCACTTCTGAAGAAGCTATTACCGTCAAACTTTATGTACTTTTTCACTTGAAGTGCCGCCATACGCTCCAGGAACTCATCCATAAGAAGATGCAGCAAACCGCAGAGTCTAAGCGAATCTTTCATCTAGCCATGTGGTATGACACTGAATGGAGGGATAAAATTTTTCCCCTCATCTGGAACTCTCAAGAAGTTGAAAAGATGATTAAACGCTCCTCTCCTGATTATTACTGGAGCCGCGAAGGCCTCCTGGATCAAGTACGCAGTAAAAAAATGCATTTTTCCCAAAGTGACTGGAACTATTATTTTTTAGGACATTCTTATTATAACGTCCCTATCAAACCAGGCTGAAGATTTGGAAAGGTCATTGATAAGCGCTTAAGAGTTTCGAAAAGATTTCTCGAGCGATTTCTTCCGACATGTCCAGGATCTTTTCAAATCCCTCATCCCCGTTAAAATACGGGTCGCCCATGTCTTGGTCTTTGTAAAGAGCGCTGAATTCGCTCGCTAAATGAACTTTGGCTTTTTCCTCATCGGTGTGCGCCATCTCCTGGAGTTTTTTCAAAGACTCGTGATTGACAGCAAGGATATAGTTAAAGACTTTAAAATAAGCCTGCTCGAAGAGCTTGGCCTTATGATCGATATGCACTCCCCTTTTATGAGCAGCGGCGACAATGCGGGGATCGGCAGGAGCGCCTAAAAAGCTAGGAGTGAGAGCGCAGCTGTCGACGAAGACTTTGTCTTTCAACCCTTTTTCATTGACTAGCTTCTGCAGATAAGCAGCTAGAGCGGGAGATCTGCAAATGTTGCCTGCACAGACAAAAAGAAAAGAAATCATGATGTTGCATCCGTTGCGCAACGGAACCCATAGGTTCCGTTCATGGTTCCAGGATTATTGCGATGGCGATGGGAGCAGCGAAGATCTTCTTTTAAGCTTTTCCAGCATCCGCCGCGGAGCACCCTGTAAACTCCTTGGAGAGGCCCTTTGGGGTTATGGGGCTCTTGCATCGAGAGGTTATAATAGTGGTAGTCATACCAATCTTGGCACCACTCATAGACATTTCCCGCCATGTCATAAAGGCCGTACTCATTGGGAGGATAACTCATGACCGGCGTGGTATCGGAGCTGAAAAAGTTAGCGTGGGTACGGTCGATGTCTTTTCCTGTGGGATAGATACATTCTTCCAGACTTCCGCAGGCGGCGATTTCCCATTCAGCTTCTGTCGGGAGCCGTTTGCCCACCCATTTAGCGTAGGCGACTGCCCCATAATAGGTCACACCGACAACCGGATGCTTGCTATAGCCGGACTCGATCGATAGCTTCCCACTGAGCCGTTTAATACGGGATTCTCGGAGTCGGATAATGTCGTTGTTATTGTGATCTTTCTCTCCGCCCATGGCTTCTAAAAACTGAACAAATTGTTCGTTAGTGACAGGATGGGTGTCGATGGCATAGGCGCTTAAAGTGATCTGATGCCGAGGCATTTCATCGCGGCCCCCTTTGTTGCTGCCCCGCTCAAATGCTCCTCCAGGAATGACCACCATCTCGGTGTGAAGAGGATCGATCTGTTTTTTTTCTTCGGGCTCGGGTTGATACCGTGCAACCACGGTCTCTGTTTGAAAGATCGCCGCAGGATCGGGCTCGTATTCCGGCCTTTTGATTTCTCCGGGCTTGAGCACCGGTTTTAATTCCACTTTCTCAGGTTGGGAGGTCTCTCCAGTGAGTTCTTTGAGCAGCGTCTTCAGCAAGCCGGGTCTTTTCAAAGGATCCGCGTTTAAGCATGGACGAACGATGGAGTCCCAAGGAAGTTTATATTGGGGAGAGATCTGCGAGGGAAGCTCAAAGACGCCTTCTGGATATTTGCCTGTCAGTAGAAAATATAAAAGAACGCCAAAAGCATACGTGTCTCCTTTGACTCCTGAGGCCGCCTTGACGTCCCATTTTTGCTCGGGAGCGAGGCACAGGTAATGATGAAGAAAGGAGAGATTCTGCGGAGGGAGATTTTCGCTCGTCTTGCCGATTCGGTCAGCCAGAGCTTTATAGATCCGGTTCATATAGTTCGAAGGGCCCATGACTTTTGAAAGGCCAAAATCAGAAATTTGAACATGGATCCCCTCTTTTTTCTTGAGCAGGAGAATGTTCGTTGGTTTAAGGCCCTGGTGGGCAAAATCGGAAGACTCCCCTTTTTCATGAGTATAGTCCAAGGCCGAGGCGATCTGATGAGAGATCGAAACAATCTCTTCCTCCGAAAGACTTCCTCTCTTTTGATGGCAATAGTCGAAGAGGTTCATAGCCTCCCCTTTTTCATCCACGACAGGATCTGTGACGAGAAAATAGCGGCCGTCGGCTTCCGAGACATTATGGACTTTGACAATATGAGGATGTTCCAGTGCCGCTAAAACGGCAGCCTCCCGTTCGAAACGGTTCACGAAATCGGCGTCTTGGGCCAGTTCAGCATCTAAAATTTTGACAACATAGGATCGTTTTAAAAACCGATGCTGTGCCAGATAGGCCGCTCCCAGCGCGCCGAATCCCAAGCAGCGAAGCAACGTATAATCTCCTAAATTTATCCCTTCCATCCTAACCTACAGTTTTTCTATAGATTTGACGATTTCATCTAATTTGGTCAAGGGAGGTTCGCATTTATTCTGCCGGCAGATATAAACCGTCGTCTTGTCTTGCAACGCAATTTTATCTTTTTCCAAGGGAAAATCGGGGCCGGTTTTCCAAAGAGTTGCTAGATAGGGAGAAAAATGAGCCGATAAAGCTGCTTGAATTTTTTCCTTATCAGTCCCTTGCTGATCCGGCACGATCACGACCATCGGAGCCGCCTTATCGAGATATCTCAGCAGGTTGATCATGTGGTAAAAGGCGGCGGGGGCGGTCTTGACAATGTAATCTTGGGCGGCCTTGAGTACATCTTCTGCCTGCTGAAGATAGGTTTCTTGAAGGGTGATTTGATAAAGGCGCAATAGATTCTCGGTGTGGATGGCATTACCAGAAGGTTCAGCCCCATCAAAAAACTCGCATTGCCGTAAAAGGAGCTCGGTCCTTTCATCCGTGAGATAAAAGGCTCCTTCGATCTCTTTGAAATCCCTTTCAAGAATTTTAGTCAAGTTGAGGGCCCAATCATAATATTTCGTGCCGCGGCCCTCTTCAAATAAGGATAGAAGCCCTTTGATCAAGAAAGCATAATCATCGAGCACTCCGGCAAATTTAGCCTCGCCCTTGCACCAGCGGTGCAAAAGCCGTCCGTTTTGCCAAAGATTCTTCTCGATAAAGACCGCTGCTTTTTCAGCCGCTTCCGTATATTTAGGCTCTTGCAAGGCGGCTCCTGCACGGGCGAGTACATCGATAACAAGGCCATTCCAAGAGGTAAGGATTTTTTCATCGCGCAGAGGCCGCTTGCGTGTCTGGCGGCGCTTAAAGAGCGCCTCGCGACCTTGGGCTAAAAGTTTTTCGACATCATCTTTATTCATTTGCAAAGCCGCGGCAAAATCTGCCACGGGAAGATCGATATGCAGCACGTTCCTTCCTTCGAAATTCCCGGAGGCTGTAATGTCGTAAAAAGCACAGAAAAGCTCCCCTTTGTCTCCGGGAAAAGCTTCTAGCGCTTCCTCTAAAGTCCAGGTGTAGTAAAGCCCTTCATGTCCTTCGCTTTCCGCATCTTCTCCGGAAAAAAAGGCGCCTTCGACATGCATAAGATCACGAAGAAGGTAATCGAGGATTTCACGGGTAATGCGCTCGTAGCTAGGATTTTTAGTGCACTTCCAAGCCTGGAGATAAGTTTTTGCCAAAATGGCATTATCATAGAGCATTTTTTCGAAATGGGGAATGGTCCATTCCTCATCGACAGCATAGCGCGAAAATCCTCCGCCCAGGTGGTCGTAAATGCCGCCCCTTTGCATCATATCTAAGGTGAGCTTCACATAAAAAAGGGCTCGGCTATCGGATTTGAGCAGGGACCAATTTAGAAGAAATTCTATAGGGAAACTTAAGGGAAATTTCGGCTCGCCTCGAAGCCCGCCATTCATCGGATCCGTGACTTCAAAGAACTGGTCGATGGCATCTTTCAGATTTTGCGGCGAGGGAAGTTCATGCCCCGTCGCGTTGCTCGTGCGCCCAAAAGCCTCCACCATTTTTTCCGATTGAAGAACAAGCTCTTTTCGATCAGGCCCTTCCCATATCGATTTCACCTCGGCAATAAAATCAGGCATGCCGATCATATCCTGCATGGGCCTGGGCGGTATATAGGTCACCGCCAGCAAGGGCTTCAAATCCGGAGCTAAAATCACATTCAAGGGCCATCCGCCGCCGCCTGACATCAAAGCCTGCGCAAAATCCATATAAAGGCTATCGACTTCCGGACGTTCCTCCCTATCGACTTTGATACAGACGAAGGCATCATTCAGAAGCTTGCCGATCTCGGGATTGGAAAAGGATTCACGCTCCATGACATGGCACCAGTGGCAGGTCGAATACCCTATCGAAAGAAAAATAGGCCGGTCGAGCTCTCGAGCTTTTTGAAAAGCCTCCTCTCCCCAAGGGAACCAATCAACGGGGTTATGAGCATGCTGCTGAAGATAAGGAGATTTTTCGTGGATGAGCCGGTTAGTGAACTCAGTCACAGAATTCCTAAAGCCTTGGCCACATACCACGCGATGACAAGAACTACCGCCGATAGCCCCGCCCACAAGAGATTAGGGAACCACTTGACTCCGCCGCCTTGGCTTCCACGGACCTCTAAAGTCCCGATGCCATAAGCAAATTCATGCTTCTCTCCCGGCATCCGGAAGGCCATGGGATTGTCCCGCACGAGCTGGTCGACTTCCATCCCTAGAAAGGAGGCATATTGCTTCAAAAAGCCTTGGGCATAAATCCCTGCAATCAGATGGGTAATGCTCCCATCCTCGATGGCCTCTAAATAGGAGCTCCGAATCGAGGTTGCATTTTCGACCTCTTTCAAAGAGAGGTTGAGCTCTTTCCTTTTCGATCTTAAAGTTTCTCCGAGACGTTTCAATTCTTCTGCCATAATGACCTCTTATAATATTAGATTAAATATACCGTCTTCTTTTTTTAATGCACTTTAAATTTTCTTTTAGAACCTTTCGTCAAAGAAAAATATTCAGATATAAGGGCTCAGCATCCGATGTGAGCTCCCATCCGTTCAACTCGTTCATTGACTATAAATATAACTTTTGGCAAAGCCTGAGCTGAAGGGAGCATAATATGCCAAAACATTCTACCAGTTATATTTTTTCACTAGTCCTATTGTCTGCGCACGGTTTTCTTTATGGTGAAGAGACCTCCGATGAAAACTTCATCGTTTCCGAAGAAACCGCCTCTGTTTTTGGTTTTGGGGCTGCTCCTACTAAAGACAATAGCCAAAAAGCAGCTACCACAGAAGGTTGCAAAACAGGGACTACGTGTAAAGTCAAGCTAGAAAAATGCGACTCCGATATCCCTTCTCAGCTTTTATATTTCAAACACATCGAAGCCAAAGGTATCGGCTATAAAAAAGGATATTCCACGGTCGGAGCCTTTCTCACCCCTTATACCATGTTTGCCGACTTCCTACCCTTTGCCGATCTGCGCGGCCATGTTTTTAATGACGGAAAGTTCGCAGCCAATGCGGGCCTCGGCGTTAAATACCTCTCTAACCATCCGTTTGTCTTCGGTGCAGGTGTTTACTATGATTTCCGCCAAGTTCGTAAAACCCATTTTAACCAAGTCAGTTTGAGCTTAGAGACGCTGGCACGCCGCTGGGAAGCCCGTCTTAATGGCTATCTTCCTGTCGGATCTAAGAAACACGTCCAGACAAAATCTGAAAGCGTCGGTTATAACTTCGACCACTTTGCAGGACACCATCTCTTTTACAATGAGACCTTCTTCGTGAAGAAACGAACCGAATTTGCGATGAAAGGCGCTGATGCAGAATTCGGGTGGCATCTCCTCAAACCTCAAGAAGACTATACCCTTTATGCCGCTGCAGGGCCTTATTACTATAATGGTGAGAGAAAGCACGCTTGGGGTGGTAAAGTCCGTGTCGAGGGAAGAGTGACACCTTACGTCACCTTAGAAGTCAGCGACTCCTACGACAATATCTTCCACAACATTGTCCAGGGACAAGTCTCGATCAACGTTCCCTTCGGCGGAAAAATCCAAAAGAAAAGCGCCCGGTTCAAAACTTCTTGCTCCACCGCCTTGTCAATGGAAGCCCGCATGATGCGTCCGATGAATCGGCAAGAGATTATCGTGGCCCATAGTGAAAGAAAACACTTCTTTAAAACGGTCGATCCGATTGCCTTCTCACCCGCAGGAGTCCCGATTAATATTCAGTTTGTCAACCCAAATGCAACAAGTCCCGGAGATGGAACTTTCGAGAATCCCTTCGCCCAGTTGCCCGCTGCGCAGGCAGCCTCTCTCCCTGGAGATGTTTTCTATGTCTATCCCGGCACTAACACATTGACGACGGCGTTTATCCTAGTTGAAAACCAAAGTCTATTCGGATCAAGCACGGCTCAAACCATCCCTGTCCTTGTTGCACCCAATCAGGTCATTGCCCTGACTATTCCTGCTCAAACCTCCGGCTTGCCTTCAATTATTAGCAACGGGATGGGTGGAAACTCTGTCATCCGCTTCAACGGCGACAATGTCATAGTGTCGGGATTTAATATCACTCAAAACGACAATGATGCTATCTTTGACAACTTCTTCACACCTATCAACGACTACAAACCTCTTTCTAATGTGACCATCATCAACAACATATTAACTCAAAATGTTTCTCATAGCGGCATATTCTTGCAAAACATTTCTGGAAACAACACCATCTCCAACAATCAATTTTTAACAAATGGGAATGGAGGTGCAGGCATTTTCCTACAGCAGGAAGATTTAACCGTAGGAAATTACACACTCAATCAAAATACGATTACTGGATGGACCGGCGGTGACGGAGCCATTGTCCTACAATGTAACCGCAACGATGGTGGCAACTCTCAAACGACCATTGCAATAACAAATAATACCCTTAACAACAACACGTCAGGGACCAGCGGCCTCGTGATTGAAACTTTTGGCCATGCAGAAGTCAATGCCACCGTCTTAAATAACTTCGCGAATACTAATGCAGGTGATGGAATCGTGTTCATCGCTCATGCTGATTCTGAAATCGGATGTACCGTCAACGGCAATACTTGTTTGAGTAACGGTTTCCATGGAATCGAAATCGATCCTCTCGACAACAGCACAGTAACAGGAATTTTTAATAACAACACCTTGAATTCCAATTCCTTTGCAGGCATAGGATTTGATACCCCTGGTTCACAAAACCAAGTGAGTGTTTCATTCACGGGGACGATCACGAATAACACTTGCAACGATAATCAACGCGCAGGCATCTACTTCGCAGCGGGAAGCAACAATGTGGGACAACAACACTTCACCATTGCTAATAATACCATGGTGGGTAACGGCAGTTTTACCGCTGGGTATACCTTTATTGTAGAAAATGCTCCTAACTCCAACACGTGCCTGAAACTCGTTAATAACTTCAATACCGGGCTCTATGTTATCGCCAATGATTCTTCCAATACTTTCCTACTGGAATCAACAGCTGGAAACGAAGGGTTGATCGATTACTTTGATGGCCGAAGTTCGTTCTCTTCAAATCCTCTATTTAGAGTTGTCGAAGACGGAACCTGCGCACCTTAAAGAAGTGGTTTGGGAGGGTTTTACATAACCCTCCCATCAACTCTCTTATCCTTGACAAAAATATCTGCTTAAAAGATTTTACAACTTTTATACCCGAGGTAATCATGCTTAAAGCTTTCGACACATCAATTTACTTTACCCTCTCCGCTGCGCTCCTATTAAGCACACTTGCAGCGGATGAAAAGCCGAGCGATGACTTGACCGCCTCTATTTTTGGGTTTGGAAGTAATTCCAAAGATATGAGTCAAAAAGCTGTCAAATCGGAAGAGTGTAAAAACGGAGATAACTGCAAGGTTCAGTTAGAAAAGTGCTCTCCTGATATATCTTCTCAGCTTCTGTACTTCAAACACATTGAAGCCAAAGGTATCGGCTATAAAAAGGGATATTCCACGGTCGGAGCCTTTCTCACCCCTTATACGATGTTTGCCGACTTCCTCCCCTTTGCCGACTTGCGCGGCCATGTTTTTAATGATGGAAAGTTCGCAGCCAATGCCGGCCTGGGCGTTAAATACCTCTCCAATCATCCCTTCATCTTCGGAGCGGGTGTCTACTACGATTTCCGCCAAGTCCGCAAAACCCATTTTAACCAAGTCAGTTTGAGCTTAGAGACGCTGGCACGCCGCTGGGAAGCCCGCCTGAATGGCTACCTGCCTGTGGGTTCCACTAAACATACGCAAACAAAATCTGAAAGCGTCGGCTATAACTTCGACCACTTTGCAGGGCACAACCTCTTTTACAACGAGACATTTTTCGTCAAAAAGAGAACTGAATTTGCCATGAAAGGGGCCGATGCGGAGTTCGGATGGCATCTCCTCAAACCTCACGAAGACTATACCCTTTATGCCGCCGCAGGGCCTTATTACTATAACGGGGAGAGAAAGCACGCCTGGGGCGGTAAAGTCCGTGTTGAGGGAAGAGTGACAACTTATGTCACCTTGGAAGTCAGCGACTCCTACGACAACATCTTCCACAACATTGTCCAAGGGCAAGTCTCGATCAACGTTCCCTTCGGCGGAAAAATCCAAAAGAAAAACGGCCGGTTCAAAACCTCTTGCTCTACTGCCCTGTCGATGGAAGCCCGCATGATGCGCCCGATGAATCGGCAAGAGATTATCGTGGCTCATAGTGAAAGAAAACACTTCTTTAAAACGGTCGATCCGATTGCGATCAATCCTCAAGGCGTTCCGATCAATATTCAGTTTGTCAATCCGAATGCTACAGGGCCTGGAGATGGAACTTTTGAAAACCCTTATGCTTTGCTGACCGATGCTCAGGCTGCATCTCAATTTGGCGATATCTTTTATGTCTATCCCGGCAATATCTCCTTGACCCATCCCTTTGTCATGATTCAAGAACAAAGCTTGCTAGGATCTGGCAACTCGCACAACGTCTCGGTTTTAGTCCAACCTAACCAGGTTGCGACCATCAATATTCCTGCCCAAACTTCCGCCGTCCCGTCGATCACAGGCAATGGCGGGGGCAACAATCCTCTCATTATTCTGAATGGAAATAACAATGTTATTTCCGGATTTAGCATAGCTCAAAACAATTTCGGAGATATTATAACGAATGTTAATGCGGTGGCATTTTTTGAATTTAAACCAATTGCTAACGTCACCATCAATAATAATACCATTACACTCAACACAGCCGGCGGCTTTAATGGAATTTATCTACAAAGCCTTTCCGGGAACAACCAGATTGGCTTTAATACATTTTTAGGCAATACCAGCGCGGGATGCGCCATCCTGATCGATGAGGAAAACTTAACCATCGGAAATGTTTTAATTAACAATAATGTGGTCAAAAGCTGGGGAGATGATGCAATTGCCTTATTGACAAATTATTTTGGGAGTGGAAGCGGATCGGCTCACTTAACAGCTATTCTCACTCAAAATACGGTCAGTCAAACATCGAACTTTTCTTCAGGAATCGTTTTCTCTAGCCATGGTGCATCTACCATTGACGCAACTGTCTTTGAAAACATCTCCAATAACAATACTCACGATGGAATCTACCTCGCTGCTTTCGATGCTTCGTCGCTCAACTCCAATATCCATGATAACGTTTTCAACCTCAACAAAAATGACGGGATTGAGTTCGACCCGAGAAATGCCGCCACCATGGGAGGTGTTTGCTTAAATAATATATGCAGTTCCAATATGAATAATGGAATTGGTTTCCCAGGCGGTCAAACGCTAACGGGGTCCTCCTTCACTGAAACTATCTTTCAAAATATCTGCTCTAATAACGCTCACGCCGGCATGGGATTCTTTTCCAACACAGCCACTCTCGCACAAATGCACTTCAATATCTCCGAGAATATCTTGACCGGAAACGGGCTTTCCAATGGCTATAACTTTTACTTGGACAATCCATCAGGATCTACAACCTGCTTAAAATTGACCAGCAACATCAATGATGGAATTTACGGTCTGGAAAACGGTTCGACAGCGAATGCATCTTTCAATCTAGAACCCTTGGTTGGTAATGAGGGCCAGGTCTTCCTCATCAATCCTGATAGCGCTTCTTTTAACATGGCCGAGCCCGGCACCTGCACACCCTAGCACACTCTAGTGCTGTACACAAATTTTATCGCGGGGCTGCATCAAATTCTGAGGCTTTGACACAGCCCGAACGCAAAATTCCCTACGATCATTCATTGTCATTGACAAGAAAGACTGGTCTCTTAGATAGAGAGAAATAAGGTGCTTTTTCATCAGGAGTTTTGAATGCATCAACATTTGACATCATATCTTTGCATTACGCTTTCGGCTGCGCTTATCTGCCATACCCTAACAGCAGAAGAAAAGCCCTGCGATGACCTCACAGCTTCCATTTTTGGTTTGGGAGCGTCTACCCCGAAAGACACCACCCAAAAAGCAAACACAGCAGAGGAAGGCAGCTGCAAAGTCAAGCTAGAAAAATGTTCCCCTGATGTTCCCTCTCAACTTCTCTATTTCAAGCACATTGAAGCCAAAGGTATCGGCTATAAAAAAGGATATTCCACGGTCGGAGCCTTTTTAACTCCTTATACGATGTTTGCTGACTTTCTCCCCTTTGCTGACTTGCGTGGCCACGTTTTTAATGACGGAAAGTTCGCAGCCAATGCCGGCCTGGGCGTTAAATACCTATCCAACCATCCTTTTGTCTTTGGAGCAGGAGTCTACTATGATTTCCGCCAAGCCCGCAAAACCCATTTTAACCAAGTCAGCTTAGGGCTAGAGACGCTGGCACGCCGCTGGGAAGCCCGCCTGAATGGCTATCTTCCTGTCGGATCCAAGAAACATGTGCAGACTAAATCCCAAAGCGTCGGTTATAACTTCGACCACTTTGCAGGACACCATCTCTTTTACAACGAGACCTTCTTCGTGAAGAAAAGAACTGAATTTGCCATGAAAGGGGCCGATGCGGAGTTCGGATGGCATCTCCTCAAACCTCAAGAAGACTATACCCTTTATGCCGCCGCAGGGCCCTACTATTACAATGGCGAGAGAAAGCATGCCTGGGGTGGAAAAGTCCGTGTGGAAGGAAGAATTACACCTTATGTCACCTTAGAAGTCAGCGACTCCTACGACAATATCTTCCACAACATTGTCCAGGGACAAGTCTCGATCAACGTTCCCTTCGGCGGAAAAATCCAAAAGAAAAACGGCCGATTCAAAACCTCTTGCTCTACCGCCCTGTCGATGGAAGCCCGCATGATGCGCCCCTTGTATCGGCAAGAGATTATCGTGGCCGACACGGAAAGGAAGCACTTCTTTAAAACCGTCGACCCCCTCGCGCTTTCGCCTCAAGGAGAGCCGATCAATATTCTCTTCGTTAATCCGAATTCAACGGGCCCCGGAGATGGAACTTTTGAAAACCCTTATGCCCTGCTGACGGATGCCCAGGCAGCCTCTCTTCCAGGAGATGTTTTCTATGTCTATCCCGGCAATATTTCCCTCACGAGCTCGTTTGTCTTGATTGACAACCAAAGTCTATTGGGATCGAGCACGGCTCAAACCGTCCCCGTCCTTGTAGCCCCCCATCAAGTAATTGCCCTCACCATTCCTGCTCAAACCTCGGGCCTCCCCATCATTACAGGCAATGGAACGAATGGTAAGGCTGTCATCCACTTCAACGGCGACAAGGTCATTATTTCCGGATTTAATATCATTCAAAATGATACGAATGCAATTATCGATAACTTTTTCCTTCCGACCTTCGACTACTTGCCTATTTCAGATGTTACTATCATGAACAACATTTTAACTCAAAATGTCCAGAGTGATGGGATTCTCTTCCGCAGCATATCCGGTAACAATATCCTTTCAAACAATACATTTGAAAACAATGGCAATGGGCTTCATGGGATTAGCATTGACCAAGAAGGTTTGACAACTGGAAGCTTCTCTATCACCCGCAATACCATTAACCAATGGAATAATGGCGACGGCGCTATTTTTGTCCGCACGAATACCAACGATTTTGAGGGTGCCAAGCTCACGATTAATATCCAAGATAACAATCTGAATAACTCCCTCAATGGAGGAGGCATTTCGATCATTTCTTTTGGAAATTCCCTCATCAATGCCACTATCAACAATAACATCATCATCAACAATAGTGGGGATGGAATCTTTTTAAACTCTTTTAATCAATCCACGATAAATGCGAACGTTTTCCAAAATACTTGCAACAACAACAAAGACTTTGGAATTAAATTCGACCCTCATGATAATTCGACCATGAACGTGGTCTTTACTCAAAATATTCTGAATTCCAATAATCAAGCGGGCATTGGTTTCAATTTTACTTTCGCACAGTTCATGACAGATGTTTCAATCACAGCGACCATCGATCGCAATACCTGCAATAAAAACCTAGGCACAGGGATGTACTTTGAAACCGATGGCTCAAATGTCTCTAATATGCATTTTACGATCTCTAATAACAGCATTATAGGCAATGGAGACTCCATGATTGGAAATGGCTATACTGTATTTGTGGAAAATCCAGCGGACGCTGCCACTTGTTTGAAGCTCATCAATAATAACAATACCTGGTTCTACGGGCTTCAAAATGACTCGTTAAACACAGGTTCATATAAACTAGAATCCCCCTCGGGCAATACAGGAGAAATATTCTTACTCAACTCCAGCGGCTCGGGCTCGCCTATACCTCTTTTTGAAATCGTTGAAATGGGCACCTGCGCACCCTAAAAGGCAAGAACCTATCCTAGGAAAATTTTAGGATAGGTTCATAAAAAGACAACATGTTAGTCTACAGTCTGTGAATACCTTTGTCGCCACGATTGATCTTTCCTTAGCCTCCAAATTGCAAAACGACTTAAGGGAGCAAGGGTTTGAGCTCACGAGGCCCCCGTATACAATCTTCTCTGCTCAGAAACAAGGCGTCTCCTGCACCCTCTACACGAGTGGTAAGATCACCGTCCAAGGGAAAGGCAAAGACGACTTCATCGCCTATTACCTTGAACCCGAGATTTTAAAATCTCTCGCCTATACCTATCCAGAAATAGGGGTCGACATGACGCCTCATATCGGCGTCGATGAAGCCGGCAAAGGCGATTTTTTTGGCCCCCTCTGCATCGCCGGCGTCCAAGCCGATGAAGAAGGGATTAAAAAACTCCTTTCACTGGGCGTTAAAGACAGTAAACGGATGAATGATAAAAATATCCTGACCCTCGCAGCTAAAATCCGACCCGCTTTTGCCCACTCGATCATCCGGATTTTTCCTTTGAAATATAACGAGCTCTATAACAACTTTAAAAACCTCAACAGACTTCTAGCCTGGGGCCACGGCACCGCCATTGGAGAGCTCGTCGAAAAAACCGGATGCCAACAGGCCCTCATCGACCAGTTTGCCGATGAATCCCTCGTCGAAAATGCCCTAAAAAAGAAGAATTTGGCCATTCAGCTCACCCAAAGACCTCGGGCAGAAGAAGACCCCGTTGTGGCAGCCGCCTCGATCCTTGCCAGAGCTGCATTTGTCGAAGGCCTCGACAGCCTCAGCAAAGAGGCAGGCTTTGAGCTGCCCAAAGGCGCCTCTGACAAAGTGATCGAAGCTGGACGGAAGGTTCTTCAAACTCTCGGCGGAGAAAGCCTAGGTAGATTCGCTAAGCTCCATTTCAAAACTTACAACGACATTCTTTCCTTAAATTTCTGATTTGAACATAATGAGCCTTTTAACAAGGCTTTGCACATGCGCGTTTCTTTTCTTCTAATGACCCTTTCAACAGCTTCTGCCTTTGCAGGTGAATACGGCTTTTCTGCTTACCACTTTGTCGATCCTGATCGTCCTTGGCACGTGGAAGGAAGATATCGTTTTGTCGGCCAAGCAGAGTTTGATCACCACCGCCATGGACATATACATTATTCTGATGCCGATGGAGGCGTTTACTACACTCAATTCCTCAACGATGAAAACTCCCTGACCTATGAGCTCGGCTACGACTTTCTCCGGCTCGACTGGAAAAAAAATCCCCGCTTCACCCAAACCAACTTTCATTACCTCATCGGCTCGATCGGCTATGTCTCCACCACCCTCGACAGATGGCGCTGGATTGTTAATGCAGGCTTTTCTGTCGATGCCACGCGCCTAGATTTCGCGAAATCTGCCGTCGGCCACGGGATGCTCTGGGGAAGGTACCACTTTGCCGACTGCTGCGGCGTTCACGTGGGGATCTTAGGATGGTACGGTGTAGAAAATGGACATGCCTGGCCGATCTTCGGATTCGATTGGAAGTTTTGGGAAAATTGGAAAGCGACTTTTGTTTTCCCCTGCGATTATTCCATCAATTACGCTTTCAATGATAATTGGTCTTTAGAAACCGCCTATTCGGGCTTTGGCGGACCTTATCGGTATCCCCGCAGAGCTCATGAAGGAAGAAAGGGGTATCACGATCCCATTTTTTCGGTTTTTGCAAATGGGGCTGAGCTGTTGCTCAAATACAAGTTCGAGCATTTATTCCGCGCCTCTATCGGCGCCGGCTGGAACTTTGGCGGCTGGATTTTTATTAAAGATCAAAACAACCGGCATGGGAAGTACTTCCACTTCGACGGCGCGCCTTATGCCCAGGCCAATCTAGAGTTTACATTTTAAAAAAAGGCTTCAGATAGCCGATGAGGCTATCTGAAACCTACTAGGATTAATTCGAAACGGTTTTATTCGTTGTGTGAATTTTAAACGACTCGACAAACTGTTTATAGCGGACTTCATCATAGTTCGGAATTTCACATTCCATCGCCATGAGATACATCTTATTTTTTACCATCACAGCGCGGCCTTTAAAATACATCTGCCCGGTGCGGATGAAAAAATCTAAAGCCTCATGACCGTCCACTAAAACCAAGTCAGCAAACAAAAGTTGGTTGTTAGGATTATGGGTCAAAATGCCATTTAAAAATCCTTCCAAGCTCATTTGGGCAAACGACTCATCCACGAAATCGGGATATTGAGCGACGAGGAGCATAAAGACGCTTTGCTGATCAGCAGCGGGTGAAATATAAGCATCGTAAGTGAGCTCAAAATTCTGATCTGGCATGGCCATCTTCTCTGAAATATGCTCAGGCTGTGTAGGAAACAGCATCGAGCAGTTCCCTGGTGTTGAATGGAACTCGTTCCATCCGATCGGCGCTACAGCTGCTTTAGGAGCAGGCGCGGCAGTTGCGGACATCGGCGAGAGCACGCAAACCATGCCTCCCATCCATCCCACCATTTTATTAACGAAGCGATTCATAAATCCCCCTATTATTAAATTTAAATTATTGCGGTGTACCTGTAGATCCCGGCGCACCCGGTGTCCCTGCACCTGTCATCATCGAAAAGAGCCAAGCCAAGATGGACACTCCGACAAAGATCAGCACAATGGGTATAATGACATTGAGTAAAGCCTTCCAGGCCGAAAACCCTTGCACCTCTCCCAGTGACTTTAAAAGAATAATTAAAGCCCAAACCGACACGATGACTTGAACAATCGAGGTCAAAAAGATGACCGCAAGCTCTCCCCCTATAAAGGGCGTCTCGACAAAGTTGTGCTGAAAGATCCTGCCTCCGAAAACGGCAATATTGATCGCCCAGATAAGGATATTCACGACATTCGGCGCGTTGGCCCAGGCCACAGCAGCGCGGATATTTTGGTAACTGCCGATGCCCCCGATCCACTTGCCCGTCCAATAAATCAGCGCGGTGGAAATATTAATCATTAAGGCCCCTATAATCCCCGCCAGAACCAAACAGACAATGACAATGCCCGCGACAGGATATCTATCACCTAACGCAAAATTTTGCGCGATTTGAAGCAGCATAGGAAAACCGTAGATAATGCAAAGCAGCGGATATAGATAACCCGGATTGGATTCGATAATCGCCCGGATCGTTTCCCGCGGTCTCACCCAGATTCCCGTCCATGGATTGACCTGTAGTTTATCTCCCATCATTCCGCCCTCCCTTTGCCGTAGGCATGCAAGCTTACGCGCTTTTTTCGATGCCCACTTTTCTCGCGGCCCGTATGTTCATAATAGAAATTAAAAATTAATTAATCAATATAATTTTGAAATTAACTAAAACTAATTACAATTATTTATGAAAATAAAAAAAGGCATGCAGAGTGCATGCCTTCTAAAGGTCTGATAATTTTACTAAAGTCTATTGCTGCTCTTCATCCTGGTCGTCATCATCATAGCTCGTGTCATCATAGGAGGCTTCATCCTCATAGGGATCCGGGCTTTGCGATGTATCGGTATCAGCCTGCTGGGAATCGGGCTGCTCAGGCACCGGCGAAACTTGCTTTTTCACCGTGTCGGCAGAAAGAAAAGGAGGGACAAGCAACACCATCCATCCTACAAACATCATCACTCTTCGTTTCATGTTTAAACTCCAGTTTTCAGCCAAAATATCAAGCGTGTGAATTCCCCACAAGTATCATTATGCTAACGACTTATTTCAACTTATTTACATTTAATTACATTTATTATAATAATAATTATATATTATATAGGAGATTGATCATGACTATTTCTAGAAAGAAGAAATCTGCACATTATCATCCAAAAAAAATCGCCCCCACCAAACCCAAGAAAATCTCCCATCCGCTCGAAAAGCAAATGCTAGGCGATTTGGAAAAACGGATCAGCCTCAATGTCGGTCAATTTCTTGTTCTCACCGAAGAAGGCGAACCTACCCAAATTGCTCTCGCTCATCAAAAGGCCAAAAGCGACTTTCTAAAATACGCCCCAGAAATGTCTCGTATCGCCTTGCATCTCGGCGGAGAGATTAGCGAAGTTGTAGCGGACTTCTTGGACAGCGTTGACGTCGTCCTTCATTCCACAGAGTTTCTCGATGAAGAGAAAGTGGCCCGCTGTTTTCATACGACTTCACGGCTTCAAGCCCATTTGCAATTATAAGTCAGCAAGATGAGGTCTTTGAAACTTAAAACCTTTTTCTAAAAGACGGGCTGGAACCACGCGTGCACTCGCTAAAAACAGCTGCTTGCCCTTTTCTCCGAAGACTGCTTGGATCAGCCACGCGGGCACCGGCAAAAAAGGGCGGCGATTTACGCTTTTTGCCACTTGCTGGGTGAATTCTCGATTCGTGATGGGATGGGGCGCTGTGAAATTGAACACTCCTCGAACCTCCTGTGTCAGTGTAAAATCCAAAGCCCCTACCAGGTCTTCAAGGGCAATCCAGCTCATCCATTGTTTTCCACTCCCAAGCCTTCCCCCGAAGCCCCACTTAAAAAGAGGCAGAAGTCGAGCCAGCATGCCCCCCTTACGCGAAAGTACATTCCCAAACCTTCCATGGACGACCCGGACTTTTTTCTGCTCGAGCACACTGCTAGCCTCTTCCCATTTCGCGCAGACGTCGGATAAGAAGCCTGTCCCTTTGCGGCTTTCCTCCGTCAAGAGCTCATTTCCCCTATCTCCATAATACCCTGTTGCCGAAGCAGCGAAAAAAACCTTCGGCGGCCGTTTGAGCCTTGCCAGTGCATGCGCTAAAAGCCAGGTATCTCGGACTCGGCTTAAAAAAATCGCCTCTTTTTTCTCCTCGGTCCAGCGGCCGTCAGCCACATTCTCTCCCGCCAAATGCACGACGGCATGAAATCCTTCTAAATTATCTAGGTGGATCTCTTCATTGACGGGGTTCCAAAAAACCGTATCTGGAGCCTTCTGCCGTGGATTTCGCACTAGCCTATGAACAATGTACCCTTGCTTCTTCAAATGCCCTAGGACGGCCTGTCCGATAAATCCCGAAGAGCCTGTAACGAGAATGCGATGTAGAGTGGGCATAGAACTTAAAATACGGAACAGACAAATAACTGGCGAGGCTTAAATCCTGTAGATGAGAGCTTGGGCAGATCGCCCAAGCTCGAAGAAAGATACTTACATTTTGCAGCAGCCGCCAGGACCAGAACCACCTTCTTTGTGTTCATGGCTGCAGCCACAGAGAGCTTTGCATTTACCGAGGAATCCAAGTCCCCAGACTCCTGCCAGGCCCACAATCGCGTAAATAAAACGAGCGAGCATAGAAGTGTTTCCATGAGCCAGCCAAGCCACGAGGTCAAATTGGAAAAATCCCCAAAGACCCCAGTTCAGCGCTCCCACTAAAATTAAAATCAAAGACAGCACATTCAAAGCTTTCATAAAATTCTCCTAGTAGTTCGTCTAATCTTTATTATTAAAAAAAAGACGCTTGGCTGTCATCAATTTTTTATGGATACGCTTAAGTGCTGCAATGTTTGCCGCAGCACTTTCCTTCGCTGCACTTCGCCTTTCTCTAGGAGATTGTAGATCCTCTCGATATAAGGATTGTTGCGAGGAAGAACGGGCAGGCTGAACTCGATATGGACACCGGAAAGCACGGCTGTGCCTAGGCCGATCTTACAACTAATGATCGCCGCCGGATCATTTTCAAGTTCGAGGTACGAGCTGAGGACTGAAACACCGGGCAATCCCTCCACCCTCCCAAAGTGACACCCTCCATTGTAGTAGGCGTGAAAGGCCTCACTCTCCCAAGAAACTCGCGCAGCTTCGATTCCCTGCAGTCCATCGGCGCGGTATTTATTTTTGCCGTAGGCAGGACCTTCGGCGAGGCCCGGGAAAAACGCCAGCGACCTAGGGGCGCACACTTCATAGCTTCCCCCTTTTTCAAATTCGATGGAGCCTGATCCAAAATAAGCCCCTGCGCAGATCCCAAGATACGACCCTCCATTCTCGACATACTGGCGAATTTTAGAGGTCCCTGCTCCCTCAAGGGCTTGGTGATAATAAATGTCCCTGCCGCCAGGGATGATCAGCAAGGCCGTCTCTTTTTCCCAGTTTTCAGTTTTGAGGGTTTTGGCGTCCATCCGACGAATCCTATGACAGACAGGATCGACCTCTAGCTGTAAAGATTTTACTGTCTGTTTGAGGGCGGCCCCGTCGACTCCCTGGTCGACGTAGACAATTATTTGTTGCATCGTTTTTCTCCTCGCCTTAGAATAGATAGTCACTCATTTATATGGAAGAATCCGATTTCAACAAGCTTAGCCGCCTCTGCAGAATCTCTTGCACCGAAGAGGAGAAAAGAAAATTTTCAAGAAGCATTGAAGATATTTTGATTTATGTCGAGCAGCTCCAAGAGGTAGATACGGAAGGAGTTCCTCCTTGCCTGACAGTGCTAGAAACGCTGACCGCTCAGCTCAGGGAAGATGTTCCGGAAGAGCCGCTTTCCCGCGACCTGTTCTTGGCCAACGCCCCCTCCCATGTCGGCGGAATGGTCCGCGTCCCTCCCGTCTTTAAACAACAATAGGATCACTTGTGTACCACCTTCCTGCGCATGTTCTGCGAGATCAGTTTGTTAAAGGTGAAGTCAGCGCGACGGAAATCACCGAAGCCGCTTTAAAGCGGATTTCAACTTACGACAAAGACCTCGGCTGTTTTCTGACCGTCATGTCGGAGCGTGCGCTCGCTCATGCCCAAGCCCTCGATGAAAAAAGAGCCCAAAAGAAGCCCCTAGGAAAACTCGCAGGGATTCCAATGGCCCTCAAAGACAACATTCACGTCCTAGGCATAAGATCGACCTGCGGCTCGAAGTTCCTCTCCAACTACAACGCGGTTTTCGATGCGACCGTCACCCGCCTCTTGGAAGAAGAAGACGCTCTGCTGATTGGCAAGACCAACCTCGATGAATTTGCCATGGGCTCATCCACCGAAAATTCCGGCTATCATCTCACCAAAAATCCTTGGGATTTGAAACTCTCACCTGGAGGCTCCTCCGGAGGATCGGCAGCTGCTGTGGCCGCCCGCCTCTGTCCTATCTCTTTTGGGAGCGATACCGGCGGATCGATCCGGCAGCCGGCAGCCTTCTGCGGCATTGTCGGATTTAAGCCCAGCTACGGCAGAGTCTCTCGCCACGGCCTCGTGGCTTTTGGCTCTTCTCTCGATCAGATTGGCCCTTTCTCGACTAATGTCATGGATACCGCTTTGATCATGGAAGTGATCGGAAAACACTGTGAAAAAGATGCCACCAGCCTTCCTAATGCCCCTGAGCCTTATCTGCAAAAAATTCAAACGCCGATCCAGGGAATGTCGGTGGGAGTCCCCTGGCACTTCTTAGAAGGCCTTGACAAAGAAGCCCGCCAAAATTTTGAGCAGTCCTTGCAGATCTTGAAAGACCTGGGCTGCACTCTTGTCGATGTCGATCTCGACATTTTACGCTACTCGATTGCCGTCTACTACATCTTAGCCACGGCCGAGGCTTCGACGAATCTCGCCCGCTTTGATGGGATCCGGTTTGGCAAGCGGTCTGCACGCGCGACCACGCTGGACGAGATCTTCGACTTTTCTCGGCAAGAAGGGTTTGGCCCTGAAGTCAAGCGGCGTATCATGCTGGGTACCTATGTTCTCTCTGCCGGCTTCCAAGACGCCTACTATAAGCGAGCGCAGAAAGTACGGACCCTCATCATCCGGCAGTTTAAAAAAGCGTTTGAAAAATGTCAGATCATCGTCACGCCCACCTCGCCGATTGCCCCTTTTGAAATCGGGCAGATCCAAGACCCTTTACAAATGTACTTGCAAGACATCTATACAATCCCCGCTAATCTTGCAGGACTTCCAGCTGTTTCTATCCCTGCGGGATTTAATGGCGAGGGACGACCTTTCGGGCTCCACCTCACGGGACCTTTCCTCCATGACGCCGATGTCCTGCGCATCGCCCATCAGTTCGAGCAAAAGACGCAGTTTGGCAAAAAAGTCCCACCAAAATTCGAGGCTCTCCATGGTTGATGTCTGCTACGAAAACTGGGAAACGATCATTGGCCTGGAAATCCACGTCCAGCTCAGCACTAAAACGAAAATGTTCGGCAGCGAGCCGTACCACTTTGGCAGCGAACCCAACACCGATATCGGGGTCGTCTGCACAGGCCAGCCAGGGACGCTTCCCGTCATCAACAAAGAAGCCGTTCATAAAGCCGTGCAATTCGGCTGCGCTGTCCACGCCAAGATCAACCTCGTCAGCCGCTTCGACCGGAAATCGTATTTCTATCCCGACAATCCTAAAAACTATCAAATCACCCAGTTTGATTACCCGATTGTCGTTGGAGGATCTATCGCTGCTGAAGTCAGCGGAGAGACCAAGCACTTCCAGATCAACCGCGCCCATCTCGAAGAAGATGCCGGCATGCTCAAACACTTCACGAACTTTTCCGGTGTCGACTACAACCGCGCTGGAGTTCCTCTCCTAGAGATCGTCTCCGAGCCTTGCATGCACTCCCCTAAAGATGCCGTCTCCTATGCCATGGCCATCAAAGCCATTATGGAGTACCTCGACGCTTCCGATTGCAACATGGAAGAAGGTTCTCTCCGCATCGATGCCAACATCTCCGTCCGCCTCAAGGGGGAGCAAAAGTTCCGGAATAAAATCGAAATCAAGAACATGAACTCGTTCTCCCACATGGAGACCGCCTTAGAATCTGAAATCCGCCGGCAAATACAGTTTTATTCTCAACATCCCCACGAAGAGATCGAGCGAGGCACCTACCGCTTTGACACCGAGACCGGCGAGCTGGTGCTCATGCGCCTCAAAGAGCAAGCCGAAGACTATCGGTATTTTCCTGAGCCCGACCTGCCCCCCATGGTTCTCACTGAAGCATATGTCGAAGAGATCCGTCAAAAACTTCCCGAGCTTCCCCGGGAGCGTTATAGACGGTATCTCTCGGAGCTTCAGCTTCCCGAGCAACCTGCGACCCTTCTCATCAATGACAAGAAGCTCTCTGATTATTTTGAAGAGGGGTTAAAAAAATGCTCCAATGGGAAATCCCTCGCTGTTTGGCTGACCGTTGAGTTCCCCGGCCGCCTCAAAGAACTCGGCAAAACCTTGTGGGACCTCGGCATCCCTGCCGATCACATTGCAGAGCTTGTGACCCTCATTGACAAAGGCACCATTACCGGGAAAATTGCCAAAAGCGTTGCCGATGACATGGTCGCCAAGCCTGGCACTTCCCCTTCCGCCATCGTTAAGGCCAACCCCGACTACCAACCGATGTCCGACACGGGTGAAATCGAAGCCCTTGTCGACAAAGTCCTCGCTGAAAACCCCAGCGTCATCGCTGACTACAATGCCGGCAAAAAACAAGCGTTTGCGTTCCTCGTCGGCCAGATTATGAAAGCTTCACGAGGCAAGGCATCTCCGACCATCGTGAACGAGCTTCTTCTCAAGAAGCTGTGATGCTAGACAGGTTAGTCTTCACCTGAAGCTCTCAGCTCTTGCTCTGAATATTGCTTCCAAACCACTTGACATCGAGGGTTCACAGGAATCAAGGGATTACCTGAAATTTCCAAAAGAACAAGATTCCTTAAAGGGGGAAGTTCGGTGAGGTGATTGTAGGCGACATTTAAATGCAGAAGACTCGGGCATTTTCCGATGGGAGGGAGTGTCCTCAACTCATTAAAAGAAATATCTAGGGTTTTTAAACGGGTCAACTCCGTGATATAGGGTGTAATCTGTTGGATCCCACACCATTGCAAATGAATCTCTACCAAAGTTACCATGTTTCGGATGGTGGCAGGCACTTCGGGTAAGTAATTTCGACTCAGGACCAGTTTTGTTAAATTTCTAAGCCGCCAAAAAGGAGGCCAGGTCCTAAAATCGTTGAAATTGAGGTTTAACGTTGTCAACCGAAATAGAGCTTCAATCCTTAAGGGAAGGGTTTTGATGCGATTCTTCGATAGATCCAGAGAAAGCAGATAAGTGCAATACATTAATTCAGGGGGAACTTCTTGGAGTAAACCGTCTTTGAGGGTTAAAAGAGTGAGGTTGGTAAGGAGACCCATCTGGGAAGGGATCTCTGTCAACTGATGGTGGACAATCTGCAATTCTGTGAGCGAGGTGCACTCGCCTAAAGCAGCCGGCAAGGACGATAGCGAGGTTTGTTTGAAGTGCAAAGTTGTTAAACGGCCAAATACCGGGATTAAAGGAGGGAATTCAGTCAGTGAGCGGCACTCGGTAAAGTAAATCGACGTCACAAGTCTCCTGACTGTCCCCGATAAGGGCTGACCTTCGGATAAGTGGAGCGAGAGCGGTTGCTGCTTTATGAGCTCCTCTTGTAGTGCTTCCGCGACCCTATGGATTCTAAATCCACGCTCTTGGAGAGCACTTGCAGCTTTTTGATGAATCTCCGTCATCAAGCCGCGCCCGGAGATGAGATACCGAATCGTTTTCAAAAACTCGACGTCGAGTTTGTTCTGTTCAGGTGTAAATAACTGGGCTTGAACCAGGGGTCTTTTCTGTGGAGGAGGCTTGGGCTGTGGTCTTTCGTGCTCAACCATGACAAGGGAAGGAGGGGACTTAGATCCACTGGGTTGCTGAGAAACAGCCGGTGAAGGCGCCTTTTCAGATGAAGATCGGTGTAAAACAATCCATTCAGGTGCTTCTTCGGCTGGATTCGGAGTCTTATCTCCTTCGGAGGCAATTTCAGTGTCGATGAGAGGTGGGATCTGAACAGGAGAAGACGGCGGAGAGAGGATAATCGAAGTTAAAGTTAACCGGCCTAGACTTGTCATACGACCTCCTGATTTTTACCTGAGGCTTTATCGATTTCCCCTTCGATATGATTGCTGATGACAGCGTAGGAAGCGTCGCTAAACACATTCTCTCAGGAATACAAAATCTCTCCGAAGATATTTGAGTAACCCATCATCCTATTTTAGAAGGTGATATCGAAACTCACATTACTGACTTCTATTGTGTAGCAGATGATCTTTTTAAAGCAATGCACGTTCAGGCAAATTCTATGATCTCAACCTGATGCAGCGACTGTTTTCTAGTCTGCAACTTGACGACTAAGACTTCTTACCAAAGGAGAGACATTTATAGGTTGTCCCTTTCAACATCAGGCAACAGCTTGATGAACTATTTTAGCAATAGTTCTAATGGTAGGGTTCCCTTTGCTTGATAAAGCATTCTGAACGGTTGTGCGAGAAAGCTTTGCTTCTTTAGCAACCTTGGACTTATTGATATAAAGATAAGTATTCAATATTTCTAAATATGCCTCTACGTCATTTTCCTCTAAACATGTGAGCAATGCCTCTGCTACCTGTTCATGTTTTTTGAAAAAATCGCTAGGGTTGTGCTCTTTTAATTTGACACTTTTTTTACTTTTTATAATTGGCATATTTTCTAAAGAGGTTTTCTGCTTTTTTAATATCTTTTTTTGGTCATTTTTCTTCCCTCCTATTAGTACTAGAATGGCAGCCACTTCTTCCCGAAAGAAATTATACTCTCCATCCATTTTTCCACCTTAATTCATAGAGACCATAAACACAGCCTTCAAGCCTTTTAAAGTCACCGAAGTGACTCAATTCTCTAACTCTGAACAATCTAGCTTCGACTTGCGCTTGTTCTTTCAGGCTCAAACAAGAAAGCCACTCATCAAACTCAGGTGTTTTTCTTATCTTTATCACATAGACCATTATATTGTACACCCTCATTATGAGTAAAAACATTTCTGATATTTCGATCTGTCAGGAAAAAGGGCGAAATTGTAATTTTAAAGAAATTTTTTGACACCAAACTCCTCTTTCCCTATAGCACATAGGAAAGGGGGGAAATAGGGGTGAGGTTAAGCTATCTTGCCATTGCCATCACTTGTTGCGGCTGCACGATGACCCGCAGCGCGACAGATCCCTATGCATACGCACCTAAATCTCCTTCCACGCTGTATCAGCAGCCTCTAGATATCACGAACGTCTCTGTGTTCGATCCCCATAAAGCCCTGACGCTGGCCGAGATTCTCGATGTGGCCCTGCGCAACAACCCCACGACAAAACTCACCTGGGCCAAAGCTCGAGCCGCAGCGGCTCAATATGGCAAAAGCCAAAGCCCTAACTTTCCCACGCTGACCGGGAATTTTATCTATGAACGATCTAAAACAACCTACCCACCCGAGTTCGGATCTCCCCGCTTTGTGCAATTCCTCTCCGACTGGGGACCTCAGCTGACACTGACTTATACGCTGCTCGATTTTGGGCAAACCCGCGCGACCACTGAATCAGCGCGACAAGCATTACTCTACGCCGACTACACGCATGACCGGCAAATCCAAACTGTTTTGCAGCAGGTGACGGCCGATTACTACAACTATCTCAGTCAACAAGAGCTTCTCAAGGCTCAAGAGGCTGACCTCTACACTGCACAAACGACCTTTAGGGCCGCCGAGAAAGAGCTTCAAGCAGGGACCCAAGACAAGGCCGATGTTCTCCAAGCTCAAACCCAGCTTCTGCAAACGCAAATCCAACTCGTGAATCAAAAACAGACGGTGATCAACGCCCGCACTGCACTCCTCTCCGACATGGGTGTTAATTGCAACCAATCGATCAATATCGAGATGCTTCCCGACGTCCCTCCCATCGATGAAATGGTCCAAACAGCCGATCAGCTGCTCACCATCGCTCTTCAAAAACGGTCGGATTTGATTGCTGCGGAAGCCCGTGTCAAATCGGAAGAGGCGGCGATGGATGCAGCCTGGAGAGAATTTTGGCCGACAGTCACTTACAACTTAAATGGATTCCAAGAGTTTTCCAATCCCGGCGGCAACCTCAACGTCAACTACACCAGCACCTTGTCACTCAATATTCCGATCTTTTCCGGTTTTTCAACACTCAACAATCTAAAACAAGCCCGGGCGCAAAAACAGCAAGCCGAAGCCAATCTCCGTCAAACCCAGCTCAACGTTGTCCAAGATATTGTTACCGCCCATACCTCCGTCAAAACCGCCTTTGATGCCCTGCAAATTTCCGATAGCCTTCTTAAAACCGCCCAAGAGCAGTACGAATTGATCCTCTCTCGCTATAAAGCCGGCGTGGCGACCATCTTGGAAGTCGTTTCCTCTCAAAGCACTCTGGCCACAGCACGCGCTAACCAAGTCAGCAGCACCAACCAGTGGCTGAACTCGCTTGTCAACCTCAGCTACGCCGCCGGCACTCTCCAGCCTCCCAAAAAGGGAGAGTTCCGATGAGAATCTTAGCTCTGCTATTTTTGCTCGCCGGTTGTGCAAAAGCTCCTTCTCCCCCACCGCCGCTTCCCTATGTCACTGTAGTAACACCGCAAGTGGCTGATGTACCTCTTTTCTACGAATACGTCGGGCATGTCGAACCGAATCAAACGGCTGAGATCAAACCTCAAGCCTCTGGAATCTTGATGGGGAAATTTTTTGAAGAAGGTCAAGAGGTCGTAGAAAACAGCCTCTTGCTCACCATCGACCCAAGACCTTATCAAGCCGAACTCGATCGTGCGAAAGGACTCCTTGCTCAAAATCTCGCCAACTTAAGGCAAGCACAAGACACCGCCCAGCGGTATGCTAAACTGGTCGACGAGGCCTTTGTCTCCAAGCTGGACTACGACCGGTATCTCACTGACGTGGCCACTGCCGAAGCTTCCGTCCAACAGTCGTACGCCGAAGTCGAAGTGGCTGAAATCAATCTCGGCTATTGCTCCATTCAAGCGCCTTTTAGAGGAGTCGCCAGCAAACTCATCAAAGACGTCGGCAACTATGTCCAAGTCGGCACGGATGATGTCCTCCTGACCCTCAACCAAATCTCCCCGATTCGCGTCAGCTTTTATGTCCCGGAAAAAGATCTTCCCCGCATCACCGCTTTGCAAGCCTCAAAAAATCTCCAAACCGTCGTCGTGATCAATGAAGAGTGCATTGAAGGCGATCTCTTCTTGATCAACAACGCCGTCGATGAAAATACCGGCACGATCCTCTTGCAATCGATGTTCACTAACTCGGATCAAAAGCTATGGCCCGGAGAGTTTCTCGATGTCAGGCTGATCTTAGAAATCAAAAAAAATGCCCTCTTGCTTCCAAGTCAGGCCGTTCAAATCGGTCAAGACGGGCCTTACGTCTATCTCGTCAAATCCGACCGCACTGTCGAGCTGCGCAAAGTCAAAACAGGCCAAAAAGAAAATGATCGGATCATCATTGAGTCAGGCCTCACCTCTCAAGAAACGGTCGTCCTGGAAGGGCAGCTCAACCTCTATCCCGGCGCCCAGGTGATCATCAAATGATTTCAGCTCTTTTCATTAAACGGCCCGTGATGACGACCTTGGTCATGCTCGCCATCCTGTTCTTCGGGATCGTCGCTTATAAGAAGATCCCTGTGAGCGATCTGCCGAACGTGAACTATCCTTCGATCACCGTCTCGGTCGAATATCCCGGTGCCAGCCCCAGCACGGTGGCCGACAACGTCGTCAGCCCTCTTGAAAGGCAGTTTTTGACCATCGAAGGAGTCCAATCGATCGCCTCGACAAGCTCGACCGGCGGGGCGACCATCGTGCTGCAATTTGTCTTGGACAAGCCGCTGGATTCTGCCGCTCTGGATGTGCAAAACGCCATCAACACGGCAGGACCCGATCTGCCTCAAGATCTTCCCTACGCCCCGACCTATGATAAGACCAACCCTGCCCAAACTCCCATTCTCTATTTTGCTGCTGCGTCCGATACCATGCCCCTCTATGAGCTCTATGGCTATGCCTATACGTTCATTGGAGAGCGGCTCAGCACCATCAGCGGCGTGGCCCAAGTAGTCGTCTATGGATCTCCTTTTGCCGTCCGCGTCCAGGTCAACCCCCAAAAATTGGCGGCCAAACAAATCGGCATTGATGACGTCGCCTATGCGATCAAAAATGCCAACGTGAATATCCCGACCGGTACCCTCTTTGGAAAAACCGGCGAGTACACGATCGATGTCGATGGCAAGCTGAATCATGCCGCCCTCTACGACTCGATCATCATTAAAAATGAGACCGGCAATATCGTCCGTATCCGGGATGTGGGCAGGGCGCTCGACAGCACTAATGATGATAAAGAGTATCAACGGTATTTCTCATCAGATACGGATAAAGCGTGTGTGGTGTTTGGCGTGCTCACCCAGCCCGGCGTCAATTCGATGCGTGTGATCTCCGATATTAACAAAGTTCTTCCTAAGCTGGAAGCGAGCCTCCCCGGTTCGATGCACCTTTACAGGGTCTTCGACAAAGCCGTTTTCATCCAAGAGGCCGTGAATGATGTGCAAATGACCTTAGTAGTGGCTTTCCTCTTAGTGGTTTTTGTCATCTTTTTCTATCTCGGCAAACCGATGAACACCCTCATCCCTGCCCTAGCCCTTCCGATCATCATCATCGGCACTTTTGCAGTGATGTTCCTTTTAGGCTACACCGTTGATATTCTCTCCTTGCTGGCGATTACCCTCTCGATAGGTTTTCTTGTCGATGATGCGATCGTGGTCTTGGAAAATATCGTCCGGCATGTCGAAGGAGGGATGCCCCCTTACGAAGCGGCTTTGCAAGGTTCGAAAGAGATCGGCTTCACGATTTTGTCGATGACGCTCTCTCTCTCTTCCGCCTTCATCCCGCTCCTTTTCATGGGCGGGGTCATTGGAAAGATCTTCCATGAATTTGCTTTTGTGATTGTCTCGGCGGTTCTCATCTCGGGATTTATTTCGCTGACATTGACCCCGATGCTCTGCAGCCGCTTAGTGCGCCCGCACCATACGGACAATAAAAAGACGTTCATGGAGCGTTTTTCGGAAAAGCTCAATCACTACCTCATCTCTTTTTATGATAAAACTCTGGCTTCTGTCTTGCGGCACCCTCTCGGGGCTCTTTCAGCGGGCGTGCTTTCGGTGGTGATGACAGTGGTATTATTTAAAATCCTCCCTTCGGATTTTCTGCCGCCCGATGATATTGGATCGATTGTCGTCCACACCCAGGCCGCTACCGGCACCTCTCCCTTCCAGATGATGAAATACCAAGACCAGCTCAGCCGCATGATTAAAGATCATCCGGCGATCGATTCGATCATTTCGATTGGAGCCCTTCCTGATGATAACAAAGGGTATATGTTCCTTCAGCTCAAACCCTACAAACAGCGCCCTTCCATGCCGGACATTATCCAGGATTTACTCCATACCTTTCAAAAGGTCCCCGGCGTGCAGACCTTTGTGAAACCTCTTCCTCTCATCGATCTGCAAGTCTCTACGACTGATATCAAAGCCCCGTATCAATACACCCTTCAAAGCCTCGATCCCACAACTCTGTACCAATCGACTGATGCATTGATCCAGCAAATGAAAAACCTTCCCGGGATCTCCCAAGTCAGCACGGACCTCGAGATCAAGCAGCCTCAGCTCAACATTGAAATCCTGCGCGATAAAGCCTATGCGTTGAATTTATCCGCGGCAGATATCGAAAATGCCCTCTCCTACGCCTTTGCGGCCACCAATCTCTCCCCCATCAACGATCCCGAATACCAATACTATGCGATCCTCGAAGTCGAGCCTAAATTCTATAGTGATCCGAGCTACCTCTCCCAGCTCTACATCCGCTCTTCCACCAACAAGCTCGTTCCGCTCTCGGCAACGACACGCCTGAGCCAAACCGTCGGACCTCTTAACATCAACCGGCTCGATGGCCTCCCCGCTGTCAACATCTACTTCGATGTGGGAAGCAACGCCCTCGGCCCTGCTCTCTCCAAAATCGACAACCTCGCCCATCGAACACTTCCTCCGACCGTGACCGGACAAGTGCAGGGAACCGCCGATGTGTTTCAAGATTCGTTTGCCAACCTCAATATCTTGCTCCTCATCACGTTCTTTGTGATCTATGTCATCCTCGGCATCCTCTATGAGAATTTTCTCCATCCGATCACCGTGATGTCGACATTGCCCCCAGCTGCCCTGGGCGGCCTGCTGATCCTCTATCTCTTAAACTGCCCGCTCTCGCTGTATGCGTTCGTCGGACTTATTCTTCTTCTGGGTATTGTGATGAAAAACGGTATTATCCTGATCGATTTTGCCAACGATGCGGTCCAAGAAGGAAAAACTCCCCTCGAAGCGATCCAACATGCTGCCCGCACCCGGTTCCGTCCGATCCTCATGACGACCTTCTCGGCCCTCATGGGCGCGATCCCGATTGCCATCGGCATGGGCGGGATGACCGCACAAAGCCGCAGGCCGCTCGGCCTCGTCATCATTGGAGGACTGATCGTCTCCCAAATCTTAACGCTTTACCTCACACCTGTGCTATATCTGTATTTAGAAAAACTCCGAGAGCGATTTCATCAGAAAATGAAGAAAATTAACTAGCAGCTTCGCTGGGTAGGTTGGCAGAGGCTTTGTCCCAGCAATGGCTGACAAACATACTAAGACCCTGAAGCTCCTTCATGGCAACTTTACGTACTTCATTAAATACTGTTTGCGCTTCTTTGCTAACAACTCCCTTCTCAAAAGAGGCTAAATCCTTCATAGTGTTAGTCAATTCTTGCTTTACTTCGTCGGAAAGAGTGTATTTAGATCTCATCTCGAGGATCAAAGCCTGTGTTTCGTTTTTGAAAAATTGCGCAATTTGTTCAGAATTTTTTGATCCGAAAATGTAGATGTAAAAAGCTTTAGTGACAATAAAGGGTAAAATATCCGGCTCTCTAATTTTGAATTTCTCAAGAGTTTCGCTATCTGCTCCATTGATCAAATGCTCTGTGATGAAGGCAGCTCCCTCTTGGATGACCTGATTTACATCAGCACCTTGCCTTGCGAGTCCCTGAAGTATGGGATCATGGATACCTCCATGAACAGCAGCTCGTATACGAGCTTCAAAGTCAGCCACGTAAAGTTGATCCTGAAGCCTGCGGATTCTTATCGAAGTGGGGTTGAGCATTTGACCCCAGGCACGGGCAAGAGATTCATGAGTCAGTAGATTAGGAAAAAACCAGTTAAAAATCAGATCCGCTACAGCCCAAAGAGTAGTAAACGAACTACTTTGCAGCAAACTTACTGTATATTCAAAAGGACGATCAGTCAGACGATAAACTGTTAATGCAAGCAAAGAAAGCGCCCCATAGGCAATCGATTCAACCGCTGCAGTGACGGCCACTGCGCTAAACCCTATTTGACAAATACTTACCTTCACAAATCCCGGAAACGTCTCCCGCTGAAAGATCCACCCTTCTTCCCGGCCTTGAGGGTTTCTCCAGGTCACTAAGTAAGACATCAGATGACTCGAAAGACATCGAATAGGTGCAGTCATATTGGAAGCCCTCTTAAAAAGTGGACCAAATATACTTAATTTCGAAAAACAACACCACTACTAATAGGCAAACTGTGCATTGACTATAGAAATTTTTAAATGGAGGAAAGAATTCTCAAAATCACCAGCAATTACAAAGTGACCAAGCGATCTTTGAGTTCTTGGCACCGAACCATGCTGAGCTGCTCAGGACTAAACTGGACAATGACTCTTCCCGCAGTCAAATAAGCTTGCTGAAGGGAAGGATCCAAATTTCTAAACGTATCCTCCCACGCCTGAAGATCACCCTTTGCCTTCACAGCGGCAATTTGATCAGCAATATCTACAGTTTTTAACAGGGTTTCTTTTGCGTAGGCTTTGTTTTGTTCATGCACCTGCTGAGTCAAGCTTTGAATGACTTCGGGAGGGAAATCAGCCTGGGTAAACACTGGAGGAGAGTTTTGTTGGAGGGCTTTAAATCGCTCTTTCGCAGCAACAGCCTGGGGTTTTATTTCGTCTAATTCTTCTTTCAAAAGTTTCAGTTCAGCGGCTGTTTTTTGCGCTCGCTGCAGAGCCTCGGCCAAGAAACCGCTTTGAGGTCCTGTGGCAACTTTGCTGAGCCGTAATAATTCATGATCCGACAGCTCGAAAGAATCCATCGTTTCAAGACGGTCCAGGAGAAAAGCCGTTAAATAGACCTCTTTTGACTGATCAAGTTCTTGTTCTAATTGAGGAAGTGTAGCTGCATCCTTGCGGGTTTGGGTGATATCCAATCCCTGCGCCGTTTCCCGATCCTCCTGCAGTCGACTGAGTTCCCGGCTAGTTTCATAGTACAGCTGGGCATCATGCCTCATCTCAGGAGAAGGCTCTTGCTTTTCTATGTTGCGTAGGAGATCTTTATATCTTTTCGTATTTTCCAGCGGGTGCCTGTCATCCCCTTCATGGAGCTGCACCATCATGTCAAAAAGTTGTGACGAGCTTGCGTATTTCTCTTTTAAAGCATGGAGTTCTTTTTCCTTTCGACACATTGCTGCTTGAATTTTAGGAAGATTATCTAAAAGTTCCTTGCGCTGGCGAATCTTTTGGATTCTCGACCATTGCTGGCGGCATGTAGAGTCTAAGGAGTCCAGCCCTGGGGATCCCTTTCTTTTTCGAATCTTCAAGTCTTCTCCGATAAACTGGAGGACTTCTTCTCGGTTATAAGAGCGCCTCTCTATTCCCTGTCCAATGGCCATCTTTTCTCGAATTTGCTTTTCCCTTTGATCTAATACTTGAACTTGCCGGCTGAGCGCAATCTCTTCTCTCTGGACGCAGATCTGCTCTATTTTTTTCATGAAGGCTTCAGGAGTAGGAAGATGATCCATTAGAAAAACGGATCCCGATTGAATCCGATTTAGAACGTCTCGTGTGAAAGGAGTCCCTGCGAGCAAATATTTGTCGATGGCATGGGCCCAGCTCATCAAATACGGCTCAATCACATCGGCAGGAGCAAAATTTTGGGTGGGAAATTTTTCGGCAGATTCTTCAAGGGCATTCACAAACTCTGCCACTGTATTTTCATGGCCTTCTTGATTGAGGCCTCGGACGGCCGCTTCAATAAAAGCTTTCTTTGCTTCTTCTTTCGTGCCGTAGTGATGCTGAACTTCCATTGCCTCTGCTGCACCATTCATAGAAGCGGCGAACTTTGGCAACGAGATATTGCCCTGTGCATCGCGGATTAATTTTGCTCCTTCATGCACTAAGATATCGTGGAGCATTCCTTGTGTTGTTTGTTCCGATAATTCTTCTTTAAGAATACTCAAAACAGCCTCTTCGTACGGCTGTTGATAAAATCGATCCGAAGGCGCCCAGGTACGGGCAATCTTAATCAATCCATCGTAAGCTTGTTTGATCTGGGGTTGGGATTTTGCCCTAAGAGCCTCTTTCAGAGCGCGAAACTGGTCATAAAAATGCCGCTGCTTGCTTTCATTGACTTTGGCAAAGTAAAAGTATTCCTTCAAAGCGACAACAACCTTAAACTTGAAATAATCCCCTATCCCATATCTGCCGGTGGTTCCTTTTAGAGATCGGATGCGATGACGCGCCGTGCTATCGGCTTCCTCTATTTCAAAAGATGCAGGTATCATTGCGCTTCTAAGAGCTAATGGAGTTGATGTGCTTAAATGCAATTTTTGTGCCATATTAAATCACCAATATTTAATTAATTTATTATATCATATTATAATTTAAATTTAAACAAACAAATCTTTTTAATTAAACTGCAACTTTATGATAATTAAAGCGTTATGGCTTTGGATGAAACTTCTCAAAAGCTTCATGCAAATGCTTCCGGCTGACATGGGTATACCGGTCGGTCGTGCCGATATGGGCATGGCCTAGCATCTCTTGGATGACCCTTAAATCGGCCCCATTTTCGAGCAAATGGGTTGCAAACGAATGGCGGAGGGTATGAGGAGAAATATCCTTGGAAATGCCCGCTTTTTTAGCATAGAACTTGACCCGCTCCCAGACCGCTACGCGGTCGATCCTCTTTCCTTGACTGCTTAAGAAGAGAGGTCCATCCCCCTCTTGGCGGAATTGGGTCAAATAATGGTCGACAGCTGCTACCGCAGAAGCTGCAATCGGCACTACCCTCTCTTTATTGCCCTTTCCCTTGACTCGTACCTGGTCATCGGAAATATCCCCAGTATTGAGCCCGCAGAGCTCCGATACTCGGAGGCCGGAAGCATACATCACCTGGAACATCGCCTGATCGCGGGCCCCGATCGACGAAGCGGGGTCCGGAGCCTGTAAAAAGCGGGTGACCTCATCGATGGTCAACACCTCGGGAATGAGCTGCCACATCTTCGGGCTTTCTAAGAAAAGCGTGGGATTCTGAGCGATGATTTTCTCCCGTTTTAAAAAACGGAAAAAAACCTTGATCGCCACCAGCGCCCGGCAAAGACTGCTGGAAGCCATGCCTTGGGATTTGAGCGAATGAAAATAGTCGATGATTTGATCGCCGATGATTTCTTCAGCTTTTTTTCCGGGATAAAATTGGGCAAGAGCTGTGAGGTCTCTCCCATAAGCTGTCAAAGTATGGGGACTCAGTCCTTTTTCAGAACCTAAATAGACGAGGAAGTCGGCAATTTCTCTTTCCACATCTGTATGTTAATGACGGAAACGTCAAATAGCAAGGAGAGATAAGCTGCGACGTTCCAGCCGGCGTACGTGTTTCTTCCACGCCTGAGCGGCTTTTTCCCAATCTTTTTCCGCAGCCTCTTTTTGCTCTAAGCCCTTGCGATTAAAGTCGGACATCTTGACCAATATCTCTTGGATTTTCTCTCCAGAGGGCCTTGTTTTTGTGAACTTGTGGAATGCTTGGAGCGTCGGCTGTTTTTGATATTCCCAGGGACGGCGCTGGCTGTCGATCATGCTATAAAGCGCGCGGCTATTGACGACCAGCCATGCGGCCGCTAAAACCAAGGAAGCGGCATAGATCGTGATTCCCCCTGAGAGTGCCGTCAAAGTGATCAATCCGCCCATCGCAACAAGACTTAAGACCGTACTGAAATAAATGAGGAACTTATCCCGCTTGCGCATCTCTCCCGATTGCCACTGGGTCTTAAAAAGCGAGCCATCGCTCAAAATAATCCAAATGATCCCTGAAACTCCAAAGAGCAGCAGCAAGACGCCCAAAGGCACTCCTCCTGTCAAAACTGTTCCTGCGATGAGGGCTGCCACGCCGACGAGGGCCAGGCCTAGCTTAAGTGTAGTTTTCCATTGAGGGCCCCATGCATTCCAGCTAGCTGTTTCAAGGGCCTTTTTAAAGGCGGCAGGATCCTGCTTTCTAGCTGCTTCCAGAGCCTCAGGCCCTAAGAGCCTTTCGAGATCGTTTTCGACTTTGGCACACCGTCTTTGATCGGCAATAAACCTTCCAAATCGGACAAGTTTTTGCTCGGGGCTTAAGTTTTCAAAGTGGAGGGTCACTCCCATTTGGCTCATCATCCAGGCAGGATTTTGCCGAAAAAGCTCCCGGACATACTCTTTGCGGCTCTCTAACGTAGGCTTCCAAGGCACTTCATTTTCTTTCTCGATTTTCTCCAGCCAAGCAGCGCCTTCTTCAAGAGCCATGTCTTTCAGCTGCTGGACCGTGGAAGAGCTTTCATGGTACATCCGTAAATCGACTTCTTTTTCAAATTCTTTGAAAGGATCTTTGCTGGCAAGAAGCTGCGCTCGCAACTGACTCCCCTGTTCAAGGCTCATTAAAGTTTTACAAAGCCTGAAGATGTGGATTGCATAATAAATCACATAGCTGATCCCGGAAATCCAGTTGGCTGCCGTTTGTGCCGCATGCGCAGCGGAAGAGAAGACCATCGGCTTTTTCAATAGCTGCGAAATTTCCTCCGTTGCGGCAAAAGCTCGCATCACGACAAGAGCTGTCGATCCCAACGATAGAAAAAGGTTCTGGAAGATTTGCACACCCGCGGTAGCTGCGCTTTCGCTATCGCCGATTTTCCGATACGCTTTCATTTGCTTATAGCTATCGAAGGCCCACCCGAGCCCGATGGCCACATAAAGGATCGATGTCAAACCAATGAGCGGCATCCCTCCATATGTGATTTTCATAAAAAGTATCGTGACGGCATCGGGAATATTTCTTAAGAATAACGAGGCATCGGCAATGGCATGTAAATAGTTAGCTGAAGGTAGACAAGTGCTGCTCGGTTTTAATTTAGGAATGAGAGGACGGATCGTCGTATAGATGGCCGCATCTTCCGAAGACATAAAATCCAATGGAACCCCCGGAAGGGTCCTTTCCCGATACGAGCGGAAGATGGTGGAGCTAGTACTCATAGGTATTAGGGCGCCTTCTCTTCATAAATGGCTCTCATATGTTTCTGTAGGCGAGACCAGTTCTCGACGGAGATTTTGCCTTTTCTTTTTTTGCGGACTAATTTTTGATATAATTCCGCGCGCTGCAGCTCCTGGTTCTTGACATCTTCTAAGCTGGGATGAGGGCGAAAATCTTTCTGTAGGAAACAGGCATGGCATTGCTTTTCGATGGGATTGTACTCTACCTTTTGACCTTTCAATTCATGAAGGTTTTTTAAGTAGAGGTTCATGAGGATTTGACTTCTTTTTTCTTTAGGAGCCTGTTTATATAAACTGATATCCGTGAAGTTCACCTGGGCACTGCGGCCGCCTGCTTCATCTGCCAGCTCTTCTTCAGGGTGAAACAAACTGTGGATAAAATCTTTCCAGACTTGATGCGTGTGAACCACTTCTCCTTTTTCGAATTGAAAACCCTGGATATTTGCGCTGACCAGCAGACCAAAGTCAGGTTGATAACTCGTTTCATATTGCCGAGCCATGGCTTGAAGCTGACGGCTATAGATCAGTTGAATGTTTTCGGCTTCCAACATCTCGGGTTTTACCGGAGCGGGTTTTCCGCTAACCAGGGGTGTAATTTCGGCAATATAGTCCATGCCTTGAAATTCAATAGAGATTTTCAATGTCATAAAAAAACCTTTTTCTTTACTCTATTTTAACAAAAAATTTACTATATAGCAAGCCTTGCACTCTTCGCGATTGCCAGATTAATCTTCCATCGGTTATGATGATGTTTTTTCCCCACTATGCAAAAAGAGCTTGATATTCAATCACTTATCTCTGGCAAAAGCCGCCCCTATCGGTCGGTTTTGCTCTTTGGCCCTCCCGGAGCCGGCAAAGGAACTCTCGGCAAGCTCCTGAGCAGCGCAGGGAACCATTTCCATCTCTCTTCCGGCGATATTTTCCGCGGCCTCTCCCCTGAGTCGCCTGCCGGTAAGATCTATCATTCTTATGCAGGAAAAGGCCATCTAGTTCCCGATGACGTCACGGTGGGAATTTGGCACCATTTTGTCGAGGGGCTCATTGCCACCAACCGGTATTTCCCCCATCAACAGCTTCTCCTTCTCGACGGCATCCCCCGGACCATCCCCCAAGCTGAGCTTTTAGAGCGGCATATCCAGATTAAGCATATCATCGTCTTAGAAACGCAGAACTTCGATGAACTCATCAAGAGAATGAAGCGCAGAGCCCTCATTGAACGGCGCCAAGACGATATGGATGAGACGGTCCTTCAAACCCGCATGAGGGTCTATATGGAAGACACTCATAAGCTTTTAGAACACTACCCTTCCCACCTGATCAGCCGTTTTAATGCCGATCAAAGGCCTTTAGAAGTCCTCCGTGATGTTCTCGGAAAGCTCTCGCACCTCTTGAGCCATAGCGAAGAGTCGTACGTTTAACACTCAATAAAATAGGCTGCAAGAAAACTTGCAGCCTATTTATTTTTTAATCCGACTTAGAGTTCAGCGATATCAATTTGTTCGTCTATTACTGTACCGTCAGGAAGTTTAAAAATCCTTCCATTTGGAGTTATTTCTCCTATGACCTCTCTTCCATCCGTAAAGCGGCCGACCAGCTTTCCATCTCGTCGTTCAAAGGCTACGTCCTCGGTTTTTTTTGTACCTGGGACTCTGAGTTCTAGATTCACTTTTTCTACAGGTTGAGAAGCGCTAACTGCAGAGCTATCACTGGCAGCTGGAGCGGGTGCAGGAGCTACCGGAGATGATGCTGCTGCTTCATCCTCCGATTTATCACTGGCAGACGCAGGTGTTCCAGCGTCTTCATCGTGTCCAAATACGATCGCCGCAGGAGCAGAACCGCGGGAGTTAGCTAGAGCAGGTACAGCACCTGAGGCTGGTGCCGCCGCTGTCATAGGCTGCTGCGCGAGCTGGCCTTCGTTGCGTCCTAAGTTAAAGATCCTCGCCAAGAAACCATCCGGTTTCAAATGACCTCGTGTATAATAATCAGGGGCTGCAGGACGGCCGGGCCCGAGATTATCTCGGAACCACCCAGAGATACGGGTTAACAAGCCAGGGGAAGGGGCTTCAACAAGATCCAATTGTGCTGACGAAGATATCAGCTCTTCTCCGCTAGCCTCAGTATCCGAAGAATAATCGGGTATTTCTCTAGCCGCACCGGGTAATGCTGCCACTAAGGGAGCAAAGACGGAAAGTTTGCGGCGGCTGACGTAATGTCCAGGAAGCTCGAGAAAATCTTCTTGTTCATGATCTACTTCTGCTGATTCTGCAGGGATGGCTGCCTCTTGCAAAGCTTCGATTTGCTGTGCAGCAAAACCTTGAGCTTTCATTTTCTCAGCCGTTTGCTGATTGATAGCTCTGTTTTTCTGGATCAGACATTCATGAATTTTTTCGCCGATCAGGACAGCAAGGTTTAGCTGCTCAGTCAAACGTGTTCCGATGGCTTCTTTCTGCTCGTCAGTCAAGAACCCATTTAAAAGTTGTAGAGTTTGACTTTCCTTATCCAAGATTGCACATTCCTCAGTAAAAATGACGTCTTCTCTTAGCTGGTTAATTTCTTCCTCTTTTGCTTTATATAAAGCCTCAAGGGATTCAAGTTTTTGTTTTAGAGGCCCTACCTTTTCTTGAGCTTCTCTGGCTTGGGCCAAAGCTCCATGCACTTTGCCGTCTTTTTTGGTGATGATGGCAAGGTCTTTTCCGGTTGCACAAAGCTCATTTCCTGAAACTTTCAAGGTCGATACGATTAAACCCTCTCGTTCTGTCCTAAGGCGTGCCAGGTCTTCTTTAACATCCGGGGTACCTTCAACTCTAAACGATTCAATCGCTTCCTTATCTAAAGCAATTTCACCTGCCCATCGTGTGATTTCTGCAGCTTGTCTTTCCAATTCTCTACGATGAGCATCTCTTTGGGCTTTGAGTCCATCGATTTCTGCTTCTAAGGCAGCCTTTCTTGTATTGAACTCTCGTTGAACTGCAGGCAAAGACAACTCGCGGCCCGCGTCATTTAAGCCTTCTAGCGCCTGTTTAGCTTTTCCAAAAGTCTCTTCCAGAGCAGCTAATTGCTGCCCTTTTCTTTGGATTTCTTGCTCGCAAGGAGCAGCAGTCTTAGCTTCATACTCGTCGAACGCCGTTTGTAACAAACCAAGACGCTGTTCCTTTTGTGCAACTTCCTGTCCAAATTTTGCAATATCATGGGCAGATTGCTGTTCTAAAGCAGCTATTCCCTTCTTGACATCGACTAATCTCTTCACGGTTGGAAATTTATTTAATATAGCTTCAATGGCAGGATCACCCGGATAGAGGGCAGGGCCTTGTAAAAATTCAAGAAACTCTCCCACCGTATATTCAGAGCCCTCATTTAAAAGCTGCTCACAGCCCCGGAGTTCTTCCATGATCGCTGGGATTTCGTTTTCCATAGCTGTTTTCTCAGATTCTAGAGCTTTAAATTGCTGTGCAAGAGCACGTGCATATTCCAAGTTAGATTGCAATTGACTGACGTAATCCACCAGATGAATACCTTCGTATTGGATTCCTTCAACCAGACGATCTGTAATAGGCATGTCGCCTTGAACGATTCTTTCCATCTCTGAAAAGAAATATTCGAACATCTTCTCTTGGCGAGCTTCTCTTTCCTCTTCAATCAAAGATAGGAAATTAGGGATATTGTCCATCTTTAAGCCAGGCACGTCCATTAAACCCTCAATAAAAGCCTGAGCGATCACCTGCTTGTTATTCTGATTGGCGATAATACCGAATTTGTCGCAAGCATCAACCACGTGTTTTTCGAAATTTATAACGAAACTGATGAATCTCTCTTGAAGAGCTTTTTCTTTTCCAGGAACATCTTGAAATTGGACATATAACTGAGCCTTAAGCTTATTCACCGTGTATAAAACGGCACCTTGAGCTTTGACGGCCTGAGTCATTGCAATATTTGTTTCGTGGATGTAGGCCTGTTTTATGAATTCTGCATTAGCGGGCCTTTCTTTACTCATCAACTGATCAGCCTGCTCAGCTGCTAAGGCGATCAAAGCTTCATAGGAGTGGACTAAGTCTGCTGCTTTGATATATTCTTGCGCACGAGCTTGATCGATGGTTTGCAAAGTTGCATCTTGAACAGCCTGGGCAGCAGGGCAATATTCTTCATAAGCTTTTTTGACTTTATCGATAGAAGCTTGCAATTCTAGATGTTGGTGATAAATATCGAGGCTTTCCAGTTCGTCTTTCGATGCCTTACCCATGAGCTTCTTAAAAGGAACAACTAATCGGAACTTCAATGCATCTCCAATCCCGTAAGTTTGAGTGGGTTTTATTTTTTGGAACACCCCTTCGGACTTTTTCAGTCCCTCTCTGTCCACTAAACCAGTTCCTAGGACGGGAGCTCCTATAGCTCTTTGTACAAGGGTAGGAGTTGCTAAAACGGCTAATTGAGTAGAACCTAATCCTGACGACATATTATTACCTTCTTTATTAATTAAACTTTTTTATTATATTAATAATTATATAAAAAATAATATTTAATTTACACATAAACGTTAAAATATTTTAATACTAACACACTCAAAATAAAATATTTACAAATCATTAAAAACCAAACACTTAAAAAGTTATATTAATAATAATTTAATTGAAACTTAAATTTTAATTTAATAAGATGGTAGATGTAATAAGAGGTTAATATGAATAATACGACAGAATTAAATAGTAAAGTTGCGACGCTAGAAACCCAGGTAGATCTCCTGGAGACCGAACTTGGTTATATCCATGAATTGCTCCTAAAATGTGGGTTTCCTGAAGGAATTAAAACACTTAAAAAGACTGTCGAAGAGCTATTAAGCGAAAGCCCTTTAGATATTAACGAAGACGAAACAGAAGCTCTTTAAGATCAGCAATTTACAACTATCTTTCAGAGGGCAGGCCTTTTTCAGGCCTGCCCTCTTGCTTTTTAGAGCATTTTCAGGTGTAATATTACCCAATTATGGGTAAGTTGATTTTTGAACATAGCGGGGAAGAAAAAGAAATTCCCGATGGTGAGCCGATCGCCTCTGTCTGCGAAGAAGCAGGAGTCCCTTTTGCATGCACAGAAGGGGTCTGCGGGACCTGCGTGATTGAAGTGGTGGAGGGTATGGAAAATCTCACCTCTTTTACCCAAGAAGAAAAAGACTTCCTCGGAGACGAAGGGCATGAGCGACTTGCCTGCCAATGCAAACTCCGCGGAGGGTGCGTGAAAATCAAATTTTAGAGGAGACTTATGCAAGACCAAATTACCAAAGACATGACCATCGACGAGATCTTTACTAAGTTTCCTCAAAAGGGGCAACGACTTGCGCAAGAGATGCAAAATGCAGGCCTCAACTGCGTCGGTTGTGGAGCCTCCGTTTGGGAGACCCTCGAAGCCGGCATGCTCGGGCATGGATTTAAAGAAGAAGACCTCCATAAACTCCTGAGCAAACTCAATGCCATCTTAGCTGAGAAGGTCGATACCTCGACCATTACCCTCACTCCCAAAGCAGCGGAGAAATTCAAAGAGATCTTAGCCGAAGAAGGCAAAGAAGGCTGGGGCCTTCGCTTTGCCGACCGTGCCGGCGGATGCAGCGGTTTTGAATATGTCCTCGACTTTTCAGAAAAAGCCCTCCCCGATGATGTAGTATTCCACTCTGAAGGAGTCGATATCCATGTGAATCAAGGATCTGCGCCGCGTTTAAAAGGCTGCTTGATTGAATTCGTCGATGGGCTGAATGGCTCCGGCTTTAAAATCAGCAACCCGAATGCCAAAGGCTCTTGCGGCTGCGGCAAGTCTCAGAGTTATTAATATCCTTGCCGAGATTTCTGTCTCGGCAAGTACTATTTAGATTCTTTGAAGGAATTCCCGCAATTTCAGTGGAGGACGTTGAATTTCAAGCATTTTCAAGGCTTGGCTATCCGTGATAATCTGAGGCAGCATTTCGAGCTGCAGATCTGCAACAGCGCCCTTAAAAGAAGCTACTCTTGCATCTTCATTCCCCATGCGCATTCCGATAAACGAAATTTTCCCTTCGCAGGCCTTTTGAACATTGCGGATTTGCTCCATCTTGTCATCTGCCATGTGGACTTCATCAGGAATGATCTGTGTAATTTCGAAAAACTTCCACATTGCCTCCCCTTTTGTCATCTCACCGCAATAAATGACTCCGTTTCGATAGAGTTCAGGAATTTCATCAGGAAAGTGTGCGTTGGAGAGATGAATACCCAGAGATGCAAGCTGCTTTTCAGTATGGGTATGTTCTTTAAATTCTCGAGCAGTAAATGCAAGCACAGGATAAGCAGTCTGATGCTGCTCAATGACAGCCCTTGCCTCTTGATCTACCAGTCGGACATGGATCTGGGGCATCACATAGTACCAGAGCTGATCTAAGACATCTTCAACTTCATCAGGATTATAGCCTTCTGCCGCTGCTTTCTTCTTGATATGCTGTCTCCACTGCGCTGACCCGATCTCCTGATCGAAAGGAGCTGTAAGGGTATTATCGACATCGATGAGTGCATACCGCTTTTTCCCCTCAGCTACAGGGCTGAAAAGATCGACCAACCTGTTGCTTTCATAAGTTTTATTGACTAAGGATTCTGAAGGCTTAATTGCTGAGGAAAATGTTATTGTTGCCATAGGAGAAATTATATCAAAAATTCAACTTTTTCTCTATGCAAAAGAGGGTCTTTTAAAGAAAGCATTTACCGATGAATCGCTCGGTGGTGGACGCCTAAAGCCGCTTCTTTGAGGGCTTCTGACAGCGTGGGGTGAGCATGGGGAGTGTGAGCCAGCTGAAGGGTCGTGAGCCCGTTTTGGATAGCGAGCACCCCTTCTGCGATGAGCTCGGAGGCGTGGGCGCCGAGAATATGGACGCCGAGGATCCGATCCGTGACGCTATCCGAGACGATTTTCACAAAACCCGCCTCTTCCCCTGTGCATTTGGCACGGGAGTTGATCTTGAACGGAAACATCCCCGCATTGACTTTCAGACCGAAATTTTGAGCTTCAGCCTCGGTGAGGCCGACAGCTGCTACTTCCGGGTAGGTATAGATGACATTCGGAATCGCTAAATAATTCACGGCCGGATTTTGGCCTGCAATGATCTCGGCAACGGCAATCCCCTCTTCGGACGCTTTATGCGCTAACATGGGTCCATCAATGAGATCTCCAATCGCGTAGATGTTAGGAACCGAGGTACGGAAACGGTTGTCGACAGCAATAGCGCCTTTAGCGTTGATCCCGACATTTTCGAGCCCTAGATTTTGCGTGTAGGGTTTACGCCCGATGGCAACGAGAACGACATCTCCCCGGAGCTGCTCATCGCCGACGCGGAGGACGATTTCTTGGGGAGAAAGATCGGCTCCTGTGACTTTAGAAGAAAGGCGGAAGCTCATACCTTGCTGGGTCAGGATTTTCTGCAGCTCTTGAGAGATCGAGGCATCCAAGGTAGGACAGATGCGATCGAGAAACTCGACAAACTGGACCTTGCTGCCGAGGCGGCTGTAGACAGAACCAAGTTCAACGCCGATGACACCGGCCCCAATAACAAGGAGGTTTTTAGGAACTTGCGGGAGGGAAAGAGCGCCTGTGGAAGAGACTATTCTCTTTTCATCGAAGGGCAGGAAAGGCAAGCTGCTCGGCTCCGAACCGGTGGCCAAGATGATATTTTTCGCTTCGATTTGCTCGCCGGCGACTTGGACTTTAGTCGGAGAAATCAGCTTGGCGGTGCCGGGAAAGAAGGTGATTTTGTTTTTTTTGAAGAGCGCGGCAATCCCCTCATTGAACGAAGTCACGATTTTTTGCTTCCGGGTCATGATCTCGGGAAACGCATAGGAACACGGCCCCGTTTTTAATCCATACTGCTCGGCTTCGTGTACCATCTTCCAATACAGCTCGGTGGTGTGCAAAAGAGCTTTGGAGGGAATGCAGCCAATATTCAGACAGGTGCCGCCGAGCTCTTTCCGCTTATCGACGCAAGCGACTTTCATGCCGAGCTGGGCAGCGCGGATCGCTGCTACATAACCGCCGGGTCCGGATCCAATCACAACGACATCAAAGGTCAAGCAAAAGCCTCGTCGGGTCTTCGAGATTTTCTTTCATATGCACGAGAAACTGCACCGCTTCTTTTCCATCGATGATCCGATGGTCATACGAAAAAGCTAAATACATCATGGGACGAATGACGACTTTGTCATCTATAGCCATCGGACGTTTGACAATCGCATGCATGCCGAGGATGCCGCTTTGAGGAGGATTGAGAATGGGTGTGGAGAGAAGGGAGCCAAAAATGCCTCCATTGGTGATCGTGAAACAACCGCCCCGTAAATCGTCGAGGGAAATGCCCCCTTCGCGGGCTTTTTTGCTATACTGCACGATCTGCTTTTCGATCTCTCCAAAAGAAGCCTTGTCGCAGCCGCGGATCACCGGCACCATTAATCCTTTGTCAGTGGAGACCGCCACGCCGATATCGTAATTCGGGAAAGAAACAATCTCATCTCCTTCGATATAAGCTCGGACATCAGGATAGGCTTTTAATGCCGCTGTCGCTGCCTTGATAAAGAATGACATGAACCCGAGCTTGACACCATAACGAGCCTGGAACGCCTCTTGCTCTTTCGCACGGATCTCTAGGATGCGGGTCATGTCGACTTCATTGAACGTTGTCAGCATCGCCGTGGTGTTTTTCACTTCAACAAGCTTTTGCGCAATAGTCTTTCTTAGCGAACTCATCCGTTTTCGACCCTCTCCTGCAGGCTGAGGAGCAGGTTGAGCTGGAGCAGGAGCTGAGGAAGCCACAGGAACGGGAGTTTTCATTTCTGCGATGACATCCGGGGCCCTTTTACGAGCCGAAGGAGCAGCTGCTGGAGGTTGCTCAGCAGGTTTGACGGGCGTAGGCTGGGGAGCTGGAGCCGCTGCCACCTGCACCTCGGTATCGACGGTCCCAATGACTTGGCCGATTTTGACCGTATCGCCGACTTTAATATTCAGACTGAGCTGGCCTGCTTGAGGAGCATAGAGGACTTGGTTGACCTTTTCTGTCTCGATCTCAACGATCTCTTCGTCCCGTTTGACGCCGCTTCCGCTGGCTTTAATGATACGGCTGATCGTGGCTTCCGAGATAGATTCGCCCAGAGACGGTACTTTAATCTCTACTTTCATCCAAAGGCCTCCTGTATCATTTGAGCTAGCTGTTTCTTATGGAGCGCATAGGAACCTGCCGCCGGAGAGCTGCTCGGATCCCTTCCGATGTAGCGGATAGGCTTTCCAATCAGTTCTTGTAAAATCGGCCGGATGTAGCTCCATGCCCCCATATTGCTGGGCTCTTCTTGGACCCAACAAAATTCTTGGGCGCTTTTATACTTCTCTATCAGCTTTTGGAATTTTTCACGATGAAAGGGATAGAGCTGTTCGATTCTCACCAAGGCAATATCGTCTCTTTTCCGAGCGGCGATCAGATCATAATAAACTTTCCCTGTGCAAAATAAGACCCGCTCCGGAGAGGAGATATTTTTAGGATCATCCAAAAACTCTTCAAAAGACCCTGAAGTGAAGGCTTGCAGAGGACTTATCACTTGCGGATGGCGGAGCAAGGCTTTAGGAGTAAAAACGATAAGGGGTTTGGGTTGCTGCCGCATCACTTGCCGCCGCAGCACATGAAAAAGCTGGGCAGGAGTCGTGCAATCGACAATCTGCCAATTTTCATCTGCGGAGAGCTGCAGATACCGTTCCATGCGTGCCGAGGAGTGTTCGGGACCTTGCCCTTCGTATCCATGCGGAAGCAGCAGCGTAAGACCCGAGCGGTGGCCCCATTTTTGCTCGGAGGCCGAGATAAACTGATCTATGATCACTTGTCCGCCGTTGGCAAAATCGCCATATTGCGCTTCCCATACGACAAGGGCATGAGGATAAAAAAGGCTATATCCGAATTCAAAACCTAAAGCTGCGAATTCTGAAAGAGGGGAATTAAAAATATCGAAAAGAGCTTTTTTATCTTTCAAATGCGACAGCGGAAAATATTTCTGATTCTCTTCAGCCTGATCAACCCACATCGCATGACGATGAGAAAATGTCCCCCGTCGGGAATCTTGCCCGGAGATTCGCACATGGACTCCTTCCCTCAGCAAAGTGGCATAGGCCAGATGCTCGGCCATCCCCCAATCGATCGTCGCCTCTTGGGGATTGCCTTGGACCATCGCGAGCCTTTCTTCCGCGAGTTTTTTAATCTTGGGATGTAGATGAAATCCTTCAGGCACATGGCAAAAGTCTTCGGCGAGCTGGATCAGCGTCTCAGCAGCAGCGGCTGTCGCGACAGGTGCAAGAAGGCTTTCTTTGGGCGAAAGCTCCGATGCGGCGGGAGTTTTAGAAGAAACTTGATCTAAGGCTGCTTGCAGCTGGTTATGGAAGTCGGTTTCAATTTTTTCGGCGATGTTCAGGGCAAGAACGCCCTCTTGGACTAAGCTGTCGCGATATAACTCACGGATCGATTTTTTTTGTCGGATGACTTTGTATTCATGCGGCTGTGTGAAGGCCGGCTCATCCCCTTCATTGTGGCCATATTTGCGATAGCAGTAGAGATCGAGGAAGACATCGCAATGAAACTTCTGCCGAATTTGAAGAGCCAGCAGCATCGCATAGACGCAAGCTTCGGGATTTTCCGCATTCACATGAAACACCGGCGCTCCAAAAGCGAAAGCAATATCGGTGCAATAGGGTGTCGACCTGCCGTCTTTGGGCAGCGTCGTGAACCCAATCTGATTGTTGATCACTAGATGGATCGTCCCGCCGGTCTCATAACCTTTAAGTTTGCTCAGCTGCAAAGTCTCGTAGACAACTCCCTGCCCTGCCACGGAGGCATCTCCATGTACTAAAATCGGCACGATGGTCTCTCGTCCTTTGATCTCCTGCTTGGCCCTGGCGTGACCTTCCACGACAGGATCGACAGCTTCCAGATGGCTGGGATTGGCTGACAAGGTGATGGTGATTTGCTGGCCATTTTTGGTCGGAAGCGAGCCGATAAAGCCTTTATGGTATTTGACATCGCCCATCCCTTCGAGAAGATCAGGGATATAGTGATCCTCAAATTCATTGAAAATCGTCTGATAAGATTTGTTGAGGATATTAGCCAGGACATTGAGCCTTCCTCGATGGGCCATTCCTAAAACGACCTCTTGGACTCCCCCACTTCCCGCCTCTTCGAGAGTAAAGGCTAGCATGGGGATTAACGTCTCTCCCCCTTCCAAGGAAAACCGTTTTTGCCCCACGTATTTGGTATGCAAGAAAGCCTCAAAAAGCTCGGCCCGGTTGAGTTCATGGAAAATCTCTAGCTTCTCCTCTGCGGAAAAAGGAAGAGGGAAATTCGGCTCGATGAGCTTTTGCAGCCACGCCTCCAGCTCAGAATTTCTCATTCCCATGTACTCCACGCCAATAGGACCGCAGTAGGTTTTTTCTAAAGCAGCAATCAGGTCTTTGAGCGGCGCCTCCGGCACAGGCAAAAAGCCGCAGGTCGGAAATGGCTGCTCGAGATCGCTCGCCTGAAAGCCCAGTTTTTTCAAAGAGAGCTCAGGAATCTCAGCCGAGGCCGCATTGAGAGGATTGATCTGGGCTTTTAAGTGGCCGTAGGTCCGATACGCCTCGATGAGATGAAAGATCTTCAAGTCCGAGCTTTCATGCTCAGGAGCCAAGCTAAGGGCCAGGTCCCACCCTTCGAAAAAATGCTTCCAGGAGGCATCCACGCTATAGGGATTTGCCCGATAAAGCTCGTATTGCTGCTGAACATACGCCAGATTAGAAAAAGAGACCCCTTCCATATCTGTTCCTTAACATGACGCAGGGGTATCTGTCTATGCGATTAAAGGAATTTATTTACAATCGAAGGATCTACATAGAATGAATCTTTAATTTTATTTTAAAATAGTATATAATTTATGAAAATTAAGGAGTAATTATGGTGCTTCAAGCAATTTCATTTGGATTATCACAGATCATTCCTTGTTTACAAAAAATCTCTGCTTTAACCGATCGCATCCAAAAGGTCGTTGATAAAAATAAAGAGGCCCAGCAAGAAGTCCTCGCCATTGAAATCATCCTCGGTGCAGGGGCCGCGTTTGGCCTGATGGGAAGATCATTCATCGGTCAAGCACATCATAACTTTTCTATGTCCAATACACTTTTCTGGGGCGTTATCGGAGCCTTAGCCGCCACATTGCCGGCATCTCCGATCATTTACAATTTTGCCTCTGAATTGAAAAAAAGAGAATCCACCTAGAACTTATCGCTTAACAAACATTATTTCCTTGTGATTAATTGTCTGGCGGGAAATAATTTTGCCTCCTTGCCAAAAAATCTTTTGTATTTTAAAGAGAACTCGATCACCGAGATTTCTGAAACAAGGGGAAGAGCGAGGCAATTATGATGATGAAAAGTGAACGTCTTAGAAAATTAGAAGCAGAACTATCCGATTTGGATCAGTGGCTGAAGCTCGGACTTGTGCCCAAGAAAGATATCGAGAAGCACAAGACGGAAATCGCTGCACTCAAAGAAAAAATCCAAGAAGAAAAAGAGCGGCTCCGTTTCTTGAAAGAAAGCGGTGCGATGGAAGAGTATGCTCCTCCTAAGCGCTCCCCCCATGCGCGGCAAGCATTCCCTGACACTGCGAGCATGCCCGATATTGAAGTTCCTGAAGAAGGGTTGACCGATTTCGGTCTCGATGTAGAAACCGAGTCCTACGATTTTGAGACCTCCAGCGGCGAAGAGACAGAAAGCGGGACCGAGTCCGCAACAGCCGGCGAAGGAGAAGAGTCTGAAGAAGAGGAAGAAGACGAAGACCCCTTCAGCGACAGGAACCGCTGGCGCCGAGGTGTTCTCGAAGACCCCGATGCCGACAACTGGTAAAATCTCCCGTCAAGATCTTGCAAGATCTTGACGACTTTTTCCCCGAGAAGTTGTATAATTTCGGGATGGACTCCTCTGAAATATCGCTATATTTCCATATCCCCTTTTGCAGACGCAAATGTCCTTACTGCCACTTTTATGTCGTCCCTTTTGAAAAAAAAATTCACACGACTCTTTTAGAGTCCCTCCGTCTGGAATGGGACCTCTACAAACACCACCTCCAAGGCAAAAAAATCGTTTCCGTCTACTTTGGCGGAGGCACTCCGTTCCTCATCGGCCCCGACTCGATTGCTGAAATTCTCTCCTGGATCTCTCCTCCCTCCTCTGCAGAAATCACCCTAGAAGCCAATCCCGAAGATGTCACCCTCGAGGCCATGCAAGCCTTTGCCAAAGCCGGCATCAACCGCGTCAGCCTCGGCATCCAATCTTTGGATGACAAACTCCTCAAGATCCTCGGCAGGCATCACACTTCTCTTGAGGCCCGAGGGGCTGTCCTCTCCACTGCGGAAGCGGGCATCTCCAACATCACCATCGATCTGATGTACGAAATTCCTGAGCAAACTCTCCTCACTTGGAAAAACACCCTCGCTCAACTCTCCGAGCTTCCTATCACTCACTTATCGCTCTACAATCTCACGATCGAACCTCAGACCGTCTTCTATAAAAAAAGATCGTTGCTAACTCCCCTTCTTCCGTCGTCGGAAGACAGCCTTTCCATGCTGAATTCAGCCGTTGAAACCCTCGAAAAAATAGGCCTTCACCGGTATGAGATTTCTGCGTTTGCGAAAGAGGGATCTATTGCACGCCATAATACCGGCTACTGGCTAGGGCGTCCTTTTTTAGGCTTTGGCCCTTCGGCCTTTAGTTACTTTGAAGGAAAGCGGTACCGCAATTTCTGCGATCTGAAAAAATACGCCGCCCTGCTCCAAACCGGCAAATCCCCTGTCGACTTTGCCGAGCAGCTCTCTCCCATCGCTAGCCTCCACGAGAGACTGGCCATCCAACTCCGTCTTCTCGAAGGCATCGATACCAGAGAGTTCCCCATCGATCCTTCTCTCTATAAAAAACTGCAAGACAAAGGCTGGCTCCAAATCCAAGGAACAAGGGCCCGGCTCTCTCCCCAAGGACTATTATTTTACGACTCCGTCGCGGAAGAAATTGTTCTTCCTTCTTAAAGAGCTGAAAGAAAAACCTGCTTTTCTATAAACTTTATAGGCAAAACGAGATTCTATGGCAGCACGCGCCAATCGCAGAACTTACCCAGGGCATCCGGCCGTTCAAATTTCACCGCCTGATTCACCCGATCCAGGCCCCCATGTTGCCATCGATGTTCTTGCGCTCATTATTGCTCAAGGCCCTCCTCGTCCAGATGCAACAGCACGAGTAAACCCTCTGCCAACGCTCAAAGAACCCGAATTATTATCCCAAATCCAAAAGCTAGCCCATTCTCAGCTATGTCCCGATCTCATCAAGCGAGCGGAATTGAAAACACAAATTGCTCAACTGCAATCCGAACGTGAAAAAAAGCTCTCATGGATGACGGGAGCTTATGATGACTTATTACAAGCCTCTCTTATTGCCGCTCCATATACTTTTAATGATGCAATAAAAAATACCTGGCTTGGTCAAATACAGACCGCCTATGCAACTCTCAATAATTGCTCCGCAGCCCTTGTCCTCAACCTAATCCCCCTTGTTCAAGTAACATCTGCCGAGCAGCCTGCTCCACTTGCGGCCCCCTTGCTTGTTCGTCAACTCACCATCTCAAAAATTGCCGGCGGCATCGTTGTTCTCTTAGGAATTCTTTTAATCGGAGGGATGGGAATCCATCGGCTGCGCGTGATGAAATACATTGCTTAGCCTAAATCCTGTTCTCCATTAAAATGAGAGTCCAAAATAGAGGCTCATATGACGAAACCAGCAGCTCCCACGGCGAAAACGCCTGCTCTCACTCATCGACCACTTCCGCCCACACCTGCAACGTCCAAAGCTGCTGCTGTGGCAAAAGAGGCTTTAAAGCCTGCCCCTCGAAGGGTTTCCTCTCTATATGCATTAGCTGAAAGAAAAAGCAGTGACTTAACATGGCCTTCTACACCTGATGAATTATCCGGGCGAGTTTCCGAATGGGTACTTAGAGCAACAAACCATCCAGATCAAAAAGAAAAATATATTACGAATGCTCGAGAACTCTTAGATGAATTTCTTATTAAAACACTCCTCTATGACGACAGTGAGCTTCAGAAGCTTTGGATAGATCACATCCGACTTGGTTATACTGCTATTGATGGCTTTACAAAATACCATAAAATGCCGACGGGTGAATCTCGTTTTGTCGATTTATGCCAAAGAATCATGGAACATCACAAACTCCAAGACGAAGGCAAGGAAACACTCGAGAACCTTCAACAAACAGAAAAAGTCGAGCCTTCAGACCTTCCTTTAAAAAATAACCATTACATAAACCTTCGAACTATCTCTATGATAGCTGTAGCAGCCCTTTCGCTTGTCGGTCTATTTTTTACGACACGCATTTGCATACACCGCTTAATCGTTAAACAATAAAATGAATTTTTTAATTTTCGATTAAAATTGTCTTTAGTTATAACATGCAGGTCCCAAAATCAAAGGAGGTTTTTATGGCAGCACAACCCACTAGTCCCCGAAGCGTTACCGAAGTCGCACCCGCAACGGCATCACCAATGCCAGCCTCAGCCGAAGCAAGAGTCGACGCCGTAGCAACAGTTCATTTGGAAGCAGTCCCGAGGGTCACAGCAGGAACCTTGGCGGGCGAGAGTGCTTCAGGATATGATGCAAAAGCAAGATTCCTAAGAGCAAAAGATCTCGCGGGAAAAAGCGATAAAGAGAATGCAAGAAGAATATTCCAAGAAATTATCGATAACTTAAGAAGCGACCCGTCAATAAAATCTCTTCTCATGACGGCAAGATGTCAAATAGAAGCCGCTCTTACTTACACCACTAGGTGTGATGAAAAGACCTATCTGGTTTCTCAAGCTAAGGCAAACTGCGACCAACTATTTCAAGACAGAGCGTCGTGGCAAGAGGAAGAAAAATCAACAAATTACTCTCAGTTAATCAAAAATTACGATGACTTACTTATTTTGTGTCCCACAGGAGATCCCGCTCGTGAGGATATTCGTCCGAATCTCCAAACTTGTCGACAAGAATCAAAATCTCTAACAACCTCTGCAGTTCTGCCTGGATCCCCTGCAGCAGCTCCAGCCGTAGCTCCACTCCCTTCACCTGCATTTGGCGCTCCTCCACTTCCACCGTTACAACCCGCTCCTTCTACTGCAGCTGCGTCTGCCCCACCGGATGCAAAACAGGGTCCTTTCGATTTCCAGACCTCTTACGCCGCTGCACGCAGCGCCCTTGCAGCTAAAAATTATGAGGAAGCCCATCTCCAATTTACTAAGATTCTCATAAATCTAGCAAAAGTTGAATCCATTGAGGACTTTTTCATACTCGCTGGGTCGCATCTCATAAATCTAGAAAAAGTTGAGTCCATTGAAAACTTTTTGATACTCACTGGGTCGCTTCTAGGCATTGCTTGCATCTACGACAGAGAATCTCTACGAAACGATGATGCAAGTTTAGCTAGTAAAGCATACCATGTAAGATTGGCTGTTCAAACATGCGATACAATCTATCAACATTTAGCATCGGCAAAGGCTTTAGACCCACGAAAAAAGATCTCATACTACGAAGGATTAAAAGAACTTTATTCCTTCTTAGTGAACATGGTTCCAGAAGACCAACAAACCCTAATTCAACAACGGCTAGGGAGCGTACCTAAAAGAT
>JAFEGW010000003.1 GCA_018239715.1 Verrucomicrobiota bacterium
CCCTCCCTTTTCCTAGGAGAAAAGTATAATCAATGCAATCTTTTAGGTACGCTCCCTAGTGGTCCGATTTTATGGGGTGCACTCCACCCCGCCTCATTAAAGATCGCGTGTATACTTAAAAGTTGAATTTCGAAAGAAGTCTAATGAACTTCTTCCTAAAAAAATGGAGACAGAAGTTAAAAACTTTCTGCGAAAACGTTTTTCACTAGAAACGCTCAAAAAAATACGTCTCGATCGGGCTAGCATCAGTGCCGCTAAAAACAATACATCCTTTACTCTTAATATTAATTTTCTTAACAAATCGGGTCTTCAACAATTGAGACAGATGGTGGGCAATTTAAAAATCCTCAGTGAAGGGGCTGAAATCTATGGGAACATGTTAGGTCGAATGGTTGTGCTTTACGATACTGCTAAAGCCTTTTTAACAGGGCAAAATGCGGCTCGAGCATTCTTTGTAGGAGGGTTAGGATACTATATCAGCACTGCTGCAGTGACAAATTTAGGAGGCGCTGCAGGAGTAGGCGCACTTCTGGCTGAGGGCGGAATGGCCCTCTCCAACTTACTGATGGCGCCTACTTTTCTGACAGGATCTTCGATTGTTCTTCTCAACTGCCCTATTCTAGGATGGGCTGTCTTGTTTGTAGGTCTTGTAGGTGTCGCTGCCTTTTCCTGGGGGATGGAGAAAAATTTGGCAAGTGTATGGGATACCAGCGCCTCCTTCAGCGAGGAAATGTACAAAAAGGTGACGGACACCGTCAAACAAATGCGGCAAGATTTTCTGCGGATGTTAATGGAAGGGGAGAATTCGATTCGCCGTTTATATGGAGTACCGTATTAAAGCCGATTAGAGTCTCACTGGTAGAGCTGCTTGAGAATAGGTCCGATGATCAGCGCAGCTCCATATAAGATCACCGAGCTGAAGAGGATCGTTGCTAGGGAGCGCCAGATCCCAAACCCCTGAATATCGGAAAGAGTTTTCATCAAAAACAGAATCCCACAAACGAGCACGGCAAAAGCCCCTAAGAAAGAGGCGATTTCAAGAAGGCGAAGAGAGATTCCAATCTCTGACTGACGCAAGATGAAATAAACCGTCAGCCAAAAAATACTGATGGGCATCCACCAAGCCAGTGTCCCTATGACAACAGCACGTGTTTGAGGGATTGTTCCTTGACCCTTGAGTTTTCTCGCGACCGACCACATCACCATTGTACAGGCCTGGATAAAGGTAAAGGTCCAGGCACCTAAGGCTAAAAGCACTAAGAGGGCCAAAATCAAGCCTTTAGAAGAAAAGAGCGGGTTCACCGTTTTGGGATCTAAAGATAGAACAAAGGTGACGAGTTGAGCGTAATAAACAAGCGTCAACCCTATGATCAGAAGAAAGTGCGATTTTGTTTGAAGATAGCGAACCCCTTCGCGCGGCCTGAGCCAGATAGATAGAATGGAGTTTTGATCGATCATTTTCAAAAATGATCCTCTTCATCTCCTTTAATAGCAATGTCAAAATGCGACACAAAAAATCCATTTTGATTACTTAAGATACGTTCGCGACAAATAGTGCTATCAAAAATTATCGACAACCTGTTAATTTTGATCCGTGAGTATTTTAATCTTATCGGAAAAAGGTTCATTATGAAGTTTCCTAAGTTGAATTTCTCCTTGCCAAAATTCTTTCAGCGCAAGACCACCCTTGAGATCAAACCGACCAATTTTTATCGGGTGTGGAAAAGGTTCATCCATCAAATCCCTCGTGAATTCCGCTCGATTATCAAAGAGCATCAGCATTTTATCGTTTTAGGAGAGGAAAAATCGGGGAAAACCGAGTTAATTCAAGGCATCGTGGAGCAGAGTCAGAATATCTACCCTTTTGAAGTAGAGTATACCCAAGATCTCAACATGCAATTCTACTTAGGGCCCAAGCAGCTTATCCAAGAAATGGCTGAGCCCATGGTCAAAGACCGCACGATCAAAGCCAGAAAAAGCCTGATTCATTTATGGAAACGTCTCTATGGAAAAAAACCTCCTATCATCGTCATCGCCTATAACTTTTTATCCGAAATTTCTCGAGATAGCCGCGACGTCAGCAAATCTGCCCGTATGTTTGCAGGAAAACTCTCTCTTCTCTCTGAGATCGTTAAAGAACCTTTAAAAATTAGAATTGCCTTAACTCACTTAGATAAAATAAGCGGCTATCTCGAATTTGCGAGCTTTATCAAGCAGCACAATCTTGTATTTGAAATCCCCATTCACTCCAACTTTGAGAGTTTAGCTCTAGAAAAAGCTCTGAACAGCTTCCGGGATAGATTCCTCTCCCTGATGCTGACCACGATGCCTTCAGAAGAGTTCCTGAAAATCTTGAAGTTTTTTGACGAGCTCCCCAAGTGCTTCTTAGAAGTTGAAGAGTTTTTAAGAGCCTTGATCACAGGGAACATTTCGGGTCAATTTGAGCTAGAAAAGCTGACCTTTACCACCAAGATGGAGCCTTATACAGCCTTCCCCTCCTTTGATTGGGATGCATCCGAACCTAGCTCGATCTTTTTCCGCCATCCGATGCTTAAGCATCAGCTCGCCAGCGCAGCTGCTTTGACTGTTTGTTCAGGACTTATTCTCAACAATTTCTTCACTGACAGATTTCACCTGAGTTTAACCCAGCAGGGAATCGATTCTTTGTATCGTTTGAAATCGGATGCTTTTTATAATAAAATCATCCCCCAAATTGAGCATTTGAATACGCATAAATATCAACATGGGTATCTGTCTCTTCTGCCCCGCTTTTATAAACAGCAGATCCGAGAAAGCCATCAAAAGTTAGCAAAAATGATCCGTCATCAAATTTTAGAGCCGAATCTCGAAAAGATGATGCTGAAAGATCAGTCAGAATTAAAGGCCCTCTATATGCTGGGGCTCATTCATGCTGCTCCGCCCAATGCCACTGCGCCTCAAGATCTTTCTACACCTCAATGCCGTCTGGGATACCATATTTTAGAGAGCCTAAAGAATTGGGCTGCAGCGCTCAATTTGGATGAAAAACTCATTCGGATCTACATTTTCAACAATGAAAATTCAAGCAGCAACACGATTGAAATCGAAAATCTAAGTAAAATCAATCCCATCGTACCCCTTACAAGCCCAGCGCCTTGGATCTCTTTCTTAAGCCGTTTTCAAGATATTGTGAATCAGCCGGTCTATACCGGTTATAATTTTGAAAATCTGCGCACCGAAGCTTCCCATCTGCTTGCGGAATATCGACGGTTAAAAAATGACCAAGATGCCATCGCGGTTTGTCAGATGCTGGAAGAAGTCCCTGCCAAGATGTTAAGCGACTTTGGGCGGAATATGCAAATCGCGAAATGGTTGACAAAAGAGAAAAAAATTGAAGAATTTCTCGTCTTTGTGTGTCAAACCTGTCCCGATATTCCTGATATTACCGATTATAATATCTCCCAATTTTTCGCAAAAATTAATGAAATTGCCTCCTTAAATGATCTTCCCGATCGAGAATTCAAATTCATTCTCGGAGATGAAACATTTCAATTTCACACCAAGAAATGGGTCCATCTTTCTGTCGCCCACATCATTGAGCTTTCGGTTCGAGATTATATGACGGCCAATAAAGATACTCAGGGCAATATCTTCTTCAAAAATACAGCAGATTTACCCGATCTCACTTTTCAGACTTACGGCATCGAATTTCCTTATTTTGCTGAGCCCGTCGTCGTTGCAGGACGCTACACCCGAAAGGCTTTTGAGCAAAACGTTCGGCATACGACAGAATCCCTGCTGAAACTCTTGGAATCACTGCCAATGAATATGGAAGACAAAGCACGTTTTACGACTTTCGTGCAGGAAGAGGCCTATAGCTATGCTAAGCAATACCAAAAAGAGTATGAAAGACTCTATGCTGCCTGCGATATCCACACGACAAGCCTCGAGGATGTCAAAGAGATTTTAGATAAAATTAAAGAAAAATCCTCAGCTTTTCAATATTTCTTGAATACTATCAATTTCAATACCGAGGTTTTTTCAAATCCTCCTGAATGCCTTAGTGGCTTAACGGAAATTAACCAGTTTCATTTCTTAAGAAGTTTAATGAGCCAGGCCAAAAACAAAAGCTCCCCTTTTGAGAAATATAAAGAATTGATCTGCCAGATCATCGCCGAATTGAAAATGGGAACTGACACCAAAAATTACCTGGCTGCTGCCCGTTTAGAAGATGTCCTAAGCCCCACGGCAAAAATCACCCTCTCTATCTTAAGGAATGATGAAGACTCTTTTCTGCAGCAAGTCATAAATGACTTAAATCAAATCGGAGTTCCTCCAAGATACCATCCCTTGTTTACGGCTCCTATCATGCAAATCTATCAACTGGGCATTAAAGATCTGAAAAAGTCGATTGACAAACTCTGGTCGGACGCCCTCGCCCCTGAAATCCGCTATGTGCTGGGCAAACGTCCTTTCAATCCCGATAGCACCGTTGTATCGACTTATGAAGAAGTCCGCAAAATCACCAACCCCACCAGTGAATTCTTTGGGATTATCCGACAAATCGTCACACCCGTCAGTACGCTGATTGAAGGCACCTGGACACCCAAGAAGTCTTCTCAGCTGCAGCTAGACCCCTCTCTTTATTACGCAGTCAACCGCCTCACTAAAATCTCTCACATGTTGTGGGATAAAGAAGGCAATCCTCAACCTATTCCGATCAATGTTCAGACGCTGCCCTTTGAGTCGACTGGAAAAGCCGGCTCTACACCTGTCTTATCCTATCTGGTGACGGGCGATGAAACCTTCCATAACTTTAATCAAAACCCCTCCTGGCATTTGATCAAGATCGAATGGTGGAAAGAAAATAGCTCGACTGTCGTCGTAGAGCTCGCCAATAAAAGCGACAACCGTTCATATCGAGATGAAAAGGTCCTCAATTCTTCTTGGAGCTTCTTTGAACTCTTGAAGAAAGCCGATGCCAAAGCTGAAAATGTCTGGCAATGGAAGCTGGGAAGTCAACTGGGTGAAAAAACAGCCTCCACTCCGCTGAACATTGGGCTGAAGTTTGAGACTAACCCCTGGAACCTTTTCCAAGCGGAGGCTCCTCTTGTGCAGCAAACTGAAACAGAAACTCATATTGCTAATAAATAAAGGTTTATGAAGAGATATTTGAGACCCTTTTGCACAGCTTTCCTCTACGGCCTCTTACTATGTCTGACCGGCTGCCTTGGTTTTGAAACCAAAAAAAGTGAAGAGATCACCCTGCTTGTCAGGACTAAAAAAAACACGAACGCCGGCACCCCGTTGTATGTAGTGATCAAAGAGACGACCATGGCTAAGTTCTTGACACAAGATTACAATGAGATCGCCTCTCAATCTTTCTGGAAGGAAGAGGATGCCTCCAACCTCGTCAAAAAAGTCTTAGTCCCTGGCACCACCAATAAAATTACACTTCCGGTGCCTCCGAAAGATAAAGCTCTAGGAGTTTATTTCCTTTTTACCAACCCCGGAGAATGCTGGAAATACATTCTCAGCAAACCTAAGCCCGAAAAAGTCAAAATACTCTTAGGTGAAAAGCAATACGAGGCTGTTAACGTTTTTGAATAGCGTGTCGACATGGATGTAGCAACATTTATTCGCCATTGGCAGTCGGAGGATGATGTAAGCTACCGCTTTGATGTGCGCGATTGGATACAAAAAAGCTACAGCAATCCTCTCTCTTTTTGGGAAGATCTGGCGAGTCTTTATCCTATCGAGCCACCCTCTCAAACAGTCCCTCTGCAAAAATACGATTTCTACGCTGATTGCATCCTACGCCACCTCGGGAAGAAGAATATCGCTCTCAAAGTCATCCATTCCAAGACAGAAGCTGACGCATGGACCTATGAGCAAATCCATGGGTTTGTCAACGCTCAAGCCCCTCTTTGGAAATTAAAAGCCGGGCAAAGTGTTGCACTCGTTTTACCACCGGGACTTCCCTTCCTAGTGGGACTCCTAACAGCACTCCGATTGGGACTTGTCATTTCTATTTTGCCTTTCAACGACCGTTTTTTTCCTCCTAGCCAGCTCCAGCCTGCTCTCGAACAGTTAAAGCCCGCTTTGGTGGTGACAACTCCTGAGGTTGAGCTCGATTTCAAAGGGCAAATCCTATCCTTAGATTTATCTCTTCAAAAACAATCGTCTACCCCACCGCCCACACATGCTTATTTACCCAATGAAATTGTTCTCCAGCATTTTAATCCCTTTGCTGAAGAAAAAATGAGCCCCTTAGAGGCCATGCGATGCTATCTGATTCCCCTCCGGGATGCTTTGATAGCTCTCCAGTTAACAACGTCCACTACCTGGGCAAGACCCTTATCTTCCCTTTTTCGAGAAGAGCCTTGCTGCACCCTCATGGCCCTCCTAGCCGGATCGACCCTCGTTCATGTCGCCGACAATGTCCTCTTGTCCCAACCCGATATCCTCAAAGATGAGCCGATCGATATTTTAGGAATCTGCCCCCTCCTCCAAAATCTTTGGATGAAACACCCCAGTCTCCCTGTCAGCAAATTAAAGCTCTGGTATCGCAATCCTTTATGCGGAACCGATCAAAATTGGAAAGCTTTCCATCAGCTGAATAAGCTTCAAAAAATTCCGTGCTGCCAGCTCCTGATCGACAAAGAAAGAGGCGGCATCACCTTGTTTTCTCAACCCAAACCTTTGCAGGTTTCTTTTTTGCACCCTAGTTTAGGAATGTCATGGAGCCTTCTAAAAATCAATCGAAGCGGCGATAAAGCGCTGGGAGGATTCGGCCTATTTCACATCGAGCCTGATAGCGGTCAACCCGATCCTTTCATCATTTCCCAAGTCGGCGATGAATGGACACTCAGTGCAACTACCGTTCCTTTGAGAGAAGGCTATCCTTTCCCCCTAAAGATTATCGAAGAAAAAGTGAAAGCCCTACCCTTTGCTTTAACCTGCATGGTCGTGACAGAGCCTCATCCCCACCATTACCATAACCGGCAGTTTGTCCTGCTCGTCTTTGTCTCTCCTAAAGAGCGGCTCTCCCTTGCCCAAAAGCAAGAGGACTGGAACCAAAAGATCCTCCATCTCATTCAGACCGAGGTCGGCACCGCTTTTGTACCCGAGCAGATCCAGTTCTACTCGCTTTATCCCAAAATGAAGAATCAACAAATCGACCGAAACTCGGTCGAAATGCAGGCTCAAAATGGATCTTTGTTTTTAAAACAAAACCGATCCGTTTATCATACTCTCAACCTTTTAAGGCAGCTCATCTATGAAACACTGGCTACAAAATAACCCCTAAAAAGAGAACAAAATGGAAATCTCCGATTTTTATACCCTCCTCGAGAAAGCGACGACTGTCGAAGAAGAAGTTTTTGACATCCGTTTTGAAAAGATTGTCTCGCTGGTCGAAAAAGAAAAATTTGCTGAAGCAGTCCCTCTCATCACCACCATCTTAAACGAAGGCAAAGTCGATATCCGCCTGGTCATGTATCTCTTCTACGCTGACGTCTTAGCAAAAGGAATTGGCTGTCTGAAGGAGATTTTTCCTGCCATCATGTCTATGCTAGATCCCTATTGGGAGAGCGTCTCTCCTGTTCAGATGCGAGACAACCATGCCTCCATCAGCCTCACCTGGTTTTTATCCTCGGTAGTGAAAAAACTCAAAAGGAGCGAGAAACTCCATAAAGAAAAAAAAGTCGATGATTTTTGGACCAAATCGGTCGAATCGCTCCAGACGGAGGAAATCGAAGAGCTTAAAACGACGACGGAGCACCTAGGCCAGTTTCTGACCCAAAAATTAGAGGATACTTCTCTCCATCAATATCTGATGTTTATTTCCAAATGGCTCGACGGCTTATCCCCTGTCGTTGCTGAGCAAGAACCTCCCAAAGTCGAAAAAAAATCCCCCGAGCCCGCATCTCCCAAAAGCCCCCCTGTTAAACCTTCAGAAAAGACCCCTGCCAAAGAAATTTCTTTGCAGAAGATCCTTGTTGCCTCGGAGCCTATGATGGTCCTTTTCAAAAAAATTCAAGTCTTTGAAGCCCTGATCGAAAAACAAGACTTTGAGAAAGCAGCCCTCGTTTCCGATGACATCTCCGCAACGATTAAAAATTTCGACCCTGTGGTCTTCTTCCCCAAGCTGTTTTCCCGCTATTTTGCCTTGACGGCTACACATAGCGAGACGTTATCGGATGAATGCAATAATAAAGCCTCCCTCAAATGGGAATCCCTAAGCCGCCTTTATCAAAACGACATTGAAGAGTTTATCGTATGGTAATCCATCAAAAAAATCTGATTTTGCTGACCTTTAGTTTCCTTCTTCCCTTCTGCAAAAGCTATGCTGCTTCCTCTCCTATCACAGATGAACCCAAATACACAAAAAATACTCTAGAAGAATTGGAAAAAATAAAAATAAATGCGCCGAAATTAAACGAAGAAGCTAATCGAAAGGCTATCGTGGCAAAGAGCTTGGAAATAACCAATACAACTTTACCGAAGTTAAAGCCAGAGAATCAAATAAAAGTAATCGAAACAGCCTTCGAAGACCCAGCCATAAAAATCACTCCCAAAATATTAAAGAAGCAAATCGATCGGCAGGATGATAAGGGTGAAAGTTTCCTCAATGAAATATTAACTGAAAATTCGGCTAAAGACGCTCCGATTAAACTCTCACCCAAAGTCTTGATGGATCATTATCACTTGCTCGAGAATCCTAAAGAATTTCTCAATGATTTATTAGTCGACTACTCGACTTCCCCTTCTGATCGGCAAGAATTAGTGAATAACTTACTCGAATCCTATACCAATCAACAGCTCCTTCAAAACTTATCCGATGAAGAATGCGCATTGGTGGGTAAAAATGCCAATCCCACTTTTGTGGGCACTACACAGGTGATCGACTGGCTAAATACCGCTCATTTCAAGGGCTTCTTTAACCCGACCATGTCCTATGCTCTTGTCAATCGAGATTCCTTCAATGAGTTTGATACGCTTAATCAATGGAATCTCTGGGCAGAACCTTTTGGATTCTATACTCAATTCCGCCGAGAGGACGACCCTTTGAAGTTCAATATGTACACTGCTGGAATCAGTGTGGGAGGCGAGTTTATATTTTACGATCGCTTGCTCCTGGGACTTGGAGTCGCTTATTCCCATTCAGGAGTGACTTGGGAAGAGCACCGCAGCACAGCAGAGCTTAACTCCCTCTATTTTGGCCCTAGCCTGAGCTACGTCTTTCAACACGGTTATCTGAGCTGCACCCTTTTTGGGATGGCAAATTTTTATGAGATGCATAGGAGCGTCAGCCTATTCCCTGACAAGCTAAAACCCTCCAAATCTTCCCTGACCTATCAAAGCTGGGACGCTGTAGGCCGGCTGGAGGGCGGACTTGCTTATGAAGTGGGAGGCCACTTCTTCCTCTATCCGACAGCCAAAATTGACTATCTCATGGTCTTTGAGCAGGATAACACGGAGGCGCTCGACGAGGAGACCGAGCTTAAAATCGGAGCTCTCGATGGCTCTTATCTTAACTCCAAAGCCGGCCTCAAAGTCACGCGAGAAATTTTCAGCGACGAACTCGGATATTTAATCCCCAGTTTATCCGCTGGTATTGTTAATTTTACACCCCTTAGTCATAAAAGCTATCATTATGAGATTGATGGGATCGATTGCGCCAAGTTCGATGAAAAGTTGAAGGTCGGATCTTGGAATCAATACTACGTGGGTGCAGGCTTTACGATCGTGCACAAAAGAGCCATTCTCATTTCCTTTGATTACGAACTCACCCTCGGTGCCGATTCCCCGCTGCATGCGGGCAATATAAGAGCAGAATGGAGTTGGTAATATTATGAGCAGCCTAGAAAAGTTGAGTGATTTTTGCCATCAAAACAGATGGAATATTTTTGCTCAAACAGTTGCATTACCAAGCAGTATTTGTGTGACCCTTTGGTCTGATTATCATTTAAATAAGGAATGGGTCGTTGACTCTCATTCCCATTATACAGCAGCAGTTTTAGCAACAGTCTTCAACACAGTCATTTATGTATTTTTCAATGTGATAACAAGAAGCTACTGGCATAATTTTTGGGAAGAGAAAGAAAAACAAAAAATGAAACCAGAGAGAGTGGAGATATTAAATATACGCAATAGAACAAAAGAATATATAGAAGCGCAAAAGCAATTGGAGAAGGCGTTTCAAGAATTAAGAAAAATCAAAATAGACATAGAAATTTCCACTAAAGGCTTATCTGGTGAAGTGAGCGGTAGTCAGCTTGCTGTAAATGAGTGCCAAAAAAAGATGGAAGATACTCGTACGACCAGAGATGAATTTGTCGAGAAGTTTCTCAGCCCTGCCCTCGATAACATTCTCAAAGAAAAAGACTCGGCTTGGTTCCTGGAGCAATCGAAAACACATAAAGGCTCTGCACTTACTGTCAACTTATTAGCAATCTTCTCTGCTCTAAGTGAATTGAATAGACTCGTCCTTTTATCAAAAACAAAACTTGAAACATCCTTCAATACCCCTTACATCATTAATGCTCTTTCTCCCCTTCTAGCAAATATAAACGATATTCTCATAAAACTTAACAATAATAGCGATCAATTAAAAAAAGAAATAGAAGACGACACAAACAAAAGCAAACAATTGAATGATATCACATTAAAAGCCGTTCAGGATGATTATAATGATAGTCTCACAACACAAAAAACGGCAGAACAGACGGAACGCAAGCTCGAAAACGAACTGTCTAATTTGAGTTCTAGGATGGAAGAACTAGATAGGGATAAAAACGCGATCGCCCTAGAAACAGCAGAAGAAACATATCGTCTAGCAGAACAAGCCTATAACCAGAATGCTTATGAGTGTAATTTGATTACTAAAGGTTCTGAGAATGGGCTCAGCCGAGACGCATCAGAACCCAACATCTTAACTTTAAAAAGCTGGAATGACTTATTTAATTTATTACGAGATATACGAGCAAATCTACAAACGGCAACTAGAAACACACAGCAGGCAAAAGTAGAGCTGGACCGAGCGGCTCATACTTTGAAAAGTACATTAAGTGTAGACATAGAACTAATCAGAGGAAAACTTTTAGGTTGGGTCGAAGAATTCTCAGCAAAAAGAGGAGAAATTCATCGTGATCAACTAGCCGCAGTCCAAGAAATGGATAATCTAAAATCTTCCAGGTTTGAATTTGGTGGAATTGGGATAGGAAAAACTGAAGCTACCGCTGAAGAAAAAGTAGAACAAAAAACAAAAGCTGCTGAATTTTTTAGTAAGGTATTGGAGATATTCGATAGCGTCCAACTCCAATATAAAAAGCCTGATTCACAAGAGAGAGTGAGAAGAGACACAAATTCTTCCGATAAGGCTACTTTCCCCCTTACAATTCCTATTTGGAGTGGAAAAAGTCCTCAGGAAAGACAAATGGCCATAGCAACCTTTAAAGAACAAGCTGAGACTTTGAAAAAGCAAGATGATATTTTTCTTTTTCTACAGCAACTTCTTTCGCTTTTAAACACCCCACCTATTAGATATGAAGACCCTGCATTTACTCGCCTCTTTCTTTCTATCAAGAAAGAATATTATGCAGCCTTACGACACGAACTAACTACATCTTATATAACCTTTAAGAAAGCTTATATAGCTTATTTAACATCCGTCAAAAACGAAGAAGCTTTACTAGAGGAGGAAAAAGCCATTCTATTGGCATATGAAGAAAGATCAAACCGTATAAAAGAATTAGAATCCAACGAATCAACTTTATTCAAAAAAAAAGAAGATACAAAAGAAGATTACGAGAAGAAATTTAAACAGTATGTTGAAAATCGTGGTAAATTTGCGACTGCAAGAGAGCAGGCCAATCAAATTAAAGAAAAACAGAGGAAATTAGCCGAAGAAAACAGTAATATCGAAACCACTCTTACAAGAAAGAAGAGCGCTGTAGAGGCGGTGGAAAAATCGATTAGCGAACTCGATGACGCCATCAGGGAAAAAAATGCTCAGATCAAAATCAATACCAGCAATTCTACTAATTTATTACGTATTAAAGAAATGCTGGATAATTTTCTTCTAACTACTATTCAACCCGCTTTACTGGATAAATTGAAAACAGCTGATGAAGAATATCAAAATGCATTGAAAGCTAAAAGAACTGCTGATGAACTCCTATTAGAAAAGAAAAAAGCGTTTACAGATGGTACTCAAGACTTTGAAGATACACAGAAGGGGCTTAAACGAACTCTCGAATCAAAACACATTGCTTTAGAAGAAGCAGAAAAGCAACTGATTCAATCCAAAGAGACTTTAAATCAAGCAGACTACGATTCATTAAAATTAAATAAATTATCATGCACTAAAAAAAAATGTGACTCTGCCATTGCTTATTACAGATGGAAAAAAGACCGGGCAAAGGACACTACTGAGAGAATGATAGCTCTAAGACTTGACTATCAAAGAGATATAACTCTAATGATCCAAGCTAAGACTGAATTGGCATTAAAAAAGCAATCATCTGATTTAGAAAGAGCGAGATTAAGAGATTTGACAGAAGCAAAGGATGTTCTAGAAGCGGATAACAATAAATATAAACTCATGACCTATCAACTCAAGAGGCATAGGATCAACCAAAAATGGAGAATTAACGATTCTTCTGAGTCCAGCAGCCGAAGTACAACTCTTGAAATTCTGCAAAAGGAAGAGAAAGCACTTTATAATTTTTTTCGTTTGAAAATGAGGTTAATCCCTACGAAAAACCGTGTGGCTCAAGCCCACATTGAGAGAAATACGATGAAAGCCCTGCTCGCTTTTATCGATTTATTTGCTACAAAAATGTATGTTGATCTTCTAGACCGAAAACCTATGACATGGATAAGTCGTCATGTTAAAGCTGAACTGCCAACTACTTCTAAGACAAAGGAGACTGCAAAAGCAGAAGGCAACCTTGAGCTGATCGAAAAGCCTAAACCTGAAATTACGGCTACTATCATGGAAAGACTCAAGTGGCATATGGAGACATGCGCAAACTTTAATAATCTTGTTAGTGCAGACACTGTCCAGCTGTTAACGAAAGAGTTAGATCGAGATGCCGCGTCACCTAAAAATGCAGAGGGCCAACTTGAATTAACTAATTTCTATAAACGGTTAAGAAATATTCTTGCTAAATTTTTAGCTGCTAAAAGTAAAATTGTGAAACACAAAATTCCCATGATTGAAGCTAAGCTGGAGCTGATTAAACATTTATCCACCAAGCCTGATCTGCATAAAGATTACAAGGGTGATTTTGAAAAATATCAACAGGCACTTGAAATCTATAGGACAACTAAACATCAAAAGAAAATCAAAATGGAAGAGCTTGAAATAGAATACATCCAACAAATCAATCTTTATAGAGACCACCGTATAAGAGAAGAGAAAGTCAAACCGCCCGCCAAAAACATAAAAGATATGGTTTTGGAACACCCACTTACAGAGAAGGTTTCCTATCTTGTTCCTAGCTTGCTCCTTTTAGGCGTCTATAGCACAGAGAAAATGAATAATTTTCCGATTTTTACGGCTCATATGTCAGGCCGGGCAGGGATTGCTATTTGGACAATCATGGCTATTACCCACCTTTGCTTTCAAATTCTATTTACGAGAGAAGAAGCTACTTTGGTAACTAAAATTGAAAGACAATCAGCTTGAAGCAAAACTAAAGATCGATTCTGAAGTCAATCTCAAATCCAAGCAGATATTACAATTGGGCATAAAAAAAGATTTAAATCTTTTAAGATCATAAGTTTATGAATGGATGCAAATTTAAATTGACATGCAGCCAATATAAGAGCAGAAAGGAGCTGATAATATGAGCATTATTGGAATAACTGGATTAACCGTGAGCTATAACCAATGGGATTTTGCCAAATCAGCAGCTTTGCCTCTCAGTATTGGCTTCTGTATGGGCCTAGAATATCTAGGGGACAAAGAATGGATTCGGGATCCTTATACGAACGTCTGGGGAATAGGCTGTGCAACAGCTATCACTACCATTGTTTACACTATTTCCCATTACGCACTCCAGCACTTTTGGCACTGGAAACTGGAGAACCCTGAAGTCAAAAAGCTTCAAATATGCATAGATGAGTATGAGCAGGCAGCCCAAAAACTCGAAAATGCCCATCGCGAGTTCAAAGATGTAAATATAGAATTGCAAGGAGTTAAACAAGATATTGAAGTCCGCGTCAAAAAACTGGAAAATCAAAAGGGAGAGCTTGACGCAGCCCAAAACATTGCTAAGGTCAAAAGAGATACGTTTGCTAGAACATCCATCCTGCAGTCCTTAATTAACATCAACGTCAGAATACCCGACCTAGAAGGGTGGCTGACAAGTCCTATCCTTCAAACAAACCATGCCTCACAAGCCCTCACAACCGCATTAGACCAAGCTAAAGGTGACGTAGCAAAATCTCTAGAGGATTTGGATACTCAAAGAAAAGATAAATCAACCAAAGAGAAGGAGCTTGAAAATAAACAAAAAGAATTAAAAAAAGCTAAAGAGACCGAGCTTGAAAATGACAAGCTTTACAAAAAAGAAGTTGCAAGAATCAGCCGTTTAGAAATAGCTCAAGGCAATTTACAAACTGAAATAAACAATTGCAATGCCGAAATAATAAGATGTGAAGAAGACATTAGCAACTCAAAAGTTAAAGAAGCTTTAGACAATAAAAGAAATGAATTTTACGAAAATGAAGAAAAAGCCACACAGGGCGCCTATAAAATCTCTGGAGCCGATCAGCCGTCAGATCCCAGCGCCTCTCTTGCTAACGAGTCCCTAGACGAAAGCTTGCAATCTTTAGGGAAGCTCTCTCTCTATCAGTTAGAAAACTTAAGGCCTACACTTTCTGCTCATATACGTGAGAAAACAGCAGAAAAAAAAGTGGCCGAACAAGAATGGATTCGATACGCTAAAGAAATTAAATCAGCAATTCAGGACAAGTATAAGGCTGCAAAAGCGAACCTTCTAATTTTAAAGAAAATTTATGTCAATAAAATTCACGAGCTCACCTCTAATAGGACAAGGGTTACATCGAAACTAGAATCAGATAGAGAATCCGCTTACCAGAACCGCGACCCACTCACTATTAAACTGGCAAAAAAACGAGCCGAAGTTCAAAAACGGCAGGAAACATCTACGACTACTGAGCCCGACGCTTCCAAAGCAAGTTCTACACCACCTACCCCTGTCTCTGAAACAGCTGCCCTCGAAGCACAAGTAGCTACTGAAACAAAAAAAATTGAAGAAATTGAAGAACTAATTTTAAAAACAGACCAGTTTTTTTCTCAGATAACTCATATCTTAAAAAGTTCCATCGGCGATATTGAAAATCAAAAAATTCCAGATGAATTTGTATTTGAAGACAGGGAGCTTGCTAGAAAAATAGCCTTGCCTGAGTGGAGTGATGCAGTAGGAAGACAAACCTTCGCAATGATCGAGCGTACGACAATTTACGGATTTAGGAGCACCATTCACACTGAGACACTAACAGCTATTAATTGGTTAAAAAATCTTCATGCACTAAATGCATTTTTTGAGCCGAGGTTTAAAGACGCATTTATTGAAGTCGATAAAACTGTTGATCTAGATAAAACTCTAGAGCAGTTCAAGGATTATGAAGCTCTATTGAATGAATGCGCTCTTGAGCAAGTTAAGGCTAGATATTCTCCCCTTAAAAAAGCCCAACATGCTTACTTAGAGAAAGCTCGACTCGAAAAATATTTTCAAGAAGAAAGCAAAAGAGTGGAGGAAGTCTACAGAAAGCGCTTGGAACAGCATAATGTCTATAAAGAAAACAAAAGAAAGCTGTCCGAGGAACTCAGGCAGAAAGAAGCAGCCTACAAAGCAAAAGAGAATTCTCTCATCTCAGCGATGGGGACACGGGATGCTAAACTCTCAGAAAAAGACAAAAACCAAGAAGAAATAAATAACTCGAAAAAAACACAAGATAGAATCAAAGAAGCATTAACCCAAAATAGAAACGACAAGCATGGCTTTGAAGCAGAAAAAGCTGCCATTGAGCGAGCAATAGAGGATGTAGAGAAAAAAATATTAGAACTAGAGGCAAAAGAAGCCAAGGACAGAGCCAAAGTCCATGCGCTAGAAGGAACGCTCAAAGATCTTGAGCAGCTTATAATATTGAACAAACAGTATAAAGATGCTTTTGATGCCTATACTATGGCGGAGAATGCTTTCAATGCAGCCAAGAGCAAATTAACCAAAAACACCGAAGATGCTGAGAAAAAGTTGCCTGGTGTCCGTGATACTCAAACTGACAAAAGGAAAGAACTGGAAGCTAAAAAGCGAGAAACAACAAAAGCTACCCGAGACATTGCAAAAAAAGCTCTTCATTTAGCTCAAGCCATGATCTTCTTCCGCACTCTGGACAAATGCAAAGCCACGGATACGTTATTCCGGCGGAAAAACGGAAACCCTTCTCAAACGACAACAGAGAAATTCAAAGTTCACAAAGCAATCTCCCATGTCATCGAGGCAAAAATTCAATTCGCAAATTTGAAGAGAACAATAGCGCTGAAAGAAGCCTTATCCGCTCATACAAACCCCCAAATTCCCAATACCGTAGAACTCAAATATGCCCTGGCAGTGCATCAACAAAAAAAGCATGAACTCGATCAACATTGGAGGGTTTCAAACCCCGAAGATAAGCCGAAACTTCGAAAAGCTATGCTGGAGCTTGTAGAAAAAGAACAGCAACTGCTGGACGATTTTTTTATATCTAAAGTTCTACGAGGACCTGTAAAAGAACAAACAGCTCAAACACTCAATGAAAAATGCGCTGTCAAACTTGTTGTCGGAATGGTGGAAATAATCCTCAACAAAATGCTTGTTGAGCGGACTCGTACTAAAGGTGAAAGACCTTACAATTATAATGCCATTATAAATTTTAAGAAATATTTAATAGAGAACAAGGCAACTAAAAAATCAATACAAACTAACTTGCGATTTAAGATTAATAAAATGCATGAAACTATAAACAAACTAATAAATATTAAAAAATTAAATACGGAAATCTTAGAGCAAAAATTTTCAGATTTAAAAAATCAGCTCGCGAATATCCCAGAAATAAAAGAAGCTCTTGCTACAAATAATCATTCTGAACTGATAATTCGACTTAGGAGAATGGAAGAAGAAACGAATGCTTTAGCTGAACAATATAAAGATTTTGTCAATAATTTAAAGATTAGACAAGAGGATGAAAACTTACTGGCTAAGTTTGAAGACTTTAAAAATCAACTTAAACACCTTCAAGAATTAAAAACGGATATTGAAGCCAATAACCATCTTCAAGTCATAGCAAGATTGAAAAGAATGGGAGAAGAAAAAAGAGATTTGTGGATGAAGTATGAGGATTTATCAAAAAAATTAATCCAAAGCAAAAATGACGAATATAAATTCACTATTGAAAACCCTATAAAATTACTTGAAAAATTAAATTCCTTGTCGGACTTCAATGAGCCCGGAAAAAAAGAAGAGTATCTAAAATTGATCGATATCATCGGCTCTCAAAAAGAACTTGATTGCGAAACGTTATTCAAAGAGCACGATCAGTTGAAAGACGATCTAGAAAAAACAATCGCATTTAATCAAAATCTTGTAGAACCCATCTATGACGGGCTGATCACCGATTTGGACTATCACTTATCGCAAGAGCAAAGCCCCCGTGTTCCGCTACATAAGTTTACTTCTTCTCTCGAGACCGAGGTCCAAAAGAAAAACTATGTGAATGTCCTGCGAGTTCATTCAATTAAAGCAAAACTTGCTCTCCTTCAACAATATAGTGATAAGCCTTATATCGAAGATTATGAAAACAGGCTCAGTGAATTTGAAAAGAAAAAACAAAAATATCGAACAGAAAAATACGACCTCAAAGTTGACGTTGAAACAGCTGAAATCGCTTCTACAGAAAAAACCATTGCAGAAAAAAAATTAACTTCAAAATCAGAAACCAAAAAAGAGTTCCGCTGGACAAAAATCGCCGAGAAAGTTTCTTATTATTTACCTGCTGCAATCATGCTTTTAGTTCAACTCAGCGAAACCCTGAAGCAATTTCCTAAAAATAAAGGGCACCTGTCCTTCCGAGCAGGCCTTATTATTTGGGGAATAACGACAGGCGTGCATATCTGCTTGCAAACCACCTTTCCAAAAGCCCATTCGTTATTTAAAAAGGCCGTCGCTCAGTGAAAAAACAAAGCACTGCTCAAGTTAGAATTAGCTCTTTAACTGGGTGTCTATGAGCGCTTTGATATTGCTCAAAGCTTCAGATATCGCCTGGTTGTCTTCGGCGGTTAAATCGTCGATCTCTTCATCCATCATGACGGAAACGATCAGTTCTAGCTCCCACCATTCTGTTCGGAATGTTTCTTTCCATTCTTCATGGATATTCTGCAAAGAATCAAGCAGCTCTTCTAGAGATTGGGTCAGAGCCAGCAAACTTTCTAGCGTGGGCGGAGTTTGCTCGAAGTGAGCGATGCCTCTCTTCATGAGGAGAAGCTGTTTTTCATTGAAGGGATTCATTTGATGACCTTTCTTCCTATTTTGCCATGACCGACGGAGACGACACCACCTTTTTCATTGCAGACAACAGTCACATTGTTGGTTTTATCGTAATAGTGCGTCATTGTTTTACCTTTGACAGTAGCTTGAGAGGGCTGGCCGTGTTTGATGGTATGTTGAGAGACAGAAGAAGGTATTCCTCGATTTTGCATCTGATCTAAAGCATGGCCGCTGTATGAGCGCCCCTCAATATCGGCTCTTTTATTACGTGTCTGTTGATAGGGTGCGTTCTTATGCTGATCTCTTTTACTGCCGGCCAGAGCCGAGGCGGGCCTCTCGTTGTCTTTTTTCTCAAAATTCGAATCATTGGCAGCCTGCATGCTGGCAATAGCGACCTCGGCCATCACAGCGGCGGCTCCTGATTCTCCTCCGCCATGTTGAGCCGAGGATTGGCCGGAGGAAGCAACGGAGAGAAGCCCGCTTTTAGCACATTGCAGCATGCATCCTGAGCCCAGGGCTTTTTTTCCATCGACTTCCAGCGAAGATTGTCCCGGATCCATCACGCTGACATTGGGAGGAGCGCAGGGAGCTGGGGCACTCGGGACAAGAAGGCACTGGGCGCCGGGAGGCGGCGGAAACATAAAATTTCCGGTATTGGCAATGGCTTTAGAATCCCCTTCCGCAGAAGAAGAGGGAACTGCGATTTTCAGCTTGCTCGTACAGAGGGGACAACTAAACTCTGTTCCGTCAGAAACAAAATCGCCCATTTAATTTGCCTTAAATTTTTTAGCCGTCGTTAAGGGTGCATCGATAATGTGTTTACTGCCTGCTTTGGAAGTGAGTGTTTTCTGAGCCTCGATCGTGCCTTCCTCACATTTGACCATAAACTTCTTGGTTTCAATAGAAACGGTATCGGAAGTTTGAGTGATGGTCGTCTTTCCACTTTTCCCTTCGGAGGTCAGGACATTCCCTGCAGGGGTCAGGGCAAATTGCTGAGTGGATCCTTGATCATCATCCTTGACCGTGATCGTCACCCCTAAGGGCTTCCGGTTGATCTCAATGGCAGAAAGGGTTTTTCCTTTCTCGATAACAGTAATGAGAATTTTTTGTTCCTGTACTTCAATCAGTTGCTTTTGCTCTGCAGAGGTGGAGTGTTCGAAGGTATATGTCGACTCTTTTCCCTTAAATTCATGTTTTTGCCGGACGTATTTGTCTTTACCATTAGAGGCCAGTACTGTTTGCTGGATTTGAGTATCGGGAGAAGGTTGAGTGAGGTCGGTGAACTCCACTACTTCGACGATTTTAGCGGCTTGAAAATACATATCGAGCCTGACGCCGAGATTTTTGGTGTGAGGAAGATGATTTCGACCGGATGTGCCGTCGGGAGTGAAAGGGACCAGGACTTTTTTATCTTTCCCAGCGCGGGGAATCACGACTTGGTACATTCCCAGCGGGGATTTTTCATTTTTGACAATATTATACGTGGTTTGTTCTTTGTCTCCGATTTCGGAAAAAATCTTACCGATCGTGGAGAAAGGATAGACAGGGTCTTTAAACGCGGGACGCGAGACAAACGGCTCATCTTTAGATTCGGCTGTGAGGGAGACTTCTAAACGGAAGGGTTGGACGTTTTTTTGAATCCCATCGGAAACGACCGTTTTCGTTGCTTCAAAGGAGACATCCCTAATCCGAAAGGTCTGGTCCTTGACCTCGGGATCTTCACTCCAATCACCGCCGAGTTTTTCTTCACCTTTAATTGCAATCAATACACCCGGCAGGATGTGGCTTAAACCAAAAGTTTCAGTAAACCTGGCGAGGCTGAATTGAATCAGGGGCTTGTCAAGAGTGGCAGCAGAATGAGAAGCTTGAGTCAGCCTCTCAGGATAAAGAGGGTAGTTCGCATCGTCAAAGAAATCATCCCGCACGGACTTAAAACCCTCCGGGTTCTCTTCATCTTGGAAATCTTCAGACTCCGTTGAGAGTTTAATGGTTCTAGTATGATGACGCTTCGGCTCGGGAGGGCGGCAGCTGGGAAATCTCGTCTCCCATTCCGGAACCGCGACAGGCTCGCCCTCTTCATTTTTCTTTCCTAGAATCGAATAGTCGTGTTCCTTGTAATTGTATTGAAAGACCCCTCCTGCCTGCTCTAGGTACCACATGAGGAAGGAATAAAAACTCACCTGTTTTTTTTGAGTCAGCGAGAAGGCGATAATCGGGCTCACCTCGTCCAAGACTTCCCAATCATATTTTAGGGAAACCAGAGGATTTTTCTCCGCATCGATCACATTTTTCATGGTCTCATCGACAAAAATACGCGTAGGAAAATGTACATTCCAACTGCGGTGGGCAGGATCGGTAAAACGGATTTTAAAATGGCGAACTTTCTTTTTTTGAATTCCCTTAGGCCGCGGCTCGTAATCTCGTTCGTAAACGATCCCTTTAATCTCCAACAAAGGGGTGCTCTCTTTAGTGGATGCGAAAGTCAATGCAGCCTTCATCATCTTTTTTTGAGTGAAAAGCTGGCTCATCTCCTCTTGATCAAATGTCGTGAAATGCATCTCTGCGTCAAAGCCATAATTATGCAGATGAAGTTTGACTTTCTCGATATTGTTTGAAAAAACTTCTGCCTTTTTACCCGCAGCTTCCAAAGCGAGCTTGACCTGGAGGTCTTGGAAAAAACTGAAGGTTTTTTCTTCCTCGGGAGCTTTGCTCATACTTCCACCTCAACTTGGATGGGGTTTGGGGACTGTCTAAAGCCTATATAGAACGAATGGAATTTGCCTCCTAAGTAGCAGTTGATCTGCAGCCTGAGATTAAAAATGCTCTTACTGTCTATAACTTGGATGTCGATGAGCTTGATCCTTTTCTCAAAGGCCTCGATATTGTATTTAACGTCGTCGATAATTTCGGCGATAACATCACTTCGAGACTTGCTGCTGCAGTAAGTTTTCATGCCAAGCCCTTTTTGCCAGGCCCCGAACGTTTGCTTGGTGTTCAAAAGAGCCATCAGGTGATGGACCACCTCTTTCTCCAGCTCCTTCTTATGACCCTCTTTGCGAAACTTGTTGAGCAATCCCATTTATCTCCAATAAAGGAATGCCTGAATATCCTTTGTATCGTCTTTACAGTTAAAAGCGAGCCTTCCATCTTTCAAAGCATGTCCCCATTCAATATCCCGCTCGACGCTGTAGATATTGGCTCTCTTTGAGAAACTATGATTGAAAGGAGCCCTCTCGAGACGGATCAGAGAGATCCCTTGAACCCCAAAGATAATCGTATTCATCAGGCGGGAATAAGCTGCCAGTTTAATCCCCTCAATATTGGGGTTGCCGGTGATCTCCACTTTTTGCAGGATAAGGTAAACTTCTTTCGCATCTTGCAACTCTTGAGGGAGTTTTTCGGAAACGTAGCAGTGATCCCGTTTTTCAAATTGCAAACGGGAGATATTGTGATCGCCGATATCGTCGATTTTCAGCGATTCCATCAGCTTCATAAAGAGGGGGCCTAATTTTTCATGCTGATAGGGAATCATCTTAAAATTCGTTTTATCGTTGTAGAGGATCGCTACCGTGTCGAGATAGTGGCTAAACGCCTCGTAGAAAAAATAAGGATGAGAGCAGATTTGCTGCTCGATATTGATGACGAAACGGCGCATTTTAGCGATTTCGAGAAGGCACAGCTTCGTCTCGAGGGTATGCCCCTCGAAGCTATGGCCGGTTGTCGATTCCAGCTCGAGAGAGCTTTGAAATTGTTCAAGGCGAGTTTTAAGCTCGATCATCCCCTTGGTTAAAAAGGGAGTCCCATAGATGGAAAGTAAAGGGGGAATGTAATCTTCGCAAAGGTGCCAGCGGTTTTCTAAGTCTGTTTCAAACTCGGCGAGTTTCATCACTGATTTCACCGAATGGGCATTGCTTTCGACGGACAACTCTAATTGGTTGACGACATAGACAATTTTGTCGTACTCCGTGCCTGAATCTAAATACTCTTCTTCCTCATTGGTCGAGGAAAGAAGATGAACGTAGACGCTGAGCCGGGTTTTTCCAATTTTATTTAAATCGAGGGAATTGATCATCCCGTTAGAGGGAATATCTACGAGCTGCCCTGAAGGGAAAATCAGCGTGAGTTTGCTAATGGAAATGATGCCTTGAGCAATCAAGGCATCATCCCATTTTAAAGAGCCCACTCCGTAGAAAGGAAGGCCAATGTGCTTAAAATGCAGGCTGGTGTGGGCCAGCAAAGAGTCTTCTTGAGAAACCAGATGTCGAGGTAGGAGCGGTTGTCCGACTTGCCAAGAGACTCTTTTTAACTGCTGCACGAATTATGCCTTAGCCTTTTGGCCAAACTTAAAGGCCTTTTTTCGATCTGCGCTATAAGCAATGTGCAAAAGTTCGTCTTTCTTATCACTTCCGATAATATAAAGTTCGAACTTATGGTTCCTAATTTGCCGATAGTCTGATTCGACTTCATCATGGGCAATGGAGCGGCGCTCTTCGGAGAGTCGCGCTTCAATAGCTTTGCCGTCTGTATGGAAGCATTTGTAATACTTCTCGGTCTCATCATCATATCTGTAAACGTCGAGCTCGAATTCGCATTCGGCCGTTTTATCATGAGCATTCACGACATCGTTGTATATGCCTTGATTTTTTGCCGATAATCGACCTTCGACGGTCAAAAGCCCACCGGGTTTTGTATCCCATTCTAGAAAAGTCACCATTCCACAGAGAGGAACCCTATTAGCAGGATCCATGGGATCGACTAAGTTGAAGTCCGCCTTCAGTTCTTCGCCGCCAATTTTTAATTTTTTGAAATGACCGACTAAACGACGGTTGTCATGCTTAAAGTTAGCAATATCTTCTATTTTTGGTTCTGCTTGAAAGTTTGCTGTCATAGCAATCTCCTTTGTATTTTTTTTAAAATATCCTCATTAGCCCAGTCGAGATTCCAGTCGAAGCTCGACATCCAGTCCTTCCATCTGGAGATGGGGCAAAACACTGATAGCGCAGTCATACCAGCCAATTTTTCCTTCTTTCTCTACGACCGAAATACTCGCTGCTTTAAACGGGTATCTTCGGAGCGTAATATCATCCGGATTCACAGTAGCTGTGACATAGTCCTTGATCCAACGGTTCAACACATCCTCAATGTAAGGAGCATTCGCTGTAGAACCTATATTGTCCCGAGCAATGCTCTTCACATAGTGTGCAATACGGGTGATGGAGAATGTATAAGGGAGATTGCAAGCCAGCTGCGCATTCTCGGAATCTTTAGGATCTTTGAACTTTTTGGGGCGCTTGAGCGACTGGGCGCTAAAGAAGCAGGCATCGGCAGTTCCTTTTTTATAGATCAAAGGTATAAAGCCGCTATTTGCAAATTCTAGCTCCCTAAAGTCGGGGATCGCCATCTGCACAGGGATTTTAATCTCATCTTCACCCCGAATATTGAACGTATGGACGGGAAGACCAGTCACTAAACCGCCGGCCTTAGGCCCTCGCAGATATTGGCACCAGCCTGAAGTTTCAAAGGAGCGCACCAGGTTTTGAGCAAACAAAACCGCGGCATTTCCCCAGAGATATTTTTGATTGTCATCTCCCCACGTGTATTCAATGAAATTGAACTCTCCACAAGGATTGCTGATAGGATGCCATGGAAGCCGTGAAATATAGGAAGGAAGGCAAAGACCAATGTAAGCGGCCTCTTCTGAATCCCTAAGCGCATTAAAGGCGCCGTATTTAGGATGATCCAGCAGGCCTTCTAGTGTTTTAATTGAGGCGAGCTCTTCGATCGTATCGCAACCAAAGAACTTGGGAGACACTGAACTAATGAAAGGAGCGTGGCTAGCGTTAGCGACTTTCCCCATCATTTTGAGCCATTTGAGATCGGCAGGCGTATGCTCGAACTCATAGAGCCCGACAATCGCTCCGTAAGGCTTTCCGCCATACTGATCGTATTCTTTAAAGTACATCTTACGGAAGAAAGCCGAGCCGGTAAAATCAATTGAATTGTTATTGAAGTCTTCGGCTAACTCTTCCTTGGAGACATCGAGAATGTCGATCATGATATTGGCCCGGAAATTTGTTTTCTCGAGCAGATTGAAGATGCCCCTCCAGGTCGATTCCAATTGTTGAAATTGAGGATGGTGGATCACTTCATTGATCTGATCATTGATCATCTTATTGGTTCTAGCAATGAGCTCTTGAATTTTTCCTCGATCGAAGAATCCATCGCCTTGTTCAATATTAGCGACTAAAACCCCTAGCGAAGAAAGAAAGCGGGCTTGGTTAGAGACTTTTTCATTGACTTTCGAAAAATCTTGGCTGATCACGGGAGGCGCAGTCTCTTCCCGCGGCCCCATTTTCATACTTTGCAAAAATAGATCGAGTGAAATTTCTTCCGGCTTATCAATCACTGCAGTTTGGTCTTTTTTCACTGGCTATCCTTTTGTTCTTCCGATTTATTGAAACCTATTTCTGCCTGGGGCAGCGTCGGTGCAAACGTCTTCAATTCTTCCTTGATCTTCTCTAAAGCTGCGGGATTTGCATAAAGCTTATTGAGAAGCTGGGCAAATTCTTTCTTATTAGCGATATTGGATTGAATCTCCTCGAGGAGCTTTTTGAAGAGGAGCAGAGATTGGATTTCAGGTACTTGCTTTGCAATTTCGTGTGGAGAGAAGGAATCAATACCCGTAATCGCGAGATTGACGTTGAGATCTTGCGATTCCGCACTCACTTTGTTCGGAACCACGATATTTAAGGTGATGCCCATGTCCTTCAACACGTCGCTGGTATTCGATCCATTGAGATTTCGAGGAGATCTTTCATCTAAATCTTTTTGACGGTCTTTAGATGTACCGAGTGAAAGATCTGCGGGGATCATCATGCGAAAGGGCAGATCTACTACTGCAGGTTCGCCGTTTACTTCTGTCTTATAGGTTAACGTAATCCTAGACTTCGGGATTTCGTCTTGTACTGCCATGAGCCACTCTCCTCGTGCTTTTTAAGAAAGATCTAATTTGTATCAAAAAGTCATAAGCAAATTTATCCCAGGCCTATATTTTTATCTACAACAATCTCAAAATGAAAATCAGTTTCATTTTTGGACGCTTGCAACTGTTAAGAAAGAAAAGAAATGGATAGAATTGTACAGCTTTGTGCTGCAATTAGCTCGTTTTCTTGAAAGTCTCGAGATCGGTATTGAGCTGTTGATAAGTCTGAGGATTATCGTTCGCGATAAAATTTTGATAATCTTTGTCAAATTGCTGAAGTTGTTTTGCAGATTCTTTTTTGATCGCTGATCGAATCGTTTCATGGATCACCTGCTGGCATTTGTCCATGACATCTTTGAATTTATTTTTCTGGGCCTGGATTTGAGATTTTTCATAGGCAGCGAGGCTTTGCTGGAAAAGATTGACGGCTTCATTGAAGTCTTGTTTGTAAATCTCTCGATCCTTCGGCGATATCGAACTATCCCCAATCTGATCTGTCATACTCGAACCTCTTGCTACTCTCTATATATTTTCCCCAGCTGTTTTTATCCACTACAGAAATGATGCTTTAAATTTTTTATCCAATCGCTTACAAATGATTTCAAAACTAAGGTGTTTATGGATAAACGTTGGATCTTTGGATGTTTTTTAAGCCTCAGCCTTTACGCAGATCAGGCCCCACCTGTAGAACAAAACCCTCCGCCGCCCCAGGTAGTGGAAAAGCAGCTGGAAGATGCGGAAAGAGAGTTCAAAATCGCTAAAGAAATGTTCAACCCTTGGTATGCAGGGCCTCTGCTGACACCTTCGGCTCATATTTTAGCACCGGGTTATGTCAATATTCAGCCTTATCTATTTTGGACGAACAACTATGGAAAATTCAGCGAGAGCGGAAAGTCCCATAAAATCCCGAATATCCACACTTTGAATCCTCAAGTTCCTGGCATAATCGGCATGCTTCCGTGGATGCATTTCACCTTCAATGCCCAATACGTCTGGAATAAACAGCGAGGGGAAATAGGTAAGAATTGGGGAGATACCTCCGTCGGCTTGAGTTTTGGACTGCTCCACGAAGGGCCTTATAATCCTGCCTTATTGTTAGCTGTGAAAGAATCCTTTCCTTCCGGAAGTTATCAGCGGCTCGATCCCGATAAAGGTGGGATCGATGCTACAGGAGCAGGATCATTCGAGACGACTTTCAGCTTCAACATTTCCAAAATCGTCTGGTGGGTATCGCTCCATCCGATGAACTTTCGCCTCTCTTTGAACTATACCATTCCTGCTCTTGTGAAGGTGCACGGCTTTAATGCTTATGGAGGCGGGTTCGGAACGGACGGAAAAGTCCGGCCTGGGAGTTTTTTCCAGGGAGACTTTGGATATGAATACAGCTTCACGCAGCGCTGGGTAGCTGCGCTCGATATCGTCTATACTTATTCGTTGAGGACGAAATTTTCGGGCCATTCCGGAGTGGATGCGATAGGCGCCCCTGCCGTTGTCGGCGGGCCTTTCAATGATCAGCTTAGCTTTGCTCCTGCTTTGGAGTATAATCCCAATCCTAATATGAGTTTCTTGGGAGGTGTTTGGTTCACAGCTTGGGGAAGAAACTCTTTAAACTTCATCTCCGGGGTTATTAGCTATGAATATACATTTTAAATATGGATTTTTTCTTTAAAGGTATTATTCTCGGTTTCGCTATCGCCGCCCCCGTGGGCCCTATTGGAATTTTATGCATTCGAAGAACCCTCCAATACGGAAGGTTATCAGGCATCTTCTCGGGGCTGGGCGCAGCATTTGCCGATATGCTGTATGGGGCGATCGCTATTTTTGGCCTCGATTTACTTTCCGATCTTTTGCTCTCCTGGCAATTTTGGCTCCGCATCTTAGGAGGCATTTTCTTAGTCTTTTGGGGCTTGAGGATATTCATGGCAAAACCCGAAGAAAAAACAAAGCTGATTACCCACGTGACTCTAATCCGGGATTTTCTTTCGACATTCTTGCTGACTCTCAGTAATCCTCTCACGATCCTTTCTTTTATCGCAGTATTTGTCGGCCTGGGCATCGTGAAAAACGTCGCAGGGCAAGGCGGATGGCTAGTCTTAGGAATCTTCTTAGGATCTTGCCTTTGGTGGGCCGTGCTCTGCGAAGGCGTAGCCTTTGTGAGAAAAAGGGTCAGCCAGGATTTTATGATCTGGGCCAACCGTGTTGCAGGGCTAGTGATTATCGGGTTTGGAGTCGCTGCCTTTGTCAGCGCCGCTTATTCCTCACACTCTTTTAAAGCGCGGGAGGGTTCGACCTTCCCAGCTCACTGTGTCGACAAATAAACTTAAAGGCCGGATCCAAATATCATGAGAGCCATAAAGAGCCCGATAGACGACCATCTCTTCATGGGTTTCACTATGGCGTCCCACGCCTAAGACTTCATAGCAGTTGCCTTTGTAATGTTCATAGATGCCCAGCGGCAATTGAATAGCTGTTTCGGAAAAGGGAGCTAGCATAGTTCCTCCTAAAAGATTTAAATTACCAAGAATTCTCCTTATTTTGAAGAAATACGGAATATGTTAAGATTTCGTAAAACCAAGGAGGAGTTATGTCAGGCAAAAGAATCGATCTGATAGATAAAAATCGTTTTGCAGCTCAAGAGAAATTACGTGAAGACAAATCTCCTAGTGCTATCCGTTCGGCGGCCCATCGAGGCCCCGGAAAAAAATCCCACCATCCCGATATTAAACGAGGCGCTTCCCTTGCCAAGCAGTCGCATCCGCAGAAGAAAGATTTCTATGCTTCACGTCTGCCGAGCACTCTCCTCGAAGAGCTGACAGAGATTCGAAAAACAGCTTCTGCCCTAAAAAGGAAAAAGAAAAAAAGCCTGCAGAAATAATCTGCAGGCTATGGACTTAGTTAAGACTGACATTGCCTTCAGCATCGATCGCGAAAGGCTTCTGCTGAAGTTCCGCAGGTGCCGACTTAGCAATGCCGGCGATTTTATTGAAATTCAGAGGAATTTCTGGATTAGCTTGGCGCTGCAACAACTGCTCTTTATGCTGCTGCAGAACTTTAGCAATGAAAGGGAGCCCCCGGATCACGGCTTGGGAGAGCCTTTCGGAGGGGCTAACACCCAGATCTTTGTTATTATAAAGGTTGACCAAGACGGCCGGCATATAGGTCGGCGTGCGTCCGATCTCTTCCCCTAGCCGAACATCGAGCTGTGCTACAATTCTTTCCCGATCTTCAAGACTGAGCTGTTGCATGGCGCTTTTCAAGCTTGCTCCTTCTTGGGGAGTAAAGAGCCTCAGCATTGCTGCAATGCGTGTGAGGACGCGATCATCACGGTCGGAAGGATTTAATCCCAGCCAGGAGGCACGGACAGCTACATAATGATCATAGGCATCGGCTTCTGTCTTGGCAGGATCGGAAAGAACCTGGCAAGATTGGGACATCGCTTGCATGGCACGGTGTGTCTGCTCGGTGTAAACGATGGAAGATTTGTTATTAACGTGTCCTAAGGCCCCGGCGACATCGCAAGTATGGACAAATAGATCAAAAGACAGAGCTGTAGGGTCTGAAGAAGGAACATTGCTTTGTTTTAATTTAGAAAACATCGCGGGTCCGCCTTCCAGGTGTGTGACGTGTCCATAGTGGGCCAGGTTGGCCACTTTGATCAGCAGCTGTTTAGCAGGACTCGAAAGGCGTGCAAAGGAGCGGGACAAAGGAGGATGATCTTTCAGAACTTGCATCGCTTGCCCATGGAAATCATCATGATCGGGAGCGTTTGCGCCATATTTCTTGAAGATAGCGCGGGCTCTTTCACTTTTGCCCATATCGCCCAAGACGAGGGCTGTCTCAAAAGCTTGCAGCATTTCGGCCTCGGACATCCCTTGATAATGGGATTTTAACAATTTTTGTCCTTGCTCGTGGAGAGCATTAAAACTCTCTTTGGAAAGCTTCACCTGGGGAGCTTGAGCAGCGGTAAATTCTTGATAAGCTTTGTCGCTTCCGTCAAGAATCAATTTTAAGCAATAAAGAGACATCAGGGAACGGTCGAATTCGATGAACTTTTGCCCAAAAAATTGTTCGGAATAAGGCTTATCAACGGCCGCCTGCCCCTCTTCAGTTTTACGCACTTCCGCATTTGCAAGCCATTTAATTTCAGGATAGTGGACAAGCATCTTATAGACCCATTGCTTCTCTTCAGAAGCAGGCACTGTAGCCTGGGGCTTGGCAGATTGCTGTGCTTGAGATTTTTTGCATTTACAAGCGCTAAAACAGACTGAAGCTAAAAGAATAACTAATAGGGACCATTGTTTTTTCACGAGAAGCTCCTTGTTGCGGCAATTTTAAAGATTTTAGGGGTATTTCTCAACTGGAAGTATATCTTTTGGCATCTTGCTTTTTGACCTCTATCATGAAGGTCTTGTACTCTGCATCGGTGTTAAAGGATTTCACTTCAGCATCGGGACGCGTGATGTTAACACAACCCTGTAAATGGTCATATTCGTGTTGGAAAACTTTGGCGGCAAATCCCTCTAAGATTTTCTCAATCATCACTCCTTCTTGATTCATGTACTTCACTTGGATTTTTTCATAGCGAGCAATCTTGGCGCTGTGGCGCACTCCTGTTTTTAAAATAGCAGAAAAGCAGCTCTCCCATTCTTCCACTTTCTCTTCGCCGACAGGAATAAAACTGGGATTGATCACGACTTCAAAATTCTTGGGATCGCGGTTCCAGCTAAAAATAAAAACCGCTTTCCCAATTCCGATTTGGGGAGCGGCGATTCCTGCTGCAGGGAAAAAAGGTTCTAGAGCAAGGTAAAGCTGGCGGCTGATTTCTCGGGCTAGTTCCAATTCATCGGGCTGCATCAGCTCAGCCTTTGTTTTTAATACTTCTGCCTGCGCGCTCTCCATTGTAACGATTTCTAGCGAAGCTTCAAGAAAAGACATAAAAAGCACTCCTAAGAAAAGAATTTTCCGCACATCAACTCCTTTTGAAAAGAATGCACTTTATGCTTAAACTTCAATTAAAACTCAAGGAGACATCTATGAGATTTCTTGCTCTTTTGATGGCCACTTGCTGCCTCTACGCTCAGTCCGCTAATCAGTCGGCAGAAGGCTACCTGACCTATGGGAATGAAATATTGAACTCCGTCCAGGTGAATGGTTTTGTGACCTTGAACGGCACGACGATTCTTCAACAATTGCAAGTCAATGGCAGCCTCTCTGCCCATCAAGCGCAGATTGGAGAGATGATGGTCAATGGCCAAGCCTCTTTGAATAGCTGCACGGTGAAAAATAAAAGCACCGTGATCGGATCGCTCAGCGCGATGCTTTCGACTTTTAATAACGAGATCACGCTGACTTCGGACCATTCTGCCTTTGACGGCTGCACGATTGCTTCTATCCGAGTGAGCAAAAATAAAAATAGTTCAATCCCTCCGATGATCGAGCTGAAAGGCAAAACAAAAGTGACAGGACTGATTACTTTTGAATCGGGCAACGGTCAAGTGATGGCGAGTCCTGACTCGCAGATTTCTGCAGCCCAAATCGCCGGAGGAACTCTTCAAAAGGGCCTCTAGAGCCCTCGTTTTATCAAAAAATGATGTTTTAATCATTTCTTGACAACAACAACACTTTTTGCCAAATTGACGCAAAAACAAAAGCAAATACCGATGGAAGCCGCAAAAGAAAACAAATACATTCACATCAAACTCCGCGAACTCCGCAGAGCTAGAGGCTTAACCGTGAACACTCTCGCTGAAAAAATCGGAGAAAATCATCAAAAAGTGGGAAGGATTGAGCGAGGAAGAAGAAGCCTAACTGTCGATTATCTTTTAAAAATTTCAAAAGCGCTCGGCACTCCCTTGGCATCGCTCTTCACAGAAGAGGAAAAAGAAAAAAAAGAGTCCAACAAAAACTCAATCCCCTCTCAAGATCTTTTGAATATCATTATTTTGCAAGTCGAAGAATATTGCAAATATTGCAACCTCAGCTCGCAGCAAAAAGCAGCACTGATTTCGAAATTGTTTGAACTGACGTCAAGCTTTCCGGCGGAGCACCAAAACCTATTCCTCATCAGCTTGGGCGAAACTCTGAAGACCCTAGCATCTCTCGAAGAAATGGCCCTCTAAGATTTTTTTGACGGTTCGAGAATTAAGTGGAAATTGTGGAGCCCGAGAAATGGATCTCAGGAAGTGCTTCTATCTATATTGAGGCCGCAAATACGATACTGGCTTGCTTTTTGTTGAAGGCCTTGTATTCTTTGAAGTAATACGGACTCTTCAACTCCGCCTTGAGCCTTCCCTTGCTTAAAAGTATCCAACTGACACGTGATCGCATCGGATAGTGCGCAGCATCTTTCCCAAAGACCCTGCGGATTATTGTCACTTCTTCCAATGATGGAAACTGGAGGACGATCTTGGATCAAAGTTAATACATCCTTGATCTCTCCCAATGTTATGCAGAGATCATTCCTTGCTGGATCATAATCTCCTGCTTTTTCTATGCCGCTTGTAGGAGCATTTGCTGCCATGACTGTCTCCCTTATATAAACTATCTATGCATTTCAATCGAAAGAACATAAACTTTCAATGGCATTCAAAAGAAAAACAATCAGATTCGCGTTCGTAATCGGGATCTATGTAGGAAGTTTGGACCCCAAAATCTCCTACCTGCTGTGTTCTAAATCCCCTAAACAATTACCCCTTGCTATTTCTCCCAATGATTATTCAGAAATTGACATTAAAGTAATAAAAAAAACAAAATCAATGCATTCAATCATAGATTTTACTCTCGATTCAATCTTTAAGTGAGTGAAAAAAATGATAAAAAACAAAGGAGGTTCTAGATGAGTGGATTAGCAGCTCTTAAGTTTATCCATTTAGGATGTAATATCCTGCAGACAGCAAGAGAAGCCATAGAAGTTGTCGAAAATCCTGCTAATAACGATGAATTACAAAAGCTGCGAATAGCATCGATTATCAATAGATGTGTACTTTTAGGGTTTTCGTCGCAAGAGCTTATCTCCTTGCAGGCTGGAACCAAAAGCGAAGATTTAAGCAATTTAAAACATTTTGAAGAACTGGCCAGGCTTACAAATTTGTTCATCCAACTCTTTAAAGAAGCGGAAGAACAATGGAATACGCATAATCCCTCTTTTACTCGATGGATTGAAAGAGGACTTTGTGTACCTGTATTGGATCTCATCACAACACTTAATGAAGCTAGATCTTATTATGAGAAGAGTATTTTGGAAATGACCCCTGAAGAGCGGGAAAAAGCTACTCGACCAATCTATGAATGGAATTCTGACAAAGAGAGATGGGATATTGTTGGACATAGGCCCGTATCAGAAGAAGAATCAAAAGCCAATCAAGCATTCTATGACAAAGCTGCAACCCTCACCCACTCCTTAGCAGTAGCGTCAGATCTTTATAATATAGTAGAAAAGCGTGTGGTTCAAAATATAGGATCTTCACTTTATCATGGCCTAGCCGTTTGGCTTATCAATAGACGCCCTGTTCCACCTGCTGCAGCTGCGGCTCCTCTTCCAGCACCTCCTCGTCGTCCTGCAGCCCGTCCTGCTCAACCTCGAGTTCATGTTCATCGGCATCGTCACCATCGAGCTCCTCCTCCGCCAGTGCAGCCGCAGATTCAACGGGTTTTTTCCATACTAAATCTTGATGATATTCCAGATCCATTACAGAGTGATGTGGTACTTCGTCAATATATGGATCCTATCATGCATACTCCTATTCGAGATCCTGTAGGTGATCCAACCACTCTTAATGCGGCTGGAAAAATGCAAATCTACGATCGAGCTTCTATTCTTCGATGGTTATCATCCCACTCTACCTCTCCCTTAACAGGTCTTCCTTTGACAGCCGATCAGCTCGAAGAGAGACCCGCTTTAAAAGCGTTGATTGAGTCTCGCCTGAGAATGCATCAGAATAAATTATGGGATTATGTTCAGACTAGCCCAGATTTAATGAAGCAGCTTGATGAACCAGCAGATGCTCAACTACTAGCAGATGCTCAAGCAGAAGTATAATTTTTTTAAAAGAGGCGATATATGGCTTCTTCTATCAGCGTATTGAGTGGCTCTAATGACAAGATAAAAATAACACTCTTTTCTTCAACCAAGCTTTACGATGTAGCAAATAGAGCTTGTCAACAGCTAATGAAACAATGGTGGCCCTTGCTTTTTTTAACATTCGAAGAAGCCATCAAGAAATATAAAATAATAGAGCTAGGTGAAATGTACAAGGCTGCCGAAGAGATGAAGGAAGTCTATGATGATCCAAAGCTCGGTAAAGAACAAAAATGGATGCGATATGCAGTCAATTCCGCCTTCTTGGCAGCAAGGGGCAAAAAGATTTGGTCAGAGCTTAACAAAGTACCACCGCGCGAACTTATATATCTCACGGTTTTGATCAGCGCCATCAAAACAACCAGGGTAGCGCTTCAACTATCTTGCCGAGATACGTGGGATAAGGAAAGTTACTGTGAATTTATAAGCACTTTAGCGTCAAATAGTGCGGAAATTGGAAGCCACATATTTCATACTGCCCCTGATCTTCTTACTGATCGCATGAAAGCAATTCTGCAATATTCTAAACATGCGTACTATGCCTCTCAAATTCTTACAGTCAATAATTGGCGCATGTGGGGATTTTATCTAGATAAAGTGCGAGAAATTTTGGGATGTCCTTCTAATAATGCTTCGATATCCTTAAATGGCGCGAATGATCCCTCATCAGATCACATTTCTGATCCTACAGAGCACTCTCTAACAGAAACAGAAAAAGAGCAGATAAGAGAATTCATCGAGGATTTAGCTGATTTAAAGGAAAGTCTAACAAATCTTCTTTATTCTGATAACAAAAAAACAAAAAAGATCCTCGAGCGAATTGAATGCATTATCAATGAATTAACAGATAAAATTGATGATGATTCCACAAATAATACTAGAAAAGAAAAAAGCGAGAACGAAGTAGAAATTTTTGATCCTGATCTTGATGTATCTATTGAACAACAGGTACAAAAAATAGTGGAAGATTTTGATCATCTTTATTCTATCCAACAAGAAGACTATAGCGATTTACTTGAGGATTTTAGTGATAGCTATACCCTTTGTGCAGACTTAATTCATAAAATGTCTGGCATAGATGAGGAACCGTTTTTTAATGCACATCTTGATGTATCTCGCGAAGAACAATTACAAAAAATACGCGGGGAGTCATATGGCAAACTTGACTCTACTCCGAAAGAAAAACCTTCTGTGTATACTGCAACCTTAATCCCTAAAGGGTATGCCGATCCAATTACAGAAAAAAAACTGTTAAGAAAACTAATGGAAGATTTAATCAAATTACGAGGAGACCTGAAAAGTATCAATATCACCCTTGCTCCGAAACAGAAAGAAAAAGCAACAATGATCATGAAACGCATTCAGTATGTTATAGATGAACTTTCAGATAAACTTAATGATGATACCACAGATAATACTAGAAAAGAAAAAAGCGAGCACGAAGTAGAAATTTTTGATCCCGATTTAGAGCTATCAATAGAAGAACAAATACAAAAAATAGACGAAGAATTAGATGATTTGAAAGGTAGTCTTAGTCCTCCTCAACAGAAAAAACTTAAAAATATAATTGATTTTGCAAAAAATATATATTCTTCTAATGCAGAATTGTTATCGAGAATGTCTGTTGATTACTTTTCCATATATGAATCCTTTGACCATCCCATATAGGAGAGAAGTAGAGCCTAGATTAGATCACAGATCTGCTAACTCCGTTTTTGAAACCTGCATGTGTTAGTGAATTACTGTGTGCTTCAATTGTAAATACGCGGGATCCGGTCATTGAGAAGGCAGAGAATTTCATAGGGGATGGTATCGCAAAGATCGGCGACTTCCTTTAAGGAAATCTCTTCGCTGCCTTGTTTGCCTATGAGAACAACTTCGTCTCCTACATAGACCTCTTGCTCTCCGACATCGACCATAAATTGATCCATGCAAATGGTCCCTCGGATGGGAAATCTTTTCCCTCGAATAAGCACCGAGCCGCGATTGGAAAGAGACCGGCGATAGCCGTCTCCATAACCGACAGGAACGGTCACAATCCGCGTCTGCTTGTCTGTTACAAAAGAATGTCCATAGCTAATCCCCTCTCCTGGTTTCACCACTTTAAAATAAGAAACCTTGGCCTTGAGAGAAAAACAAGGAGCGATGTCTTGCAGAGATACTGGGGCGTTTTTGGGGACATACCCAAAGGTGATCAAAGAAGGCCGGACCATATCTAGATGAGACTCGGGGAAAAAAGCTGTTCCCCCTGAATTCGCTAGATGGCGGATCAGAGGCGTCTCTTTAAAAAGAGGATCCTGGATCAAAGTTTGAAAAGCCTGGATTTGCTGAAGAGCAAAAGGATCATCGGGGCGATCGGCAGTGGCCAAATGGGAATAAATTCCGACGACGTCGAGATTTTCCAAGTTCTGGAGATAGGGAAAAAGCTCTCGCGCTGTAGAGACGCGGACACCGGTGCGCTGCATGCCTGTATCAACTTCTAAATGGACGCGGCATCGGCGGCCTCTTTCTTTGCATTTTTGAGCCACCAGCTCGGCTTTAAATTTCGAGCTGATGGAAAACTCCAGGTTGTACTCCATTAAATCTTGGATCTGATCTTCGTGGATGGCTCCTAAAACGAGAATAGGAAGGGTGATATTCGCTTGGCGGAGTTTGATCCCTTCCTGCAAATGGGCCACACCTAAATAATCGATCCCTGCTTCTTCGGCGGCCTTTCCGACGGCGCATAGCCCATGTCCATACGCATTGGCTTTCACCACTAGACAAAATAAACGGCTGCCGATGTGGCTCCGGATAATTGAAATATTCTTGCGTAATTGGCCTAAATCAACTTCTATCCAGGAAGGATGTGAAAAAGTCCCCATAAATTCTGTAGCATAGCAATTCCACTTCTCAAGATCGAGTAGAAAAAGTGTTATTAAGATAAAGCGATTCGAGTTTCATTTTGCGCAGATCCGGTAAATATTTTTCAGTGAGAAGAGGGCACCCTTCTAGCCTCAAAAAGCGGAGGGGAAGCCGTGTTAAACAAGCCACTCCTTCATCCGTGATCTGAGGAGCATCTACCAGCCAAAGGAGTTCTAAAGGATGCTCTTGCAGCGCTTTTAAGAACCGATCTGTCAAGTTCATACATCCTTCTATAACGAGACGGCCTAAGTGGCGATTATTTTGAAGCAAAGCAAGGAGCGCTGCATCGGTCATTTGATGCGCTTTTAATAATTTAAAACGGGTCAGATGTTTACAATGACGCGCTAGAGCCTCGATTCCCTGGTCCGTAAGACGGCGTCCATTCAAAGATAGCACAGAAAGGAGCGGACAATGGGCAAATGAATCCATCCCCGCATCCGTGATTTCTTCCGCATCGGAAATATCCAGAAGTCGAAGACGGCCGTGCGCTACTGCCAAAGCCCGACCCGTCAGATCCGTGATGCCTTGAAGACTTAATTCTTCTAGATGCGGACATCGGGAGAAGACTGAGGCTATGCCTTCATCGGTGATAAGAAGGCAATTGTGCAAGCTGAGCTTCATCAATCTTGAGTCTAAATTCATAAGTTCCTTATCCGTGACCATCGTGGAAGATAAGTCGAGCTCATACACAGATGCCCCCATCTTTTGAGAAGTTTCATCTTGAGCATAGAATTGATCTAGCTGGATAAAATAGTTGCAAGTTTCAAGCCGCAACGCCTCTGCAATTTCAGGGTGTGACTCGGATGCATTGCTTTTTTCTCCAGGATCTTCTTCTAAATCGTAAAGCTCGCCCTCCGCTGTTAATTGATTCTCTATCCATTTCCATTTTCCCTTCCGACAGCCAAGAAAACCTTCGGAATAGGGATTTTGCAGCATCACTGCTTTATCGGGATGGGGGCGCAGCAAGGAGGCGCCGCAGCTCGGATGGCAACCCTCCCATTGAAATAGATCCATGAAGGTCGGCAGAAGATCGACATGGCTTCCTATTTCCGAGATGACCTTAGGCTCCTTAATTCTTCCTTCGGCAAGAATAAGAAGCGGAACACGTACATTTTCTTCGTAGAGAAACCGCGAGTTGTAAAAGTTGCCCTCATGCTGTCCCATCGGCTGCCCATGGTCGCCGACAAGGACTAGGATTGTTTTTTTGCTCAGCCCTTTCTCTTTTAAAAGATTGACTAATAGCCCCAGAGAATAATCGGTGTAGTGCACGGTCTGCAAAAATCGATTCTTCGAGGAATTTTCCGGCAGATCAAACACAGGCGATAGGTGGTGTTTAGGGACGATCCACGGATGATGATTGGAGATGGTGAATAATATTGTGAACGTTGGTTGCTGCTGTTTTTGGAGCCCATCGACCGTATACCGCATCAGATCTTCATCCGGCGTCCCCCAGCCCTTAAAATCGTTACCAGGCTCTTCCATCTCCTTTCGATCGACTATCACATCGAAATGATTTTTTAAAAACTCCGCTTGCCTGTCATAGCCGAGCGGTCCGTTATGATAAAAAGCTGAGGTATATCCGGCTTTTTTAAAAAGCTGGGGAAGCCCTGCCAAAGGAACCTGCATGTAAGGCAGCAATCCCTGCGTGGTGTTGCCAGGAGGAATTCCAAACAAACCTGCCAGCAACGCTCGGTAAGTCAATGTTCCATTGGAGTAAAAATTAGAAAATAAAATCCCTTCTTGAGCCAACTCATGGAAGCGAGGAGTCGTATTTTCTCCCACGGCGAAAGCTGCAAACGATTCTAAAAAAACCAAGATCACATGCGGCTTTTCTTCCAACCCGATCTTCACTTCAAATTGCGGCTCTCCAGAAAATGCTGCGGTTTTGTTCCATAAAAATTCGGGTCCTGCCCGGAACGATTTTTTCCGCTTCGAAGATAGACGCTCGATGCATTTCCTCTGCTCTTCGAAAAGAATGTTGCCAACGCTATAAGCAGCGCTTTTAGGCAAAAATTTCCCGCCGAGGGCAGCTAAGCCTCCAATTCCTAAAGCCCCAGCTGCATACCCAAGGGAAATCTCCATCTGCTGATAAACGAAAAAATATCCTATCAGATGACCGACGCAGACAAGCACTCCCATCGGCAACAAGCGCTGAGCTCCCAAAGCCTTGGCGGAAGGATAGAGCGATTTCACATGATGCAGATGAGATAAATAAGAGAGATTGATGCGAAGTTGCATGCGATGAAATAAAAAATAATCAACGATGAGGAATAAGTGGATAAAGCAGCCTAAAAGGGCTGTTAAAGCCGCTGAAATAGAAACCAAAAGCGAAAGCTCGAAAACGACAAAAAGATCTTCAAGAAATCCGACCCATCGGGCATAGACACCAGTAGAGGCCCTCGAGAAAAAAACTCTCAGGCAGACAGGCACAGATAAATTTAGAATAAAAAAGTAGAGAGCCCGCATATATGCGTAAGATAGATAAAGTCTCATTATATTGGAAACAGCAAGAACCTACTTTGCAATCGATGTATAAAAAGCCGAATGCTGAATATCTCGAAAAGCATGAAAAAGCTGAACTCCTGAGCTACCTTCCCGATCTACAAGGAAAAAAGATCTTAGATTTAGGAGCCGGTATTGGGCGGTTTACACGGTATTTTTCTTCGCTGGCTGAGCATCTGACCACGGTCGATATGGCGCCCCAGTTCGTTGCAAGGAATCGCCAGGATCATGCCGACTGCTCGAATATAACGTTCCTCTGCTCGGACGCCCTAAGCCTCCAGATGGAAGACCATTCTTTAGATTTCATCTTTCTCAATTGGCTGTTGATGTACTTGGAAGATCATGAAGTCGAGGTTTTATTGGATAGAATCCATCGCTGGCTCAGACCTGAAGGAGAGCTATTCTTTAGAGAATCGTGCGATGTTATGCGCTCTAAGAACACAAAAAACGGATATTTTGCCCATTACCGCAGTCTTTCCGAGTACGATGCTTTTGTGAAGGAAAAATTCACCCTCTTGAAAGAAGGCCATCTTCGAACTTATGTGCACTGTTTTGCAGACCCCCTTCAATGCTATTGGCATTGCAGGAAAAACCCAAAGATTTAACCTGGGTGTTAAAGGACTGTCTAGTATTCTTCTTCCAGGGTCTTCTCGATCAGAGCTAAGAAGGCACCCCCGTCAGCCTGATTTTCACCGACATCTCCCAAAGCATTTTCTAGTGCATCAAGATCAGTCTGAGCAGGAGGATTATTGGCTAAAACTGCAGCGCTCAGACTTTCTAGTGTCTCGCTCCCACCCGGTTGGATAGGGGTATTTAAATAGGTCTGAAGCACCGTCAAATATCCATCGGTGATCGGAGGAGAAGCATTCCCCATATCTGTATTGAGCTGTTTAATATCCGTCGCCACTGCTGTCAATAAGGCATTTAACACCGTGGGGTTGGGATTGGCGCAATACTCGTTATAGGAGGATATGTCGTCTTTAAGCTGATCGATGTCATTTTGTATTATGGTATCGCCTGCGTTCTGCGAACCTACTGTCTGTATCTGATCCAGGGCTTGATAAAGAGGCGTGAAGAGACTCATCTGACCCTGAAAAGCTTCAACGGCATTTGAACAGTTTGAAGTGCCAAACATTTGACAGACTTCGGCTAGCGTATACCCCACCATACCTCCCTTCTGCCCCAAGGCTGCTAGGACAGCCATCGCGGTGGAATATTGCGGATCTCCTCCGGGCGGAGGGTTGGCAGTCAAATAGCTATCTAAGGCATTAATGCATTGCATAGCGGCCTGGATATTGACCGCATTGGGATAGGTTTGACATTCGTACAGAGCTTCCCATGCGGCATCTCCTAACTGGCTGAAGGTCGCATCCGAGAAATTTCCCGCTGAAGCCCCTTGAGGTCCACTGACGGGCGGTATCCCATTCATTAAACATCCCCTTTTAATTACTATTTATAACAAAAAACCGTATACATCAAATACTGTTTGGAAGTGATTAAAAAAGAGGATGTTGAACTATATTTATTATCGAAATATTTCCACTGAAATTACAAACACAATTTTAGATTAATGTAGATTTATAATTACATATTTAATATAGATAAAAATAAGAAAGCAAGGAGTTGCAAATGGATGTTTCTATTTTTTTAGCAAAGTTGATTGGACTTTATTTTATTATCATAGGCGCTCTCTGTATCCTCAGAAAGCGTCAAATGGCAATGACGGGCAAAGAACTCGTCTCCTCAAAATCGGCCCTGGTTGTTTCTGCAAAGATCAGCCTGCTTTTTGGTCTCGTGATCGCTATCGATCACACCATCTGGGAATATAGCTGGAGAGGCTTAATTACAGCCTTAGGCTATCTCATGATCCTGAGAGGAGTCATGCGGTATGCATTTCCTAACGAAGTTAAAAAGATGGCTTCCAAAATCCCTGATGAAGGGTATGTGCTGATGAGCTTGATCGTTCTCGCTATTGGAATCTATTTAACTTACTGCGGATTTAACTATTAATTCTATAGAGAGCCGGCGGATCCGCCGGCTCTATCTTTGAAAACTTTTCACCAAGGGCATCTCCCTGAGCATGGGATTCTCTGGGAACAAAAGCTGAGCTATCACAGTTAAGTACTCCCTCAAGTGCCTTGTGATTAAGAAGTTCTGCAGGACGTGTTGTTTTCCTCTATTGCCTAGCTCTTGAACTACTTCTGCATTTTGCATAAGAAAGTTAATCTGGCTGGCCGTTTCTTTGACAGCACTCACTAAAAGCCCTGTCTGACCATCGATGACTTGCAAGCGGATCCCCTCAACATTTCCTCCAATCACAGGTTTTTTCTTCCATAATGCCTCGGCGACAGTGAGACCAAAACCTTCTTTCAAAGACTTTTGAAGTACAATCGTCGATCCTCTCTGCAAGCTGTTGATAGCCCGGTGGGACGTCGGAGGCAAAAGAAGCACGAAGAGATCGGGATCGTCTTTTCCTGCTTTCTCGACTTGCTCGAACATTTTGGCCCCTTCCGGATCATCTTTAGATTGTTGCCTATCGTTTGGTCTGTGTCCCTCTTCTCAATTTGGATTAGGGAATAGACCCCTCTTGAAATCCTAGAACTTATTTATTTGCTAATTTCTCATAGAAACGAACCACTGCTTTAAATGCTTCTCCCATATCCGAGGAGAAACCACATTCAGCAGCCATAGCTATGAACTGTATTTGCCATTCGAGGGGTGGTTCCCCCAATTTTTCAGGAAGGGAATGAGTGTTTCTAGTTTTGAATACCCGTTCAAGTGCATAGCGACATTCATCTAATTTAAGATTCTTCATCTTTAGAAGAAGAACCATATCGATTAGATCTTTAGCACGAGAGTTTATCTTGTCCCCTCGGGGCAGGGTATAGGTATGGAGTTTTTCTGCAAACTGCTGTTCGATCGAAATCATCGGTATAATCGGAGAGGGAATATCGCAAAATCCAAGCCAGTTTGTTCCTTGAACATTCTCTATCTGATTGATAACGATGTCGGCCCCGACATCAAGTTGGAATCGGACAAACAGCTTTCCATCAATCAGTGACGAAACGGGGTAGCGAGCGCCGCCATAGGGGACATTCTCGAGATCAATTTGAGCTTTTCCGATTTGATAGACGAAATGATCCTTCAGGTCATTTTGAGCAAGAGTTTGAAGTTCCTGTAAGATCAACTCCCTCAATAGTTCGCTTTCATTTTTAGCCCGCAAGATGCAAGTAAGGTCGATGTCTTTCGTGGCGCGCGCCTGACCTATACGCAATTCCATCGCATATCCACCCTTCAAGAAAAAGTTGCCTTGCTCTTGAGAAAAGATCCTTGCCAAAAGTCGATCAAAAGCAACTTTTCGACGAAGACGTTGCAAATCTTCCTTAGTTTTGCTTGCAATACCCTGAAGTCTTACTTCAAGGCTTTTTCGAAAGTCAGTAGCTGTTTTAAAGGTTGTATTCATTTTTATATCTCATTAGCTGAGGTATTTGATGGAGTTGTTGGCTAGAAATAAGACCTCTTTGAAGAGCTTCTTGAATAGCTTGAATCACTTGCTCTTGTGGAACCGTCCCTTCGTTGATGATATCGATTAAAGTTCGAAGAGGAGTTGTAACTTTGAATCCTTGGCGAGTTTCTATATCGGGTTCGATAAGGTCTATAAAGTGAAGATGCAAGTTTTTGGGAATCTCGCTTCGTCTTCTAAATCGTGTGGGCACCGACAGATGCATTTTAGCCGGCATTATATCGCTGAGATCATGGATATCGAGTGCAGTCTCATGAGACCAGACTCCTTGGGGACTTCCCTTTTTATCTCGGCTCCATAGAGTCCATAGAACTAATTCAGGTCGCTCAGATACAGGATACCGGGCCAGGCGATAAATCCCTCGTTGCTCTTTGATCCATTCCCCTGATCGCAGCTTAAAATGGAAATTCGAACGGGAAAAGCCGCACTCCTCAGCCTGCTGAGAGGTGAAGTAACCGCGCTGTCGATCGGCTACCTCAAAAAGATCGTCTTGTCTACCCATGCACTAATGTTATAGTTTTAATAACTTTAGCGCAATAAAAACCAAAAGCTGTTTGTAATCAATCAGTTCTGATATTTTTTCTCGAAGTTCTCTCTGGTGCCCTGAGAGCCGGTTCGCTCGCAGGCGAACTTCACTTCGACATCTGACGAAAGACAAACTTTTGGCTTTATTTCCAAGCAAAAAAAAACCTGGCAGAACCAGGTTTTATTTGCTCGGAACAGGAGTCGAACCTGCACGCGCTATTAACGCAGGGGATTTTAAGTCCCCAGTGTCTACCATTCCACCATCCGAGCGGGAATAGAGTAAAAGTCTACTGAGAGGGCAGGATTCTATCAAGAGGGAAAACAGGGGGCAAGGTCATTGCCCCCGTCATACTAGAACGGATTCCAACCTTCAAGAGTCGTAAAAGACGTCGTCATAGAGGGGGACTCTAGGGCTACGCGACTAATGGGAGTGGACTCTCCATTGGGCTCTGATTTAGGCTCTTCTTCTCTTTTTGGCTCAGATTCCTGTGGAGGCTGGCCTGACTGCTGGTCTTTATATTTTTGAATATTATGAGAGATCAGGGTGGTCGGAGGAGGAATCAGGTGGGTGAACGGCTGAGGCTCTTTGGGAGCGGCAGGTTTGGGCTCTCTGTGCTCCTTGGACTCCCTAGATTCTGAGGGCGCTGCAGCGGTTTGTTCTTCCACACGGTGCCTCATCTCGTCCCGCTCTTCTAGAGCGCGGCGGCGGCGGTTACGGCGGCCTCTGTCGCGTTTTTTATCGTGAGAAGGTTGAGGCTGGGTGGGGGATTCATCCGCGACTTCTTCTTCGAGGGCAATCGGAAGAACTTGATCTTCTTCCTCTTCTTCTTTGCGCAGAGAGCCTTCACGCCCTCCTCCAATTTTAATGGTCCTCTCGACGGGGGCGTTTTTCAGGACAACGCGGCTTTCTTTTGCTTCCACGACTTCATAATCGCTGACGGGCACGAGGAAAGGCCTAGGCTTTTCCAGGCAGCGGTAAAATAAAGCATGTCCGAAGGAGACGATTTCGACGGCGTCGACGGTAAATTCTTCTTGAGAATCATTTTTGCTGCTGCGTAAGACGAGGCGGCAGCCTTCTCGCGGTACAATGACTGTTTCTATAACGGGTTCACGTGTAAAATTCACGGGGTAAAACCTTTTTTTTGCGTAACGGTTCGAACGTTTTGAACTGTTACTGTTTTTCTTTTGATGCTATGTGTCTCAAAAGATCGACAACGCGATGGGAGTACCCCATTTCATTGTCGTACCACGCAATCAATTTGTAAAATCGGCTATTTAAAGCTATCCCTGCATTTTTATCGAAAATGCAAGAGTAGTAAGTCCCAATAAAATCGGAAGAAACAACTTCATCTTCGCAGTACTCTAGGAGTCCTTTATAGGGGCCGTCAGCCGCTTTTTTCATTGCGGCACAGATTTCATCGTAGGTGGTATCTCGTTTGAGACGTACTGTTAAATCAACGACAGAAACGTCTGCCGTTGGAATACGGAAAGCCATCCCTGTGAGTTTGCCTTTGACTTCCGGCAAACATAACCCGACAGCTTTAGCGGCGCCTGTCGAGGAGGGAATAATATTAATGCCCGCAGCACGGCCTCCTCTCCAATCTTTTTTGGAGGGGCCGTCGACTGTAGGCTGCGATGCAGTTAAGGAATGCACTGTCGTCATCAGCCCTTCTTCGATCCCGAAATTATCGAGAACAATTTTGGTCAAGACTGCAAGACAGTTAGTGGTGCAAGAGGCATTGGAAATAATGGTATCGGTAGCGGGATTATATTTCTCATGATTGACGCCCATGACGTAGGTCGGCATGTCGCCTTTACCAGGGGCTGTGATCACCACCCGCTTAGCACCGGCTTCTATGTGCTTATGGGCCTCTTCGGCCGAGGTAAAATGGCCGCTCGCCTCGACAACATAGTCAATTCCGAGCTCTTTCCAAGGGAGTTTGGAGGGGTCTTTTTCGCTGAAAACGCGGATACGATGGCCGTTGACAATGAGATAATCTCCATCCACATCCATTTTAAATCCCGATCTGCCATGCACGGAGTCGTATTTGAGGAGGTAGGCGAGGTTGGCGGGAGGAACGAGGTCATTGATCGCTACCACATCGATATGCGAGGGATGTTCGCGAGCGATGATCCGATAGACTAAACGACCAATTCTTCCAAAACCGTTAATAGCAACTTTCATAAGCGAGGGTGTCCTTAGGTGGACGGCTTTTTCAATACCATGATAATCGAGTTTTTGATGGTTGTAAAGCTATTTGCTTAATGGGTTACTTTCTCTCGTAAGGTCTTGGCAGTGAATTCTTAAGGAAATAGGGACAGCTGCCATTTTCAGGCAGCTGCACTAAGGTTATTGAGCGAGGAATTCGAGGAGGCAGGTAGGGGCGTTGTCGCCTGCTCGCATGCCGAGACGGACGATGCGGGTATATCCGCCTTCGCGTGCGGCAAACCGCTGAGAGAGCTCTCCGAAGAGCTTACCCACAACTTGTCGGTCATTGTTCAACATATCTTTGGACTTACCGGCTTTAGAAACGCGCGCTTGTTTAGGCGTCAGCGTGTTGAAGCTGACCATCAGGTCGGCAACAGCACGGCGTCGGCTGGCAAGCGTGTTTTTCTTCGCAAGCGTAATCATGCGGTCTGCATGACGTCGTAATTCTTTGGCTTTAGTGACCGTTGTTTCAATCCGTCCGTGTTCGATAAGGGCTTTGAGCATGTTGGCTAACATGCAACGGCGGTGGGAAGCTGTGCGGCCGATTTTAAAAGTGTGTTTTCCGTGTCTCATACTTCTTTTGTAGCTCCTTTCTCAGCAAGATAATCCGTGATGATTTGCTTGACGTTGTCGCGGGTGATGCCAAAGCGGGAGAGGTCCATGCCGAGAGAAAGACCCATCTCTTCGAGCTTGGCTTTGATCTCATTGAGAGATTTTTTTCCGAAGTTTCTAAATTTGAGCATTTCAGATTCTGGCATGATCACGAGCTCGCCGATGGTTTCGATATTGGCGCCTGACAAGCAGTTCGTAGAACGGACTGACAACTCAATCTCGTTAATTTTAAGCGCGAGTTTCGAGAGAAGCGTATCGCGATCGGTATTGACTTCGATTTCGTCGGAAGCAAAGCTGATGGCGTGTTTTTTGAGCTGCTCGAAAACTTGGAAGTGGAAGATGCCGATTTGCGTCGCAAACGAGAGCGCTTCTTCCGGTGTGATCCGTCCATCGGTCGTGACTTCGAGGATCAAACGATCAAAGTCTGTATCTTGTCCAACGCGGGTGTTTTCCACATAGTAGTTCACAAGGCGTACGGGTGAAAAAGCCGTGTCGATGATGATTTCGTCGACGCCTTTGTCTTTGACAATATGCCGCTCGGAAGGAACATAGCCTCGGCCAAAACCGATCTTAACGTCGACTTTCTTGACCATAGGTTTTGTCACAGTGAAGAGAGGCTGGTCGGGGTTGACGAGATCAAAGTCTGTCTCGCCGACAATATCTTTCAGAGTAACGACATAATGTCCGCCGCTCTTGTCCAGCATACTGCCGGTGATATCCAAAGTCTTGGAAATCACGCGCGGCTCGCGAGAAACGTTCTCTTCTTCGGTAGGAAGTTTGCGCAGCAGAGCAGATTTAAAGTTGAGGATGATGTGAGTCATGTCCTCGATGATGCCGTCGATAGCTGTGTACTCATGAGGAACTCCTTCAATGCGCACCGAGATGATCGCAGGAGCTTCCATCGATGTGAGCAAAATGCGTCGGAGTGCATTCCCTACTGTGTGTCCAAATCCCCTTTCGAAAGGCTCTGCGATAAAGCGGCAGTGGTTTGCACGTCTTGCCGACTCATCAACCTTAATTTTGCTGGGGAGTTCAAATTTCCCGTACTTAACTGTCATGATCCTCTCCTAAATTGTTTAGACGCGACGTCGTTTGCGTGCTCTGCATCCGTTATGAGGTACTGGTGTGACATCGCGGATGATCGTAATATTTAAACCTGAGCTTTGAAGACCTCGAACGGCAGATTCGCGTCCGGCTCCTGGCCCTTTTAAGTTGATCTCAACTTCTTTCATCCCGAGGGCCATGGCGATTTTGGCGGCCTCTTGGGCGGCAACTGTCGCAGCAAATGCTGAAGATTTTCGAGAGCCGGAATATCCAGCTTTTCCAGCAGAACACCAGGCGACAACATGGCCAGCGAGATCGGTAATGGTGACGATTGTGTTGTTGAAAGAGGCTAGCACATGCGCGATGCCGACCGGGACGTTGCGTTGTGTTTTCTTACGAATTTTAGCAGGTTTTTTGACTTCTGTCTCTTTGGCTGACTTCTCTTTCATCTTATTTCTTCTTGTTAGCTACGGTTTTTCTCTTACCTTTACGGGTCCTGGAGTTCGTACGTGTACGTTGTCCGCGAACTGGGAGTCCTAAACGGTGTCTGATGCCTCGATAGCAATGGATGCTGATCAGGCGCTTGATGTTATTTTGAATTTGCCGTCTCAAATCTCCTTCCACGACGTAGTTGGATTGGAGAATAGCGTTGATGCGCGCAATATCATCTTGTGAAAGTTGATGGGCTCGCATGTTGGGGTCTAAACCCAACTCGGCAATAATCTTGTTAGAGAGTTTACGTCCTACGCCATAGATATAAGTCAGGGCGACTTCTAGCCTCTTTTTGTCAGGAACGTCTATACCAATGATACGCGGCATGTGTAAAATCCTTTTTTAATATCGAAATAGTTTATCAATTCACAGAGTTTAACTCAAGAGCCTTTGCAAAGGCTCTACATTCAAAAATCTATTTAACGGGCTCGGGCTCGTCTCATAAAACCGTCATACCGTTTCATGAGAAGATGAGACTCGATTTGCTTGGTAGTGTCCAAAACAACTCCTACTAAAATCAGCAAGGAGGTTCCGCCAAAAAAATGGCTGATGGTAGGATCCACGCCTAAAAGCCGGCTGACCAATGTCGGCAAAATCGCTATCAGGGCCAAGAAGAGGGCTCCTGCGAGGGTAATGCGGTTCATGGTCGCTTCTAGATAATCTTGCGTCGGTTTGCCCTGCCGGATGCCAGGAATAAAGGCCCCGTTCTTCTTCATATCGGAAGCTATTTGTTCAGGATGGAATTGGGTAGCAGTCCAGAAATAAGTAAAAAATATAATCAGTAGGACATAGAGACAGGTATGCACAGTCGTCCCCGGCGAGAACCAATGGGCAATTTGGCCGAGTACATTGCCGCGGCCGATAAATTGAGCAATAGTGGCCGGGAACATCAAAAGAGAAGAAGCGAAGATCACAGGGATCACGCCTGCATAGTTAATTTTTAAAGGGATGTAAGCGCTGCCGCCTTGGTTCTCTTGCCGTCCCACGACGCGTCTTGCGTATTGTAAGGAAATTCTTCTTTGTCCTTGGATGACCAAGATCGTTCCGACAATAATGAGCACAAAGACAATCGCCAAAACGACCAGCGAAGAAAAGGTGAGCTGGCCGGGCTCTTGAGAATCTAAGTTGAGCTGGCGGATGATCGAACCGATCGTGCTAGGAAGCGAAGCGAGGATACCCACAGTAATGATAAGGCTGATGCCGTTGCCGATTCCTTTTTCGGAGATTTGCTCGCCGATCCACATGAGGAGCATGGTGCCAGCCGTCATGGTGAACATGACGATCATATAGAACAGCCAAGGCATGCCGAAGAGCTGAAGGTCCATCAGCTCAGGAACGATAATCCCAGGGGTCCCTGCATTGAGCTGAACTGCATATTTGGCGAAAAGGCCTGCTTGGAAGAAGGCTAAACCGACAGTGAAAAGACGGATCCATTTCCCCATCTTGCGCCGTCCTTGATCAGGACTTTCTTTAATCTCACGCTGCAGGGAAGGAACAAGAGCCATGAGCAGCTGCATGATAATGGAGGCCGAGATATAAGGCATGACGCCAAGGGCAATGATGGTCATATGCGCAAAAGCGCCGCCAGAAAAAACATCCATCAGCTGAAAGAGGTTTTGGCTGCCACCGGTGGCATGGTGGAAAAGTCGGACAGCTAAATCGCCGTTAATGCCGGGAACGGGGATATGCGCCCCGATCCGGCAAATCATCAGCATCATGAGCGTAAAGACAATTTTTGTCTTTAACTCTGGGATCGCGAAGATGCGCTTAACTGCCTCTATCATTTTCTTAAGAGTCTTTTTTTCCGAGAACTTTAAAAGAAATTTTCGCTTTTTCGAGTTTCTCTACAGCACCTTTGGAAAAAGCGTGCGCTTCAATCGTAACTTTTTTGCTCAAGTCGCCTTGGGCCAAAATTTTGAGACCGCCTTTAGGATCTCTGGGTGCATAGCCGCGCTCGCGCAGCGTTTTTAAATTGACGACATCGCCGTCTTTGAACAGCATATTCAGCCGTCCGAGGTTGATCGAATAGACATCGTTTCTGAACAGTCCATTCACAAAACCTTTCGTTGGGAGCTTACGATAAAGAGGAAGTTGTCCTCCTTCGTAGCCAAAACGGCCTTTATAGCCTCGGCGTGCTTTATCGCCTTTGACTCCGCGCGTACAGGTTTTTCCACGTTTGGATCCGATGCCGCGGCCCACACGTTGGACACGTTTGCGGGGACGGTGTGTATCAGACAGGGAACCTAAAGTAATCATGCTAATCCTCTCGCTGTAAGCGCTTGTTGTCGGTTTTGCAGAAGAGAAAGAGCTTTGAGCGTTGCACGAACTTGGTTGAGAGGATTGTTAGATCCATAGATTTTTGCAACGATGTCCTTAACACCGCCGAGCTCTAGAACAGAACGGACTTTCGATCCGGCAATCACGCCTGTCCCTTCTGGGGCGGGCTTCAAGAAAACAGTTGATCCGTCCCAGCTGACAGTAATATCATGCGGGATGGTCAATCCTTCTCTTTCGAAGGTCATAATATTTTTGCGGGCAGCTTCTCCCCCTTTACGGATCGCATCGGAAACTTCATTGGCCTTGGCAAAACCAAAACCAATATGCCCTTCGCCATCTCCGATGATGATAAGAGCTGAAAAACTAAATTTACGGCCCCCTTTCACGACTTTGGAAGAGCGGTTAATATAGAGAACCTTCTCCTCGAAGTGGGTATTAAAATCTTCTTGACGCTGGCGTTTAGATTTATGCTTCATCTTTTATTTCCTTAAAATTGTAATCCTGCTTCTCGAGCAGCGTTAGCAAGTTCTGCAATGACGCCGTGGTATTTGTAAAAGCCGCGGTCGAAAACAACGGTGGTGATGTCTTTGCTTTTTGCAAGCTCGGCCAGTTCTGCTCCAATCACACGTGCAGATTCTTTATTGCTGGTGAGTTTTTTTGAGCGGAATTTTTTCATCTGTGTGCTCATGGCAGCCAGAGTAACACCTTTTTCATCGTCGATGAGTTGAACGGCAAGATGCTTGCTCGACTTCATCACGGTCAGGCGCGGCTTCTCTGCAGTGCCGCGAAGTTTTTGGCGTACACGCTCAGCGCGTTTGATACGTTTGCGATTTCTTTGAATAAGAGAGCTTTCCATATTTTTTTATCCTGTTTTATCCGGCAGCGGTTTTAGCTTTAGCAGCTTTTCCTGCTTTTTTACGGACGTATTCGTTTTCATAACGAATCCCTTTGCCTTTGTAGGGCTCAGGGGGTTTCACAGCACGCACAATGGCAGCAAACTGACCGACGAGCTGCTTGTCAATGCCGGTAATAATAATCGTGACGCTTTTATCTACAGCCACGCTCACGCCTTTCGGAATAGGGATTTGCGTGGGATGAGAGAGACCGACTTGCAGGTCGACTTTATTTCCTTGCACAGCGGCACGGTATCCGACGCCGACCATGGAAAGTTTAACTTCGAATCCTTTAGAGACACCTTCGACCATCGTGTTGAGCAGTGCTCGGTAGAGTCCATGTGTCGGCTTTGGAAGTTCGATCTTTTCGTTTTTTTCGACAATCGCTTGTCCATCTGCGACTTTAATGGTGATTCCTTCCTCAAGCGGATAACTGAGCGTTCCTTTGGGCCCTTTAACATGGATATTTTTCCCGTCGGTTTTCACTTCGACGCCAGAAGGGAGATTAATGGGCATTTTTCCTAAACGTGACATAATTAATTACCTCACCATACGTAACATAAAAGTTCTCCGCCGATCCCTTTTTGGCGGGCGGTTTCACCATCGACAACACCTTGCGAAGTGGACACTACAGCAACACCAAGTCCGCCGGAGATCGTAGGAATCTCATCTTTACTGATATATTTGCGGAGGCTGGGTTTAGAAATACGTTTGAGGCCTTGCAAGAGAGGGGCTCTGCCGCCTGCATATTTCAAGAAGACTCGCATTTTTTTATGCTCATCGTCAACGAGGACATGTTCCACAAAACCGTGTTTTTCCAGTACTTTCAGAATGTCATGTTTGGGCCGGCTTAAGGCCATGTCGACATAGCGGCTGCGTGCGGTAATCGCATTGCGGAGCCGTGTCAGCATATCAGCAATAGGATCGTGGTGTGACATAATTATTTATCCTCCGTCTTAAATGGAAACCCAAGCATGCGGAGAAGCTCCACGCACTCATCATCAGTTTTCGCCGATGTTACAAATGTAATATTCATACCTTGAGTTCTTTTGACTTCGTCCAGGTTGATCTCAGGGAATACTTGCTGGTCAGAAAGTCCTACGGAATAAGATCCTCTGCCGTCGCATTTAAAAGGAAGGCCGCGGAAGTCTCGGATACGAGGCGCGACAATGTGGCAAAAACGGAAGAGGAAGTCATACATCCGTTTTTTGCGGAGTGTGACTTTAAATCCGATCACTTGCCCTTTGCGCGATTTGAAGTTAGCGATCGCTTTCTTCGTATGGGTCAGCACAGGCTTTTGTCCCGAAAGCATCGTCATTTCTTTTTGGCATGCTTGGATCGCATTTTTATCTTTCGCAGCTTCAGCGAGACCCATGCTAATGACGATTTTTTTCAAGGAAGGGATCAGCATCGGATTTTTGTATCCGAACTTCTTTTGGAGAGCGGGCTGTACTTCCTCTTTAAACTTTTTTTGTAATATAGACATTGCTATTCATCCGTTTAACTTTTCTTATGCGCTTTCAATGTTCGCAGCGCTTGCTTTTTCTCGCCTTTCATGTAGAAGAGCTCTTTCTCTTTCTTCGTGCGGCTCACTTGGGGCTTGATTCTCTTTCCTTCATCATCGCAGAGGCAAACATTCGAAATATGGATGGGCATTTCCACTTCTAGAATGGTCGGAGTTTGTGTTTGCGCACGCCGTTTGGCATGCTTTTTGCGAATGTTCATTCCTTGGATCACAACGCGGTCGTCTTTTTTGCGGAGGACGGTCCCTGTTCTTCCTTTTTCGTTTCCAGCTATGACGAGAACTGTATCGCCTTTTTTTATCCACTTGCTCATCTTAAATTACCTCAGGGGCTAACGATGCAATTTTCACAAATCCCGCATCGCGAACTTCACGGGCAATAGGCCCGAAAATACGGCTTCCGCGAGGGTTTCCTTTATCATCGAGGATCACGCCGCTGTTGTCATAAAAGCGGAGTAGAGATCCATCGGGGCGTCGGATATAACTGCAGGTACGCACGATGACGACTTTGACAACTTCGCCTTTTTTCACGAGTCCTTTCGGATCGGCTTCTTTAACGCTGCAGACGATCACATCGCCGACACTCGCATAACGCCTTTTAGATCCACGGAGGACTTTAAAGCAGCGGACTCTCTTGGCACCGGTATTATCGGCAATATCTAATTCGGATTCTTGTTGAATCATGCGATCACCTCAACTACGCGCCATCGCTTTAATTTTGAAATAGGCCGTGTTTCAACGATGCGAACTTTTTGGCCTTCTTTGACATCGATTCCTTCGCAGTGAGCGTAGTATTTCTTTTTACGGGTCACTACTTTGTGATACTCGGGATGCAAGTAAGTTCGATCGACGGTGACTGTCACCGTCTTTTGCATCTTCGCCGAGACGACCGTTCCTTCTTTTTCTTTACGGAAATTTCGCTGCTCTGTTTTCATACTTTAAGCCTTTCCTTGCGACTTGTCCTGCGATCTGGACTTTTGATTGAGGGCCGTTAACACACGGGCTCTATCTTTCTTTTTCTCTCGCAGGAGATGGGGTTTTTCTAACTTTCGAGATATGCTAAATTCTGTTTTCATCTCGTAGATCTCTTTCGAAAGATCTTGATAAACAGCTTTGAGCTCATCGAGATTTTGTTTTTTCAGGTCTTCAGGTTTTAACATACTATACTCTCTCAAGGCGCTCGACAAAGCGCGTTTTAATTCCTAATTTTGCAGCAGCACGGCGGAGTGCGTTCTGAGCGAGGTCTTTAGCGACCCCTCCCACCTCGAACATCACACGGCCAGGCTTCACAACCGCAACCCAGTGGTCCGGATTTCCTTTTCCTTTACCCATCCGTGTTTCGGCAGGCTTTTTGGAAACTGATTTGTCAGGGAACATACGGATCCAGACTTGACCGCGACGGTTTAAATAACGAGTAATCGCTACGCGGGCTGCTTCAATTTGGTGGTTGGTCACCCAGCCTCTTTCGAGGGCTTGCATGCCAAATTCACCGAAGTCCAGAAAGTTTGCAGCTTTGCTGAAACCGGCCATCTGGCCTTTTTGCATTTTGCGAAATTTAGTTCGAACGGGCATCAGTGCCATAATCAAGCTGCTCCTTCTTCGCCTTTGTTAATCCAGACCTTCACACCGATCGATCCATAGGTGGTTTCGGCTCTTCCCATTGCATAGTCAATGTCGGCACGGAGGGTATGAAGTGGGATGCGTCCTTCTTTGTACCATTCAGTACGGGCAATCTCAGCTCCACCGATACGTCCGGAGACAGAAACTTTAATCCCTGCTGCGCCGGCGTCCATGCTGGACTGCATCGCTTTCTTCATCACGCGGCGGAAGGGCATCCGTCTTTCGAGTTGTTTTGCAATTCCGTCGGCGACGAGCTTAGCATCGAGGTCCGGACGTTTAATTTCTTCGACTTCGATCCAGATATCTTTGCCGGTCACTTTTTTTAATTCTTGCTTCAGGATGTCGATCTCAGCGCCTTTTTTCCCGATGACAAGACCCGGACGAGCTGTGTGGATAGTCACTTCAATTTTTCCACTCATCCGCTTAATCGTGATCAAGGAAGTTCCCACGCAGATCGGCTTGGACATGAGGTATTTTCGGATGAATTTATCTTCGCCTATCTGGTTGCCGAACTCTTGTTTATTGGCGTACCAGAGAGAACGCCATTTTTTGGTTCGGACTAATCTAAATCCAATTGGGGATGTTTTCTGGCCCATTCTTATTTACCTTTCCTGCTTGTATCACTTTCACTTTGAGGCTCGACAATCACCGTGAAATGGCTTGTGCGCTTCATGATAGCCACCATTCCGCCGCGAGCTTTTGATTTGGAGCGCTTCAGCACGGGGCCTGCATCGACTCTCACCTCTTTGACCATCAGCTTTTGGCGTGGAACATTCAATTGCGTCTCCGCATTAGCGACAGCGCTGTCGAGAGTTTTCTTGAGCAGTTTTCCACCCTTGAGCTGTGAATACATGAGCTGAATCACCGCGTCTTCGACATTTAATCCACGGATAAGATCTGCAGCAAGCCGCGCTTTCCGGGGAGGTATTCTCACATATTTTGTACACGCTCTAGCGTTTTGCATACGTTTCCTTCATTTAAGTTGACTGTGCTGGTGCTGCGGGCGCGGCTGCTGGAGCTGCACCGGCAGGAGCAGCAGCGGCTGCGGCGGCTGCTTCAGCGATTTTCTTAGATCCGTGTCCTTTGAAGATCCTTGTAGGAGCGAACTCGCCTAAGCGATGCCCGACCATATTCTCAGAGACATAAACTGCTATATGTTTACGGCCGTTGTGGACCTCAAAAGTATGTCCTACCATTTCTGGCAAAATCATCGATCTGCGAGACCAAGTTTTAATGGCTCGTTTGGACCCGCCTTTGTTTTGTTTCTCAATTTTGGCGAGCAAATGATGGTCTACAAAAGGACCTTTTCTTAACGATCTACCCATAAAACTTTATTTCCTCCGATCTTTGACGATCCACTTCAGGGTCTTCTTCTTGGAACGAGTACGGAATCCTTTGGTGTACATCGCCCAAGGTGTTTGCGGGAGGTAGCCGTTGTGCTTACCTTCACCACCACCGTGAGGGTGGTCGACAGGATTCATCGCCGTTCCACGGACTGTAGGTCTAATGCCTTTCCATCGGTTGCGTCCTGCTTTTCCTTCGACACGAAGGATGCGCTCGGCATTCGAAACTACTCCGAAAGTTGCGCGGCAGTCTTCATTGATCATGCGGATTTCACCGGAGGGCATTTTAAGTTTAACGTATCCTTCGCTGCGTGCGAGAAGCTGTGCGGAAAGTCCGGAAGATCGGACGAGAGTGCCTCCGCGGCCTGGATACATTTCGATATTGTGAATGACAGATCCGAGCGGCATGAATTTAAGCTTCATGCAGCATCCGACATTGTACATCTCTTTATCGGTTGTCATGACGAGATCGCCGACTTTCAGGCCCTCAGGCGCTAAGATGTACCGCTTCTCACCATCAGAATAATGCAAAAGGGCGATGTGAGCTGTACGGTTAGGGTCGTATTCAAGAGCAGCGACTTTAGCAGGGACGTCAATCTTATCCCGCTGGAAATCGATCATGCGATAGAACTTCTTAGCGCCACCGCCCATGTGACGGCAGGTGATATGGCCGTGGTGGTTGCGTCCGCCGGTCCGGTTCTTTTTCGCCAAGAGAGCTTTAACAGGCTTTGCGCCTTTTGTTAATTCAAGATGGCTTTCTAGGACGAGTTCTCGTTGGCTAGGTGTAATAGGTCTAAATTTCTTTGTCATCTTTATACCTTATCTTCGATCACGTCACCGGCTTTCAGAGTGACGATGGCTTTTTTAAACCCCGGCTTCATTCCTCTGCGTCCACGGACTGTACGGGCTTTAGGTTTATTGGTAATGGTGTTGACGCCAATGACTTTAATTTTCTTATCGGCATAAATCGTCTCGACAGCTTGAGCGATTTCTTGCTTTGTCGCATTTTTATCGACAAGAAAAACGTATTTGGGCGTGTTGCATTTCTTAACGCAAGGATTGCTGCTACTCGCATGGAGGCCTTCTAAGACACGGGCTTTCTCCGTCACGTAGCGGCTTTTAATCACGTTATAAGGGTTTCTTTTCAACATGTTTAACTCTCTAAAATCTTCATGAGTTTATCAACGGCAGGTTCCATCAAAATGATGTTGCGGTGGGCAATAATATCATAACCGCTGACGTTATCGAGAACGATATATTCAGCGCGGGGAATATTGCGCAGGCTTTTCAGGAAATGATCATTTTTGCTTTCTGACTTGTTGTCAGTTTTTTTCTTCTTGGAAGCAGCTTTTTTCTCTTCGAGATCGCCAATAATTAAGACTTTCTTCCCAAAAATCTCTCGTCCTTTCAAGAAGTCGGCAACTTTTTTCGTTTTGGGGGCTTTGAAAGCTTCGTTTTCGAGGACGATCATGCTTTCACTTTGAATTTTTTCGGCGAGGAGATGACGGATAGCTGCCCGCTTTTCTTTGCGGTTGATGCTGACATGCTGGTCAAATTTTGCACGAGGACCACCGACGCGTCCGCCGCCTTTATATTGTGGGGCGCCTAGATAACCTTGCCGTGCGCGGCCGGTTCCTTTTTGAGGATGCGGCTTCTGACCTGAGTGAGAGACTTCTGAGCGCGATTTTGTATGAGCACTCCACTGTCTTGCATTCGCTCGCAGAGCGACGATGTAATCTTTAATCATTTGTGAATTGGCACCGCGCTCGAGCACTTCGTCTTTAACGGTGATTTGGCCAATTTCTTTTCCTGAAAGATCAAACTTTTTAATATTTGCCACGTTTCACCTTTACTTTTTGACCTTCTTAACTTTTTTCTTAGCTGGAGTCACATAGACTAATCCGCCGCGACTGCCAGGAATTGCTCCTTCCACGAGAATGACATGTTTTTCGCTGTCAATTTTCACAACACGGAGATTTTCCATGGTAACTTGCTCGCCGCCCATACGGCCTGATTTTTTTTGGCCTGGCAAGCAACGTCCGGGAGATGTTCTCATCCCGCAAGAACCGCCATGTCGATGGAACCCCGAACCGTGGGCTGCAGGGCCTCCGGCAAAATGGTGGCGCTTAATCACCCCTTGATGGCCTTTACCTTTAGAGATTCCCCTCACATCGACAAATTCGATTTCGTTGAAAACTTCAACGCCCATCTCTTGACCGAGCTGATAGTTTTCGAGTGCGTCGACGCGGATTTCGCAGGCATTTTTACGAGGCTCGATGCCAGCTTTTTTAAAGTGGCCCGCTTGAGGTTTCTTCACATTTTTAGCTTTGGAGGGACGGACTTTCATGGATGCCAATTGAAGAGCGGTATATCCATCGTTTTCTTTCGTCTTGATTTGAGAGATCACATGCGGTTCGGCAAGGATGACCGTACAAACAACACGGTTTCCCTGATCATCGAAGATCTGCATCATTCCCTGCTTAATTCCCATTAACTTTGGCTTCATAATTCTCTCTTGTCTCTACTCTTTTAAGGCATTCAACATGAATGACCCTATAAATCAATTTTAACACTAATATTTGGAGAACAACAGCTAAGTGCTGTTGCAAGTAGGTTAAAGCGAGTAGGCTAACAAATCTGCGGATTTTCCTACAATCAAAATTTGCGGAAGTTGCTTAGAGACTCTTATCTGCCGGAGGCAAGAATAGCATAAATGACCAAGGAAAGACAAAGGCCTAGAAAGGCCAAAAGAAGAAACCACTCCCTAAAAGACAGGGAGGAAGATTTTTTAAATTTAGTGGGCTCCTGATATGGCACTCAAAAAAAGAGTACCCGTCATCAGCATTAACGACAAGACATGAAGAGGAGCCGATACCTGGAACACCAGGTAGAGAGCAAGAACAGCTGCTGTAAAATTTAAAATGTTGATGGATAGTTTAAGAGCGGAAGAATAGTGTAAGACACTGTCTCCCAACTTGATCGAAGAGCTCGCTAAAGCGCAGAAGGCGCCTATAAAGCTCATGCGCCACGCCAGGGAGGCTGCAGGAGTCAGCACTCCTGTATCTTGCAGCCAATTGACTGTGTTGCATAGACGCATGACCATAGAAAATCCTAAATTAACACGCTCGGCAGGCTTTTCCATTTCCTTCTCTTCTAGGGGGAAGCCGAAGACTTTCATGGGAACCTTTTTGCCATCACTGACTAAAGTCAGAATTTGACAAGGCTGGCTGATCATCGTCAGTTGAGAAAACGCCTCATGGCTCATATTCTCGATAGAAGGCACCAGCTTGCCCCATTCTGCCGCAATTTCCGCTGCAAAAAGCGGGGTGTGCAAGTGTTCGATCTGCTTCACGCATTTATCAAAAATAGCATTGATGCGGCTTAAAACAAAATCTGCACTTTCAGCTAGCGATGTGGAGAATTTACCTTCGAAGCTAACGTTAGCGGGCATCCAGTATAAAGGATTAAGCGTGCCAATTGTTAATTGCATAATAATATTATAGCATTATTTAATGTTTTAATAGATCTATTAAATTATTAATTATAATGTATTTATTATTTCAAATTTAACAAGTAAATGAAACTCAATAATTACTGAAGATTCTCTGATTCGACTTTTTTTTCAATGACATACAAAGCTAAAGCTCCTAATGCAATGATAGAAATAATTTGACCCATCGGAGGGATAGTGATAGTCCATTCTTTTGGATTTAAAGGAATTTTTTTACATTTTTGATAAAGATCATAACCGTCCGCTGCAACTCCCAACCCCGTGACAATAATGTTAAGTTGCTTATTATCAGATAGATAGACATAAAACTGCAAATTAGCTTTGAGGAACTTTAGGGCTGGGCTGAGAACTTGCCTCTCCGAGGATAGTTTGAGAAAATTCTGCCACAACTCCACGGAAGAACCCATCACATCACAGAAATTACTGACCCCTTGGATGGGACCTAAGTCAGAGGGATCTGCAGAAACTAAATGACGTTGATCCAGCCATTGAAAGATCGTGCAACATTTTTTGAGAATGGAAACTGCAAGTTCTGTGATTTTTCCTGCGCTTTCTGATAACCCTTTTTGGTAAAGAAGCCGGCCTAGCGCTAAGGCGTCGGCCATTAAGGCTGCGATTTCCGGAGGACCTTCGGCCCAATTCAGTCTTTTGAGAAGCTTTGAGCCCAGACCGCTCACAGGGGGAACATGCAAGGAAAGGTTGCTGGCCGTTTTAAGTACTCCTATCGGACCGCCGAGAGATTTTAGCGCTCCGAGTCCTGCTTCGCCAGCATTCAAAATTTGTGTTAGATTCATAAATCAATCCTGAATAATTCTGATTCTTCTTTCACGATGCGGATGTGTCTTGTAATAGAACGTAAAATGAGATCCCAAATAGATGGTAGTGAGAAAAAGCGAAAGTAAGGGAGCGGTATTCTCTTTACCTTTGTAAATAGAGATTAAGGAGAGGCCGGCTAAAAACAACTGAGAGGTTTTTTGGCACAAAAAAGATAAAGTGCGGACGTCTGAGGAGAAGAAGGTTTTGGCTTCTTTTTTCCGGTCTTGATGATAGAGATAAAACTCATATCCATTTTTGGAGATATCAGCTAGAGCTCCAAGCAAATTCATAAAAGATGAAGGGTTTGCCTCAAAAATATGGCGCCTGGTGAAATCTACAAGAAGAACGCCGGAGCTAATAACTTTGCAAATATCCAGGGTTATAGGTCCTGGCTTTTTCACTTCCTGCTGAGATGGTTGAGCATCAAAAGTTGAAATTTTATAGTACCGATCATAAGCAATGCGAAAGCTTTGAAAGGCTAAGGGAAGGTCATAGCCGATTTGAAAGAGCGTCGTGCAATTCGAAATGTTTTTAGCAATCTTTGAAGCCCGAGCAGAAAGGCGCCCAAAATACTGGGCGCCGTCGGAGATTGCTCCCATCCAGGCCGAGAAGTTTGCTGGATGGTCCTTAAAAAGATACTCGTAAGCAATCGCAACATAGGCGGGCATACTTAACGGATACCTACGCTATTCTGAAGCGGCGTTAGTACAAGCTTAGGCCAGTAAAAATGAGCTGCGGTTCCGACAAAGGCAGGAGCAACACTTGCCCAGAAGATTGTTGTCTCCAACCAAACAGATTGCTTTTCTTTAGAACCGAATTTATTAAACAGATCTAAACTCAGGCAAATAACCGCTAGAGCTATCTTCAGGGCTGAGCCATAGATTTCCTGCTTAGCAAGCTTTGCTTTCTTTTTATCAACCGCACCCACATCGTGTTTGTCTTCAGCAGGCTGCAAAGTTTTATATAAGAAGCTTCCTTCCATATAGAGGATCTTGGCAGATACAAGAGGGCTGAGTATGCGGGCCAGGGTAGTTAATCTTGAAGGCCCATTGTTCATCATCTTCTGATATCCCGCCTCACTCTCGCAAAAACTTATAGCCCAATGTGCAATAAGTTCCCCTTTATTAAGCCACTGTTCCCAGTTTTCTAATTTGTACGAAGCTTGAAGAGGTTTCTGAACATCTCCTGTTGTCTCGAAGACAACATATCGTCTCTTATCTTGACCTTGTTTAAAAATAGGCACGACTTTACCGGCTGTCTCTCCAAAAGCCAAAAAGGATTTGGCGCAGGGAGCCAGGATAATTAAAGGTTTGATCGTATGGGCAAAGCTTTTTAATAGATGGGCAGCTTTTGCTGGAGAATGTTCAAAGCGATGTGCAACTTTATAGATTGCTTCGGGGATTTTGATCATCAAGTTCTTTTGCCCTGGAGAAGGATTTAATGAAGTCAAAGTTTCCAAGATAAACTTACCCACAAGATGTTCCGTAAAAAACCATTCTGCATAACTACGTACTGTGACATAGCCTCTATAAATATCATCATGATAGGGAACATATGAAAATATACTCGGACTAACGGGTGGTGGGGCTTTTCCTCCTGCTGCTGACATAAAAAAACTCCTCTTTGAAAGTTAAGGTTCTTTGAACTTTTCAAGAAAAAAGGATAAGCCAAAAAGAGCTTTAAATCAAAGAGATTGTGAAAATATTTTTAGAATTTTTTCGCTTAAGCAAGAATCTTGCAAGGTTCGTGAAAACCTCGCAGAAAATCTGGGATTGGAAGACTTTTTTTGCCTTCGAGCTGGACTTCTAAAAGTCTTAAAGCGCCTTGTCCGCAGGCAACCACCCATTCTTTGTCCGTGAAAGCAAGATTTTCGCCGAAATATCCTTTAGGAAAACCTGCGGCAACTTGCGACCGTTTGATTTTTAAACGTTTTTTTTCTCCCTGGATTTCCACCCAGCACCAAGCTCCCGGCTGAGGTGAAATCCCGCGGATGAGATTGTGGATCTCCTGTGCGGGACGGCTCCATTGAATTTCTGTCTCCTGAGAAGCAATCTTCGGTGCAAAGGAAGCTTGAGAAGGATCTTGCGGAATGGGACTGAGCGTCCCTTTTTCGAGGTCATGAATGACTTTGATCAAAGCAGGATAAGAAATTTCAGCAAGCTTTTGCTCCATTTCTCCAAAAGTGTCCTCGGGTGAAAGAGGGATCTTGACACGCTGCAGCATATCGCCTGCATCCATCTCTAGCACCATTTTAATAATGGTGATGCCGGTTTCAGGATCTCCGTTCATAAGAGAGCGCTGAATGGGAGCAGCTCCTCGATATTTCGGAAGGATGCTTCCATGGACATTAATAGCCCCCAGACGAGGGATCTCCAAGATAAAGTTTTTGAGGATCTCCCCATAGGCTGCGACGATAAAAAGATCGGGCTTGAATTTTTTCAAGAGTTCGGCAAATTCAGGAGTAGAAGCTTTGAGCGGCTGCAAAACAGGAAGGTCGGGATGAGATTGCAAGACAAGTTGCTTGACAGGAGGAGGACTGACCTTAAGAGAACGGCCTTGGGGTTTGTCTGTCCTCGTCACAACGGCGACTATGTTGAGTTTGTGCTCGAGCAGAGATCGGAGAATATGAACAGCAAACGGGGATGTTCCAAAAAAAACGATGTTCACGTCATTTCTTCTTGCAGCATCTCTTCATATTCTTCGAGTTCTTCTAATGCATCGGGGGAGCGGTTGCATCCATGCAGACCAATGAGGCCTCGGCGAGAAGCACGGCAGAATTGCAACCAGTGTTTAATATAGAGGCTCGGTTCGACTTCTCGTTGGATCTGCTCCAGAGCTTCCTTGAGGCGTAGGCCCGAGCGGTAGGTGAGCTTGAAGGCGCGCGTTAAATCTTTCCGGACAGTAATAGGGAATCCATGCCGCTTAAGGCCGACTAAATTGAGGCCGCCGAGTTTATAAGGAACGCCGCCGCCGATAGAATAAGGAGGCACATCATGCGTGACACGGCTAAATCCTCCGACCATGGCATAGCATCCAATGCGGGTGAATTGATGAACAGCCGCCATCCCTCCGATCACAGCGCAATCTTCGATGACCACATGTCCAGCTAAATTCACACCGTTAGCCATGATGACCCGATTTCCTACCTCGCAATTATGGGCGACGTGGCAGTAGGCCATGATGAGACATTGATCACCGACGCGGACAACAGAATTTTCTTGGCAGGAGGAGTTGATCGTCACATACTCGCGGATTTCACAGTTCTTTCCGATGACAACAAAAGTTTTCTCTCCCCGAAATTTAAGATCTTGCGTCTTGGTTCCAATGCTGGCACCGGGATAAATCGTCGTGCCCGCACCGATGGTCGTGTGCCCATCCAGATAGACGTAGGACTTAATGGTCACGTTATCTTCGAGGGTGACAGTCCCTTTGACGACAGCATAGGCCTCGATAGTGACGTTGCTGCCGATCTTTGCTTCCGGCTCGACAATAGCTGTTGGATGAATGTTTGTTTTTGCCATACTCGAGTCCTTTTAAAGTTGTTTCCGATCTACAAGAGCAAAACCGATCTCAGCTTCCACGACCACTTGTTCGTTGACGAGTGCTTTGGCTAAGACTTTGCCCCCTTTAAAGCTGACATGTTGGCCAGTAATATGCATTTCTAAAACATCGCCCGGCACGACGGGCTTGCGAAATTTTGCATTATTGACGGTTAATAACACAGCGATTTTATCGGTTTGTAGTTTTTGGTGAACCAAAATTCCCCCCGTTTGCGCCAAGGCTTCTAAAATAAGCACTCCCGGCATAATGGGAACTTCAGGGAAATGGCCGACAAAAAAATGTTCGTTCATGGTGACGTTTTTCTGACCAATAACCACATTTTCATCTAAATTAATGTGAATAATCCGGTCCACCAGTAAAAAAGGATACCGATGGGGTAGAATTTGGGCTATCTTTTTTGCATCTAAAATGATTTGCGGGGGCGTATGAACGTTCATCTTTTCCTCAAAAATTTACGTAACTCTTTAGCAACAGAATGGTTGGCCGCGTGTCCCGTCTTGATCGCAATTAAATGCGCATGAAACGTACAGCCAAGCAAAGCAAAATCTCCAATGATATCTAAAATTTTATGCCGGACCATCTCATCGGGGAAACGGACTCCTTCGGGATTTAATACTTTATCTCCATCGATAACAACCCCGCAATCTAAAACTGCATTTTTCAAAAATCCTTTTTCAATCAAAGGAGCGATTTCCTTATAAAGGGTAAATGTCCTGCAAGGAGCGATCTCTGCACGGAATGTTTCAGGTTTGACAACGCAAGAATAGTATTGAGATCTTAAATAAGGCGACTGCGGATAATGGAGGGTATAGCTGATGCGATATTCATCCGACGGTAAGGCAATCAAGTGCATATCGCCCTGCGACCAAGAGATAGGCTCTTCGAGGATAAATATATTTTTACCCCCCTCTTGCTCCACAACACCGGCTTGATCCAGCAGTTCTACATAGTGGAGCGAGCTCCCGTCAAAGATCGGCATCTCAGGACCCGAGACCTCAACAATTAAATTGTCAATTTCACAGGCTCGTACTGCAGCCATAAAATGCTCAATGGTCTGAACGGAATCTTCTCCTGCGCTGACTTTCGTACATCGGACAGCATCGCGCACTTGTTCTGTTTGAGCTGGGATCGTAGGTGTATGCGGCAAATCGACACGCCGAAACACAATTCCGCTGCCTGGCGGCGCAGGGATCAGTCGCACAGCAACGTCGAGACCCATAAAAAGACTTGTCCCATGAAAGACAACTTCTTTTTTTAAAGTTTTTTGCTTTAAGTCCATTAATAAGGAATCTATCTCATTGTGTAATTTCAAAACAAGGATGTTTCGGCTTTTTAAAAAAGTTACCTATGAAACCTCTTCATTAGGCAATAAAACGAAATTTTTCTCCAATTTCAAAGGTCCTTGAACCTATCCTTAAATTCTTTGATGAAAATTTATTGAAAAAATGTTTGACAAAAATTTTATTGCCTCACAAACTACGAATGTTCTAAATCGCTTAGAACATTACAAAAAGGAAAATATATGAGTTCTGTTTATTCTGTGACAAGCAATAGTGGAAATGTGTACTCTGTCACACATAACACCGATGGGAGTTACACTAGTCCTCCAGAAGTTGCTGGTATTAACACATCAAGCAAAACTGGTGAGTTGACTGCAACAGTTATCGAGTACAACAATGGTAGTAGTTATGGTAGTTGTTCTATTAGAGACTATCCGTTGAATCCGTTGAAATAACTCTAATTTTAAGGCGTTTTCATAAGGAAACGCCTTATAGTTTATAGGATTTTTAGGAATTTTGACGCTATATTACGCCGAGTATTGTGGTTGCCATACCCATTTCCTCTAGCTCTTCCGAGTTATCTTTTGTCGCTCGCAGTACACCTATTAGGGCTCGACATTCTCGGCTTTTTTCTCCATTTCGGCCTTTTTCTGAAACTTCTCGTTTTCTTTGTCTCCATACGCCATCTGATTGGCTCATAAAAGTACACTGTATGCTGCAACATGGAGCGCGCTTGATAACTTTTAGAGTTCAGCCTAAGGACAAAAATCTCTGAATTTTACAATTCATTATGAAGTTGACATGAACTATCCCGAATCCAGTTTTTGCTCGGAAAAATCTTTAATCTGGCGAAAACTCAGAAAAAAATGCACTTTTCGCCAGATTTATACCCCTAATACAGAGAGAAATAGATTTTGAGTTTATTAAACGCTTAGCTACTCTTGGAACAAGAGAGTGTTGTATGAAAAATTTAATTGTCCCCTTACTCATCCTTGCCAGCTGTTTGATTTTGGAGTCGTGTTCGCAGTGCCATGAAAGAGACAGCGACTGTGTCTGTAAACCTGAATGCTACGTCAAAGATAAACATTGCGGCTGCGAAAAAGCTTGTGGCTGTCGCATACCTTAGATCGTGTCGAAAGCCATCGTGACACAAAGCACGATGATGACGATAAGGGAAAAAAGAAAAACTTTACGAGCCCACTGCGCATCGATGCGGGCTTTAAAACCTTGGAGGCAAAGCCCTAGCCAAAGGAACCCTACCAAGGCTGTCGCAGTAAAATAGACATATCCAGTGTATCCAAAAACTGTAAGCAGAAGCGCCGCGACCAGAAAGGCGATGGTGTAAAGCACCATATGCACTTTTGTTGCATGCATCCCTTTTTTAACTGGCAGCACTGGAATCGAGGCGCGGGCATAATCGTGATAACGATAGATCGCTATCGCATAAAAATGGGGCATTTGCCAGAAGACAACAATCAAAAATAAAATCAAAGCGGCAAGATCCAAACTCCCTGTCACTGCCGTATAGCCTACTAAGGGAGGTGCTGCGCCTGCAATGCTACCGATGAGCGTCGCATGACTCGTGCGATACTTGCCCAAACTGTAGGGAAAAACATAAATCACCAAACCAGCGAACGCGATCAAGAGCGCCAAAAGATTCGTGTAAAAACCTAAGATGAAAGCGCCAATAATTCCGAGAATAACTCCGAAGATAAGAGCATTTTTGCTGGAAATAGATCCTGTCGCAAGGGCCCGATTTTTGGTCCTTGCCATCTTGGCGTCCACTTGACGATCGATATAGTTATTGAAAACGCACGAAGAGGCAATGACAAACGAAAGCCCGATCAAGGTCACTAAAAATAACCATCCATCTAGATGGCCTCGTGAAGCTAACGCAAAACCGCCGGCCATTGTAATGACATTGCCTAGAATAATACCGGGTTTTGTCAGGATGATGTGTGCTTTGACCATTCTTTCCTACAAGCCGCCGTTTTGTAAATTCTTGAGTTGTGACATGTCCATCGGCGGCATCTCACGATAATTCAAGGTGTACATAATCCAGAGCGAACCAAAAACAATAATGACAACGACCATGGCCATGAAGAAAAACATGATCAAATTCCAATGAGTCTTGACCGGCGCATCGCCCGGATCTCTTCCCATATGCATAAATACCAAGAGCTGCACGGCCATTTGGATCACTCCGAGTCCAAGAATGATAAAAATTAAGTTCCACCCTGTGAGCAGCTGATTAGCGACCAGGAAATAAGACGCTAGCGTGAGCACTATGCATAAAATAAATCCTATCGCGTAATGTTTTAATGTCCCGACTTGCTCTCTCATAGAGACCCCATTAAATAGACGATGGTGAAGATGAAAATCCAGACAACGTCCAAGAAGTGCCAAAACATCCGTAAGCACGTCAGTCTTTTATGAGAAACAGGTGTCAGTCCGTTGCGGGAGACAGGAACAAGCAGGATGACCATCCATATAAGTCCCAAGGAAATGTGGAGCCCATGGGTGCCGACCAAAGTGAAGAAGGCCGACAAAAAAGCGCTCCGCTGCCAGCTATTGCCGTCTTGAACGAGATGAGTGAATTCATTCAGCTCCATACAGATAAAGGCTAGTCCCAATAAAAAAGTGACGGCAAACCAGGCGATCATTCCTTTTTTGTCCTCCCGCGCCCCTGCAATCTTCGATAAGGTGCAAGTGAAGCTGCTGGCGAGCAGGATTAACGTCTCTGTCAAAGCAAAGGGAAGGCTGAAGAGCTCTTTCCCCGAGGGGCCTCCATAAGTGTTGTTATGCAGCACAATAAAGGTCGCAAAGAGGGTCGCAAACAAAACGCAGTCGGTCATAAGATACGTCCAAAAACCGAAAGTTGTTTTAGAAAAAGTTTCGTTGAGATGAGCTTCTTGAGATGTCATAAAGGATTCCTCGCTGCAGTCTCTATTTTCTCGACTTCCTCGGCAGAAATGCACTCTTCCGTCTCACGCTCGGAAAGCCTGACGATCATACAGATGATGATCCCAAGAAGGCTTAAGGCTGCGAGCCACATGATATGCCAGATGAGGCAAAAGCCCATTAAAAAGCCGAAGGCTCCAATAATAGGAGGGATAGCTGTGTGCTTAGGCAAAATAATGTCTTCGTAGATGGGCTTAGCGGGGGTTTTATTTTTTTTCATGGCCCAAAAAGCATCCCTTTCGTGTACTTCGGGAAGAATCGCAAAATTGTATTCCTGAGGAGGAGAAGCGGTCGCCCATTCGAGAGTCCGACCATTCCAGGGATCGCCCGTGGTATCGAGATTCTGCTTTCGCTCTTTAATACTCACTAGGAGCTGCTTCACCATGACCATATAGCCGATACAAATCAAAGTCACCCCGATACCCGCGACAACGAATAAAGGCTGCCAACCTGTCGAAGCTTCATAGTGATCCAATCTTCGTGTCGCACCCATGAGTCCCAAAAAATATAAGGGCATAAAAGCCAGCAAGAAACCGAAGAACCAGCACCAAAAAGCATGCCGCCCCAGTCTTTCATTCAGCTTAAACCCTGTAATCTTCGGAAACCAATAGACAAGACCTGCAAAAAAGCCGAAAACCACAGCTCCGATGATCGTCGAATGGAAATGGGCAATGAGAAATAGGCTATTATGGAATTGGAAGTCGGCAGGAGCTATCGACATCAAAACGCCTGTCATCCCGCCAATGGTAAAGATGAGAACAAATCCTAAGAACCAAAGCATCGGCGTCGTAAATAAAACACGTCCGCGGTGCATGGTGAACAGCCAATTGAAAAGTTTGACACCCGTGGGGACGGCAATGAGCATAGTCATGACCCCGAAGAAGGCATTCGCATTAGCGCTCGCCCCCATGGTGAAGAAGTGGTGCAGCCAAACGATGAAAGAGAGGAATGTAATTCCAGCTAGTGCCCAAACCATCGAGATGTAGCCAAAGAGCTTTTTTTGCGAGAAGGTCGCCACGACTTCGGAAAAAACTCCAAAGACAGGCAAAACTAGGATATAGACTTCCGGATGCCCCCAGGCCCAAATGAGGTTAATGTACATCATGGGATTGCCCCCAAAGTCGGGCGTGAAAAAATGCATCCCTAGATATCGGTCTAAAGTGAGCATGCCCACGGTCGCTGTCAGAATAGGGAAGGCAAAAAGAATAAGAACGACAGCTCCTAAAATACTCCATATAAAGATGGGCATTTTCATAAGGGTCATGCCGGGGCATCGCATCTTAATAATCGTCACAAAGAAATTAATGCCGGCCAGTAAGCTCCCGACCCCTGCGATCTGAACGCTCCAGATCCAATAGTCCACCCCTACGCCGGGATTATACGCCAGCCCTGAAAGCGGAGGGTACGCTACCCAGCCTGCTCCGGAAAACTCTCCAATGGCTAAAGATAGAACGATAAGTCCTGCTCCTATCGCATATAAATAGAAACTGATGGCATTCAAGAAGGGAAAGGCCACATCCCGCGCTCCGATTTGCAGAGGGACGACTAAATTCATCAGCGCAAAGATGATGCCCATCCCGACAAAGAAGATCATCGTAGCGCCATGGGCGGTAAAGACCTGCTGGAAATGGTCCGATGTTAAATATCCAAATGACTTGCCGACAGAAAAGGCCTGCTGCGCTCTCAGCATAACGGCATCAATAAGTCCTTTCGCAAGAGAAAGAAGAGTCACAGAGAGATACATCATCCCAATTTTTTTAGGATCGAGAGAAGTCAGATATTCTTTCCAGAGCCATTTCCATCTTCGGGTATAAGTTAAATAGCCGATAATGCCCAGCAGTCCCAAGAACATCGAAATACTTGCTCCGTATTCGATCCAGTCGTGCGGATAAACATCTGTAAACAATCTGCCAAACATATTTATTTCTCTTCGCTTCTTTGGGGAACCATATATTTCATGACAATCTGCTCAAATAGATTTTCTTGCGATAACTTATAATATGCCGGAGGAACGTATGCGCTCGGCTCAGCAATCTCGGCATAATCCAGGGCTCGACTCTGTTGTTTCACCGAGTCCACCCAGCTATTAAAATCTTCTGCGGAGCAAGATTTTGCAGCAAAACGCATCCCCGCGAATCCTTTTCCGCTGAGATTGGCGGACGAGCCCCAATAATCGCCTGCCTCATCAGCCATCAGATGAAGCTTTGCAACCATTCCGGGCATTGCATAGATCTGCCCTCCTAGTTGAGGAATCCAAAAAGAATTCATTGGAGCATCGGCGCTAATCTCAAAATTTACAGGAGTTTGCTCGGGGAACTGCACAAAATTAACCGTGGCTATCTTCTGCTCGGGATAGATGAAGAGCCATTTCCACTGCAGAGCGACCACTTGAATCTTTAACGGCTTTTTTTCTGACTCCAGCGGTTTGAACGGATCTAACTCAAGACAACTTTTCCAGGTAACAATTCCCAAAATCGTAATAATCACAAAAGGAATGCCCCACCAAATCACCTCGGCCACATGGTTCTGGTCCTCCTCAGGATTATATTTGGCTTTGGTATTATCCGCTCGATAGCGCCAGGCAAAAACCAATGTAATGATGAGCACAGGGACCACCACAATGAGCATCATCCAGGTGCAGAACACCATCAGTCGGTATTCTTTCAAGGCAATGATGCCTTTTGGATTCAATACAACCCATTTGCTGCCATCGATAAACAGCAGGCCGAGCCATGTGATAGCCAGTAAAAGCAAAATGGAAAAAATGATCTTGTATTTCTTGCCCATAGACAACTTTTTTCAAGTTTTTTTCACTTTACGTGAAAAGCAGGGAAGTTGTCTAAATAAAAATTATCAAAGTAAGGGCATTAGGAGCTTCTCTCGCTAAAACTAATCTTCCCCCTTAAATCCTTTGAAGCTGGCTTTCTTAGAATAAACCTTCTTATCTAAAACTAGAATCATCCTTATAGGTCTGACAAAAAAATCAAATTTTATTTATTCCAAAAATAGAGCTATCATGAGTTCGCAAAACCGAGAAGGCCTATGGATTTAAACAGATGTTTTTCTAGTCACATGATGACACGGTTACTGGCATGGAGAAATCCTCAGGGAAAAGAAGAAGAATGGATTGGAAAAGACAAACCGATAGATAATATCTCAAAATTGGCAGGAAGAGTAATTTCTTGTGAAATAGGTCTTCTTATTCTCATTACTACTTCGACGTTAGAAACAGTCGCCTACTCCGTTCTTACCCTTGTTTCTCTTGCCGTATATCCAGTCACAACTTTACCCTACAAACTATGTATAAAACTTTTAGAAAGTAGCTCTTTTACCATTGTTTGGGGTGTGGTGGTTGCCATTCTTTACAATCCTTTTCTTCCCAATATTGTGACTCATGAGAGTTCTGCTCGTTACTTTGCTCCAAAAATCAACTGCATCCCAGTGAAATTCTTCCGATCACAGGACCATTTGCGCTTAAAGAAAAAAAATCTTAAACCAGAGCCTTCAGATCTTCCATCAGCAAAACCTCCTGCAGCAGTTAGCACCGCTGATGAAATTGTACCATCGGTAGCCAGAAATGATTCACCTGAAAAATGGCAACAAGGCCAGCATCCTAAATTGTATGAATTTCGAGGTGCTCAATACAAAAATGGAACGACCCATTTTTGCGTTTATGCGCCTAATGCAAAACAAGTTTCACTCATTCTTTTCAAAGATAAAGAATACCGATTTGAGATGAAAAAAAATCAAGGTGGAGAATGGGAGAGAAGTTTGCCGGAGGCAAAACCAGGAGATACTTATCAGTATAATATTGTAGATGCCCGTAGCGATTCCTGGCTGCGAGTTGATCCTTTTAGTTTTTCAATAAACCAAATAAAAGATGAGATTCGCTCAATGATTGTTAACTCTACTCATTATCAGTGGGGTGACCAGGCTTGGATGCACAAAAGAGCTCAAACACCTCGTTTGCAAAATCCTCTCTCTATTTATGAAATTCAAATTAAATCCTGGAAAAGTGGGTATAGTTATCCATTAAATTTTATTGACCACGCGAGAAAACTAATTCCTTATTGTACAGAAATGGGCTTTACGCATGTCGAATGCTACGGTCTTCTGGAACATGCTGACCCAGGTGCAAGAGGATATCGAGTTGCCAACTTTTTTGCTCCTTACAGAGGTTGTGGAAATAATGATGATTTTAAACATTTTGTCGATCATCTTCATCGAAATGGGATCGGAGTGATTATCGATTGGATTCCCACCCATTTTGATCATAATGCGGCAATTTCACTTCATGAGTTTGATGGCACAGATTTATTTGCTGCAGAAGCATCGAATTGGGGAACATTGTACTTGGATTATGCAAAAGAAGAAACTCGCCGTTTAATGTTTGCCAGTGCGTTATATTTTTTAGACCAGCTTCATATAGATGCCATTCGATTCGACGCCGTGAGTCAAATGGTTCGTCGTCAGGGGAAAGAGATCTCTTCTGGAATTTCCTTTTTGCGTGAGCTGAATGATACTATTCATTCTTGCTATCCAGGAGTGATGACAATCGCTGAAGAAACTGAAGGATTTCCTAATGTGACACGACCCACCAGCGAAGGGGGATTAGGTTTTGACGTAAAATGGGATATAGGATGGAGTCATAACTCTCGCTATTTCTTACAGACCCCTTATCATGAAAGACATGAGCATAGGCATTGGTATGATAAAATTGTCTATTTCTTAAATTCAGTTCAACACGGTGAAAAAGTCATTCTTACCCACTCTCACGATGACACAGACAGTGGCAATAAACAACCCGTACTTTTGGAATGTGTGAGGCATCTTAGCAATCAAGAAGAAAAGTTTGCAAATTTAAGAAACTTTTTTTCTTGGCAAACATGCGCCCCTAGCTACGGTTATATGGTACATATGGGTGATGAGATTGCTCAAAAGGATTCATGGTATACAAGATTGAGACAAAATGTGTCGTGTGTCGATTGGACTTTGACAAGCCAAAAACCTGCGCATCAAGAAATTCAAATTTGTATACAAGATTTCAATAAGTTGTATCGCAATTCACCGCAACTGTGGGAAAAATCAGGTGAAGATTATTCGTTGATTGCAGAGCATAATAGTAATTGCGTTGTTGCCTACCATCGAGGCACAAAAAATAATAAGCGTCTAGCAGTGGTTCATAACTTCTTAAATAAAGGATATCCTTCCTATGATTTGACATTATCTAAAGATGATAGCAACGCTAAAAAAATTCAAAAAATTGAGGTTCTTTTTAATTCAGATCGAAAATCCTATGGAGGATCAGGAAATTTTGAGAATTACACAGCAGAAATTATTTTTGATTCAAACATGCAAGAACATAAATTAAGAATAGCCCTTCCTCCTCTTTCCACGCTGGTACTTATGGAAGAGTTATCTTAAGATCCACTCTTAATAGCAAGCTTTTGGTCATCCCGTTTTAATGTCCCTTTAAGACCGCCTAGGAAAAAGCAGACGATGATAAAAAGTGCTGACAAGGAAACAATGCCCCAATCTCCCCAGAAACTATACAGCGTTGAATAATGATAGAGAGGAACTTTGGCAACTAAGACATCAGCCCGCTGCTCTTCGACAATTTGTCCAATCACCCGTCCCAAACTATCGACCGCTGCTGTGATGCCGGTATTACAAGCACGGACCATGGGCACACCATTTTCCACAGCCCGCAGCCTTGCATGGTCAAAGTGCTGTTTAGGAAGCCGTGAGTGAGGATACCAATTATCATTCGTCAAGTTCACAAAAAGGGAGGCTCCTTTTTGACGCCCCTGCCGCATCAAATGGGAGAAAGTTTCTTCATAGCAAATAGAAGTCGATAGAGGAACTTTGCCGGCAAAAACCTTTGCCTCTTTTCCATGCGTGAAAAATTCTGTGATTCCATAAGACTTTGTCAATGTTCTGACCCATTCGAAGGGAACGTATTCTGCTAAAGGGACAAGGATCTGTTTATCATACCGATGAACTTTATCACCGTTATGGGGGCAATAAAAGGCCGAAGTAAAATGATGTCCGCCCTCTTCCGCTTCTAAACCTGCAATGACATCGGTCTTAAAAATCTTGGCAACCGACTGAACCCAGAACTGATTGGAAACTTTGATATCGGTGTGCAGGCCGCTGAGATAATCTTTGACGCTCTGACCTAAGACATCTTCTAAAATATGCCGAACAACCGAAGAAGGATAAGTCTCTTGGTGGGCCGAACAAGGAACCGTAAATTCTGGAAGAACGACGAGGTCGAGAGGTTCCGTCTGATGGATCTTTAAGAGGTGCATGATGCGATGCCACTGTTGAGAAGGGGGAATAAATTCATGAAAACGGCCATCGATCGGGATTTTTTGCGAAGGAAGAAGTCCCGTCTGCACAAGGCCAATCGTCATCGTATCGCTTTGATCAATTTTTGATTGATGAAGACGGGTATGAATGATTCCGAACAGATAAGGAAAAACAGCTAGCGCTAAGGCAACCTTCCATCGTTTTTTCCAAAAAGCCAGGTTCGTTAAAATGACCATGAAAGAAAGGCCCAGCACTCCAAACAGCGAGGCCGCCTGCATCGGCAGGGCAAAGGCTGATAAACTAAGACCGGCAGGATTCCAGGAAAATCCGCAGAGCACATGCAGCCGCGCCCATTCCAGAAGCGTCCACAACGCTGCCGTCGCAACGAGAGGAATTTTATCGATAAAGAGCGTCACGAGCCCAAATTGCAACCCGAGCCAGAGAGCGATCGCGAAATAAACAAATAGAATGTAATACCCTTGAAACTCCACGCTGGTCATCCATGAGAGCTGAACGAACTGGACAGCCGTGAACCAAACCGTGGCGACCCAAAATCGGGTCTTTGAAAATGGAAGTTCTACAGCAACTCTCCAAAAAAGAGCATACCCGATGCAGGCGGCCACCGGAGCTAGCCACGGGCTCCAAGCAGGTTGGCCCAGTGCAACAATCAGCCAGCTTAAAAGAGCAGTCCCCCACATTTTCCAAGGTTTCACTTGTCCCCTCCGCCGCTGTTACAGGAAGCTAAAATAAAGAGACCTCCTAAAATGCTAATATTCTTTAAAAACATCCACATTTGCAGTTCGCGAGTTGTGCCATCATACATCCAAAAAGCATGCATGATCACCGTGGTTGGAATCAAGAAAAGGATCAGCAAAATAGCCCCTAACCGGACCTGCATGCCTAAAAGAACCATGAGCCCGCCTGCTGCTGCTAAAATAACCCCTGACAAGACGATGATCGAGGAGTAAGAAAGAATCAGGTTAAAAACTTTTTGAACGTTATCGGGAAGACCAGGATAAACAACCCAATCATAGACCTTTGTGACAAATTCCTGCTGAGTCGCATCCCAATTTAAAATTTGATTTGCCACGAGACAGATGAAGACAAAGCTTAAGCAGATCCGCCCCAGCATAAAAAAAACATTTTTCATCTTTCTTCTCCACTCAGTTCAGGGTATAATAGGTCACAATCCCATATGAAATTTAGACAATATCATCTTTCAACTGTTTTGGAAAGCCTGGAATCGCAAAAAATTCCTTTAGACGCGTTTCTCAGCCGCTACTTCCGAGAGCACAAAGCCCTAGGCTCTAAGGACCGTCTTTTCATCAGTGAAACCATCTATCATTACATCCGCTGGAAAAACCTTTTTCAACATCTAAAAATCGAACCTTCGATTTTGGACCCCTCTTTGCATTTAAAGGATCCGACCATCCCGGCACATATCCGCTACGGCATGCCTCTCCCTTTATATACTCTTTTGTCAGAGGCCTACGGCGAAGATAAAGCACAAGAAATCGGACTCGTCAGTAATCACCGCGCTCCTCTGACGATCCGTGTTAATCCCCTCAAAATTTCAAGGGACGAGTTGCTCGCAAAATGGAAAAACTCCTTCAAAGTCTCTCCCTGTCCGCACTCGTCTCTGGGAATCTATTTCCATGAAAAAGTGAACTTCCATATCCTCCCTGAATTTAAGGACGGGCTCTTTGAAATCCAAGATGAAGCCAGCCAACTGGCGGCGGCGCTTGTGAAAGCAAAACCGAAACAGCATGTTCTCGATTATTGTGCTGGAGCAGGAGGAAAAACCTTAGCCTTTGCCCACAGTCTGGGTAATACAGGACAAATTTACCTCCATGATATTCGGCCGCGCGCTTTGCAAGAGGCCCGCAAGCGGCTCAATCGTGCTGGCGTGCAAAATGTTCAATTTACTCTCTCTCCTGCGCAAAAAGGAAAAATGGACTGGGTCGTCGTCGATATTCCCTGCACAGGGACAGGCACCTTCCGAAGAAATCCCGATCTTAAATGGAAATTCGAACTTGCCGATTTACAGAATCTTCTCCAAGAGCAGCGTGAAATTTTCCGAGAGGCTCTTACTTATCTTCATCCTCACGGGACGATGGTCTACATGACTTGCAGCATTTTGCCCCAGGAAAATGAAAAGCAAGCCGCCTATTTTCAAGAGAGCTTTGGATTGGAAGTGGTAGAAAAGTTTCAAACTCTTCCTGTGCAAAATGGCATGGATGGATTTTTTGCTATCGCCATGAGGAGAAAAACATGATCGGAATTATTTTTGACTGCGATGGAACCTTGATTGATAGCGAGCATGCTTACTATTTAAGCTGGCAAGCAGCTCTTCAAGCTCGCGGCGGCTCTATCTCATTAGAAGAATATTCTACTCTTGCGGGCTACTCCGGCATGCATGTGGCCCAGAAGCTGCACGAAAAAGTGAACGCCGATTCGGCCGAGGCCCTTTTGCAAGATACAAAAAAAGCCTTTCGAGAAATACATACAAATGCCGTCAAACCTATTGAACGAACGGTGAAGTTCGTGCGCGCACTTGCTCAGCAAAAACAAAAGTTAAATATCAAAATGGGAGTCGCCTCCGCAGCCGGCAAGCAAGAAATTCTGCTCAATTTAGGCCGTACAGGACTCACGGAAGTCTTTGATGTGATTGTCTCGGGAAGAGATGATCTTCAGCACTATCAAGATCCTGAAGGAGTCAACAAACCTAAGCCTTATATTTACTTGCATACCGCTCAGCTGCTGGGACTTCTTCCCTCGAGCTGCGTGGCTTTTGAAGATAGCGGGCCGGGTGTCCTTGCAGCCACAAGGGCGGGCATCTTGACTTATGCTGTTCCCCACCCTTTGACAAAAGATCACGATTTTTCTGAGGCCCACTGCGTAATACAACCCGATACAGAACTTGATATTCAAGAATTCTTTGCATCGATGAGTAAACTTCTTAAAAAACCCTCAATATGATACTTTAATCCTTATGTTTAAAACTCTGCTTTTTTCAGCTCTTATTTTAGGCACTCTTCAAGCCGCTCCTATTCCTCCTATCGAACAGGTGAGAGAGATCGCCGTGCACAACCGCATTTTGACCAAGGTCAATGGGAAAAATATCTCGGTGCTCGATGTCATGAAGCATATGGACGTCTTTCTCAATCGTTACTATCCGCAATACGCAAATTCCAAAACCGCCAAATACCAATTTTATTCGACCCAATGGCGCCAGACCCTCCAGCAAATGGTCGATCATGAGCTCATGGTCGCCGATGCCGAAAGCCGAGAAATCAAAATCTCGGATGGAGAGGTAAGGGAAGAAATCCAAACCCGCTACGGCCCTAATGTAATGGGCACATTAGATGAGCTCGGTATCTCCTATGAAGAAGCCCGTGAAATGGTTGAGCAGGACATGATCGTGCAGCGTATCCAATGGGTCCGCGTAACTTCAAAAGTTCTGCAAAAAGTCACCTCCGCAGAAATCAAGAAAGCCTATCAAAAATTCCTTCAAGAAAATCCTGCTAAAGAAGAGTGGAAATATCAATTTCTCACCATCCGCTCCGGCATTGAATCGGGTGAGCAAGCCGGTCGCGACATTGCCCAGAAACTCCTGGCTTTTCAAGAAAAATCCCAGGGAAATCTGGCCGTTGCTGCCGACCTTTTCAAAGCTGAATCTCCTGAATCGATGGCAACGCTCACGGTTTCCCAAGAATTTGATGCCGAAGACAAGGCGCTTTCTCAAGCCCATCGCGAAATTCTATCCCGGCTCGATAAAGGCCAGTGGAGCCAACCCGCGATCCAACAGAGCCGGGATGGGACGAAAGTCATCCGCATCTTCCATCTCAAAGACCATACCAAAACGACTCCCCCTGCTTTTGCCACTGTCGCCAATGATCTCAAACAACATTTGCTCAATGAGCAGGCAGAGATAGAGAACAAAGCCTATCTTGCCAAGCTCCATCAACGATTTAATTTTGATGAGAAATCGCTCGATATCCCCCCTCATTTCGAGCCATTTACAGCTAGATAATGATGGCTCTGTATAAACCTTCGGCTTTGCGTGCTTTTCTCGAAGAAATTGGGGCTTCTCCTAAAAAAAGCCTCTCCCAGAATTTTCTTGTCGATGGGAATATCATTCGAAAAATCGTCTCATTAGCTCACGTGCAACCGGGCGATTTTGTTTTAGAGATCGGCCCGGGTCCTGGAGTCCTCACGGAAGAGCTTTTAGCTCGTGGAGCCCATGTGTTAGCCGTTGAAAAAGATCGCAAATTTGCAGCAGCCCTCCCGCGCCTTCAAACCCCCGATCATCGTTTAACCGTGATCGAAGGAGACATCCTCGAGCAAGACCTGTCTAAACTTTTAAAGCCTAAAACTAAACTCGTCGCCAATCTTCCTTATCAAATCACCACTCCCATTTTAACAGCCTTTCTTTCCAAGAGAGAATTTTTTGAATCGATCACTGTGATGGTGCAAAAAGAAGTCGCGGCCCGGTTTTCAGCGCGGCCCGGAACCAAAGATTACAGTTCGATCACCTTATTTGTGCAGTTCTATTCTCAACCTACCTACGGTTTTACCGTCGAGCCGACGTGTTTTTATCCTCCTCCCCGCGTCAAATCCTCCGTGGTGAAGTTCACCTTGCAGGATCCCCCTCCTGTTTCTTCGGAAGGGGCTTTCTTTGCCCTCACACGCCGTGCCTTTCAGCAGCGGCGTAAAATGGTCCGCACATCCCTTAAAAACGATTACGACCTGGCCTCCATTGATCGAGGACTGGAAAAAATTGGCAAAGGGCTCCAGGTGAGGCCGGAAAACCTATCTCTGACCGACTTTTTGATTCTTTTTCAGGAGATAGACCAGCATTAAGATAATTTGGCCGCCTAAAAAGAAAGCGAGCAAAAATTTCTTGTGATTTTGGCAGAGATCGCCCAAACCTGCCCACCATTTTTGATCGACGTCATGGGCGGCAAAAAGCGGCAGCTCTTTCAGACTATTCCCCTTTTCTTCTACAAGGCGCAAATGACCGACAACGTCCCCCGCTTTGATCGGAAGCTTGCAAGGATTCCAAGTAATTTCCGCACGGAAGGCGGGCTCTTCTGCAGGATAATACTTTAAGACGAGATCTTCTTTTAGAAGAGCATCAAGAGGAGCTTTCGCGCCCCGTAGAGACTGACTAAAACGGTCTTTTTCTTTCGCAAATAAAACACGGGACAGCAGCTTTTCTCGAAAGGCAGCTTCGAAAAGCTTGATCGAATCCCTAAATCGATGTTCGCTTTCGCTGCAACCCAGTAAAACAGCAATCAGCGTTCGACCTTCATGCGTTGCCGCCCCTACAAAAGTATGGCCCGCTTTAGCCACGTAGCCTGTTTTGACGCCGATCGCCTTCGGATAGAAATAAGGCCCCGGCTTCACAAGCCGGTTGTGCTGGGAAAGGAAGCGGGAAGGCTGTTTGTTGGTTGGAGGACACTGGTATTTTGTCGTTTTGACAATCTCCCGGAAAGCTGCGTGCTTTAAGGCCAGCCTTGTCATAAGCGCCATGTCATATGCCGTTGTCCAATGTTCTGCATGGTGGAGTCCATGCGGATTACTAAAACGGGTCTCTTGGATGCCGTGGCTTTGCAAATATTGATTGAGCTCCGATACAAATTGATCGATCGATCCGCTGGTATACTCAGCCAGCACATTGGCCGCATCGTTGCCCGAGCTCAGCATAAGCCCATGCATAAGGCTATGCAAGGAAAGCATTTCCCCCGGCCGTATTCCCATCATGGTCCCGTCATGTTCAAGAGTGTGCGGAGGATGCTGTGATCCTGCAGCTTGCCTAGCAGGGGCTGGGACAGTTTTAAGTGCTAGATGAGAGGCTTCCACCAGTTTATCCAGCTGCGCTCCCTTTTTCTCCAAGACATAAAGGGCTGTTGCAATCTTCGTGATGCTCGCGGGAAATTGTTTTTCGTGGATGTTTTTTGCGTAGAGGATCGCGCCCGTTTCGGCATTCATCAAAACCGCGGAAGGCGCTGAGACCTCCACTTTCAAAGGCTTACTCCATACAACTGAGGTGAAACAAGAAAGCAAAATGAGAAGAGGCCGCGACATATGTGCCTATAGTTATGCCCCAATCGGATTTATTGGAAAAGCGCATTTCTGCAACTCTTTAATTTTTAGGAATATGCACTAATTTAAAAAAATAAGTTGATAAGTCGTGCGTCGACAGGTATTAGAAAATCATCTAGGGAGAGGTGCGCACCGATGATGACGCCATCGCAGTTGGAAGAAGCTTTCTTGGAATTTTCTCAGAATTTGCCTAAGCATGCTCCGGATGGTGTGATTGCTGTCGATTTAAATATGCTGCACGACTTAGGGCTCCTCAAGCATGAGAAATTCGATCAGCTCACCACGCATGAAGACCTTATGCACTATTTCCATGTGCTGGAAACCCCCGATAAAGTGACCCTGTTCAATGAACAATTCGTCGTTTGGATTCTCCCCAAGATGGTCCAGGAGACATCCATGACCATGACCTTTATTGCCCTCCTCCAAAACACCAAACCCCATCTCGAGCTCGTGTTCTCCACCACAGGCGTTTATAATACCCCGAAGTTCATCTTGAAAGTGCTAGAACATTTCTTAACGGAAGTGATCGACACCGAAGCAATGATCTCTTCGATCAACCGCCCGAAGGCATCGTAATATTCTTTTGCAACGCAGCGGCGATCTTCTGAGCCAGCTGTCGATAGATCGGCGTCAAGACAGCATCTTGAGCACCTTCAATAGAATCGAGTTGTCCTAAAGAGAATTTCATCGTTTTTTCCCGTTTTCCTTCGGGATTAATGAAAGAGAGCTCTTTCAAAGAGTTCACATCGATATAATCGTAATCGCCTGTCGCTGAGATCTTCAAAGGCCCGACTACCACTTCCTCGGAGCCGCCGCGGAGCAGGGTGACCTCTGCAGTGAGCATCCGCCGATTCTCCGTCGCCATGAGATTACGCTCGATTTTCCCCTTTTTCCGCGTCCGGTCGTATTTAAATCCGACGATATCATTCTGATCGCCCATCATCGTGACTTTGAGCACTAAATCCCCATTATCTTTGACAAAATCGTAGACGTCCGAGTTCGCAAGCTGCCGGATGATTTCCGCCGTCAGCTGCCCTTGCTCATCTCCTTGAACATAGGGAACTGAGATCGTCGTTTTGTCCTCCGACGCAGCTGTGCGATAGCCGCAGCTGGTCAAACTCAAAAGAAAAATCCCCAGTAGCTTACAGAGCGGGGACTTGCTCTTGAACAGGATTTTGGATAGCAGGAGTCGAAGCATGGGCCTCATCTTGATTAGGGCTCTCCTCGGTTGGGCGGAGAACTTTGAGCCGTTTTTTGGAAAGTTCAGACGTTTTCGTATTAGGAAAAGTTTTCACGATTTTAGAATAATAGAGGATCGATGCATGAGGCTTTTTCGTCCGCTCGTAAAACTGAGCGATCTCGTAAAAACTTTTTGCATAGACCTCTTCCATTTCAGCGAGCAGTGTTTCAGCCACAGCCACCCGCTCGTCCGAAGGAAAATCTTGCCGAAATTTCCTTAAGTTAAGCGCAGCTAAATCGAGAAAGTCGGCATCGGGATATCTTTCTTTCGACTGAATTAAATAAACGTGCGTAATCTCGACGTAAGCATCGGGAGCGAGCGCATGCTGCGGGAAACGGCGAATGAGGGTCTGAAAAGTCTCGATACTGGAGGCATAGTCGTCTTCCTCCAAATGAATCACCCCTTTTCCAAACAAAGCCCTCGCTGCAAGATCATCATTGGGAAGCGCGCTGATGACTTCATCATAGATTTTGAGCGCTTCATCTTTCGCAGGCATCCACTTGGGCAAGGCTGCGATGCCGCCAATATGTTTTTTAGTCCCTTCTCGGAATTTTTCAGCGATTTCGAACTTCAGCTCAATCGCTTCTCTAAAATGTTGCAGGGCTGTCTGTTTTTTCAAGTAAATTGTCAGATGGTCATTGGCGATATCGTAGTCATCCTTATGAAAATACCCGACGGCTAAATAATAAAAAGCTTCATGGTAAAAAGGAGAGTCAGGGAAATTTTTAATCATGACGGTCGATTGATGGACTACCTCATTCCAATCTTCCTTTTGAACCGCTTCTAGAAGCAGACCGTAGTGCTCTTGCACCGACATGGTCGCCACCTCTTCAAGGTTCAAGATTTTCCCCTCTTTCACCGTATAGGCTCCCATAAGAGGACCAGCGAGCAAAACTAAAGCCCAAGACAATTTTTTAAATGAGTACATATCTGAACCATTATGCAACAATTGCCGATAAAGTCAACGCAGCGAAGAGCTCTCTCTTTTTGCAGCTAAATATTTTATTCTTTATACTCTAGACATGGATCTATCTAAACAAAAATGCGTTCCCTGCTCGAAAGGTACCCCTCCCCTCAAAGGAACTCCTTTAAAATCTTTCATGAGCCAGCTCCAGCCCTGCTGGAAAATCATCGATGAACATCATCTCGAGAAGGAATATACGTTCAAGGATTTCAAAGAAGCCTTGGCCTTCACCAATAAAGTTGGAGCCCTCGCTGAACAGGAAGGGCATCATCCTGACATCATCCTCTCCTGGGGAAAAGTCAAAATTATTCTTTGGACCCATAAAATCGACGGCCTCAGCGAAAATGATTTCATTTTGGCTGCTAAATGTGATGCTCTTTGAATTTTAAAAAAATCTATTGATATCCCAAACACTAGAAAAACCATTAATTATTTTAGGATAGAAAAAATCATGAGTTTAATTATAATTTTTTCTAATTTGGAGTAAAAAACATGACTAGAATAAATTTATCCTCAGTTTGCAATATTAAAGAATGGCCACAAGCGCTTCCATCGATAAAAAATCTCGATTGGAGAGTAAAAGTTGCTGCTGCTGTAGCCATCGCTTCCTTGGCAGTCATTTTCCTGATGAGAAATGGCTTGAAAAAGGTCGAAAAGCGTCCTACTCGAGATGTAACAGTTGATCAGCTCTTTACAAGATGGCAGCTTAGAGACACTCGCTTGAAACAAGCCGCCGCCGACATTGGGACTCATGTAGCCCAAGCATCCCGACAACCTCTACTCGACAACCGCATCGTCCTGAGAAAAGATGCAAAACCTATTCATGATCACTTAAATGCAGGTCTTCCTTCAACCACAACATATGAAGTTGTACAAGATGAAAAAACCAAGCAACAAAGCTGTGCACTTCGTGTTTTGAATGCTCTATTATCCAATGGCTTTATTTACGGATGGACCGAGTCTCGAGACGATTTTACCCTCTTGATCAACCCCTCAAAACCCTAAGTGGAAGCTCTCTTTGCAACATTTTTCATCTTGAATAGACGAATAGAAATGATCGTATGTTGCAAAGAAGCTCTTTGAGTATTATCCTATTTCCTTAAAAGGAGAATAATCAAAGATGACAATTAAAAGTGTTTCAGAAATTAAGGTTAGCGGACTTCCGAAGATCATTCCCCCTGCATTACAACAGCATTGGAAAATTGTAGCTGGTGCAGCAGCGTGTATAGCCCTGCCCGCCATTACGCAGATCTATTTTAGATGGGGACGACCCTTATCGGATCCCACCCGACATCGGTCTATTCCCTTCAATCCCCTCGTCTTGTTCATGCGTCGTTCGCTCGAAGGCGTCGATGCCGTCCAATTAGGTTTCAGTGAAAGCCTCTTAAATAGAAAGTTTTCAAGGGTGATGCCCGGCTCGACAGATCAAGCCCGAGAATTTGAATTTATTGTTGTCTGTAATCAACTCTTGGACGCTCTTCGATCGGAAATCCAAAATCAAAACAATCCGATCACAATAAATGCATTACATTCCGGGCATATCCTAGAGGCGTGGCCTTGCGGTCTTGCAGGCCAGTCGTATGAAGCCCTAGCTGACAAAAGCTATAGTTGGCTCCATCGGATTCTACAAGCATTAGCGGAGGACAAATACATTTCGAGTTTCGAGATGCACGAACACGAAGGTAAAAAGGAAATCCACATTAAAGTGTGAAGTTCGATAACAGGAGCAGCTTTGCTCCTGTTTTTCCTCATCCTTCTTTCTGAAGCATGCAAAAATTTAATACCTCTTTCTAAAATTATCCAAACTTCATAAAATTCTCGACAACAAGGAAGAGGTTATATGAGTATTGAACAACCATCTGGATATTGGCCAACACAGTGGCCTCAAGTTCTGGTAGGAAAACACATCACAGTCAACAACTCTACTTACGGCTATCCTGGGGTTAAACTATTTCTTCAGGGAAGCTTGTCCACAGCCACTGCTGCTGCTGGAGTCATTGCCACTGCCAGCGAAGGAGTGAATTTAGTTATCGATCGTTTTTCTTATGCCTTGAGCTTCCCCATTAAATATGTAACAGATTATAAGGCGCCTGATAGCTTCTATCAAACTCTCTCTAGCAGACCTACTCTTTCATATAGAGTCGAGCGAATTGTATCCCAAGCTCTAGGAGCCGTTGCTTCTTCGTTACAAACCTGCTTTCTTTTTGCAATGAGAGACGATTGGTCTACTCAACTTCATCAGCATTTAGGGAATTACAAGCCTCCTGCTCAGCAGCCCCCCTTAAAATCCGCTGCTTTACCAGCACCAGAGGCCTCAAAAGGAGCTGCTGAATCTAGTTCTACTGCTACACCCTCTGCATCGGCTCCTGCTGCCGCAGCAAAGGCTGCTCCTCCGCCCCCGCCCCTTCCTCCGTCTTTACCCGCTGATTCTAAGACAGCTACTCTTACATCGTCTGCTCTTTCTTCCACAGGAGGCGGACTTTCCGGTGCAGATGCTGGCCCTGCTCTAGAAGGAGCCGCAAAGCCCCCTGGAAAAAAGAAAAAAAGAGTTGTTATTGTTTCTAGACCACCCACGAATACTTCACCTCTCGAGGAGATTAAAGCTCAAGCAGGACAAAAAGCTGCTAAAGGAGAAGAGATCGCAGCAAAACTTGCAGAAGAAGAAGCTGCCAAAGCAAATGCAAAAATAGAGCGAGAAGAAGAAAAACATCTCAAACAAGCTTTTGCAAAAATAAGAGCCCGAAGAGTTGAGAGCGTGCACTTTACGGGTTACGATGACAAACATGGCAATTTAGCGAGTGGAAAAATGTCACTACGCGTTCTTATAAGAGCATTCTCATTACCATTCCCTAAGGACTTTATAGGGACTCTCGGAGAGTATGTCCTCGAAGAGTTTGAAAAACAAAGCCTCCCCATCGAACCTTCAGCAACTTGTGAAATTTTAGACGAAGATTGGGGAACAGCAGTGAGACTTACAATCACAAAAATGGCACAAGATCCAACTACGGGAAAAAACACGATCCTGGAGGTTGGCCTTTTATGGCAGGATGTCTCCGTCAAGTAACAACATTGATATGAATTAAGAAAGGGAGCTTGCGCAGTTCTTGCTCGAGCTCTCTTTCGAGAGAGATCCCCCAGCGGGCATCGACGACAAGATGGCCCAGCGTGGAGTTCGAGGAGAGGAACTCTAAGACAAGAGGCGTGCTTCCGGGATAGGAACGGAAGAGTTTTTTGAGATGGAGCACATGGCTGTGGCGGACCTGGTCGGCATTCAGTTTGAGGAAAAGCTTCCCTTTCATCTCTTTTTTCTCCTGCTTAGGGGGCATTTTTTTCTCGCGGCGGGCCATATTCTTTTGCTGGACTTTGAGCTGGTCGTAAGCCGTTTCGCACAGCTTCATCATCGCTTCGTCGGCCCTGGTCAAATCATCGAGCCAGCGGCATTGAAATTTAAGATCCCCTTCACGCCGATCCACTTGTAGAATAGCATAGAGAAGCTGATTATCGATAAGAAGATGCCCTTTCTCCTCGTAGAGCTCGGGCCAGACGGGGACTTCTAACCGGTCGGTCCCATCGCTGATCTTTAAAATGGCGAATTTCTTCTGAGTCTTGCCGGAGATTTTTACTTGAGCTTCGTCGACAATAAAAGCCGTACGGAGAATGGCATCATGCTCGAGCTGGCTGACCTCTGCGAAGGGGACGCAGGAGAGACGCTGGATGAGCGTTCTAAATTCATCGAGGGGATGGCCGGTCACATAGAAGCCCAGCAGCTCTTTTTCACGGCGGAGCAGGTGTTGTTTGGAGAATGTGGTCTCTACTTGAGCTAGGATGGCAGCCGGGACCGGATCGGAGGCCTCTCCAAAGAGATCGATAAAGCCCTTGGAGATCTCTTTTTGCTTTTGCACGGCGGCTTGATACATCTCTTCCAGCTGGCCTATCATCGCCTGCCGGTTAGCCCCTGTGAAATCAAAACATCCGGCCTCGATGAGATTTTCAATGGTTTTTTTGCCGATCTTTTTGGTGTCGATGCGGGAGCAAAAATCAAAAAGGGAGCGGAATGGGCCTTTCCGAGTTCTTTCTTCGATAATGGCTTCGACAACGCCCTCTCCCACGCCTTTGATGCCTCCCATCGCAAAGCGGATGCCTTTGGGAGTAGCGGCAAATTCTTTCCCTGATTCATTGACATCCGGAGGCAGGATGGGGATGTTCATCGCCTGGCTCTCGCCGATGAGTTTAGCGACTTTTGTCACATCATCCCGGTCGCAGGTCATAAGGGCTGCCATCCAAGCGCCGGGGTAGTTGGCTTTGAGATACGCGGTCACATAGGCCAAATAGCCGTAGGCAGCGGCATGGGATTTGTTAAAACCGTAGGAAGCGAATTTCTCAATTTTATCGAAGATCCTCATGGACAAATCAGGGTCCAGGCCTTTCTGGGCAGCGCCTGAGCGGAACTTCTCCCGCTGTTTGGCCATCTCTTCCCGGTCTTTTTTTCCCATGGCGCGGCGGAGGACATCACCTTCTCCGAGCGTGTAGTTTGCCAGAAGGCTGGCAATCTGCATCACTTGCTCTTGATAGACCATGATTCCGTAGGTCTCTGAAAGAACATCTTTCATGAGAGGATGGTCGATCTCGATCGGCTCTCTCCCATGTTTACGGGAGATGAAGGAAGGGATCATTTCCATGGGGCCGGGCCGGTAAAGTGCGACAACGGCGATGATCTCTTCAAATTTATCGATATGCAGCTGCCGGGCAAGTTCTTGCATCCCTGTCGATTCCATCTGGAAGATCCCGTTAAGCTTGCCTTGGTTCATCAGATGGAACGTCGCCTTATCTTCCAGAGGAAGGTTGACCCAGTCGAGCTCTTTACCATGGCTAGCCTTCACCGCTTCTACGGTCTTTTGAATAGATGTGAGGGTTTTAAGGCCCAGGAAGTCGATTTTGAGCATACCGACAGCTTCCACAGGCTTCATGGAGAACTGCGTTGCTAAGATCTCGCTATCTTTCGCATTACAGACAGGAATGCGGTCAGTGAGAGGGTCTCCTGAAATAATCAGCCCCGCTGCATGGATACCGGTATTGCGGACAGACCCTTCTAAACGGCGGGCGATGTCAATGAGTTCTTGAACTTCCGGATCGGTCTCGTAGGCCTTTTTAAGATCGGGGTCTTCCAATGCTTTTTCCAGCGTGATGCCGAGATCGTCGGGGACAAGCTTGGCAATCGCGTTCACTTTAGGAAGCGGCACGCTGAGGACGCGCCCTACATCTTTGATCGCCATCTTGGCTTTCATGGTGCCAAAGGTGATGATCTGAGCGACTTTATCTTTGCCGTATTTTTGAACGGTGTAGTCGATGACCTCTCCCCGCCTGTCCATGCAGATATCGACGTCGACGTCAGGATAGGAGATCCTTTCGGGATTGATGAACCGCTCGAAGAACAAGTTAAAGCGCAGAGGCTCGATATCGGTGATGCCGATCAAGAACAAAATGATCGATCCGGCTCCTGAACCTCGCCCAGGGCCGACCGGAATGCCTCGGTTTTTAGCCCACGAGATAAAGTCGTGGACGATCAAAATGTAATCGCCCATCCCCTTGGAGATGATAATATCCAGCTCATAGGCTAGTCGGTCACGGACCACTTGGAGGGGATCTTTGCCCGGGTATTTTTCTTGGACTTTGGCGAGCCTGTCGGGGGTATATCTTTTAGAAATCCCCTCTTGACAGAGCGCTTTTAAATACTCTTCCTTGGTAAAACCTTCCGGCGGGGTAAAAACAGGATAATACCGCGTTTTGAAATCGAGCTCGAGATCGATTTTATCGGCAATGGCCGATGAAGCTGCGATAGCATCCGGCAGATCGGCAAAAAGCTCGGCCATTTGAGCAGGAGTCTTAAAGTAAGATTCATGAGAGAAATAGACCTGCCTCTTGGGATTGAGGACCCGATTTTTAGGATTTCCTTGAGAATCTCTCTCCCAGATCTCGCAGGGCTCTCCCGATTGGATGTTCATCAAGATCTCGTGGGCCTTCCAATCGCTCCGCTCTAAGTAGTGGACGCCACTCGTCGCTACGCACCGGATGTTATAATGTTTTCCTAGCTCGACTAGCTTTTGGACGACAATCTCTTGGTTGCGGACATAATCCCGGTAATTTTGCAAAAGCCAACCCTCTTTGTGCATCCCGTCGCGGCTGATGTCGTCTTCCGACATCGTATGCCGCTGAATCTCAAAGTAAAAGTCGTCTTTAAAGAGCTGCTGAAACCCTTCGATTTCTTGATGCAGCTCTTTTTCCTTCCCTTGCATAATGAGATAGGGAATCAACCCTTGGAGCGGGCCTGAAAGACAAATGAGCCCTTCGGCATGCTGGGCCAGCAGCGCTTTGTCGATGCGCGGCGTGTAGTAAAAGCCTTCGAGATGGGCCAGAGAACTGAGTTTGCAGAGATTTTGGTACCCTTGCTTGTTTTTAGCCAGCAGGATCAGGGGAAACCCTGCAGGCGTCCCAGGAATCCTTTTTTTGTCTAATCGCGAGCCAGGAGCTAGATGGAGCTCGCAGCCGATGATCGGCTTCACTTTTGCCTCTCGGCAAGCTTTATAAAACTCAATCACCCCATACATATTCCCTTCATCTGTCAGGGCCAGTGCAGGCACCGAGCTGCTTTTTGCCTTCTCGACAAGGTCTTCAATAGACGCCGTCGAATTTAAGATAGAATACTGCGAATGGACGTGGAGGGGAATATGCATACTTGAATCAAAGTGTAGCTTTGTCTTAGTTTAAGGTCTAGGAGCAGTTTAATAAAAGTGGGGGATACTGGGGTGTTCATATCCGCAATATCATCCACTTTTGTTAAACTGTAATTAATAAGGGAGGTCTTTTATGTTAAAAAATGTCGGATTTATCATGCTGACGGGCGCTGTGATGGCCGTGTTCTTCTCCCCCATTTATATTGAAGCCGAGACCCCCTCTGTTAAGAAGGAATACGTCAAGAAAGAAAAAGAGAGCAAGAAAAAGAAGAAAGGCTGTCCCTGCGAAAAGCCTAAGGCCGCTTAAGAGAGTGCTCTCCCTTTAAGCGTTCAGGCTTCAGCAGCTTCGTCTGCAGCTGGAGCCGGCTTCTCTTCCTCGGGAAGGAATTTGGGGTTCGACTTGATGGCCCACATCGGAAGCAGCAGCAGGACGCTGACAAGTCCGCAAATCGCTAGGGCTACAAAGAATCCTCCCCAGCCTGTGCTTTCCATGAACTTCATCAAAGGGTAGCCTGCGGTGGCCATTCCTAAGTAGGCAATAAAGCCAATAAAGCCGGTGGCGGCTCCAGCGGCTTTCTTATGGGAAAGCTCAGCAGCAGCTACTCCAATGAGCATCTGAGGCCCAAAAATCAAGAATCCGATCATGAAGATTAAGGCGTAGTCCAAAATGACAAATCCTGGGGGGACCAGCCAAAGCGCTGCAATCGCCCCGATGACGGAGAGGGCAAAGAGGATATTAACAGGCCCTCGGCGGCCTTTGAAGATTTTATCCGAGGCCCACCCGGCGGCGATATTGCCGACAAGTCCCCCTAATTCAAACCAGACAATCGAGGCATTAGCCGTGACGAGATTGTATCCCCGCGTTTCCATCAGAAAAAGAGGCGACCAATCGTTAAAGGCCCCGCGGATCACATAGACAAAGAAATAAGCGATCCCTAAAAGCCAGAGATAGCCGTTGTTAATGACATATTTGAAGAGCAGTTCTTTGAGGGTAATGTCCTCATCGACTTTTTTGGAAGTCGGATAGTCATTTCTAAACTTTTCTATCGGGGGCAGTCCTAAAGAGGCGGGGGTATCGCGGAGGCAGAAAAAGACGAAAAGGCCGACGCCGATACAAAGGATGCCCGGAACATACATGCCGAAACGCCATCCGAGAAATTGTGCGACAACTCCAACGAGCAAGGGGATGACCGCTCCGCCGACATTATGGGAGGAGTTCCAAGTTCCCCACCAAGTGCCTCGTTCTTTTTGAGAATACCAATGCGTGAGCAGCTTAGCGACAGGAGGCCAGCCCCAACCTTGGAAAAGGCCGTTCAGGCCCCAGAAGAGAGCCAGTACCCATAGCGTCGAGGTGAAACCGAAAAAAATGTTCAGAAACCCTGTCAAGACCAGCCCCACCGACATAAAGACACGCGGATTAGACCGGTCGGAGATGACCCCGCTCAAAAATTTGCTGGAGCCATAAACAACCGCGAAGAGGCTTCCTAAAATACCTAAGTCGCTCTTCGTCATCCCCAGGTCTTGAATCAGCAGCGGCATGACACAGGTGAAACTCTTGCGAGAGAAGTAATAGAAGACGTATCCCACATACATCCCAATGAAAATACGCCAGCGCCAATATTTATAGTCCGACTTCACAACTTCTTGATCTTCGATTTCTTTCAGAGCAGGAGCCGGCTTAAAAAATTGTACTAACCACTTCACTAAGGACCCAACTTGTTGATAAATCTTTAACTGCAAAAATGATACTCGCCTAAGCATCCAGATGTCAATTCATTTCTCCCTCAAAAGCACCATTGAAAATTTGAGATAAATCAATAAAAATTTTAGGACAAGAAAAAGATTTTTTACTTTTTTAGCAATCCGAGATTGATCTAATGCAGATATCGAGTAAAAATAAAATTTTATCATCGAATGAGTAGATTTTGCCCCTGCTATAGACCTACAAGTAAGCATCATTGTTACAGGCTAATATCAAATCTCTTATTAAAATTTTATATCTACAAATTTGCCCAAGTATTATCATTTTGATTTTTAGTTACTTAACCGGTATAAAGGAGTGGTTTTATGAGCGCGGGCATACGTCAACTAGCAAAAGAGGCCGCCAATTACCTTGCAGATCAGCCTTTGACTCGACAGGCTTTCAGGGGAGTTCTAAATAATCTCCAAAATGTCTTCCTGAGCAATCCTCAATTCACTCCTAAGTGGGCTAAAAGCATCCTACCACGTATTGCATCTCAAACTACCGATTCTTCTAGACGCTATGCGTTCCCATATCTATTTCTTCAGAACAGACCTGTTACTTATGTATTTTGGCAACAAATCCGACGAAATCTTTTGATGGAGAGGTTTAAACATATTAAGATCCAACATACACCTTCTTTACCACGCCGGACTTATGTTGATAAGCCTAATCCTCCAAAGGGAAATGCAAGAAGCGGAGGAAACAAGCAACATGCTCAGATAAAGGGAAATGGAAAGATTCAAATAATTGTACAACGCATCAGAGAAGGGGCCAGAATATGGATAAAATGGGGAGGGATCGGGCTAGGCAGTTTGGGAACTATAGCAGCCGGGTTATACGTTGCATGTGAAAAATATCCTGAAGTAGAGCTCTGTGATTTCATACGTAAAAAATTAGACATAAAAAAAAAGCAACAGTAATACCAGCAACCGCGACTAATACAGTCAACCGATCAAAACCTCTTGAGAGGATTCATTTTCTTTTTACTAGAAATGAGCAAAACAAACCCATCATCGCTCTGGTCGGTAATCCAGCAGAGGGAAAATCTGAATTAGCCAAACAATATGCAAATGAACACAAAAATGAATATCATCACGTTATTTTCATCGACTATGAAAACAAGAAAGAAGAATATAAAACCTTAGCAACTAAAGTCTGGGAGTTAATCCCGCAGGAACAAATAGCGCATTTTAATCATGATCAAATTGTAAACGCAGTCCATTCAGTCCTCCGACAAGAAAGATTTCTTTTTAACAAAAAATCTCTACTTATTTTTGATAACGCTCCACTTCAACTTTTGAACGAAGAACTACAGATGCTCTTATCCCCTAATGTTCACATCTTAATAACATCAAGAGTTCGTGGCTGGGAAACAGAAGTTCATTTAACGGATGAAGAGTACCGTCTAACTCAGCAGGAAGGCTTGGACATTTTGAAAAAATATATCGAAAAAAGATATGAAGAAAATGAGGCAAAGAAAATTGTAAATCGTTTTCAAAACTATCCCGTTCTTATTGCTCAAGCAGGTTACTATATTTCTAAAGCTGAAATAATAGCTCTGAAAGATTATTTACCGATTTTTGAAGCCAAGAAAATTGAAATATTGAAAATTGGCCAAACACCCAATCAACGTATAGACTTTACAACTGCATTAGAGTTGATGATTGGACAATTTAAAGAACCACTGTCTCTTCCTTTGCTTCGCTGCTGTGCATACCTTCCGGGGAAGAATATCCCAACTAGTTTATTACAGGAAATTTTAGATTTATCACTTGATCAAATAAATAAACCTTTAGCTGAACTGAGAACTTTGCTTGTGCAAAGCGAAGGTAAAGTGACAATGCATGAAGTATTTCAAGACATTATTGGGGAAAAATATTCATCTCAATCGGCCGAACTCTTCACTTCAATCGCTAACCGGGCAGTAATTTCTACAAATTATGATGAATTTTTTTTGACGGATCCTGATAAATCTCTTTCTATTTTTAAGGAAGGATTGCGAGAAGCAGAAAGAAATAATTCAGATAATATCACTGTTTTTTGTGACAAATTAGGAAAACTATATTTTCGAATAGAAAAATATCAAGACGCTCTCAAAGTTTATGAAAAAGGGTTAAATGCTAACAAAAAGCTTTTAGGCAATAAACATTCTCATACAGCGTCAAGCTATAATAAAATAGGAGATACACTAATTACATTATCTCGATACAAAGAAGCGTTATATTATTTAAAAAAAGCTTTAGAAATCCGACTAAAATCATATGGGGAATATCATGCTGATACGGGTGAAAGCTATGACACGTTAGGAGGAGCCTATCTAGAGGTAGGACTATATAAAGAAGCGTTGGAAAATATCCAAAAAGGGTTGGAGATTCGGAGGAAAGTACATGGAGAAATTAATGCAGCAACCGCCGAAAGCTATGGCAATATTGGAACTTACTATTGGGTACAGAAACAATACAAAGAAGCTTTAGTTCATTATGAGAAAACTTTGGATATCCAAAGAAAGGTTATGGGCGAAAATCATCCCAAAACGGCAATAGCTTACAATAATGTAGGAGCAGCACTTAGAAAAATCGGAAGACTTCGAGAAGCTATGGACAATGTGCAAAAAGGTTTGGAAATTCATAAGAAAATCTATGGCGAACGTCATTCAGCAACAGCAATAAATCATAGTAATGTGGGCTCAACATATGAGGCAGAAGGACAGTTTGAAAAAGCATTAAAATCCTACAAAACAGCTTTGGAAATACAAAAGGAAGTTTGGGGTGAAGAACATTACGATACAGCTAGGAGCTATAAGAAAATAGGCAGAATCCTTCAAAAGCTTGGCTACGACCAAGAAAGTTTAGAAAATCATCGAAAAGCTGTAGCGATTATGGAAAAAATCCGGGGTGAAAATCATCCAGATAATAAAGAGTATTATAAAGCTATTAGTAAGGTTTTAAAAAAATTAGGTGAGCAAAAAGAAGCTCACGAATATGAGCAAAAAGCCTATGCCAATTCAGCATCTAACTAATTATTTAGGCTCTTATGCTTTTTTAGTGTGCAGCAACTTATTCACTAAACCTCCTAGTCTAAGAGCATAGTTAATTCCTTGACCTATCGTGGAATTGCTCGTCAGCGCATTAATTTGCAGGAGGATATGCGCTGCAGGGTGGGATTGAAGAAGGTCATACAAGTTGAATCCATACTTCGTTTCGACAAATCCGGCTGCAAATTTACGTAAAGCTGCTTGGTTGTCCTTCTCGGTATCGACGGGATACATTTTCCAATGAGATTGAGGAAGAACTAAGGAAACATGTGCATCTAGAAGGCCGAGCTTCTGAGCAGTTGCAATTTCATAGGCTTCTCCGATCAAAGCTCCACCACAACGAGATACTAAATCTCCCTTCACCAGGTACTGAACTAAGGTAGGTCTTTCTTGTAGTGCAATTTTTTTCCAATTCTCTAAGGCTAGATTATCTATCCCAGGAGGATTGAAGGTAATCGAAGGGGCAGAATGGTTTTTACTGATCAGGTGATGCGAGTGCACGGCAGTAAGAGCAGCGAGGCTTGCACCTTGGCTATAGCCAAGGATACGCGCCGCTTTTTTCCCTTTTTCTGTTGCTTGTTCTAGCCAGGAGTTAATCCGAGGAAAAGCATGATCAAAGATTTGGCGGCCAACTCCTTTAGGATCTAAATCTTCAATCAATGAGGATATTCCTCCTTCACGAGAAAGAGCAGGAGCAGTCCCTCGATAAATCAAAATTGGGGAAGCATTAGAAGATGTTAGACCATATGCCGGAATTTTTCCTCGGAGGCGGATAACTTCATCGACTTTGTAAGCGAGCATATCTTGACCAACTTCATAAGAGGGAAGTAAAAACTCTTTTCCTTTTTTGGGTGAATGAAACGCGACTTCTTTTAAGAGCAGCTCCGCAGTTAAGGCAGAGCGTAGTTGAGAATTTTCTATTGAAGAATGGATAGCATCAAAAACTTTTTGACATTCGTCTAGAATGTATTTACTTGTATGGGGATCCGTATGAAGAAGGTGATCATAGGTGACTAAACTTTCACGATAGTTCATGAGAGCATCAGGATAAACAACAGGAGCATGAAGTGCCGCTTTGGGCTTTTTCTCTAAGTTGGCACAACAAAGAACATGTGGGAGCGTGAAAAAAATCACTTCAGTAATCCATTTTGAAGTTTCAGCACGATCGACAGCAAAAGCTTTATCAAAATATTTGCCTGATTGAGCAAACCCTTTTTTCATCCAAGCTAAACATCCTAGGTGCACCAGAGCTTCAACATTTTTGGGATCTTGGCTGACTGCTTTATCCAAATATTTTTGCGCTGATGCTAGATTTCCTTCTAAAAAAGCAGCTTTTCCTAAAGCGGTATTGATTTCAGGTAAAAGCTCAGATGGAACTCGTTCCAAGACTTCGATCGGACTTAAATCCATTTCATAATCAGGAAGAGATTTTTGTTTAAACTCATAACTCAAATGTTTTAGGGCATGATTGTAGTAATAAATAGCTTCATAGTTATTTTTAGGAGTGCAAATCCTACCAAGTAGGTAATAGACTTTAGCAAGTAAATCGGTTCTATCCTCACGGCGGTAAGGCAGCATATATTTTTCAGCATAAGAGAGCATTTTCTTTACGACTCGATATTCATTATTCCCCAACCTTTCAGATGGATGAGATTCGAGAAATTGCTCGGCAGTATGAAAGAATTCTTGTCCTATAAAAAATGAAAGATCCGTAGATGAAGATGCTTGATGCTCTTTGACCGTCTCATCAATAGTATCGAATTGTCTATGTTTAATGAGTTCTTTAATCTTTTCTTTTTCATTCGTTGTTAAGTGTTTTGCTGTTGCTGTTCGAGTATTATAAAATCTTCTGAGAGAGAATTCTTTTGAAACTCTGAGGGATGAAAAATGTATCATTCTGCCAGGACGTGTATTCAAACCTCTCAATGGAGGAATAACCACCATTCTGGCAATATTGCGAGCTATTTTAGGGTCGACTTGAAAATGAGGAAAAGAAAAACGATTATTTCCTGGCCTTGAAGGAGAATAATAAGAACTTGGAGGAGAACATCTTTTTCCTCGAGCAGCTGCAACCATGACTTCCTCTTTTGTTAAAGTATCCTTGAAAACTTAAAAATATTATTCGCTATGTGGCGATATTTGTAAATTCAAATAACTGAAAATGACTAGCTTACAACCGTCATGACGTGAAAAAATTGATTAAACTCTGAAGATGCTGATTCCCTATTGGAAGAAATAATCTCTTGCCCCATTAGCTTTTCAAGGGTAGAATTAACCTATTTTCATATGAACTATACAATCCCTAAAGGTGTCTTCGACATCTTGCCCCAAGAGCCTAAAGAAGAAGACGCATGGCGTGCCGCGGATCATTGGCACTACGTCGAAAATATTATGCGCAAATGCGCTGCCGACTATGGTTTTAAGGAAATTCGGACGCCCATCTTCGAGAGGACCGAGCTCTTTATCCGCGGCGTCGGAGAAAGCTCTGACATCGTGACCAAAGAGATGTATACTTTTCTTGACAAAGGCGAGAGATCGATGACGCTGCGTCCGGAAGGGACTGCTTCTGTGATGCGTGCGTTCCTGGAGAAACGGCTCGATCAGATCCCCGGTATGCATAAATATTTTTATATCGGCCCGATGTTCCGCTATGAGCGGCCTCAATCAGGACGGTATCGCCAGCACCATCAATTCGGTGCAGAAGCGATTGGAGTGGGCAAACCTCAGCAAGATGTTGAATTGATCGATCTTCTTTGCGAGACCTACCGCCGGCTCGGCTTAAAAGGGCTTAAAGTCATGATCAATACTGTCGGCGATGAAGCTTCCCGTGCCCCCTATCGCGAAGCCTTGAAAAAACATCTAGAGCCTCATTTCCATCAGCTCTCTGCAGAAAGCCAAGTTAGATTCTCGAAAAACATTTTGCGCATTTTGGATTCTAAAGATGAGAAAGATCAAGGCCTCCTGGCTAACGCTCCCTCGATTTTAGATTTTCTTTCCGAGGACGCACGGAGCCATTTTGAGCAAGTCAAGCACCTACTGGAGCTCGAGAAAATCCCCTACGTCGTCACACCGAATCTGGTGCGAGGATTAGATTATTATAATAAAACGGTCTTCGAGATTGTCTCCGCCTCTCTCGGTTCGCAAAACACCGTGGGAGCCGGCGGTCGTTACGACGGCCTCTTAAAATCCCTCGGAGGACCGGATCTGCCTTCTGTCGGTTTCGCGACAGGAATTGAAAGGCTTCTACAAACCATGGTTTCTCAGCAAGCTCACTTTCCTCCGCCTCCTCGCCCTCTCCTCTTCTTCATCCCGATGGGCGAGAAAGCCTCCGAAGCTTGTTTTTCAATGATGGCCCGTTTACGCCATCAGGGATTTGCTGTGGAAATGGACCTCTCGGGCAAAAAAATACAACAAGGCCTGCAACTAGCCAATGCTGAGAATGCGCGCTACTCGGTCGTCGTTGGAGATCGAGAGCTGGAAACAGAAGAAGTCGAAATCAAAGAAATGGCCACCCGCACAGCTCAAAAAATCTCTCTTTCGCAATTAGAAAGTTTCTTAAAGGACCTCCAATGAAATTCGATTACCGGCGCACGCACACCTGTGGAGATCTGGATCTTTCCGCTGTAGGCAACCGGGTGACCCTGTCAGGCTGGGTCCATCGCCGCCGCGATCTCGGCGGACTGATTTTCATCGACCTGCGCGACCGTTTTGGTCTGACTCAACTCGTTTTCGACCCGAACAAAAACCAAGATCTTCATACTGTCGCCTATAAGCTCCGCGCCGAATGGGTCATCTCCGTCCGCGGCACGGTGGCGCCGCGGGGAACGCCTAATGAGCGTCTTGCAACCGGAGAAATCGAAATTCAAGTGGACGAGCTGGAGATCTTATCTCCTGCTAAAACGCCACCTTTTTCCATCAGCGACGATCTCATCGATGTCAACGAAGAACTGAGGCTGAAATACCGATATTTGGACATCCGGCGCGGAGAGATTGCCAAAAATCTGGCCACTCGTCACCTCGCGATGCACCATACGCGCAACTATTTGCATGAGCACGGTTTTTTAGAGGTCACCACCCCGATTTTGGTCAAATCGATCCCGGAGACCGGTGCACGCGATTATTTAGTTCCTTCACGGATCTATCCTGGAAATTTCTACGGTCTTCCTCAGTCGCCTCAGATTTTTAAGCAGCTGCTGATGGTCTCCTGCATGGACAGGTACTTCCAAATTGCCCAATGTTTCCGCGATGAAAACTTGCGAGCCGACAGACAGCCCGAATTTACTCAAATCGATTTAGAAATGAGCTTCGGGATCCCCGAAGATCTCCAGCGTCTCATGGAAGGGCTCATCGTCCGCTTATTTAAGCAATGCCGCGGGGTTGATCTGCCTAATCCTTTTCCTTACATGACGTATAAAGATTGCATCGAATATTACGGAACCGACCGGCCCGACCTTCGGTTTGGAATGTCGCTGATCCGCCTCGATGATATTGCCCAACATTCGACATCGAAAATTTTCCTAGATCCTTTGGCCATCGGCGGCTGCGTCAAGGCAATCCTCGTCAAAGGGGGCGCTTCCATTTCAAGGCGCGAAATCGATAACTATACGCAGTTTGTCCAGCAATTCGGCTTAGGAGGCCTGGCTTGGATCAAGCGTCAAGAAGAAGGTGTCTCCTCGACCGTCGCTAAATTTTTCACCGAGGAGTTAATGCAGGAGATTTTTTCCCGCACAGAACTGGAAAAAGGCGACTTATTATTCATCGCCGCAGGGGCTGAAGATCGTGTCAATCAAGGACTGGACCATTTAAGACGGCACATCGCTAAAGAACGCAAGCTGATTCCAGAAGGGCAGCTCAGCTTCCTGTGGGTCGTCGACTTTCCTCTGCTCCGCTGGAATCCCGAAGACAAAGTCATCGAGAGCGAACACCATCCGTTCACATCTCCCCACCCCGATGACCTGCATCTGCTTGATACCGATCCTTTGAAGGTACGAGCGCTCGCTTATGACCTCGTCCTGAACGGCTACGAGCTGGGCGGCGGCTCTCAGAGGATCCACAACGGCGATCTGCAGGAAAAAATGTTTAAAATTTTAAAACTGTCTCCTGAAGATATCGAACAGAAATTTGGATTTTTCGTCGAAGCTCTGAAATATGGGACTCCTCCCCATTTGGGCCTTGCTTTCGGGCTTGATCGGATTGTGATGCTGCTGACAGGCACAGAGAACATCCGTGATGTCATTGCCTTTCCTAAAACGCAGAAAGGCAGCGACTTAATGATGCAGACACCTGCTCCGGCCACCAAAAAACAACTGGACGAGCTTAAAATTCAAGTTGAGCCCGTAGAAATCACTTGGATATAATCTATAGAGAAGATAATTTGATTATTTGAATGAGGTACACAATGAACAGAACTATTATTTCAATATTATGCTTAATTTCTCCTTTTGCTTTTGCTGAAGAACCTGCAGCTCCTCCTGTTGCCGCTGCTCCTGCAGCTGCCGTTGCTGTTGAAAGTTCTGCTCCCGTTGCCTCTGCAAAAACTCCTGATGTGGCTAAGATCTCACAAGCCTTGGGTCAGCTGATGGGAAAAAATCTCGAGTCGATGGGCGTCAAATTTGATATTGCCAAGGTCATCGAAGGGCTGCGCGATGCCTCGCAGGGCCGCGATCCCATGATGACGGAGGCCGAGTGTATCGAAGCCATCACGGCGGTCCACAAAGCCCATTTTGATGAAATGGCCACTGATAATCTGAAAAAGGCCGAAGAATTTTTATCCAAAAATCAAACAGCTGCCGGCGTAAAAGATCTGGAGCCCGGCAAACTGCAATACAAAATAGAAAAAGAGGGATCGGGCCCTGTCGTCGATGATAAAAGCGCGCCTTTGATCCGTTATACGGGAAAATTTCTCGATGGCACAGCCTTCGAATCTTCTCGAGAAGAAGATAGAATCGATTTAGCTGAAGAAGAATTGATCCCCGGCTTTCGCAAAGGTCTTGTGGGGATGAAAGAAGGGGAAAAGAGAACCCTCTACATTCACCCTGAAATGGGTTATGGAGCCAAAGATTACCATCTTCCTCCTAATAGCTTGCTGACCTTTGAAATCGAAGTGATTAAAGCGGATTCTCCTATTGAGAAACCTTTGGATTCCCTTTCTACAACGCCGCATGCCAAAGGAAATCCTGAGATTGCCCAGCCGTTTGAAAATACCAAAGCCGTGCGTTGAAGATCGTTTTATTCCAACCCCAAATCCCTCAAAATGCGGGCAATATTGTCCGCACGTGCGCTGTGACGGGCTCGGATCTTATCTTAGTCCGTCCTCTCGGCTTTAAAACAACCGACCGGTGGCTGAGACGTGCCGGACTCGATTACTGGGAAGGTGTCAACGTCTCTTTTCTCGATGATCTCGAGAGCTATCTCGATTCTTTGCAAGTTCCCTTTTACTTTTTTTCGTCCAAAGCGACAAAATGTTACACAAAGATTGCCTATGGAAAAGAGGACCATCTTATTTTTGGCTCCGAAACAACAGGCCTTCCACCGCTCTATTTTCAAAAATGGCCCGAAGCTTTTTGTACCATCCCCATGAAGGAAGGAGCGCGGTGCTTAAATTTATCGAACTCGGTCGCTATCGGCCTTTATGAGGCATGGAGGCAACTCGGCTTTAACTGAGTCTGGAATTGACTTCTTTTGAGGTTGTGATAAATAGAAAATAACAACAGGTCTTGGCGCAGTGCTTACTTTTTTTCGCAGCTCTCTCACTTTCCAAATGCTCCTGGCGACCATACTCGGGATATTCGCGGGTCTTTTTCTAGGGGATCTTTGCCATGTTTTTGCTCCCTGGGAAACCGCCTATATCATGATCCTGAAGATCACGACGATTCCCTATTTGATTTGCGCCGTGATCCACGGTATCGGAAGGCTGGCGACTTCCACGGCGAAGCAGATTTTGCAAAAAGGAATCCTTTTTATCAGCAGTGTGTGGGTGATCAATATCTGCATCATCTACATGGCTGTCTCTTTATTCCCCCGCTCACAGGGCCTTGCGCATTCCGCCTACAGTACGCTGGCTCCAAGCTCGATCAATTTTGCTGAACTCCTCATCCCTGATAATATTTTCTACGCCCTTTCCAATAACATGGTCCCTGCCGTTGTGATGTTCGGACTGCTGCTCGGGATCGCCCTCATGCATCTGCGCGAAAAACAAACGGTCCTTTCGCTCCTCGATGCCTTAGTCGATGCTTTTACGCGCATGACAGGCTGGATCAGCCGGATCACTCCTCTGGGCACCTTCTTAATCATTGCCGACCGGGTGGGGACTATTCAGATTGCAACCGTCAAACAAATCAGTACCTATCTTATCCTCTACATCCTCTGCATCTGCCTGCTCGTTTTCTGGATCATCCCGCGGATTGTCGGCATGCTCACAGAACTTCCGGCCACTAAGTGGATCAAAGATCTGGCTCCCATTATGCTGCTGGCCTTCACGACCAACGTCGTAATTGTGACGCTCCCTTTTATCATTGAGCTGATCAAACGGGAATCGGAAAAACTCTATAAGAAAGACGCTCTTTTCCAAGATCAAGTTCAGGGGATAGTCTCGATTATTTTCAATCTCCCTTTGGGATCGCTTTTTATCACGGTGTTTGTCTTTTTCGTTTCCATTTTTTATCACATGCCGCTCTCTTTCATGTCGCAAATCCAGCTGTTTATTACGACCTTCTTGACCAGCTTGGGAGCGGTGGGACTCGGATCCTGGATCAATTCCCTTAACTTCCTGCTAGATTCGCTGGGCCTTCCGCTCAATGCCATCGATACCTATTTGACCACGCTTCCCTTTACAGCAGGATTCCAATCGCTGGTCTCTGTGATGGAAATCTCCAGCCTCTCCCTACTCATCGCTCTTGCCTGTCATGGCCTCATCCGGTGGCAATGGGGTACGATCGTCCGCCAAACCGCCACGACGTTGATTCCCGTTGTCGTTTTCTTTTTTGTCTTCAAATCCTGGATTATGCTGCCCCCGATTAGCAACCCAGCTAAAACCATCTGCGACCTCCAGATTGACACTCCTGTGAAAGTCAAAGTCTATGCCTCGTCCGACCCCACGCCTCTGCCTCGTACGGGAGAGACCTTTGAGAGGATTCTACAGTCCAAAGTTCTAAGAGTCGGCTATAGCCCTGAAATGATTCCCTTCAGCTTCCAAGGAACGAACAGGCAGATGATCGGCTACGATATGGCCTTTGCTTATGCTCTTGCAAGGGACCTCCAATGCGACCTGGAGCTCGTACCCGTCCATTTTGGGCATATCTCCGATGAGCTGAATGCCGGCATCTACGACATTGCCATGGCCGGGGTTTCCATCACGGAGCAGCGGCTGAAAAAAATGTGTTTTTCCCATCCTTATCTCGACTCACAAGTTGTCTTTGTGATGAGAAAGAAGTTCAGCCGCATCTACACTTCCCTCGATGATATTTTAAAAACATCTCACGTGAAACTCGTCGTCCGCAAAGGGACCTCCTACGAAGCGTTGGCCCGCACCCTGGTCCCCGAAGATAAATTGGCCGTTATTGATACTTATGAAGAATATGTCGAGAACTATCCCAATGATGTCTTACTCCGAGGCCAGCCCCAATCGATCGCCTGGAGCCTCAATTACCCGAACTTTACGATCGTGGTGCCCAAGCCCAGCATCTCGCAAGATAGCTTCGGATATGCCGTTTCCCTCTGCTCTGATCGGATGCTCTGCTATGTGAATCAATGGCTCACACTCAAGAAAAATGAAAAGTTCACCGAGCAGCAGTACGATCTCTGGGTGCTCGGCAAAACAGAGAATGCCGCCCCACAAGGGCGCCGCTGGTCGATCATCCGCGATGTCTTCGGCTGGACCGATAATTGATGAAAAGCTATCTCTTATTTCTTAGCAGATAAAATAAATTCTTTAAGGGCTTTAGCGTCGCGGGCTCCCACAATGCGCCCTACCTCTTTTCCTTCCCGGAAAAGAATGAGTGTCGGGATCGAACTGACGTCGTAAGTCGATGCAATCCTTTGGGCATGGTCGACATCTAACTTGACGATAGAAGCTTGCCCCTCAAATTCTTTAGAAAGGGCTTCGAGGTGAGGAGCTATCATCCGACAAGGGCCGCACCAATCGGCATAAAAGTCGACCAGTACAATACCTTTTTTAATCGTCTCTTCGAAATTATCTTCAGAAATTTTTTTAAGGTCAGCCATATGTTACTCCTACTTTCCTCATTCTAACAAGTGATTCCAGAAAAAGCAAGGTCACCGCTTATAAAAACCTACGAAAATCTATGCAAAGCATAGTTTTCAAAGGGACGCCTGCCGAGCAGTTGGGCTGACGCTTCATGTGTTGGAGTCTCGCCGACAAGATCTGGTAGTTGTCTTATCACAAAAGCCGTTTTCAAAAGGGCTCGAGGATCTTTTTTGAGTCCGGAAATGCGCTGCAAGCGCCACTGAGAGTTTCTGATTAATTTTCCGCCAAGAAGTCCATACGTGCTGATCCCGATTCCTTACAGGTAGGGTTAAGACGACATGTCCATTCTTGCCATCGGGGATTTTGTCCAGATGGCGCGGAACTTTTTCAGAAAAGCCTAAAAAACGGCGGCCAATACAAAGAGCCGCTGCATGATGAATTGAAAGTCCATACCTCTTGGCAAATTTTACTCTTCCAATAACGGAAGTAAAGGCTGGGTTGACTTGATAAACTTCGACTTGCTTACTCCGACCACGGGATTTGAGGTGTGTGAGGATAGCTTGATAAGCAAAAGAAGAGAGCCTACGAGCTTGTGAGGCAGAGGATTTTTCTCTTAAAGACTGTTTTTTCTTTTGAAAGTCAAGATTTTCAACAGTGACAGGTTTAGATGTTTGCTGAGCATGCTGGATGACTTTAGCAGAGGCATCCCCAATAAGAGCTAAACTCTGCTCTTTGGTTTTACCAAAGAGATTTAAAGGAATCGTTTCTTTGTAGATGAGGTTTCCAAAGCGGTCTGTTTCTGCAACAGCAAGGTGGTCAGTATTGATATCCACTCCGATGACACCCAGGCTTTTGTTTGTTTTCCACTCAGGTTTGGAAAGGGTTGTCGTGACAAAGAGACGCCAGCCTTTCTTGTCGTGCTTCAGCCGGTAGGTTAAAGCTTGTCCATGATTTTTATAACTAGGGTCTTTGGCTTGGGCCAGAAGCTGTCTTTGAGAGCACTCTGTAAGACTCTTTAGGATTTCAGAATGTCCATAGGCGAATTACACTTGTGGGATGATCAGGTACTTGCCAAACTGTGGAATGAGAGCATTGGGAAGGCGAATGCGCAGGGTGAGGGTACCGTCGGGCTTTACTGTTGCTGTCAGAGATTGGTTGCCTGAGGATTCATCTTTGGAACCGAGAAAAAAAATTTCGCTGTTTCTGGCATGACGCCAATGTATGAGCCATTCTTCATGAGTTTTATATCCATTTGCGTCGAGGTTGAACTGGGCATTGAATAGTTTTTTGGAACCAAAGCACAGAGAAATATCGCCAGCCTTATCTTGTCGGATAAGCTTTTCGAGTCGTTTTTTTAATAAATGAAGCCGTCTCTTTTTCTGATGAAGAAGGAAAGGTTTTTTGATTTTTGAGATTTTCTTTTCGAGAACTTTGATGTGTTCTTTGAGCTCGGCAATATGTCCTTTACGGAGTTCTTTAATAGAGTCGATTTTCCCTTCGAGGCTGATTCGGCAGGCGTTGAATTGTCGGGCTGTGATTTGAAACTTTTCAAGATAGGGTGCTTTTAGTTCATGGGGATCTTTTCCTGTTGAGATATCCTTGAAGAGGGAGTGCTCGATATGGGCGAAAAGCTGGGCAAAAGCATGGAGGGTCTGATCAGTTTGTGGATCTAGAGGAAGGCGGGTTTGATAGGTGCGTACGGAATCGTCTTGCATGGTTAAATAACCTTAGCTGCCTCTTTTAGAGCATCGAGAAGTTTTTGGTTTTTACGACTTCGAGCTCCATATGATTTTGCTAAAAAATGATGATGATTTCAAGAATTTCGTGAACAGGACTCGAGATGAAGAGATTTGCAAGGTCATGATTAGGATGCCATGAGTGTCAGACCGGTCATTGAGGGGAGCTCTTAAAACTTTGGATACTTCGGCAATTTTTTCAATACTTGCTTTGATGAAAAGTAAAAAATCTATGCATTTTGCATACATTTGCTAGGGCGTGTCGTCAATTAAACAATTGCAATTAGATACCGAATTATTGCATAAGTTCATCTTTGTAAATAGGCGGACTTATGAAAAGATATGCGTTGAGGGATGACCAATGGGAGCGCATCAAGGATATACTTCCAGGCCGTGACGGGTATGTCGGATGCACAGCTAAAGATAATCGATTATTCGTGGAAGCAGTGCTCTATAGGTACCGAGCAGGGATACCGTGGAGAGACTTACCAGAGAGATTTGGCGATTGGAAAAACATTCATCGGCGTTGGAGTCGATGGGCATCTAATGGAGTATGGGAACGAGTATTCAATTGGCTGACAACCGATGCGGATAATGAGTATGGGATGATAGATTCCACTATAGTACGAGCTCACCAGCATAGCGCAGGAGCGATAAAAAAAAGGACGAGGATCAAGCACTTGGGAGAAGTAAAGGAGGGCTGAGTACTAAGATCCATGCAACTGTAGATGCTCTAGGGAATCCAACGAACTTTGCCTTAACAGCAAGACAAGAACATGATTTAGAAGGAGCAGATCAGCTTCTTGAAGAAATGCGGCAAGAGATCGTGATAGCTGACAAAGCTTACGATGCAGAAGAAAGGGTCATAACTCCGCTCGTAAGAGCAGGAAAAACCGCTGTTATTCCCTCAAAAAGCAATCGCAAAGAACCAAGAGATTACGACAAAGAGCTCTACAAAGCAAGGCACTTGATAGAGAATTTTTTTGCAAAGCTAAAACAATATCGAGCAATAGCTACTCGTTATGACAAAACAGCTAGAATTTTTTTGTCGGCTATTTACCTTGCTGCTTCGGTTATATGGCTTAATTGACGACACGCCCTAATATTTTATTAGATTTTTTGTAGCAGTTAACAGCCCTAGAACCTATCCCATTTTCTTAATGCACGGATTTTTGATCCTTTTTGGATAGATTTGATCTTAAGCGAGCAAAGACAATGTTAAACTAACATGACTAAGCACCCCTAAGTCAAAGATGCCAAAAAGGACAAAAAGATCTGTGTTAAGAATAATGGGATAGGTTCTATAATGGTTCAATCCGCGGCCATGGCGGAATTGGCAGACGCGCTAGATTCAGGTTCTAGTCGGGGCAACTCGGTGGAGGTTCAAGTCCTCTTGGCCGCAACTTATGAGAAATCTATTATTATTTTTAATCCTTTCCATCGGGAAGGTCTTGGCTATTTCTTCTCAAGAGGCGCAGAAAGTAGGAGAGAAAATCTGGCAGAATGAATGCAGCGGAAAATTTGAAAGCCTAACCCATTGGGGCGAGCGAGAAAATTTTCCCTCGCTCGGGATCGGACATTTTATCTGGTACCCCGTGGGTCAAAGAGATCGCTTTCAAGAGAAGTTTCCCGATCTATTAACCTTCATTCAAAAACAAGGCATTGTCCTGCCCTCTTGGCTCAAAACAGCTGAAGGGTGCCCCTGGAAATCTCGCCAAGAGTTCTACGATCAAATTCAAAGCCCTCAAATGAAAGAGCTGAGAGAGCTTCTTTTTGATACAAGAAACCTGCAAGCTCTTTTTATCGCCGAGCGCCTTGAGAAAGCCCTTCCCAAAATGACAGAAAAACTATCCCCTACAGAAAAAGAAAAAATCACTGCGGTTTTTAATCGCTTAGCCAGCACTCCCCAAGGCCTATATGCATTGATCGACTATGTGAACTTCAAAGGCGAAGGCACCGATCCCAAGGAGACCTATCAAGGACAAGGATGGGGGCTTTTGCAAGTCCTTCAAGGCATTCCCTCTTCTTCCAACAACGTCGTGGCTGATTTCGCGGAATCGGCAAAAAAAGTTCTCGCCCAGCGAGTCAAAAATGCTCGGATGGAAAAGAACGAAGAAAAATGGCTCAAAGGGTGGTTTAACCGCCTTGAGACTTATCAAACAGTTCCTTAGAGGGTGTTCAGTAATTAATATTTAAATGCTTATAAGAAATGCTAAGATAATCCATCCTTTTTGTAAAAGAGGGAGGATAAATTATGCGTAGGAATTATCCAACAGACCTTAAAGATAATGAATGGAACATGATTCAGCATTTTTTTAAGAAAAGATCTCATAGAGGAGGAAGGCCTTATATTCATAATAAAAGGGAAATTGTGAATGCAATTTTCTATGTGTTACGAACTGGATGCGCTTGGCGTTTACTTCCTCATGATTTTCCTCGTTGGAATACAGTGTATAACCATTTTCGAGATTGGGAAACCCAAGGCATCTGGGAAAGGATCAACGCAAAGCTGAGAAAGATATGGAGAAGTGCAAACGGGAGAAGCGAAGCCAAGCGGAGCCATTATTGATAGTCAAACTGTGAGGACAACCGAAAAGGGGGACCAAGCCGAGGATATGATGGGGCTAAAAAGATTAAAGGGAGAAAAAGGCATATCCTCGTTGACACATAAGGGCTCTTATTACAGGCTAAAGTTAGCGCTGGAAGCGCCTGTGATAAAGAAGGGCTGATAGGAATCATAAAAGAAGGGAAAAAGCGGTCTGTAAAAAAATCTGGGGAGATAGTGCTTACCAGGGACAGGATCTAGCAGATCTCACAAAAGGATATGGAATAGAACTAGAAGTCGTCAAAAGACCTCCTGGAAGAATGCATATCTACAATGAACAATGGAGAGCGGAGTGGATCCCGATAGAGAGATCCTTCAGTATACTGCCGAGAAGATGGGTAGTGGAAAGAACATATGCATGGATGGGAAGAAATCGGCGGTTAAGTAAAGACTATTAGTTTTTGCCCGAAGTGAGTGAATCATATCTATATGTCGCTATGTCCCAACTACTCCTAAGGAGGCTCAAATATTAATTACTGAACACCCTCTTAGAATGCAAACATGATTTTTGGAGAAGATGAATCTTCCTAGTGGGTTGACCCTCATCCATTTGTTTATAAAAGGATTTCCAAATCAAACATTTAATAACCCAGTGATATTTTCCAAGTCTATGAACTTGATTTTAGTATACAGGCTTATTCAAAGTATGCCATCTTAAATCATCGCTTTCTTGTAGATGGACACGGTCTTTTGCTTCATTTCATGAAGCTGTTCGATTCTATTTAAATTGAAGCTTGGACAGGATGGAGGTGAATTTGCTGAAGATGATCTTTGGCCTTCTCTTTAAGACGTCGTTTTCTCAAAAAGTTCTACTTTTTCTTAGGCCATAAAGATTTACAACTCCCTAGATCTCAAACCCAAAACACCTTACATCCTCGGCATAATCTCCAGAAGTTTATTCTGGGCTTTTTGGTCCTCTTCCGTCTCGTTATCCAAAGCAATCTTCTTCTCTTGCATTCTACCGATCCGATAGGCAAGGATATGGTTAGCAACCCATGCCGAGATTTTTTTCTGAATAGGTATTTGTTTCCAATCCCTTTTTATAGATTTTTGTTCAACTTTAAGAATATCAATTCCTGCTCTCATCCTTTCTGGAGAAGCCTCTTGCATGAGATCCCTGTCAGTTCTTATTTCGGTATAAAAAGTCCATATAGTCTCTGCAAGCCCCCCTGCTGTATAAGCCACTCCTGAGCTTAGGCTTGTCTTTAAAAAAGATATCACTAAAGAAGAGAGTTTAGAAGAGGACCGATGAAGAAACCCTCTCATCAGGAGGGAGAGGAAGACTAACGTTGCAACTTCGATAACACCTCGAACTAAACAAGAAAACACTCTATCCTGAGATTGAAGATGAAGGAGCTCACGCTCTCCGATGATTTTCCAATGAACGGGGTACCGATCCAATCCGGATGTAAAATAGACCGCTGCAGATCCTAGGGGGAAATTCGTTCCAGCATGTTCTCCAAGATTTGTGGAATACGATTCGATAAATTGAACATCCTGTCGGATGCCATTTTTTGTGATAAACTTTAAAAAGTGTTTCTTCATTTCCTCTGATTTTACTTCCTCTTCAGGACTTAGAGTCACTTTAGATTTAAAAACTTTGTAAGCTTGATAAAAACTCTTAAGAGGTAAATAAGAAAAGACTTTTGTCAAGTTAAAAAACCTATTCTCTCTTTTCCAGAAGCTTTCAGGATGAAGTTGATTTCCTTGGAGATGCTCTCGATAAACTTTTTCAAGATCTAGAGATCGCTTGATGGCTAAGGGACGTTCATTGCCTGAAGTAAAAAAACCTCCATCCTGATAAAAAAAAGCACGCCCTGTCAGAAAAAATAATCTTCTCAAAATTTGAGATTCATAAGAATTACAGAATTTGCAACACGCATCACTAATATGATTTAGTAATTGGATATTTCTGTGTAATACAGAATTATTACAAATGGTTTCTAAATCTTGCTGAGAAAGACCTTGCTCACTTTTTGCCATGTCCCCTAATGCAGAGACTGCTCGGTTTTCGTCCCAAGGATCTATCTGTGGATCTCTTAAAAACGCGAACAATCCCTCCTTCACCTTTTGAGGCAAGGGTTGTCCGCTTTGCGCAATCTTTCCTAATGCTTCAGCTGCTTGGCTTTGAGCCTCAGAATCAGCTTCAGGATCTCTTAAAAGCATGAATAATCCTTCCACTATCCCGAGAGGCAAAGTCTGCTTATTTTTCGCCATCTCTCCTAATGTACAGGCTGCTTGGCCTCGGATTTTACTACCTGCCTTATCGTTTTTAACAAATGCAAGGAGCCCCTCCACCACCTTTTGAGGCAAAGCCTGCCCATTTTTCACCACTTCTACTAATACTGAGACTGCCTGCGCTCCATTAGAATCTGCTTCCGGATTTTGTGAAAGCATGAAGAGCCCTTCCACCATATCTTGAGATAAAATCTGCCCACTTTTCAAGACTTCTCCTAATGCACAGGTTGCTTGGATTCGGATATTAGAATCTGCCGGCTGACCTTGTGAAAGCCTGAAGAATTCATTCACTACTCTAGAGGGCAAAGCCTGCTTACTTTTCGCTAGTTCTTCTAACGCTTTAATCGCCAAAACTCGAACATCAGACTTTGCATCCGGGTTTATGACAAATGCAAGAAGATCTTCCACCACCTCTTCAAATTGAACAAGTTCACTTTTCGCTATTTTCCCTAGCGCTGTGACCACTAAGCATTTGACTGAAGATGTAACAGGTAAATCTCGTAAAAGTGCAAGGAGTCCATCCACTACTTCAGGGACAAGATTCCGATCACTTTTTACCACTTCACCTAATGCTTCAGCAGCCTGACCTCGGACCCAAGAGTCTACCTGCCGATTTCTGACAAGTGCGATGAGCCCTTTCACAGCTTCTCCATACTGAGCCCGATCACTTTTCGCGATTTCTCTACATATTTTGACTTCTATAAGTTGTGGATCTGATAGCAGATCTTGTAAAAACGTGCGTAGTGCCTCCTTCACCTTGAGAGTCTGAGAAGTCTGTTTACTTATCACCCCTGCTATTAAAGTGTTAGCAGCCAGGATTTGCATCTCAGGAACTGCTATAGGATCTCTTACAAGTGCGATTAGCCCTTCTGTGGCCTCTCTAGAATGAACCTGGTCACTCACTGCTATTTCTCCTAAAACTTCGACTATCAGATATTGGTCCCAAGGAGTTATCTGAGAATTTCGTAAAAGTTCGAGCAATCGTATTATAGTATCTTTAGGCAGTGCTGATCCACTTTTAGCCACTTCTCTTAAGACTATGACTGCCTTGCCTTGGATATCAGAATCTATTCCTGGTGCTCGTAAAAGCTCGACAAGCCCCTCCACTACCTTTTGAGGCAAAGCCTGCCCACTTCTCACCACTTCTACTAAAGTATCGGCTGCTCGGCGTTGGACCCAAGAACTTGCCTTTAGATCTAGTAAAAGCCCGCTAATAGCATCCGCTGCCTCTAGAGGCAGCACTTGCCCATTTTTTACCACTTCTTTTAAGGCTGAAGTGGCCTGACTTCGGATTAAAGAACTGGCTTTTGAGTCTTTTATAATCTTAATAATTATCAGTAAAATTCTTTCAGAAAAAATCTGCTTTTTAGAAGCTAATCGGTATAAAATTCCAACGACTTCCTCTTGATTTGTCTGAATTCGTTCTTCAAAAAACTCAGCAGCTTTTGCATGCTGAAAAAGCCGAGGATTTTCTATTAAGACAGCCGCCTTTAATTCTTCTAAGATATCCTCCTGGAGATAAAGAATAACTTGCTTAATAAAACCGGAATATTGCTTAATATCCATGGGATCTTGGCATTCTTCAAAACAACGCGCTACAAGTCTCAGTTCATAGCCTACAGCTAGATCATAGGGCTCGGACAAGAGATCGTTAAAAAACCTCTGCAGAGCTCTTGGATCTTTTGTTGAAAGATCTCCTGCGGCCATCCAAAAGATCAGGGCATAACGAGGGGTAAATTTATGCTTAGCAATGAATCTTTGACCTTCAATAAGATTTAAAAGATAAAGATCTGCCAGATACAAGGCTGCCAAGTATTCCTGAAAGGTCAAATGGATAAAGCTTCCGATATTTTGATCGATTTTAAAGAGCCCAAAATTTTTATTTTGGTTTATATGGAGCTTAAATTTTACAAAACAGGTACTGATTTCGGACTCCGTTAGATAGAGCTGATTTTTTTTCATGGCTTCCCAAGCGATCAACTTCAGACTTTTGAAGATCGGAGCTATTTCATCCAGATCGTGCGGATGAAAGTCTCGCAAGATATCCGCCTTTTGAGACTTACAAACTCCAGGTCTGAGGAGAAAACGTTTACAGAACCAATTAGTGATTTCTCGGTATAGGGAAGATGTAGTTAAGAATAGATCGGGAGAAGAAAATTCTTCAGCATTTTTTTCTTCTCTAAATAATCGACAAAGAATAGCTAAGTTCATCGGGATATGAGCCAAACTATTAAGGAGAGGAACTCGATCGAAATAAGATCGCAGATTCTTCTTTGCAATGGCAAATTTTGGGTCCGCAAAAAAATCAGCGATATATTTGTCGATACTTTCTTGATCAAAACCTATCAGCTCTAAGGTGGCCTTTGCGGGCTTGTCTCCAAACGATACTGTCTGAGGTCTAGAGGTAATGAGAACGTGGGGAAAGAGTTTTTTTAAGTTCTCAAAAGCACTGCTCAGGTGTCCTTCTCCTCTCTCTATTTCCGAGGGGAGTTCATCGTCTCCATCCAAGATGAGAAGGACTTTGTCTCGAAACTGTTTATCCTGGAGTAAGGATTGATAGTCTTCTGTGAGGAGAGATTTTCCATCTTGCAAGAGCTGGCCTACAAGAAGATCATAGGCGGTATAGGTCTTGTTTTTAGGATAGAAATTCTCGGTTAAATAGCGGAGCTTGATCCAAAAGAGGGCTTGATATTGAGGCCAAAATTGTTCTGTCGACCAGCGGTAAGCGATATACTGGCAAAGGGTGCTCTTTCCGACACCGGCGGCTCCTAAGATCAAGGCTCTTTTTTCCGAAGAGTCTTTAAGGCTGGTATATTCGAAGAGAAGATCGAGCTTAATGGGCTCTTTGGATTTAAACTGGGCTTCATAGGGAAGATGTCCATCTTCACTTTTTGGCTGGTCCAAACTCTGACATTTTTTTTTCCTTTCACTCTCTCCGATCATTAAGAGGGGAGCGTAATTTTGAATAGGGAGGGTTTCATCGTTTTCTGAAATTAAAGAGATTTGATCGAAGGTTTTATAATAAGTCTTTAGGGTATGGGTCAGTTGGGCTTCAAGAGAAGGATGCTTTCTTTTATAAGCTGCAACCAGTTCTTCAATCCTTGCTCTTTCGCGCTTTCTCTCCAAGTCCTTGACAATCTCTGTCATTAACACTCCGGCATTGGAATAGGGACGTTGAGGATCTAAATTCCTTTTACCTAACCCTTGATGGTGAAGAGCGACTAAATCCCCATGTATGTTTGTCACGGCTCCCCCTGATGAACCAGGGGCTGTTTCCGTGTCATAGAGAACCGAACAATTCTCTAAGCCCTGAACAAGCCCTATACTCCACTTAAGATCTCCTTTGAGAGCTGTGATCGAGTCGAGCACATCGGGGTGTTGTAAGATACAAGTTAAGGCCTGGGGCTTTAGTTCGATATTCTTAAAGATATTGAAGGTTTTACATTGGACTTCTTCAAGGTAAGGATGTGGATCTAGGGCAACAAGGGTAAAGTCTAAATGTTCAGCATCTGCGGGTTGAACGACATTATCTTGGGTAAGGTGTAGGCTTTGATAAAAATATCTAGAGGGATCTAATTTTAGACGTACGACTTCGACTGTCGTTCGGTTCTTGTCAGCATCTTGGGCAACGACACGGAAAAAGATAGCTTCGCTCTTTTTTGCTGTCTCTACATCTCGAATGACATGATAATTTGTGATGAGTAAATCGCCACCGATGAGGCAACCTGTTCCTTGATCTGTGGGTGTTTTGATCTGGCAAACAGCGCCCATCCGAGATTGAACTACACTTTCTAGCTGGGTCAACTGCGCAGGTGTGTAGAACCTTTTCTCATTCGGCTTTAACCCGGCTCTTTTGTATAACAAGTCTAAGTCTAATCGAGTGCCCATGATCTTGCTCTCCTCATAATAAAAGGAAGTTCAAATTGTAATTTTTGGGAACATTTTCAATTCCTCGCTTCTTCCATCTCAGAGGTTATTTTATTTTTTGGGTATACAGAAAATGTCCTCCAACGTCAGCAATCGTAATACACTCTGAAGGTTTTTCAAGCTCAGGAATTGTGTCCCACTCTTGCCGGGGTCTTCTTCCATCTGTAAAAGTCAGCATATCGCTTATTCCACACAGCTTACCTTCGATGTTGACTGTGATCAACCGGATTGGAATTGATAAAGCAACGGCTAATAAATCACCCTCATCAAAAGCTGTAAGCCACTCTTTATCTTTTTTGATCTGCTCAACCCTTGTCCCATTTTTTGACCCTTGAAGCGATCGCTTATATTGAGATGCAATAGTCTCCCGTAAGTATGCAACTTTATTTGGACTACTATCGAGTAAAGGGATCCTTCTAGTGAGAGCTTGATAACTTCTCAAGAAAGCCGTACAGAAACAGTTACCATCAGCTTCAACTCCTCTTAACTCAAAACCTCTAGGGCTTAAATAATTATGAACAGAATTGATCTTAAGTATCATTTCATCAGACACGTGGATTTTAGAATTGAGCCACAATAAAGTAGCAATAGTGGTTTCATCCCACTTGGAAGGTAAAGGAGAGTGAGGCTTTATAGATACAACTTCATCTAAATTCGAGCTTATTTTAATACTATTACTGATTAAACCTTGTTCATCTAATGGCAAATAATTCAAAAGATGAGAATCCTGTATGGTCTTGCTTGTATAATCAGTAGGAGCTATTTTTGAATCCCAACTTGCATGATCTGTTCTTTGCGATCTTTTTCCCACGAATTGAATGGCTGGACTCTGGACTATCGCAGAGGAACGGCCTAAATTTTGAGAAGCACGATTCCTCTCCAGGATTACTGCAGGCCTTTCAACTATTGTAATAGATCTTGTAGAAACTTGCTCAACCTGGAAAAAGGGCTTTAGCGCACAAATGCTGCTTAAGGGACGAAGCTTACTTTCAGAGAAAAGTTCTTGGTAGATTTCGTGTCTTTCATCAGTGTATTTTGTAATTAAGCGATCTTGATGACTAGAGGCATAAAAGACCCCCTCATGATAAAAGAAAGCATGTCCAGTGAGAAAAAATAACTTATGAAGATCTTGATAATCGTATTTATTACTGAATTTGCAGCATTCTTCTAGAATTCGCTCTATAACTTCAAAACTAATAGGATTTTCTGGATTATAATAAATTTGAATCAAAACCTCAAAAGCTTCTTTTGGCAATACTTGTCCACTTTCTGCTATATCCCCTAGAGCCCAAGCTGCAGAATATTTCCAAAAATTAGTATCTGGACTCTTTATTACTGCAATTAATGCATCTATGATTTCTTTTGACAAAGTTTGCCCACTTTTTGCAACTTCACCTAAAACCTCAGCTGCAGAGGCTTGAGCCCAAAAAAGCCATTCAAATTTTTGAGGGGTTTTCAAAAGAGCTAAAAGGCCATCCAATGCCTTATTTTCTAAAACAATCCCATTATTTGCCATTGATGCTAAAGCCCAAGCTGCATAACCCTTAGCCTCAGAAGTTATTTGAGGATCATTGATAATTATGATTAAATATTCTAACATCTCATTGGGTAATGCTTGTCCGCTTTTGGCTACTTCTGCTAGTGCTTGAACGACATAACCTTTAAGGTCAGAATCGGCTTGACGATTTTTTAAAATTCCAATAAAGATCTCTAAAACTTTTTTGGATCCATCTTGTTCATTCTGAGCTAATTCTCCTAGAACCTCAACTACAGAGCTTTTAGCATCAGAGTCGATAGTAGAAACGACTGGATCAACCAGAAGCAGAAAAAGAACATCTATGGCTTCTTTTGAAATAGGTTGTTCACTTTGTGCTATTACCCCTAAAGCCCTGGCAGCAGAACTTTTAGCAATAGAGTCCGCTTGAGCATCTTTTAAAGGAGTCAGAAGTGCCTCTAAAACTTCCTTTGATAAGGAAATTTCAGTTTGTGCCATTTCGATTAAAGCTACGGCTGCAGACCTTTGAGCCCAATACTCTGATCTAGGTTCTTTTAGAAATGCAATAATAACATCCAAAATCTCTTTTGACCATGCCTTTTCTTTTATGGCTATTTTTCCTAAGACCCAGGCTGCAGAACTTTTAACCTCTGGAATATCACCCTCATATTTTACATTTAACACTGTAGCAAGAGCTCCAATCGTTTCTTTCGGTAAAGTCTGTCCGTTACGCACGATTGCTTCAAAAACATGAATTACAAAATATTTGTCATCAAAGGTAATTTGAGAATCTGTTAAAAGCAAAATTAGAACTTCTATAGCTTCTTTTGGCAAGGTTTGTCCCCTATTTACCGATTCTGTTAAAGCCCTAACCGCAGACGTTTTACCACTTGGGTTTATCTGCGAATCTTTTAAAAATAAGATAAGCGCCTCAAGAGCTTCTTTTGATCCGGTTAATCCGCTTATTACCACTTCCCCTAAAGCCTCAACTGCAGACGTTTTACCACTTGGGTTTATCTGCGAATCTTTTAAAAATAAGATAAGCGCCTCAAGAGCTTCTTTTGATCCGGTTATTCCACTTATTACCACTTCCCCTAAAACCATACATGCAGATTCAAGCTGAGCATCCCTTAATAACGAGATCAAAACCTTAACAGACTCTATTGAAATAGTCTGTCCGCTCTTCACTACTTCTCTTAATGTAGTGGCTACAGAGCATTTGAAACTAGAGTCCTCATTGGAAATTTTTAAAAGCTCGGTAAGAACTTCCGCAATTTCTCTTGATCTGTTTTTTAAAATTTTTGATGCTTCTCCTAGAGCACTAGCTACAGGTTGTTTGACTAAAGAAAGAGTACTTGTTTTTAATAATATGACAAGGGCATCCACACTCTCTTCAGGTAAAACTTGCTTGCTTTTTGCTATTTCTGTTAGCGCATATGCTACTGTATACTTAATTTCTGGTTCGACAATCGGGTCGTTTAATATGGAAATAAGAGTGTCTATAGCTTCTTTAAAAAAGGATTGTCTATTTTCTACTAATTTACCTAAAGCCCTCACTGCAGATTGCTTGTCCGAAGTATTAGCTTGAGGATCTTTTAAAAATGTAATGAAAGCATCTAAAATCTCTTTCGGCAAATCCTTTTGACTTTTTGTTAGATCTTCGAGTTGCAAGACTAAATTCATCTTATGAGACTTTAATTGAAAATGAGAATCTTTTAAGATATTGATAAAAGTTGTAAGGATTTTTTCAGGAAGAATCTGTCCATGGTCAGCTATTTCTCTTAAGATTCTAGATGTACTATTAAGTTTTCTATTATCTCTAAGATTATCTGTAAAAAGCTGTACAACTTTCTCATGGGAAAGAAGTCTCGGATTTTCAATAAATAAATCCGCTTTCAACCTCTCAGGTAGATACTCATGCAGATAAATCAAAACATGCTCAATGAACAAAATATACTGAGGAATCACACTCGTATCTTTGCATTCCTCAAAACAGCGAGCAAGAAGTCTAAGCTCAAAGCCAACTGCTAAATCATAAGGCTCTGATAAGAGATCATTAAAGTATATCTTCAGAACTTTTTCATCTTTTGTAGAAAGATAACCTGCTGCCATCCAAAAAACCCTAAAAAAGTTGGGATTAAATTTATATTTCGAAATAAATGATTGACACTCTTGGGTTTTGCCCTCCAAATATAGGTCTGATAGATAAAGTGCTGTGAAATATTCTTGAAAAGTTAAATGGATAAAACTTCCTATACCTTGATCAATTTTAAAGAGGCCAAAATTTTTATTTTGACCGACTTTTAATTTGAATTTTCCAAAGTAGGAATTAACTTCAACCTCAGTTAGATAAAATCGATCCTTTTTCATCGCTTCCCAAGCGAGAGCTTTAAGTGCACGCATAAGTGGGATTACTTCATCAAAATTTTCGGGATGATATTCTTGAATAATGTCATTAATAGTATATTGCTGACAGACTCCTGGTCTCAGAAGAAACCTTTTACAAAGCCATTCGTTGATTTTTTCATAGAGAGTTGTGATAGTTAGATTACCACCTGGATTAAGAGGGTTTTCTCTTTCTTTAAATAATCTGCAAAATATGGCTAAATTCAAGGGAATATGAGCAAGACTCCGAACAAGGGGAAACTGCTTCAAATAAGTCCGAAAATTTTGTTCTGCTCCCACCAATTTCTTTTCAGGATCATCAAAGAAATCTCCGATATATTTGTCGATACTCTTTTCATTAAATCCCACAATCTCAACCGTGGTTTTTTCTTTTCTTTCGCTATGGGATACACCTTGGTGTCTGGAAGTGATTAAGATATGGGGAAATTTTTGCTTGAGCTCATTCAACGCTATGCTGAGATGTCCTCGCTCTGCTTCAGCAGGAAGTTCATCATCTCCATCGAAAATTACCAGAGTATGCTCACGAAAATGCTCATCGTTTAAGAGAGTCGAATAACTTTCGAATTTGATTCCTCTATGCTTAAAATCTCTTCCTGCAAGCAAGTCATAAGCTCCATACTCTCGACCTTCAGGATAAAATTCTTTACTTAAGTATCGGAGCTTAATCCAAAAAACGGCTTTAAATTGGGGCCATAGCTTTCCAACTGACCATTGGTAAGCTATATACTGGCAAAAAGTACTCTTTCCAATTCCAGCTCCTCCTAAGACCAGCACTCTTTTCTCTTTTTTTTCTTTAAGAATTTCATGCTCGAAGAGAAAGTCAAGATTTACCGGTTTATTCGATTCAAAAAGAGCTTCATTATGGGTTTTTCCCCTGTGATTTCTATAATGTCTAAACCTTGACGCTTTTCTCTCATCATTTCCGATCATCAGTAAAGGAGCATAATTTTGAATAGGTAAAGTTTCATCTTCATCAAAGAGAAGTGGAATTCTATCGCAGCTTCTATAATAAGCCTTTAGAACTTCAGTAAGCTTCGCTTCAAGGAAAGGGTGCTCTTTTCTATAAACTCCAATCAACTCTTCAATTCTTGCTTTTTCGCCCTTCCTTTCAAGATACTTGACGATCTCTGTGATTAACACCCCTGCATTACAATACGGATGACGAGGATCTAAATCTCGCTTGCCTATCCCTTGATAATGAAGAACCATCAAATCCCCTTTCTCATTCATAACAGCCCCTCCAGAGGATCCAGGGGCTGTCTCAGGGTCATATAGAACTGAACACTCCTCGATTCGCTGGATAAGTCCTAGAGTCCATTTCAGATCTCCCTTTATTGATGTCGTCGAATCGATCACATCAGGATGTTGTAAAATACAAGCCAAACTTTGAAATTGTGGCTCAATGCTTTTAAAAAGATCGAAAGTTCTATCTTGAATTTGCTCAAGATAAGGATCTGCAGTGAGTGCAATAATAGTAAAATCAAGATGATCAGGGTCTGCAGGTTGAGGAACCATCTTGCCCTCAATTTCTTTTATTTTATGAGGACTACAACAAATGCAGCATGCCTGGGATAGGTCTAAACGAATAACTTCAAATGTCGTTTTCTTTTTTTCAGCATCTTGATCGATGACACGGAAAAATACCGCTTCACTCTTTCGTATTGTTGCTTCATCGGGGAGGACATGATAGTTGGTCAGCAGTAAATTGCCCCCAATAAGACAGCCTGTCCCTTGGTCTGTCAGTGTTTTAATCTGACAGACCACTCCCATTTTTTGATGAATTACACTTCTAAAATGATCAGATTGGGCAGGGGTATAAAAGCGGTTTGCACTAACCTTTGCTTGTTCCGCTGCCTTTAAAAGCAATTGAGTTAATTGTGTACTCATGGATATCTCTTTTGAGCACTAAATATTCAAACTTAAATTCGGAACTGCTCCCAATCTTTCTCACTTTGAACATCACATAACTTGAGAGCTTGTTCAGCCATCGCTTGATCTTTTTCAACTTGGTAAAGTTGTTGTTCAAGGAAATCTTTTTCCTTTTCAAATTCTTGTAACCCGGCCTCTAAAACAGCTGGATTTAAACTTGGACTTCCTCCTGTTGACTGTTGTTGAGGTTGTCGTGCTTGCTGGATCGCTTTCTTTACTTCCTCTACATCCCTCTTCTTTTCATCAAGTTTTGATTTTAATGAAGAATGATCTTCGAAAAATCCCTTTACCTTATTAAGTAGAACAGTTTTCTCAGGTTTTAAATGATTCCATTTTTCTTGCCATTCTGCATGATTGGCAGGAGCCAACGAGCAAATTATTGATCCAGCTAAGATCTTAACACGAGCTTTTTCTCGCTGCCATTGTCTGAGAATTGCTTCGATACTTTTTAAACGATACGGCTTGTTACTATCATTCCGATCCTCAGCAATAGATCTTAAATGGATTAATGTCACATAACGGGTTTTCCAAAATGAATTGTCTCCTAATTGGTCTTCATCATTTAGATGAGCAAGATTGAGCAAGCTTGTCCTTTCTCCCTCAAAGACAGCCTTTCGAAGAGGCTCTTCAGCTGAAGGATTTTTAAAAATCTGAATGAAAATCTGGCTAATACAGAACGAAAGGTAATAATCTGAACCTGCTAGCGTGTCTCCAAATTTTTCCATGAGTGGCTTCGTGGCTTCAAGATGTGCTTGGGTGATCATTCGATTCCCCCCACAATGCCATCTCAAACCCCATACATCTTTATACCAAGGCTCTTCCAGGTTTTCATAGATAGCTACGGAAAGGTTAATGAGCGGGCCAACTAATGCAGTGGCCATTTCAGGACTAGGGGCACCTGCGCAGAGAAGAGTCTTAATCACCCCACCTATCACCGCCTTACTATTATCTTTAGCGACTTCCTTCCATTTTCCAATACCTTTATCCAATTTCTGAACAGCCGCTTGGGCGCATCTTACGTTGAACCGAGTCTCAACTTCATTCTCTGGTAAAGTTGATAAAACTGTATTTAGGCGTTTTTTCATCTCGTCGACTGTTTCTGTATAGAAACTTTGCTCTTCTAAACCGCTTTGAAAGACAACGAATTCGAGGAAGATAAGAGTAGTTTTACTGAGCTCCTTTTTCAGAGAATGGAAGCACTGAATCTCAGGCTTGGTCAAGATTTCCAGCATCCGATAGGCAAAAGGAAAAGGGATTTCTTTGCCTCGAAGAACGTCTGCTAGAGTCGTCCCTTGATTTTGCAAACTACAAACCGCATCTCTAAACTCTTCAGCAATTTCTCGAAGCTTTCTGGCTTGATCTGTCGTTGCTTGACTATCTAATACCTCTAAATTGACAAGCTTATCTAACTCTCTTTTCAAGCCTGTTGCATAGGTAATGAGATCTTGGGCCGAATGCCGAACTGGCTGACCTTTTGCAACTGCTACAGCTGGTGGAACTACTGCTACTGCCATGATAACCTCCTATATTAGGATGAACGATTTTAGAATTTAAAATTCTTTTGAATCAACGAAAAACAACCATTTTTCTACTTTCAAAAGCTTGAAGCTGCTTTTGATAAAAAACTTTAAGACCTTGAATATAAAAAGCTCTTGATTTGACTTGACTGACTGATGGCTTCTCTTTGGAGTGCAGGTCAAAATGCACAAGCCATTTTTAAATCGATGGTAGAAAACTAGCGAAAAAATAGAACCCATCATTGGCAATGGCTCGATGAACACACGGAATAACAAAAGAGCTCTTAACTCAGGGCGGGACGCCATGAGCGCCATCTTCGAACCATTTTTTCAGCTCTAAAATGGCGGCGGAGAGCTTTTCGGAGATTTGTTTTTGAGCTTCTTTTTTATCGAGATGAGAAAACGATTCCCAGGTGATAGGAGAGCCAAATATACAGGTGACTTTGCCAAAAATGTGAGGAAATTTTTTGTGACGGCTCCATGCCCGGTACGTTCCGTCAATATAGACGGGAATAATAGCTGTTTTTGTACGGGAGATCAACATACTGATGCCAGGTTTTAAAGGCTGAAGCTCTCCACTTTTAGATCGGGTTCCCTCAGGAAATAAAACAACTTTCTTTCCCTCTTCTAAAAGACCAATCAGGGTCTTCATCACGCCGATATCGGAGGCATTGCCACTGACAGGATGTGTGTTGATATTTCTTATAAAGGCGCCAAAGAAGCGGTTGCGAAAAAGTGATTCGCGGGCAAGAAAATGGACCTCCTCAGGCCAAGAAACTGCGAGGACTGGAGGATCGAAGAAGGAAGTATGATTCGCAGCTATAATAGCTCCTCGGGGATAGTAATGCTCAAGTCCATAAGTTTTTAATCGGTAGAAAATCTTCCCGATAAGCCAGGTGCAAAAGATAATCGTACGGTAAAGCAAGGTGATTCCCTTAGATTGCATCCATACAGGTCTTAAATCCTTCTTCTCTCTGTATTCGACAATCCTCTCTACCACTTCATCAATGGAAATATTAGAAGTATCAACGACATAAGCATCGGGAGGGCAAATAAGGGGAGCAATAGCGCGCGAAGAATCGATTTGGTCCCTGCGCATGAGCTCTTCGAGCATTTGCTGATGGTTTGTCCCGCGAACTTCGTCCGGCCTTTTTTCTTGGAGCTCTTTTAAACGTCTTTCTGCACGCACTTCAGGTCGGGCGGAGAGAAAAACCTTGATAGGAGCGTCAGGGAAAACGACAGAACCCATATCCCGTCCTTCGAAAACCCCTCCTCTTTTTTGAGCAAATCGGCGCTGAATGGCCCATAGAGCCTCGCGGACAACATGCAAAGCCGAAACAGGAGAAACAATATTGGTCACGGCCTGAGAACGGATCACGTCGGTCACATCTCTGCCATTGGCGATGTATCTTCTTTCATCTCCGGTGGCGACGATTTCAAAGTTAAAAGTCTCAAGAAGATCTGAAATCTTGCTCTCGTCTGAGAGTGGAATTTTCTCGTGCAAGATTAAGTAGGCAACAGATCTATACATGGCGCCCGTATCGAAATAGGGAAGTCCCAGCCGTTCGGCAACCTTTTTCGCTACCGTTGTCTTACCCGTACCTGCAGGACCATCTATCGTGATAATCATAAGAGTGTTCTTATAAAGAAATAAACAACTGGGGACGTAAATAGAACTGAATCTAAGAGGTCAAGGACACCACCGATGCCTGGAATCTTATTGCTGTCTTTCACAGCTGCATCTCGTTTTAACAGAGATTCGGCTAAATCTCCGACTTGCCCCAAGATGCCGATAATCATTCCCAGCCATGCCGCATGGAAGAAAGAGAGCTCAGACCCGAATGCTTTCCCAATTGAGCAAAAAATCAGGCTTAAAATAACTGCGAAGCAAAAGCCGCCGATAGCCCCTTCGACGGTCTTACGGGGGCTTAAATGGGGAGCCAAGGGATGTTTCCCAAAAAGTTTACCCACAAAATACCCGCCCACATCGGTGATTTTTGTGACGGCGATAAGATAGAAAAGCCACAATCTCCCGTCGACAAACTCGGGCCTGGGGTAAAGAATGGCTAGGATAAAGCTAAAAGGAATCGCTAAGTAGCAAACTCCGAAGAATTCAGCTGCAACATTCAGAAGCGCATTTTCCGGACTGCGGAATCGAACTACAAAGAAAGAGATAAAGCCCAGGACAATGATCATCAAGGCTAATTTCGACCATTGCGGGTAAGCCAAAGAAATGTAGAAGGCTAAGACTTCTAAAACCGCAACTCCCATCATTAAAGAGGTCGCAGGGTTAATCCCTTTGGCCTTGGCAAGCTGCGCATACTCCCAAACCCCTATCGCTGTTAAAGTAGCGCATGCTAAAACGAGAAGCACTTTCGCCCAAGGGTGGTAAGCAAACCCTACGAGAAAAGCAACAATCGAAATCGCAATGGCAGAGACCCAGAGACGGTTATAAAACTCCCCTTTCTTATTCAACGTTAACATCCTGTGCGCTTCTCCCGTTTTTGGTATTCCGCCACCGCTCTTATTAACTCCTGCTCGTTGAAATCAGGCCATAAGACATCCGTGATGTAGACTTCAGCATAGGAAATTTGCCAAAGCAAAAAATTGCTGACCCGTTTTTCCCCGCTGGTCCGGATCAAAAGTTCAGGATCTCCCCAGGGAGCTGTATCTAAGTACCGCGCAATCAAAGCTTCAGTAATATCCTCCTTGTTCACACGGCCTCTCAAACAATCTTCGACAATGCCCATCGTCGCCCTCCGGATATCGTCGCGGGCCCCATAATTGACAGCGATGACGAGATCAATACGGCTGCCTTGCGCAGTGGCTTTTTTGACATCGTCCAAGGTTGCCTTGACTTCAGGAGAGAGCCTACGCAGATCTCCAATTGTAGCCAGTCTGACCCCTTCGCGGATCATACGTTCTTTATGGCCAATGAGGTACATCCGGAAAAGGCTCATCAGGGAATCGACTTCTTCATCCGGCCTACTCCAATTCTCGGTCGAAAAAGCAAAAACTGTCAGAACTTTTATTCCCAAAGAGGCGGCATTTTCAACGATTTTAGAAAGCGCTTCAGCTCCGTTCCAATGGCCGACCATCGACGGCACACCCTTTCTCTTTGCCCAACGCCGATTGCCATCCATGATAATGGCCACATGCCGAGGAATTCTGTGAGGGTCTAATCTAACTTCTTCTTGCTGGGCAGGTAGAGTCTTCATATTTTCAGACATCTGAATCCATGGGAAAGCATTGTTGTTCTTTAAATTCATAGCTCAGTGCCTCTAATAAATAGGATCGAGGATGAGCATGGCTGGCGATTATAGCAATGAGTTTATTTGGAAGGAAAGAATTTGCTGGAGATTTGTAAAGCTATCTTTTGAAATTTCATTTTCAACCTCTCTTCCCAGGAGAACCCCTGTCTGCAATTATTAAGATTGTGTTATTTTTCGATAAAACAAGAACACATCAAAGCAGAGCTTGCTATAAATTAAAATAATTTTTATTACTCAGTTTTGGGGGGATGATGGAAAACAACACTTCAGCGAAAGTGGCAAGTGTTATTTTAGCTGGAGGAGAAGGCACAAGACTTTTCCCCCTGACCCAATCCCGCTGCAAGCCCGATGTCTGTTTTGCTGGGCAGTATCACCTCATCGATATTCCACTCTCGAACTCTCTCAATTCAAAAATCCGCAACATTTTTGTCTTAACGCAACACTTCATCTCGTCCTTACATCAGCATATTTATTCGACTTATCCCGAAGGGCTTTTTCAAAACAGAAGCATTCAGCTGATTTCCCCTCGGGAGAGAAAAATGACCTTCCAAGGGACTGCCGATGCGGTGCGTAAAAGCCTCGATCAAATTATGGCCTCCCCTTTTGAATATCTTTTAATCCTCTCGGGCGATCAGCTCTATCAAATGGATTATAACCGTCTTATCGACTTTGCAAAAAATGAAGGGGCTGATCTAGTGATCGCTACGCTAGAGGTCCCAGAAGCCGAGGCTAAAAGGATGGGGCTCCTAAAGCTCGGAGCTGACTCCAAGATCACCGATTTTATCGAGAAGCCTCAAGACCCCGAAGTATTAAACCAGTTTGTTCTTCCCAGCGGGAAGTATTTAGGATCCATGGGAATCTATGTTTTTAAACGCGAAGCCCTGGCCGCTCTATTAAAGGAGCAGGGCGATGACTTCGGCAAACATCTCATCCCTTCTCAGATCAAAAAAGGAAAGACGTCAGCCTATGTCCATGAGGGATATTGGGAAGACATCGGCACGATTGCCTCTTATCATGGAGCTCACCTGTCTTTGATGACTCCAGATAATTGGATGGCAGGCTATGACCGGGAGCATCCACTTTACACTCCTTATCACAGTCCCTCGCCCCCCATGATTAAAAATACCTTGGTCCGAGATTCTCTGATCAATTCAGGAGCTATTGTAGAAGCCAAAGAAGTTTGCCGCTCGGTGATTGGAACAAACGTCAAGATTAAAGCCGGCACGATCATTTATAATACGGTCATCTCAGGAGATCCCCCTGCTGAGATTGGCAAAGATTGCCTAATCCGTAACGCCATCATCGATTCCAACACGACTATCGGCGACTGCGTCCAATTGATCAACAAAAACAACTTAGAAAATTACGATGGCAAGGGCGTCTACATCCGAGACGGCATCATCATCGTCTCCTCAGGCACCAAGCTCCCCTCAGACTTCATTCTTTAAAGTGTGATATTTCCAGCATTCACAGGCGATTTCAAAGGCTTCTTGGGTATGAATAAGAAGTACCTTGATTTTTGAGTCAGGGGCAGAAAGTTCACTGTCTTCTATCGAGATTTGCTCATTTTTTGTTTTGTCCAGCTTCAGGCCTAGAAAAGAAAAAACTTCGCAAACTTTTTCTCGGATAAAGGGAGCATTTTCTCCAATACCGGCAGTAAAGACCAACGTGTCCAAGCCTTTTAATCCTGCCACCATCGCTCCGATGAGAGCATTCAATCGGTGAAGATAGACATCCAGCGCAATCAAGGCGCGAACATTGCCTTTGATACTCTTCTCAAGGATGTCGCGCATATCGCTAGAGCTTCCTGAAAGGCCCAGGAGTCCAGATTGATCGTAAAGCTCCTTTGAAATCTCTTCAGCGCTTTTCTTTTTTTTCGCGAGCAAATGAAGTATGATCCCAGGATCGATGGATCCCGAGCGAGTGTCCATCATCAGCCCTTCTAAGGGCGTAAATCCCATGGTCGTATCTATGCTTTTGCCTTTTTTGACCGCACAAAGGGATGCACCTGAGCCTAAATGGCAAATCACCATTTTTCCAGGATCGCGCTTAAGAATGTCGGCCGCCCGTTTGCTGCAGTATTGAAAACTGATCCCATGAAAACCATATCGCTGGATCCCCTCCTCATACCACTGATAGGGCCCGGGATAGATTTTTGCAGATTCGGGCAAAGTGTGATGAAAAGCGGTATCAAAAACAGCGATCTGCGGTATTTTTTTAAAAAGCTTTTGCAGGATTTCAATGCCTTCTAGCTCAGGTAAATTATGCAAGGGGGCAAGATCGGAAAGAAGGCGGATTTTTTCTTTGACTTCAGCATCGATAAGAACGCTCTCTTTAAAATATTTCCCTCCATGCACAATGCGATGGCCTATGACATCGATTTCATCGATAGAATTTAAAACAGCCGCTTTCCCTTGATAAAGAAAGTTGATCAAATGTCTTAGTGCTTCTGCTGGATCTGCTGCATGGACAGGTTCGGAATGGTCCCCTTTACTGCTGGTGATTTTTAGATTTGCCTTTTCAAAGTTGTTTTTCCACTCTAAATGAGCTTTCCAAAGAGGATCGACAGTCTTAGCGTGAGTGATGTCGTACAAGTAACATTTAATGCTGCTGGATCCGCGGTTTAAGACAAAGATTTTCATTTGCTATCCCATTTCCAATTCCGGATCTCGGGCATATCCTCGCCGTACTTTTGGACATACTCCTTATGATCGACAAGTTTGCCCTGCATCAGTTGCTTGACATAAGCGCCTTTGGAGGCTATCTGCGGAAGCCGGTCGATCACATCACAGACGAGATGAAAACGGTCGAGGTCATTTGAAACAACCATATCGAAAGGCGTTGTCGTCGTCCCTTCCTCTTTGTAACCTCGGACATGCATGTAGGGATAACTGGTCCGACGGTAAGTCAACCGATGGATCACGGACGGGTATCCATGAAAAGCAAAGATCACCTGGACATTTTTGGGAAAGATGCTATCGAAATCTTTGTCGCTCAGGCCATGGGGATGTTCGCTCTGCGGCTGCAGAGCCATCAAGTCTACGACATTGGCAACCCGAATTTTAAGCTCAGGAAAATGTTTGCGCAAGATTTCAACTGCGGCAAGTGTTTCCAAAGTGGGAACATCGCCGGCACATGCCATAATCACATCGGGTTCGCTCCCTTCATCGTTGCTGGCCCATTTCCAAATGCCGAGGCCGACTGTGCAATGTTTGATAGCAGACTCCATGTCAAGCCATTGAAGCTCCGGCTGTTTGCCGGCAATGATCACGTTGATATAGTTGCGGCTCCGCAGGCAATGATCGGTCACGGAGAGCAAAGTGTTCGCATCCGGCGGGAGATAGATGCGGACGACATCGGCCTTTTTATTCAGGACTAGATCGATAAAACCGGGATCTTGATGGCTGAACCCGTTATGGTCCTGACGCCAGACATGCGAGGTGAGAAGGTAGTTGAGCGAAGCGATGGGGCGCCGCCAGGGGATATGACGGCAGACTTTTAACCATTTCGCATGTTGGTTGAACATCGAATCAACGATATGAATGAATGCTTCGTAACATGAGAATAGACCATGCCGGCCTGTGAGCAAATACCCTTCCAGCCATCCTTCGCATAAATGCTCGCTTAAAACTTCCATCACCCGCCCATCAGGAGAAACATGGTCGTCGCTTTTTAAGATTTTAGCTGTCGATGTCCTGTCGGTGATCTCAAACAAAGAAGTCAAACGATTGGAAGCGGTCTCGTCGGGGCCAAAAATCCGGAAATTCCGCTGCTCCCAATTCAGTTTCATAACATCACGCAAGAAAGCTCCCATGATCCGGGTCGATTCTTTAAAATCTGTTCCTGGCTGCAGGGCAGAAACCGCATAATCGCGAAAATCGGGCATTTTCAGATCCTGGAGTAAACGCCCTCCATTGGCATGAGGATTGGCCCCCATGCGCCTCTCCCCCTTGGGTGCTAACGCTGCGATTTCAGGGAGAAGTTTTCCCTCCGTATCAAAAAGCTCTTCAGGCCTGTAACTCCTCATCCACGCCTCCAGCATCTTGAGATGGTCGGGATTCGTGGCAAGCTCTGCCAGAGGCACTTGGTGGGACTTCCATGTTCCTTCGATGGGAACTCCATCTACTTTTTTGGGACCTGTCCATCCTTTAGGCGTATGGAAAATAATCATGGGCCAAATCGGGCGTTTGGTAAAACCTTGCGATCTAGCCTCCTGCTGAATCTGCTTGATTTCTAGAATAACCTTGTCCAGGGTCGCAGCTAGAAGCTGGTGCACTTCATCAGGCTCATCCCCTTCCACAAAATAAGGTTTGTAGCCATAGCCGCAAAAGAGCTGCTCTAATTCATGACGGCTGATCCGCGCCAACACTGTAGGCTCGGCAATTTTATAGCCATTCAGATGAAGAATCGGAAGGACGGCGCCATCATGAACCGGGTTAAGAAATTTATTGGAATGCCAGCTCGTTGCCAAAGGTCCAGTTTCTGCCTCGCCATCGCCGACAACACAGGCCACTAGAAGATCGGGATTATCAAAAGCTGCCCCATAGGCATGGGCTAGAGAGTAGCCGAGCTCTCCTCCCTCATTAATGGAACCTGGGGTCTCCGGCGCCACATGGCTGGGAATACCACCAGGAAAAGAAAATTGTTTGAACAGCGCCTTCATTCCCGCTTCATCTTGTGAAATAGTAGGGTAGAGCTCGGAATACGTTCCTTCCAAATAAGTGTTTGCCACCAAAGCCGGACCGCCATGTCCTGGCCCTGTTACAAAAATCATTTTTAGATCCTGCTTCTTGATGATCCTATTGAGATGAACGTAAAGAAAATTTAATCCTGGCGTTGTCCCCCAGTGTCCGAGCAGCCGAGGTTTCACGTCTTCTATCGTCAACGGCCTTTTTAAAAGAGGATTATCGTAAAGATAAATTTGACCGACGGACAAATAGTTGGCAGCCCGCCAATAGGCATTCATTTTTCGAAGCTCTTCCGACGTCAAAGGATTTTTTTTCATCTGGGACTCTCTCTTCTAATGTTTCTATATCACAAAGAAATCTTTTCACTTTAGCGAGAATTGCAGTTCATAGAAAAAAGCATTTCGGAATCTAAATAAAGGAGGCCGCTATAATTGCAGGATAAGGTGAAATTCTAGACTGGACAGAATCAAAGAGATCGAGGTATTCTTCAGGGTTTAATTTAGAGAGGGAGCGGCCAAACCCATTTTGGAGCTTTCTCAAAAGGATAAGAGCTATGGAAAGACCCAAACGTTGGCAGCTTTTTTTGATTGTCGCTGTCATTTTTTTAACAGTTTATAACATCCTGCCCACCGTCTTTTTTTACTCCAAACCCCTCAAATCTCCGATAGATCAAAAACGGGCCGATAATATCTCCGTTGAAATTGCCACCCGTGTCAACGACTTGGAAGGAGAATCTGTCGCCTGGCTTGAATCGTTCTGCAAACTCTTAAAACTGAAGCCGCTCTCGGTCTCTCTCGATACTGCAAATCCTCAATTTGTTCAGGTGAAATTTAAAGAACAAAGCGAAGCTCAAACATTTAGAAAATACCTTCCTCGCGCTGGAAGCTTGATAGGATTTGTCCCTGCGCAGCTCGACATCTATGATCGCGACTTCACCAGCAAAACTGTGACAGTGCAAAGACGCATCCCGGTTCATTTAGATCCCAAAAAAGTGCAAGAATATTTTCAATTTGGCGCTAAGCGCGATGCAGCAGGCCAGCCCACCGAATTCTACCGCGGGGTCGTCGATGATCGTTTAATCTTTTTAGGGACTAGTGCAGGTGGGACCTCTGAAAATGCCTCTTTAATTCAGAACTCCCTGGCCCACATCCAAGATCCTGCAGCACAAGACCTCCTCTTTTTCCTTTCTCAAAATCTTCTGAATTTCATCAAAGTTTTCGATGAAAATTCCGCTATTGCCAAAAGATATTTTGCTTCCTTTTCTCAGATTGAAGTGGCAAGTGGGCGTCAATTTATCGAAGAATGGATAGGCGCCCTTGAAAGACTAAAAGACCAAGTCCGTCTCGAAAGAATTGCCTTATCTCAAGAGAAAGAAACGCTTCAAGGACAAGGAAAATATCTAGACGCCGTCAAACAGCAGCGGCTCGAGTGGCTCAACAATCGCGAAAATCTTTTGATCAATGCGGTAGCCCTGGTCAAAAAACACATTTCAGATTTTGCCGCAGGTAAAACTCCTTTAAACTTCACAACAATGACAGCAACTTTAAAGGAAAGCGGTCCTCAGATTAATTTGGGCGGGCGCCATCCCTTTATCGAATCGCTGACTATCGATTGGGACAGCGAGCGCATTGTTCTCAATCTCTATTCCGACCTGCAGCAAATCAAAGATAAAATGCCGCCAGGGTACCAGCGCGATCAACTCGATCAGCTGGTTTATAATGAAATCGCTTCCCTTTCCCGCCAAGCCGGCGAAAAGATCAAACCTTATCTCGATCGGTTTGAGGTCCAGCTCAGTGAGCTTCCCGATAGTAAAACCTTTGTTGCAATGCGCCTCTATAATGTGGCAAAGGCTGAAGCCGAAACTATGCGCGCGAGCCTCGCGGGAAATTGGCTCCCCCAGCATCCTGACCTGCAGCGCAAAGCGTTTCCGATTTGGGACTATGAAACTTACCAATCGCTGCCCTCTGATCAAAAGAAACTGGGCCTCGTCGTGTTTGCACCTTCGATGCTGAATAAAATGCCTCCAAAAGGCTTTAAAATGAATTCTATCTATGTCGTTGCCAAAGGCGTAGATAAAATTTTACAGCGTTTTGAAAACCAAGACTCCGATGCCGCTAAACAATTCATTCGCGATTTCAATGAGCTCCGCTCCATTCTTCAAAAAAATGGATTCGTAGGCTATTCCGGAGGAGCTTATCCCATTGCCGCTGAATTCAAGTCCGACTTCATCTTTGAACATGAAGATTATTACCAAGACATTCTCAAAGCGACCCGCGAAGACTTCTCTGTCCATGGCACTAAACGTTACGCCCTGCTTGAGTTTTCCAATGTCGAACAACGGATTCTCACCGAAAATAAAATTGACAACCGCCTCCATGAAGACCTTCTGAAGTGGCGCGATGATTACCGAGCTGCCCAAGTCGATTTGAAAGGGACCACCAGGTACGATGTTCCAGCACCGACAAAGAATGTCTTATGGGACAACACCAAACTCAGTTTTGTTAAATATTTCCGCGGCGATGAACGGAAAATCATCCGCTGGGGGCTCGACATTTCCGGTGGTAAGACCGTTCAAATCGAACTCCGTGATAACAACAACCGCGTTGTCACGCATGAAGCCGATATCCGCCAAGGCATCAACGAGCTGTACAACCGTGTGAATAAAATGGGCGTCTCAGAAGTGAGCATCCGCCAAGAAGGTAACTCGATTGCTTTAGACTTCCCTGGATCGCAATCGCTTTCAGCTTCTGATCTCGTGAAAGCCTCTTCGATGTACTTTCATATTGTAAATGAAAAGTTCATGCAAGGCCCCACACTTGCCGAGGCTACTCACCGTTTCCTGCAAGATGTTTGGAATGAAGCCGTCGTCACCAACAAGAAAGATGTCGAAGAAATCAATTTGATCGCCTGGCGTCATCTCTATGGAGAGTCGACAAATCCCGATGCCGTGCAACCTCGCAGCAATGCTGCAAAAACCCTCTACGACAACGGCCTTCGTTTAGCCCATCCGCAAGAGAGCACCTCGAGCGCTAATTTTGATGAGACTTTTTCCAAAGTTTCAATGTACCGCGGAGATGACTTTACCGACTGGTATGGCCAGACTCATCCGCTTCTGATCGTCTTCCGCAATTATGCTTTGGAAGGCGCCAACTTAGAAAATGTCCGTGGCTCTTACGATCCTTCCAAAGGGAATTTCCTCTCTTTCGGCATTCAAGGATCTCAAACTGCCAAAGACGGTGTTAAAACAAGTCCACGCGACGATCTCCAAGCTTGGACTGCACAATTCTCCAAAGAAAAAATCAGCGGCACTCCTTTGGAATCTTATTCCCGAGGCCGCGGCTGGCGCATGGCAGTGATTCTCAACGGCTCCGTGATTACAGCGCCTTCACTCGATTCCGCTTTGCGTGACAGTGCCTCGATCACTGGAAGCTTTACGCAGCGGGAAATCAATAAATTAGAGGCCGATTTAAAAGCCGGCTCTCTGAGCTTTACTCCCCGCATCCTTTCCGAGAAAAACGTCAGTCCTGAGCTCGGCTCGCAAGAGCGTTTTAATGGCATCATTGCTACAGTCTGCGCTCTAGCCTTAGCGATCTTGACCATGATCTGCTACTATCGGTTCGGCGGACTTATCGCCTCGATCGCCGTTCTTTTCAATTTGCTCATCATGTGGGCAGCTCTCCAAAATATCGGCGCTACCTTAACCTTGGCCCAAATTGCAGGCGTCATCTTAGCCGTCGCAATGGCTGTCGATGCCAACGTTCTTGTGTTTGAAAGAATCCGTGAAGAATTTGCCGTCTCCGGCCGCATCGCTACCGCCGTCCATGCCGGCTACCGCAAAGCCTTATCGGCCATCATCGATTCCAACATCACGACGCTAATCGCGGCTCTAATTTTGATGCACTTTGATGCAGGACCTATCCGCGGCTTTGCTGTCACTCTGATCATCGGTATCATCTGTTCCTTGTTCACAGCGCTTTTCATGACGAGGTATTTCTTTAACTGGTGGGTTCAAAATCCTGAGCACCGTGAATTGAAAATGGCAAACTTTATCAAGGGAGCTCATTTCAACTTTTTGAAATTCACTAAACCCACGGTGATTATCTCCGCCATCGTCATTGTCATTGGTTCCTATCTTCTACTGACACAGCGGCAGACGATTCTCGGCATGGACTTCACCGGCGGGTACGCATTGACGGTCGAACTTCCAGTGTCAGGTAAGAATAACTACCGCGCTGAAGTCGAACATGCATTGACTGCGCAAGGACTGACATCCCAGGAATTCCAAATCCGAGAACTGCATCCTTCCAACAACGTCCGCATTTTCCTCAGCAATAGTTTAGAACAAAAAGGACGGCCTTTTGCAGGGCTTCCTGTTTCCGTTGATGCTGCAGAAGCTGCTTATCCGTTTGAGAGCAATCCTAAAATTGCTTGGCTTGTCCATGCCCTCCAAGCTTCCCATATTCAGCTGGCGCCTGCCACTCTCCAAGACCTCGATCAAAACTGGACAGCGATCAGCGGGCAGATGTCAGACACCATGCGCACGCATGCTCTGATCGGAATCTGCATTGCACTCCTTTGCATCTTGGTCTACATCACTGTCCGTTTTGAATTTAAATATGCCATCTCGGCGACACTGTGTTTGGTCCACGATGTGATCTTCTGCGTTGGAGTGATTGCCATCTTGCATCTGTTAGGAGTTCCCATTCAGATCGACCTCCATACGGTTGCAGCTTTGATGACCATCGTCGGTTACTCGCTCAATGATACGATTATTATCTTTGACAGGATTCGGGAAGATACCCGCCTCATGCGTAGAAACACCCTAACTGAAATTATCAATCATGCCTTGAACGTCACACTGAGCCGCACCTTGATGACTTCGGGAATAACCCTTTTAGTCCTTATTCCCTTGATCGTATTAGGCGGAAGCACTATTTTTGGGTTTGCTCTTGTGATGGCCATCGGCGTGATCTTCGGGACACTATCCTCGCTCTTTATCGCAGCTCCGCTGATGCAGTACTTCCATAATCGCGAGATGCAAAAACAGCAGCGAGTGACAGTGCATGAGCAATAGACATCGGACCAGCGAAGGGCCTCTTTGGATTTTTCCAAAGCCGGATCCTTCCTGGACGAAGAAAATCATCGATGAATTCAATATCCATCCTGTCACTGCACAAGTATTAGCTTCGCGCAACTTTAGCAACCTTGAAGAAATTCACGATTACCTTTACGCCAAGTTGCCCGATCTTCATGATCCTGACCTCTTTCTTGATATGGACATCGCAGTCGCGCGCGTCCTCAAAGCCCTTCAAAATCGAGAAAAAATCCTCGTCTACGGCGACAACGATGTCGATGGGATCACGGGTGCCACGCTCCTCACAGAATTTTTCGAGTATTTAGGAGGCAGCGCCCTCGCGTATATCTCTAACCGCACTTCTCTGAATAAAAGCTTGATGCTCGATGCGGTGGATTACGCTTCTCAAAATCAGTGCACCCTATTGATCACCGTCGACTGCGGCATCACCTCGGCTAATGAAATCGAAGAAGCCGTCCGCCGCCAGATCGATGTCATCGTCACCGACCACCACGAACCGACGGCCCGCCTTCCTCATTGCATTGCGACACTCAATCCCAAGCTCATCAATAGCACTTATCCAAATCGCGATATCACCGGCGTCGGAGTTGCTTTTAAGTTTGCCCACGCTGTAACCAACCAACTGGTTGAAGATGGCAAACTGAACGCCGGAAAAATCGACCTCAAGCGGTATCTCGATCTCGTGGCCTTGGGCACCGTCGCCGATATGGCAACGCTCCTCGGAGAAAACCGCATCCTTGTACGCTACGGCCTCCGGCAGCTCCGTAAAACAAAAAGAATAGGGCTTGCTAAACTGTGCCTGCTATCCGAAGTCAAGCTCAGTGAAATTACGCCTCTTGATATTGCCTCCAAAGTCGCCCCTCGCCTCAATAGCTTAGGACGCATTGCCGACCCTAACAAAGGAGTAAAACTCCTTCTCTGTCGAGATCCCGTCGCAGCAGAGACGCTGGCCAAAGAACTAGAGCAGCACAATCAAGAACGGCAAAAAATTGAACGTAAAGATTCTGAAGATATAGATTCTTACATCACGCACCATCCCGACCTCTTCAAAGATAAAGCCATCGTCCTCCATTCCCACAAATGGCACCCCGGGATCATCCCGATTATTACGGCGCGGATTGCGAAGCTCTATAACCGGCCTACTCTGATTATCGCCATTGATGAAGGCATTGGGAAAGGCTCTCTGCGCACGATTTCGGAATTTCCTTTGCTTCCCACTCTCAAGGATCACGCTCACATGCTGCTCAATTTTGGCGGCCACGACTATGCCGCAGGCCTGATGATCAAAGAAGAGAATATCGCGGTCTTTAAAGAGAAATTTATTCAAGCCGCCAACCAGGCTTTGAAAGACCAAGACATCCGCTCTAAGCTGCATGTCGATGCTAAAATCAGCTTTGAAGATCTTACTTTTGATTTCATGGAATCGCTCAGTCTCCTAGAGCCTTTTGGCAATGGAAATCCTGCGCCTGTCTTCTATTGTGATGTGAATCAGACTTGGCCTCCTAAAATCGTGGGCAAGTCTCATTTGAAGTTCTATCTCGAAGAAAAAGGTCGTATGCTCGAAGGGATTGCGTTTGGCATGGCAGACCGGCGCTTGGAGCTCCTGAAAAAAAGCCTCCCTTTGCACATTGCCTTCTGCCCCCACATCAACACTTTCCTCAATAAATCGAGCATCCAGCTTCAGATTAGGGATTTCCAAATCGCCCACCCTGTTTAATACAGATTTCATCGAGACAAAAAAAAGAGGCAATGCCTAATCCTAGTTTTTTAGGCATTGCCCCTTCAAAGCCGGGTAGGCTTTCAACCCAAGTCTTAGCTGACTTGAGACTGAACGGTTTTCTTATTCAGGTAGTTCTCCTGATAAGATTTGATTTCGTTTGCATGAATGACCCATGCTGCGCCTTTACGTGTTGCTTTCAATAAGCCTACACGAGTTGCGTAATAAATCTTCTGTGCGGGGACGCCCAACATTTGAGCAGCCTGATTCACAGAATAGAAACCTTTGTTGTTATCAAACAACAATTCTCCGCCGAACATGGATTTCGTGCGAGAATACTTGTGTTTGCGGTATTCTTCTAAATCTTTCAGATCAATGGTCCATCGAGTTGAATCTTTAAAAGCTTTCAACTTCTTCTGCTTGATGGCAACGTAAATCGCTTGTCGCGTGACGTTATTGATCTTAGCTGCCTCAGTGATGGACACGACCCTTTTGCCTGCGTCTTGTACGCCTGGCATTTGGTTTTGAGAGTCGGTGAACATACTAAATCCTCCTAAATTTTTCGGTGGTGCTGCTTTAAGTTTACGCTTGCACCTATTGTTTTTCAACTTTTCTGTTTTTTTTGCAGCTTTTATTAATTAAACGTTATTACGTTCTTAGTAGATTATTAATTATGACATAAAAACGAATTGAAATCAAGAGTGTCCAGCAAGAATTTAGGTCAAATTATTTTAAAATATTTTTTATATAGCCATAAACCCTTCACTTCCTGTAATCTACGTTTTTGGCGTAAAAGCGGTAAAAATATCTCAGGTTACATCATGAAATTTAGACATATTTTCCTGATCTGGAGTCTTCTTTTTACCCCTCTTATTACCCCCTTGAGAGCCTCTGCAAAGCCCCCCGAGTTGACGGCTCGCGATACCCGAGACAAAATCGAAGAGATTTTACGGGCCCATGCCACTTATCATACTCTAACTCAACAACTTGTGGAAAGATGTTTTGAAAATTTCCTTCATGAACTAGACCCCAATTATTCTTATCTCATTGAGCCTGAAATACTTACATGGACAAAACCCTCTCCCCAGCTTTTAGCCCAAACTCTGGAGGGGTTTAAAAAAGAGAACTTTACAGCTTTCGAAGACATTCACGCCGTGATGCTGAAAGCTATTGAAAGACGCAGGGAATTGGAAAAAAAGATCGCTGGAATGACCCCTCCCACGGAAGTCGACTCCTCCGAATTTAAAGACATGACATGGGCCAAAACCCCAGAGGAGCTCCAAAACAGGCTGCTGAGAATCAAAGGGCTTCAGCTGAAAACAGCCGAAAAAGTCCTCGATGCCGAGACCAAGCAGACTTTTTTAAGCCGGCTCGATAAAAGACGCCTGGCGAAAGAAGAGGAACTGATTTGCTCCAATCCCCAACACCGAAAACCGGTGGTCCTTTCTTATGTCCTTAAAGCGACCAGTTCGGCCCTTGATTCCCAAACGAATTACTTCACTCCTGCCGAGGCCAATCAATTTATGATCCAAGTCCAGCAGAGGCTTTTTGGCATTGGAGCTCAGCTCCGTGACGATCTCAATGGCTTCACGATCGTCCGCATTGTCGAAAGCAGTCCTGTTAGCCAACACCCGGAAGTCCAAATCAACGACCGGATTATCGCCATTAATAAGGAGCCGGTGATCGGCCTGGATATTACCGATGCCGTCGAGCTCATCCGCGGCCCCCAAGGTACCTCTGTGCATTTAACCTTACTCAGAAAAAAAGAGGATAAAACGGAAGAGAAATACGAAGTTGAAATTGTCCGTGGAGAGATCGTTCTGAAAGAAAGCCGCTTAGAAAGCAGCGTGGAGCCTTTCGGAGACGGAGTCATTGGCATTGTCAAACTCTATTCCTTTTATCAAGATCCTAATTTTGCCTCCTCGACCGATCTTTTAGAGGCCATCCAAAACTTTAAAAAAGAGCACCCGTTGAAGGGCATTATTTTAGATCTGCGCAATAATGGCGGAGGGCTTCTCACTCAAGCCGTTTCGGTTGCAGGTTTATTCATGAAGAAAGGCGTCGTAGTCTCCGTCAAAGACAACACGGGATTTATTCAAAAACTCCGCAATATTGAATCGAATACTGCCTGGGATGGGCCTTTAATGATTCTCACGAATAAAACTAGCGCCTCTGCTGCAGAGATTGTTGCGCAATCGCTGCAAGAGTATGGACGCGCGCTCGTTGTGGGCGATCCTCAGACCTATGGAAAAGGCACCTTCCAAACCTTTACCCTGGAAGCTTCCCATTACGGAAAAGTCAATCCCAAAGGAGAATACAAAGTCACGAGAGGCCGTTATTACACTGTTTCAGGAAAAAGCCCTCAGCTGATCGGCGTTCCGCCCGATATCGTGGTTCCCGGATTCTTTTCAGAAATGGAAATCGGTGAAAAACACTCTAAATATCCCCTGGAGCCTGATCAAATAGCCGCAAGTTTTGATGACGATCTTTCCGACATCCCGCTGATCCATCGACAACATGTCTCCCTCATGTACAAATACGACCTTCAACCCATCCTCACCACTTATCAACCTTATCTTGACATGTTAAAAAAGAACTCTGCCGATCGGCTAAGGCAAAACAAGAATTACCAAAATTTCCTCCAGGCGCTTTCCAAAAAAGAATTCTCTCAGCTTCCTTCTTTTGGCCAAAGCGACCTTCAGCTGCAAGAGGGCGTCAATATCATGAAAGACCTCCTCATGCTGATGCAAACGAAGATCGCAGCAAAAGCCGCATAAAACTTTGTTAGATATCAATTAAATTGTATATTGGAAGGGCTCCAATTAATGAGGAGATCATTCTTATGACAACCTTGATATCGTTTATTGGATTTCCAGAACAATATTTTTTTCGAGTTAAAGAAGATACCCATAAAATAACCTGTGATGTATGGACCGCTGAGCACGGCCTTTCAACAAACTGCCCCGTAGATTTATCGGAAGCTGAACCTTTCATTCCTCCTTCGCTGAGGACCACCAAAGAAAAAGTGAAGTGGCTGGTCGATCATCATCATTTTAAACCCGTATTGCGTCGATCAAAAGCTATCCCCAAAAAAAATAAATTGTTTGCTCCTCGGTCCTCTCACCAAACATACCCCTTTCTTTGCCCCACAAAAAAGGAAATTTATTTTTCTGAAATTTCACCCCAAAATTCTAAGCTCATTCATATCAAAAGTATCCCTGTTAAAAATTCTGAAGTTCGAATGCTTGAGGCCCTGACTTCAGAATTGCTCATTTTAAGTAGAAAACCCGTAGTCCTTTGTAACTGGAAAACAGGAAAAATCTGGCGATATGAAAGTCTTGACGAATTTAAAATTTTCCCTCTTTCCAATGAGCAAGTATTCGTTTGGGCTCCAAAAAAAACTCATGCTCTTTGGGATCTTAAAACTGAACAATCTCATTATGCTCAAGGTGTTGACCCTACACAAGTACCAATCGTTCACATTCTTCCTAATCAACGAATTATACTGTGTTATGTAAATGGAAAAATTGAAATAAGAGATAAAGATTTCAAATTCATGGGTACATTTCCCATACAACTTGAAAACAGCGAACGTATAGAAACTATGATATCCCTTGGAATCCGACACCTTATCATAGAGACTTATAAATCAGGTATTGGATCCAAACTATGGAAAATTGATTTAGAAAAAAAAGCCCCGGCTACTCGAATATGTTCAAATGAACTTGGATATTCTGGACTTTTCTCAATAAGTAACGAGAGATTTGTATGGATCATTGGTGATCGAGTTTATTTAAATGCTAAAAGCTTGCCTTTACCGATCCGCACTAAGTGCTCTTTATGTAAAAAAATTTCTGATAGATACTTTCTGATTCTAGGGGTACCGCAAGCACAACATAAAGTAATTTTGGTGGACGTTGAAACACCGACTTCCGTCTCTCTTGAGAAGGCAGAAAAACAACATTTTGATGGCCATGCTAACATTTATGGTAATACTTTGATTATTTGTTCCGATCAAAAACTTTTCTGCTGGGATCTTGAAACAGGAAGCGGACAAAAATCTCCGCATATTTCCTATCCCTACCCTGAAAAGAAGAATGTGACTGTAAATATTGCGCATGCTGGATGTACAAAGTTTATACAGAGCTCTTTTATTTCAGCTGTGAATTTCTCTTATTCATATACCCCAAAGGAAACAGAAGAAAATATTGATGACGCTATGGAAATCGCAGCATCACCACAAGCAGGCGCATGCCTTACAATCTTCGATCCTGGAAAATCTGGCAAGGAAGAAACTTATGCCTCTTTTAATTATGAAGCTCCGACAACTATTGCAGGTATAGTGGGTTTAAACAACGGATGCATTGCTGTTTGGATGCATGATTCTATAGAAATTCTAGCTCCAGAAATCAGAAAGTCTGAAGATTTTCCTGAACAAGCCCAAAAATCACCTGGCAATTTTGAACGCTTCAAACAATATGCAAGGGATTATCTACATAATGGAAAAGAAGAAGAGGCATATCGAGTCTTCCTTGCCGCCTTTTCGAATGCACTCTCGTTCAATCTTCATTTCATAGCCCGCAAGTTTTTTTCAAAAGCCCTATGTTTAAAACCAAAAACTAGCCTGAGTTCTGAAATTGCAAAAATTAAGCAAGAAATTTATCAAAAAAAATTAAAGATGGTTTCTACTCCTAAAAACTTCTCTTTGTCAAATAAAATTAAGAGAATTCGGCTACAAGCGGAACTCAAAAAACAAAGGACAAAAATTCAAAGTGAAAACCGTCGTAGAAAAGCTCGCAGCTTGGAGCCTTACCATCTCTATCTTAATCAAACCAATGACAAACAAGAACATCGATACATTTTCCAACAATTAGTTCAATTTTACGACCGTCAAGGCAATGAAGCTAAAAAACAACAGTATCTACAAAAGCTTAACGATAATCCACCTCCATTGAGAAAGCGTTTACTCTTAGGCGAAGGAAATTTCTCCTATATTGTCAGCCTCTTAAAAAAACATCGACTTACTCATCCAAATCTTGGTACAGCGATAACTGCTACTGAAATAGACAATAAGCTTTATGATTCTTATTCACTTACCATTCATAATTTGCGTAAAGACGGTGCTTTAGTTTTATATGGAGTTGACGCATCCAAGATTGACGCTCATTTTAAAGGAAAGCGCTTTGAACGAATACACTGGAACTGTCCTTACATAGTGCCCTTAGAAGAGTTAAGAAAATTAATTTCTAAATTTTTCCAAGCTGCACATTCTCTTCAACTGACAGGAGATCGAATTCAGATGGCTTTAGCCATCAATGGCAAAGGCCAAAAACCAGATGATTACTATGCAACCCGACAAACAGCGTATTATAATATTGTATCTGCTGCAACCACAGTAGGATATCGACTTATTGGTAAGCGACGTTTTGATGTTACAAGATACCCAGACTACTTGCACGCCAAAACAGGAAAAGAAGAAGGATTTGATTGTTTAAAACGTGAATTTATTTTTGAAAAAGTCAACTTACGAGAAAAATTAGAAATCCCCTCTAGGGATATAGCATCAAAAGCAGAGAGATTAGAAGATCCTGAAAAAAAGAGATATTCAATCAGATATCTAGAAAAGCATGGCCCCTATTTTGAATGTAGCACCGATGAGGACACCTCGGACTACGAAGCTAACACCGATTAAGCAGACAACCAGATCCTAAAATAAAAATTTAATTTAAACCCTGGATCCGGGTTTCTTAACCTTGAAAACTATCCCCTAATAGACGACAATAGTAGGGAACATTTTACCCCTAAAAATTTATTTATGAAAGTACGCGTACGCATTGCACCCTCTCCGACGGGCGACCCCCATGTGGGCACCGCCTATATGGCCATTTTTAATGGGATCTTCGCCAAACATTTCGGCGGGAAATTCATCCTCCGCATTGAAGATACAGATAGGACCCGCTCGCGCCCTGAATATGAAAAGAGCATTTTCGATGCTCTCCATTGGGCCGGCATTCAGTGGGATGAGGGACCCGATGTAGGAGGGCCATTCGGACCGTACCGACAATCAGAAAGAACGGAGATCTATCAAAAATACTGTCAACAGCTTCTCGACAGCGGAAAAGCTTACAAATGCTTTGCCACTCCGGAAGAACTGGCGGAAATGCGCGAGATGAGCGTCAAGATGGGAAAACGTGTGGGCTACGACCGCCGCTATCGCAATTTAAGCCCTCAAGAAGTCGAGCAGCGTGAAAAAGCAGGAGAGCCCTTTGTGATCCGCTTGAAAGTGCCTTTAGCGGGCGAGTGTGTTTTTGAAGACGGCATCAAAGGCCGGATCACAGCACCTTGGGCCGATATTGACGATCAAATTCTCTTAAAATCCGACGGATTTCCTACTTACCATTTGGCCAATGTCGTCGATGATCATACCATGGAAATCTCTCATGTGATCCGGGGAGATGAATGGATCAGCTCTACACCTAAACATATCTTGCTTTATGAAAGTTTCGGATGGACGCCTCCTGTCTACATGCACATGCCGCTGCTTCTGGGCAAAGATGGGAAAAAACTCTCCAAACGGCGCAATCCTACTTCGATCTTCTATTACCGAGATAGCGGATATCTGCCTGAGGCCTTTTTGAATTTCATGACCTTGATGGGCTATAGCATGCCAGGAGACCGGGAAATCTACACCGTGGAAGATATCATCAAAGAATTCGATCCCAAGCGGATCGGTGTCTCCGGAGCTTTTTTCGATGTCCAAAAACTCGACTGGCTCAACCAGCAATATTTGATTAAATCGGTCCCCGAAAATCAGCTATGGGAAAAGATCCGCTCTTGGGGATTTAACGATGCATTCATGGGGAGGCTCATGCCACTCTGCCACACCCGCATTAAGACTTTCGGAGAGTTCATGGAACTTTGCTCTTTCTTTTTCGTAAACCATCTCCCTTATACACCTGCAATCTTTGCACCCAGCAACATCGCGCCTGAAAAAGCCGCTTTTATTTTGCAAACGATCCTCTGGAGTTTGGATGAGCAAGAAAATTGGGGGCGCTCGGGCATCGAAAATGCTTCTAAAGAAGCGGCCGAAGCCTCGGGCATGAACCATAAGAAAGTGCTGATCCCGCTTCTTTATGCTGCCATCACGGGAAAACACCAAGGGCCTCCGCTCTACGACTCGTTCGAGCTCCTCGGTAAAGACCGATGCCGTGCCCGGCTTTTAGGATCCATTGAGTTCCTGGGAGGAATCTCCAATAAAAAAATGGACCTCCTCACCAAGGGCTGGACCAAACGAGATTACAAAGAGCTTATGGCGTAGGTGGATCTTCTTCCTCGGCAGTGTGCGAAATGATATAGGAGTTTTGATAACCCGTTTCCGCACATCCGGCAAGTGAAAAGAGCGCAGCTATGAGTAGAAATAAATACATGCTTATTACATACAAGGTTTAAGTTGAAATGTCGAGCGGTTTTAGTCGCCTAAATCCTTTTTCCGCGGTCATCAAAGAGCGGTATCCCCTGACAAAGCCGGGATCTACCAAGGAGACCCACCATGTCGTCTTGGACCTCCAAAACTCCGGCATGAACTTTAAAGTCGGCGACTCTTTAGGCATTTATGGAGACAACGACCCTCTTTTAGTCGCGCGTCTCGTGTCCGCCCTGAAAGCCCAATCTGAAACAGCAGTTGTGCATCCCCGTACCCAAGAGTCGATGACTCTGAAAACATTTCTTACTCAAAAAGCCAACATCTCTAAATTGACCTCTTCTTTCTTGAAACTTTTCAAGACCGACCCTTCTCTGCAAAATCTCCTGAATAATAAAATAGCCCTCAATCACTATTTAGCGACTAACGATGTGCTCGATTTTCTGATGGAGTTTGCTCATCTTCCTTTTTCACTCCAAGAAATGATCACGGCATTTTCACCGCTCCTACCCCGTTTTTACTCGGTAGCCTCTTCTCTTCTAACACACCCCGATGAAGTCCATCTCACTGTGGCTGTCTCGACCTATACTCACCGCGATGAACTTCGTTACGGAGTAGCCAGCCATTTTTTGAGCCATCGCGCGGAAGTTCGCAAAACTGTTATTCCTTGCTATGTGCAACCCGCTTCCCATTTTACCCTGCCTCAAGACCACTCCATACCTCTGATCATGGTCGGCCCTGGCACCGGCGTCGCACCCTTCCGCGGTTTCTTGCAGGAGAGAATAGCTTGCAAGGCCTCGGGGAAACACTGGCTATTTTTTGGCGAACGGCATCGCGAACATGACTTCTTCTACGAAGATTTTTGGAACAGCCTCGTCCAGCAAGAAAAACTTTCCCTGGATCTGGCCTTCTCACGCGATCAGAATGACAAGGTCTATGTCCAGCACAAGCTCTACGAAAAAGGCGCTGAAGTTTGGAACTGGCTCCAGCAAGGGGCTCATTTTTACGTCTGCGGGGAAGCCGATCCGATGGCCAAAGATGTGGAAGCTACTCTGCACCGCATTTGCCAAGATTTTGGCAGCCTGCCATCTGATGATGCCAAAGCCTACATCAAAGAGCTCCGCTCTACTAAGCGGTATCTTGCTGATATTTATTAATTACAGCATCTCTACTTCTGCGGAATTCTTCGCATCCGGTGCTAAGTGCTGCTTTTTTCTAAATAGCAAGTAATAAAAAATGAGGCCCATTGCCGTGCAAAGCAGTGCGAGAAGACTTAAGGGTTTAGTGGTCCCATCGAATCTGCCCGCAGCCAGCCCCACTAATCCCGATGACAAAAATAACCGCAAGAATTGAGTGAGCGACATGGCTGAACCTTTTAAATTCTCCCCTATGTACGACATCGAATAAGAGAAGTAGATCGTCATCGCAAGAGCAATCCCTAGACTGGCTAAAGACATCGTGAGAATGAAAAAAAACGGGGAATTCACTTCTAAGTAGCTGAGAAAAAAAAGGGACACAATACTCACTAAATAGAGTAAGCTGCCCAGGATCTTTGTCGTGATCATGCCGATTTTTTTGATAAGATAAGCTCCGCTCATGCTGCCCACAAAAAAAGCGCCCATGATCGCGGCCTGATAATAACCAAAGACCTCTTTGGGAACGTGCAAATGATCAATGAAAATTAAAGATAAGTTGGCAATAAAGACAAGAACCATGCTGAACATTAACGACCAAATTAAAGTATGCGCCATAAAGGGGAAATTCGTAAGAATTAGGCCGTAATTTCTGAAAACACTCCTTAGGTTGAGGGGCGTTCTCTTCTCGCGTGGGAGAGTCTCTTTAGTCAAAGTCCCATGGCAAATAAACTTCACAATCGCCAAAACTGCAATGAGATAAAAGTTTGCCCTCCATCCCCAATGGAGGCTGATCCAATTTCCCAGTATCGGCGCAAGAGCCATCATCCCCCCGATCGTTCCATTGCAAATGGAAACAAGCCGGGATGATTGATCCGAAGGATAGATATCAAAAAATCCGGCGAGCCCCGCACTCACGATCGCCCCGCAGCCGATCCCTTGTAAAAATCGAAAGAAAATCATCCATTGAAGAGAATGCGTCAAGGCACAGCCGATGCTGCCTAACATAAAAATGCAAAGACCGGAGCCTAGAATGGCTTTTCTTCCATAAGCATCGGAGGCAGGCCCAAAAAATAAACAGGAGAGGCAAAGCCCTAAGAAATTCATGCTGAGAAGTAATTGGATCGTCTCTTCATTCGTGCCAAAATAGGCGACCATTTGTGGAAAACTGGGCGTATAGATATCTGTCTCGATATAGAAGGCGATGAACGCCAAAAGAGTAATCGCCAAAAACAAAACTTCTTGAAACCTGCTCTTAAAAAATGAATTCATGTAGACCTAGTATCAGAATAAAGAATAGGTTTTTGGAATTCAATCTGCGATCCTGGAAACCTTTTGAAAAGATTAAATTTGTCTGTTAAGAGTGGATCATGAAACAGCAGCATGATCGAGATGTAGAAGCCCTGCGTGAGCAGCTCTTAAAAAATTCCGAGGGCCCTTATAGCCTGCAAAACCATCCGCACCCTTCTAACATCACGCGGTCCCATACGTATAAGTCAAAGTCGCCACAACTCAACATCAATCGGCTGAACCGGGTCCTCGAGATTGATACCAAGCACGCTCGGATCATAGTGGAACCTCGTGTCACTATGGAGCAGCTTGCTCGTGCAGCTTTAAAACACGGAATGATGGTTCCTGTCATCCCCGAATTTAAAGGCATTACTGTCGGCGGAGCGATCATGGGAGGAGGCATGGAGAGTGCATCCCACCGATACGGCCTATTCAGCGAGAACTGCCTTTCTTATGAAATTCTCTTAGGAGACGGATCGATCGTCCGTGCTTCACCCGAAGAAAATGCCGATCTATTTTACGGTGTTGTCGGGTCTTATGGAACTCTAGGTATTTTGCTGTCTATCGAGCTACGGCTCATCCCCGCCAAACCTTGGGTTAAATTAACCTATCTAAAATACCGCTCGATCTCTGAGGCAATGGATTATTTTCATAAAAACCACGCAGCAAAAACGGGTCCCGATTTTGTGGAAGGACTGGTCTTTGCTCGAGACCATATCGCCCTTATAGAAGGCCGGTTCAGTTCCGAAAAAGACAACGCCCTCTCAGCGCCTTCGATGAAATATCCCTGGAGCAAGTGGTTTTACACCCATGCCAAAGAAATGCAACATCAGCAGGAAGAGAAAATGCCTTTACTCGACTATCTCTTCCGCCATGACCGGGGAGCATTTTGGATTGGAGCTTATGGGACGCACTGGTCTTCCATCCCTCGCTATTTTTTTGAAAGCCGCTGGAATTTACCCCGTCTTGCCAAACTTCTGCCGTCTTTCAAACCGGAGAATTTCAAAGGGCCTGAAGATCCTAGCCTTGGGTTCCGGCTGCTGTGGGGATGGGCGATGACAAGCCACCGGCTCTACTCCTGGCTCCATTCAAAATCAGAGGCCTGGGTCGCAGACCATTTTATCATCCAGGATTTTTGCATACCCGCTGAAAATGCTGCTGCATTTGTGGAGAAGGTGTTTGATCAAATCGGTATTTTTCCTCTATGGCTTTGTCCTACACCCGCCACGCAAAAACCTCAGATTTTATCTCCTCATTTTCTACCTTCCCAGAGCTCGCTGATTGTCAACGTCGGAGTTTATGGAATTTCACCCCGCTCTACGATGCCTTCCGCCCTCGTTCATCAGCTTGAAGATTGGACTAAAAACTTCCAAGGGAGAAAAGTTCTCTATAGCTATTCTTATTATACTCCTGAGGAATTTTGGAAGATTTATCCGAAAAATGAGTACGACCGCTTACGCCGCACCTACCACGCCTATCGATGGATGGAGCTCCATCAAAAAGTGTTACGCATTTCTAAATGATATGATTGACAGAGAGCCCGATTTGCTGCAGAAGGCTTAAGTGGTCGTTCGTTTGCCACTCTTCCACAATTTTACCCTTAGAGATGCGCCGAATGGCAATCCCCGCAAATTTGACTTTCTGTTGAGAAGCGGCAAAGCCTTGATATTCTCCTGTGTGCTTCCCACGGGCAGTGATGCGCACGACGACTTTATTTCCTTCCGCCACGATATCACCGACAGTGAACTCTAGCTGCGAAAAAGCTTTATGGGCCATTTTGACGCCTTGAATGTACTGCTCGCGATTGAGTGGAAAAGGAACATCCGAAATATGGCAGATGAAATTGGGTGAAAGCAGTTGTTTTAATTTACGGACATCACGTTCATTTTGAGCTTGTGTGAGCTGACAAGCTAAAGCTTTATTTTTTTCGATTTGAGAGATTTTTTTGTCGGCCTTTACTTTTTTTGACTTTGACATGATTTTCAAACCCATTTTTAATTATCATACTCAAAATCCTATTTTTCATGATAAATTTTTCAAAGTGATATGAAGAAACTTTGGACCTGCTACCTCTTTTTAAAGACGACTTCTATTTTTGCGGGTCTTGCAACGACGTCTTTGCAAGAAATCGATGAGTTTCATTTAGGTCCTCAAGAGGTTTATCTCATACGACATGGGGAAAGCTTTTTTAATGTTCACAAGGTCAATGGAATGCACGTGACTTCAGGGAAAAGTGAAAAACTCCCCCTGACGGAAAAAGGAGAGCAGCAGGCAATCGCTCTCGGAGTAGAGCTGGCAAAAAAAATTCCTCTTGGCACAGAAATTGTTATTTGCTCATCGACGGCCTTACGTGCACAAAAGACTGCTGATCTCTTACTCCATGAATTAAGCCGATTTTATCAATGCGAGCGCGGTCAAAGCTACGAAGGTTTATTGGAATTATCTCAAGGAATTTTTGAAGGCCTCCCTAAAGATGCAAAATACATGGATGAAGTGAACAAATGGGCCGCTCTATCAGCGGCAGATAAATGGGTGACCCCTAAAGTTTCTACCGGAGAAAGCTTCCGAGAGGTCAGCCAGCGAGCATTCCTCGCATTGGACAAAATCGTCAATGAATATAAGGGCAAGATGATCTTTGTGGTGACACATAATGTCACAATGATTTCATTAACTTATCTGGGGTGCGGGTATACTCCTTTTACTCTCAGTCAAATCCCGGGCTCTAAACTTCCTCTGCTCGAGTATAAAAATTGCGACCTTCTGCAGATCTCGATCGAGAAACCGGCCGATCTTCTTCACATTAAATTTGCCAACTAATTTTTTAGCTTTGCGAGAGCCTCTTCATCTGAAAGTAGGCGTGCAAAAGTGGAATTTTTGAACTGGATTTCCGCGATCTCGGGACGATAGGCTGCTTTATGGATATCCGAGTAAGCATACCTGAGTCCTACAAATTCTATTTTTCTCTTTTGGGCTTCTGTTTCGATGGCAGTGAGATGAGTAGCTTTATCATCGATCGCCACAATCTTTTTGAACTTTAACCCGAGGGTTTCGCAGAACTTGAAAAAAGCTTCCCCTTTATTCATTCCTGAAGTGAAAAGCACCCCTTTTCGGAAAAGAGTTCCATGTCCTTTTAATGTCACAAAATAATCACCGGGATTCGGAGCTGTCACGGAAAGATCAATATGATTCTCCTGCAGCTGCTGAATAGTGCGCGTGGCTAAAGCCAGCCCTTGCAGCGTCAGGCCCATGACTTTGCGTCCCTTTTTCTGCAATGTCTGAATGACGAGGTCGGCCCCCTTTTCGACGATTTTCATTTTCGTGATATGCCGGACCGATTCCCATTCAGCTAGGGCTTTTTCAAGAGCTGCCGAAGCTTCCATTCCCTCTGTTTGATGTTTTTTCACACGCTCGCCAAACCATACATCGCATCCTAACATTTGTGCTGGAACGAGCACAGTATCATCAAGATCCAGTAAGACCAATGTATCCTCCGTGACATGTTTTTCAAGCTCATGAAAATTTGCAGCTTCCATGATCTTTCCCTCCAAAGGAGAGAACATGCCCATCAGAAGAGCCAGAGCAGCCAGGATCTTTTTTCTCATGAATGACCTCGGGGTTTTAACGTAGAGTGCAAATTTTTTTTATTTTTTGAAAGTGTTTTTGAGACCGATCCCTTCATTGAGTGATAACTCTCAACAATGGTAAGATAAAAAAAGGAGTTCATCCGTGAATCGTAAATGGTGGGGATTGATTTCCCTGATGCCCGCATTAGCCATGGTCTTCGTCGATCAGAGCGTGTTGCCTGTAGCCCTTCCGACGATCCAACAACACTTAGGAGCCACCAGCATCCAGCTGCAGTGGTGCGTTAACGCCTACCTTCTGGTGACTGCTGTTTTGGTTTTGGCCGGCGGGAAAGTCGGAGATGGGCTCGGCCATCGTAAAGCTTATACCTTAGGGATGATCATTTTTTCTGTCGCTTCTGCGCTCTGCGGTGCGACACCAAATGTTTTCGGGCTCATTGCCGCACGTGCATTGCAAGGCATCGGAGCAGCTTTAATGTTTCCTGCTTCCACTGCCATTCTCATGTCGCTCTTTCCTCCTAGCGAACGGGGCAAAGCCACCGGCATCAATGTCAGCGCCAGCTCTTTGTTTTTAATCATCGGTCCTTTAATCGGCGGTTACTTGACCCAGGCTCTTTCCTGGAGGTGGATTTTTTGGATCAATCTACCTTTAGCCCTACTAGGTTTGCTGCTTGTCTTCATTTTTATTCCCCGCTCCGAAGTCGGAAAACCAAAACTCGATCGGTGGGGCTTTATTTATTTTGTGATCAGTTGCAGCTGTTTGGTGGTGATCTTGATGCAAGGCCGAGAGTGGGGATGGACCTCCACTAAAACCATGGCCTGCCTCATCCCTTTTCTTATCAGCTCTTTTTTCTTATTCCGCCGAGAAAAGAAAGCCCCCCACCCCTTTTTAGATCTGACCCTTTTCAAACATCCCGTCTATAAGGCTGTCAATATCAGCGTCTTTTCGATCCAGTTCATTTTGATGATCACGGTTTTCCGGGCCATTTTTTTCCAAACCGCTCTCGATTGGTCCCCGATGAAAACCGGCGTCATCACCGTCCTTTCTTCCTGCCCCGTCCTCTTTATGTCGCCGATAGGAGGAATGCTCTCGGATAAATTCGGGCCTAAAATTCCGATCGCCATCGGCTTTCTTCTTTTGATTTTTTCCTTTATTTGGACAGCTGTTTTCGTTCATGCTTCGTTAGGAGTTCTTTTTCTAGGGCTGCTGGCCTTTGGCTTTGGTATCCCTCTCGTTTTTACACCTTCCTATGCCTCTGCTATGGGAGCCATTCCCCAGGCAAAAGCCGGCAGCGCTTTTGGCACTATCGCGACCGTCCGCTCGCTATCCGGAACTTTAGGAGTTGCCGTACTCGGCTCCTTCATCGATGCAACGCAACTCAGCTGCCTGCAAAAATTAGCACAGGACAATCCCGTCACCCAAAATGTCAACCCTTCTCTTTTAGAAAATATCATTGCTGGAGCTCAGCAGGCTCAAGAATACTTAAAAACACTGACCTCCGAGCAGTCGCAGATCCTTCTCACTTATTATCGGGAAGCCGAAGTGCAAGGATTTTTTGTGACCCACTTTGTCCTTGCAGGCCTTTTGGTGATTTCCCTCAGCCTCGTCTTTATGCTCTATCACCGCAAATCCACGCATCATCTTCCCGAAGGTCCTGCCGAAGGCTGGGATTAGTCAAGAAAGAGAGATTTATTGAAAACCTCGTGCTTCCCAGGATCCGTCCTTACGTTCTAAAGGAACATACGGATTATGTGGGGTCACATAGCGGTGATTGTTGCGGCCGTGTAGAAACTTATAACAGGATGTCTGAAAGTCCTCCCAACGCTGATCGGGAATCATAGAAGGCTTTGACATAGCCAAAATCGCTGTTGCCAAATTTCTTATTTTTTCGTGGGTGGCGCAGCGCTCCTTCTCTGAGGCATCGGCAAGCTTTATCTTTTGGGTATTAAAACCGCTCTCGATGAGGAACAGTGCTGCTTTGGCATCAGCTTCGTAACCTGTAACTTTTGCTTTTTGGGCATTAAATTCGCGGATAAGAATAGATTCTTTGAATTGTCTTTCTTCATCTAAATACTTCATCATTTGGAGAAAAACACTTCGGATCCCGTTATAGGAGTTCTCCAGTTTCGGCAAATATACATTTTCCCTTTGGCGCAGATAAAAAAATCCTAATAACGGGATCGCTGTTGCGCAGGCGAGAACGATGCCGGCCTTCTTATGGATCATTCGCGCAATCACTAAACTTACGCCTCCCATGACTAGCGAGGTCACTTTGAGGGTGTTGATTTTCGCAGGGAACTCTTGCTGGACCATCTCTTCATAAATAACTGCATAATCTTGAGTCATCGAGTTGCCACGAGCAACGAGGCTCAAATTCTCAAGCAGTGAGTTCGTTAATGATAAATGCGTAGCCATCGCTTATCCCTCCCCAGTAGTGATGATACAAAGACATTGAATTCCTTCGCCGAGTCCAAACTCGGTGAGGCCGTCGCTGGCGGTAGCGGTGATGCCGACCTGGTTTAGGCGCAGGTGCAAGACAGAGGCAATTTTCGATCGCATCTCTTCAATCCGGTGCTGAAGCCGAGGCCTTTTGGCTTCGATGGCAAGAGCTACATGCTCGATCTTTTGAGGACGAAGAGTTTCTAAAGCTCTCTGCACATAGATCTGGCTGTCGGTAAGTCCATCCTTCTGGCAGAGATCATCGGCGATGCCGCCTAGAATTTGCACCCCCGTCAAGGAAGTGATGGCATTGCAAATAGCGTGAAATATAACATCGCCATCGGAATCGGACGCCATTCCTGGAGCTTCATCGAAAACAAGTCCTGCGAGGATGCACGGTTTGGTCGAGTCTTCGGGTAAAAAGCGGTGGCTATCTTGTCCTAGACCTGTTCGATATTTCATACCTGATATATTCTAATGAAAGATGTCATTCCTGCATATTGCCAATACCAATTTCGAGTCGGAGCTCTCTGCCAGCAATCCTTCTACGGTGGCTGCTTTAGCCCAAGCTCATCCTATTTTCATGCAGCTGCAATTTCTTCCCCTTTTATATGGAGAGCCGGACGATGGCCTTGCAGTCACACATGCGCCTTCTCCTACTTTTAAAACACCTCGTTGGCATCTCTTGGAAGAAAGAAATTTTCCTTACGAGCGGATTGAATCTTGGGGAGCTTCGCCTGCCATTGCTGCATGGGCCCAGACAAAAAAAATCAGCTACTCGATGCCGGACTGGGATGTCGTCCAAACAGTGAACTCCAAAGCTTTTTCCTTCGCCGCATCTCCTAAACTTCCAGGGGCTGAACTCATTTATTCGATGGACGAGCTCATAACATGGGAGCGGAAAACTAAAGGGCCCAAAGTCCTGAAGACCTGTTTCGGCGTTTCAGGCAAAGGACATCTTTTTTTGCCTTCCGATCATGGGAAGAATTTTGCAGAAAAAGAATTCAGCGCAGGACGTCCGCTCATAGCCGAACCCTGGGTGGAGCGCAGACTTGATTTCAGCACGCAATGGAAGATCCATCCGGATCAAAAGATCGAATATATCGGCGCAACCATTTGCATCAGCGATCAGCGGGGCCGCTATAGCGCTAATAAAGTGGGCAACTTGCCTTTCCTTTTTGGAAGCTATTTTCCATTTTTGGAACAACATCAGGAAACGGTCTTTCCTATTTTACAAAAGATGGCAGCGATGGGATATTTTGGAAATGTCGGCATCGATGCGATGATCTGGGGAAACGACAAACTCCAACCTGTTGTGGAGATCAACGCACGCAAAACAATGGGATGGGTTGCGCTGCAATTTGCAAAAGTTCATTTCCCAAAACAAACAATTTCATTAAGCTATTTGACAAACAGCAACTTGCCTAACCTACTGCCTGATACCCTTGTTCAAAAAAATGGATCCGCGATCCACTTGACGAGAAAGCTAGTTGTCGAACAGTTGCTTGCGAAATAATCATCATCAAGCTAAGACATATAATATGGACATACTCAAGATCAAAGGTGGAAATCGTCTTCAAGGCAGCGTCAAAGCAGCCGGCGCAAAGAACGCTATTACTAAACTGCTGGTTGCTTCTCTTCTTTCAGATAAACGGTGCGTCTTCTTCAATGTGCCGAATATCCTCGATGTAGAAATTACCGTCGATCTTTGCCGAGAAATCGGAAGTACAGTGCATTGGGACAAAAGCGAAGGTGTCATTGAAATTGTCACCCAAGAGTTAACATCGACTTATATTCCTCAGAGATTTTCCGGCTCCAACCGCATCCCTATTTTAATGATCGGAGCTTTGCTCGGAAGAACCGATGAAGATATTATCGTCCCGACAGCAGGCGGATGTAAAATCGGTCCGCGGCCTGTCGACTTTCATATCACGGCGATGGAAAAACTCGGCGCCACCATTGAATTCCGCGCGATGAAAAAAGAAGGCGCTTATTTTGCAAGGGCTCACCATGGCCTCCGCGGAACTTTGATTGAGCTCCCTTATCCTTCTGTGGGTGCCACCGAAAATACCATCTTAGCTTCCTGCCGTGCGAAAGGCGCCACCGTCATTAAAAATGCCGCTATCGAACCTGAAATTGTCGATCTCGTCCTTTTTCTCCAAAAGCTCGGCGTTGCGATTGCTGTCGATGTGGATCGTACGATCCGCATCACACCTGCCCAAGAGTTTTTCGAAGTCGAGCATCACGTCATGACAGACCGGATCGAAGCTGCATCGCTCGGTATGGCGGCCATCAGCACCCAAGGTAATGTGTTTGTCGAAGGCGCTCAACACTCCCACATGATTACCTTTTTAAATAAGCTGCGCGAGATCGGCGCAGGATTTAATGTGAGAAATAACGGCATCGAATTCTTTTATCGCGGCCCCTTAAAAGGCGGTATTCTGTTAGAAACCGATGTCCATCCCGGCTTCTTGACCGACTGGCAGCAACCGTTTGTGGCTCTGCTGACCCAAGCGCAAGGCCATTCCATTGTCCACGAGACAGTTTATGAAAACCGCTTTGGTTATACCGAGACCTTAAAAGAGATGGGGGCTGATATTCAGCACTTTACTCATTGCCTGGGAAGCGTCCAATGCCGTTTCAAAGCCCAGAATTATTGCCATAGCATCGTCGTCAAAGGGCCCACACCTTTAGTCTCTAAAGATATTACGATCCCCGACCTGCGGGCCGGCTTTGCTTACGTGATCGCTGCTCTCATGGCTCCCGATACCAGCCTGATTTCGGGCGCCCATTTCTTAGATAGAGGATATGAAAATTTGGTCCAAAAGCTCCTCTCCATGGGAGCCGAGGTCTCCCGTGAAGGGGCCCCAGCCAAAAAACCTGCCGCTGCCGTCGCTTAAAAAAGTTTTTAGCTACGCAAATACTCCTCTACCCCTTAAAATAGCTGGGCTATGATCGAGTGGAGACAGATACAACGTCAAAACTTTACTTGTTGGAAGAAGCTCGCGGAATTTCTCGAGCTTGATCCAGTTTATTTTCCTGCGATCTTAAAAGATTCACATTTCCCTTTGAACCTTCCCTTACGACTCGCTCAAAAAATACAGAAGAATCGCTGGGATGATCCGATTCTCCGTCAATTTCTTCCCCTTGAAATAGAAAAAGAAATCGTACCAGGTTTTCAACAAGACCCTGTGGGAGATTTTGAAGCTCGCAAATCGAGCAAACTCTTAAAAAAATATCAGGGCCGCGCCCTGTTAGTCTGCACCAGCAGTTGTGCGATGAATTGCCGTTTCTGCTTCCGCCAAAATTACGACTATGAAACTCAAGATAAAGAATTCGATGAAGAACTCGAGCGCATTCGGCAAGACTCCTCGCTAACAGAAATTATCCTCAGCGGAGGGGATCCTCTCTCCCTCTCGAATGAAACCCTCAGCCGTTTGATCGAAAGATTAGATGTCATTCCGCATTTGGAAAGACTCCGGTTCCATACCCGCTTCCCCGTCGGTATCCCCGAAAGAATTGATGAAGGCTTTCTCTCCCTTCTGGCTAAAACCAATCTTCAGATCTTCTTTGTCATCCACACCAACCATCCCGGCGAGCTTGACGCGCAAGTAGCTGCCTCGCTGAAAAAAATTCAAAAGCTGGGAATTCCTGTTCTCAATCAGACCGTGCTTCTCCGCGGAGTGAATGATCATGTCTCAACATTGAAAGAGCTCTGTGAGAAGCTCGCCCGCCATGGTATTCTTCCCTACTACTTGCATCAATTAGATCGCGTGCAAGGTTCTAGCCATTTTGAAGTCTCCGAAGAAGAAGGCAGGGCGCTGATCGCTCAGCTGACCGAGCTAATGTCAGGATATGCCGTTCCCAAATATGTGAAAGAAGAAGCAGGCGAGCCTTCTAAAACACCGCTGCTGGATAGTATTTCTTCTGCCTGTAATTAGGGCACTAATTTTTTGCGCATATACTCGTATCGCAGGGCAGTTTCAGGCTTACAGGAAACAGTCTATATAATTAGGGTCGTTTTGTTAGACCCTCAAAAGTTAACAAAGCTCTCTTAGCAGTATCATAGCCTTGCTCAGCGGCTTTTCGAAGCCATTTTATACCTTCTTGATAGTCTTGACCCACTCCATTGCCACTTAGATAACAAAGTCCTAGGCTAGTCTGAGCATCAGGTAAACCCTGTTCAGCGGGTTTTCGAAACCACTTCACAGCTTCTTGATAGTTGCGATTCACACCTTGCCCCTCAGAATAGCAAAGTCCTAGGCTAGTTTGAGCCTCAAGATGATCCCTCTCTGCTGCTTTTTGAAACCATTTTACAGCTTCTTTTTCATCTCGAGCTACTCCTTGGCCTTTAAGATAGCAAAGCCCTAAGTTGAATTGAGCATCAGTGTTTAACAGTTCAGCTTTTTGAAACCATTTTACAGCTTCTTTTTCATCTCGAGCTACTCCTTGGCCTTTAAGATAGCAAAGCCCTAAGTTGAATTGGGCACCCGCGTCAAACTCCTCAGCGGCTTCTCGAAACCATTTCAAAGCTTCTTGATAGTTTTGAACCACCCCATAGCCTTTGAGATAGCAGATCCCTAAACTGTCCTTAGCACTATCATTTCCCTGCTCAACGGCTTTTCGAAACCATTTTATAGCTTCTTGATAGTCCTGAGCTACACCTTGGCCTTTGAGATAACAAAGTCCTAAGCTGTTTTGAGCATTCGCATCTCCCTGCTCAACGGCTTTTCGAAACCATTTTACAGCTTCTTTTTCGTTTCTAGTCACCATTCTTCCTTTAAGATAGCAACTTCCTAAGACGTATTGTGCACTATCATCTCCCTGCTCAGCGGCTTTCCGATACCACTTCATACCTTCTTCCACGTCTGGAGCCACACCTCTGCCAGAGGCATAGCACATTCCTAATCGGGTTTGAGCATTTAGTTGTCCCTGCTCAGCGGCTGTTCGAAAGCATTTCACAGCTTCTTTATCATCCCTAGGTACTCCCCATCCCCAAAGATAGCATACACCTTGAGCAACAAGATGCTTTTGTTTTGCAGCTTTTTGACACCATTCTTCTGCCTTTTTACGGTCTTGTACTGTCCCTTTTCCATTTATATAACATTCCGACAATTGAAATTGTGCCTCTATATGGCCAAGTTCAGCAGCTTTTAGATAATAATTAAAGGCTTGTACTAAATTTCCTGACTTTTTGAAACTGGACCCTTTCTGATACTCCTCCTCTCCTAAAACACTATCCATCCTATACTGAGCGACGGAAGAAGGTGTACCCAAGTTGAAAGATTGAACGGGTTTTGGCGGAATTTTTGGAGCTGCAGAAGGAACACCAAAGACCACGGGTGGAGGGGGAAGGCCAGCGGCAAGGGATGCTCTCCAAAGAGATGAAGGGGATGTGTTTACTCCTGCAGGTGGAGGAGGGAGCATTACAGAGCTACTTGAGAATTGAGCCTGACTCTCTTTTCTTTGTCTTAATAACATATTTGCTACAGAAGGATTATAGCTTCCTCCAATGGGAATGATCCTTTTAGCAAGATTAAAAAATTTTTGATTCTCGGCATCGAGAGGCGTATCGTCTGGAAGAGTGACAACTTCTTCGGTTTTAGCTACGAGGTATTTTGAAAGAGCTTCATCGTCGAGAATTTCGGATTTATTTTGGAGCTCAAGGAGTAAGTTCAAGAGATCTCCTGTGTTCTCTTTAACTTTATTAGATGATGTCTTCCCTTTTTCGGAACCTGGAGCTGAGAGAGGTTTTACAGGATTTGCAAGAACTATGGGGAGTTGAGGAGGAGCTAGGGTCTTCAGAGAAGTTGTTGTTTCCGAAGCAACACTAGCTACTGTACTGGGAAGAACTGATGCTACAGATATTTCAGATTCTAAGATTTTGACAGCTTCTGCTGCAGTGGGTCTTTTGGAACTTTCGTCTCGGCATCTTTCGATTAAAGCTTTAATGGGAGCAGGGACTCCTTCGGGAATCGGCTCTTTATGACCTTGTATGATCCACATACTCACAATAGCATCGTTCCTCTGCTCAGCAAACGGGAAGGCTTTGGTAGCGATTTCCAAGAGGACCAAACCGTAGGAGTACATATCGGTCTTTGTCGAATGCTGCTTGACCTCTCCTTTGAGGAGTTCGGGAGGATTATAACGCATGGTACCGACGACATCGGACTGGCCGGCATTGGCAAGACTTGTTTCAAGCTTGAGCTTGGACAAGCCAAAATCGGAAATTTTGGCTTGGAGGTTGGCATCTAATAAGACATTGAGGCCTTTTAAGTCCCGGTGGATAATAGGAGGCTCACAGCTATGCAAATACCAGAGGCCTCGAGCTATTTCTAATGCAATTCTTTTTCGATGAACCCATCCTTCGACTTCAAGAGAAGGAGTTCTTAACCATTTATGCAAGTCACCTTTTGCACAATACTCCAACACGATGCAATAGTTGCCAGGTTCGGTGCAGACTTTATAAAAACTGACAATATGCGGATGTCGAAGTTCAGACATCAATTTTGCTTCTTTGCGAAATCCTTTGATATCTTCAGAGGCTAGTTCATTAATTTTTAATTTTTTGATGGCTACAGCAGATCCTTTCCAAGCCCCTTGATAAACTGTGCCAAATCCTCCTTTGCCAAGTTCGCGACCAAAGGTTAAATCAGAATAACGAACTTCGATGGAAACTTGATGAAGGGGAGTTTTGGGTGAAGGCTGGATTTTTTGTGCCATAAATTTTTCCTCCGCTGAAATTATAAGAATAAAAGAGTTATTTACTCAAGATTGTTATCTTGATCTATTAGATTTCAAATTGGACCTCGTGATGGTTTGGATGAAAAAACCTATTTTCATTTTTCATCAAGGGTCCTTTTATATAACTGATTAACCCCTTTACTTTTTATGGACTAGTTGGTGGAGAATAGTTCATTTCCTCTGCCTGACCTTAAGGCTGCGATAATTTTTTGCGCATATAGAGGGCATCGTGACCGCCGTAGAGTTTTTCAACTTTACCAATTTGGACGTAGCCGAGCTTCTTATAAAATTCCACAGCTTGAAACGGAAGTGTTTCAAGCTGGGAATGAGTACAACCTTGTTTAATGCCCTCTGCTTCAGCAGCAAGCAGGAGCTTGGTGCCGTAGTCTTGATGCCTTAGATGCTCAGCTACCCAAAGTGTATCTATACAAAGTAAGCCTATTCCAGGCCGCATCCAAGCTATTATTCCACCCTCGACTTTCTGATTTTCATTTTTAAGGCAAATCATGAAGGGAATTGTTTTTATATTCCCGAAAAAAGAGTGTTTAATTCCCCTAATCCTCGGTTGATAATCTCGGCATCTTTTTCCTCGATTTCATAATCTACATGGATCGTATAGGGACTCATATTTTGGCTATAGGCTACAGATGTAAATATCAATAAAACTGCTAGAAAACAGTTTTTCAGCATAAGGACGCTCCTTTTATAGCACAATCACTACGGCTATTTCTTAGCAAAGAGCTGAGTCGCTCGCTTGAGCACTTCTTTCGGGCTGACTTTTTCTTTGGGTGTTGCTATCGACCAGATGTGTCCGAAAGGATCTTCGAGCTGACCATAACGATCTCCCCAAAAAGCATCCATCACAGGCATTTTCACTTTAGCGCCTGCTTTGACAGCTTGTGCAAAGGATTTATCGACATCTTTGACCAGCAGGTGAAGAGTATTCGTTGTCCCATTTAACGTATGAGGAGATTGAACGCCACACTCTCCAGAGGAGGGGAATTCATCCGATAGCATGAGAAAAGAATCTCCAATCTTCAGTTGAGCATGCATGATTTTGCCATTGGGCATGTCGATGCGGTAGGTCACTTCTGCATTGAAGGCTTTTTTATAAAACTCGATGGCTTTAGCAGCCCCTTTAATTGAAATATACGGTGTTAATGTCCCTAATTTTTGTTCTTTTTTTGCCATAGTTCCTCCTAAAAAAGAGAAATTTTATCTCACCAAAGTCTCGGGAGGCAACAAAAATTATTTTATGCGCAAATTTATTCAAACTTTAAAATAATAGTTACTTGCAAAACGGTCAGGCTGAATACTCTACAACAGATCGAGGATCCGGATTCGGTGTTAAATAGCGATTGGCAAAACTGGGCCAGTCAAAGGGATACAATTTCCCAAAAACACCACCTAAAGAAGTAGCATGTGGCTCATATACAGAACCGCACCCCAAAATTACCGTGGGTATCTCCCAATCTAAAATGAGTTTTAGAATAGGGTGCACTCCTTGAATTTTAGCATGTTCTAGCCATGGAGCATGAGTTTCTTCTAAGTCTGTAACCACAACAATCAATGAATCATGAGCAGTCCCGCCATAGCGCGTCACTTGTGTTTTTTTGTTAGCATAAATTCTTTCAAGTAAACGAATTAATTTGTCTGGCCGAATCTTATAAATCGATGAGCGCATCTCGGAAGTTGGAGTAAACATATACTCTTGTGTTTTAAAATCCGGCCCATGCACATAGGTTGACTCAATATGAAAGAGTTTTCCTTCTATTTTTGCTGTAAAATCCAAACCGTCTCTTCGAAAATACGTGATATCTGTAAATCCCTTCATTAGCAAGTAAGGCACTGTACGCAACTCCCCAAACATATCATCAATGATTCCGTCTGGATCGGGAGAATTTTTAATTTCAGCCGTGCGTGCTAAGATGCTCGCCCCGTTTTTAACGTTAGCAAGTGCAATCTCTATTGAATGTTTAATATCTCTCCATGTACGAAGTCCATGCACTTTACTTAAAACCCTTAATAGATTGGAGTTTTCTGGATTTTCTCTTAATAAGCGAGCTTGGACTAATGAATATAAGCGTGTCCACCACTCTTGTCCTTTTTCGCTGCTATGAATGTGTTCGAAATTAAATGGACTCTCTTCTTGAATGAGCGTAGCTGGTTGAACCTCATTTGCACTTGCAGAGGAGGATCCGATGTATTCGAGTATTTTCTGTCTTGTCTCAGCATCAAAATCATTACCATAAAACCTTAGAAATAATTGCTGCTTCAAGTCAGCTACTGAGTAGATATTACTGTTTTCCCAAATGGCACGAGCAACCAGATACTTGGAAGTTTCATACATAGAACATCCTATTTTCAAACGTTCCGCAGGGGATTTCTCTTGAAACATTTGACAAATTTTCTTGGCGATATCTGAACTTGTGTCATCCATTAGCTTTTACTTTCTCGTAAATATTATTTAATCCAAACTTTTGCACCCATTGTTCAATGTATCCCTTATCAAGATCTTTCGTCGATATTAAGAGATTTTTAACATCTTTTATCTGAGTGTCAGACATAATATCCCTCGTCCATATAAGTTTTGATATGATGAGATCTTCAGGAGAAACGATCCAAATTGGAATATTATCTAACTCGACTCGTCTTCTTCTTTGAAACTCTGTGATGCGATAATCAGAGTTTTTTCGGACTACAAAATCAACCTTAAAAATTGTGTCGTTATGGATGATATTGAACATACCTTGACGCTTAATAGCATCAAAAATGGATGTTTTATCAATATAGAAATCGCTTTGAAAAAGCTGGAAGAACTTTGAAGCATTAATCTCAAGAATTTCAACTACAATATCTATATCTCTTGTCATCCGTGGTACTGCATAAAAATTAGCAGCTAATGATCCCGTCAACATATAAGGAATTTTGCTATCTTCGAGTCTTTTGCAGGTAAGCTTTAATATTTCTAGTTCTTCTGACACATTCCTCCGAAGAGCAAAAAATCGAATTTTTAAACCAAAAAAAGGTTCATACTAACTTCTTAACCTCTAATTAAATTGTAATTCAATCAGATAAAAACAGCCAGAGATTACATCTTTTCAAGAGTTTTGAGGCCTAGGACTTCTAACCCTTTTTTCAGGATGCGGCCTGTGACTTCGCAGAGGAGGAGCCGGCTGTCTTCTTTTGAAGAGCCTTCGACACGGCAATCGCGGAAGAAAGCATGGAACTTTTCGGCGAGTGTATAGAGATACTCGGCCAGCCGGTGGGGCAGGAGCTCGTCGGCGACGGCGAAGAGGGTTTCTCCGAAGCGGCGTAAATGGAGAGCGAGGTCAATTTCGGTCGGATGCTCGAGGGAGATTTGGCTGTTTTGGAGAAGCAGGTTGATATCTTTGCCGACTTTCCGCTTGATGCTTTGGGTACGGACATAGGCATAGAGAAGGAAGGCGGCCGTGTTGCCTTCAAACCGGAGCATCCGCTCGTAGCTAAAGAGGTAATCTTTGATGCGATGAGAAGAGAGGTCGGCATATTTCACCGCATCAATGCCGAGCACTTGGGCTGTATGATCAAGATCTTTTTCGGAAAGATCAGGGATTCTTTCGCGCAGGATGGCTTTCGCCTGCTTGATCGCTTCGTATAAAAGATCGATGAGTCTTTCGGTATCGCCGCTGCGGGTTTTAAATTTGGTCCCATCGGAGCCCAGGACAACTCCAAAGGGAACATGGTCGATGCGGGTTTTGTGGGGATCGAAATACCCTGCTTTTTCAACAGCCTTGAATACCATTTGAAAGTGGAGGCTTTGTCCTGCATCCGTGACGTAGATAATCCGATCGGCTTTTTCTTCTTCGATCCGTTGTCGAAGGGCTGCAACATCGGTTGTATCGTAGTTGTATCCGCCGTCGGATTTTTGGATGATCATGGGAAGGGGCTTGTCATCACGTCCGATAAAACCGTCTAAATAGATGCACTTGGCGCCATCAGAGATGGTGACCATGCCCCTTTTGACGAGATCATCGACAACTTGCGGCAAAACCGGATTATAGTAAGATTCGCCTCGTTCAGTGAGTTTGACATCGAGCAGATTGTAAATCTCTTGGAAAGCTTTCCGAGAAATATCGCAAATCATTTTCCAGGCTGCGAGAGAAACTTCATCCCCGCCTTGGAGTTTGACAACTTGAAGCTGGGATCTCTTTTTAAACTCGGGATCTTCATCAAACCGTTTTTTTGCCGCGCGGTACCATTGCATTAAGGAGGTGAGATCGGTCTGTGTCCTTCCTTCAAGAACATCAGGCACTTCGTCGCGCATGTAGGTAATGAGCATGCCAAATTGCGTGCCCCAGTCTCCAATGTGGTTCAGACGGAGAACATCGTGACCTAGACACTCAAAAACACGGGCGAGGCAGTCGCCAATAATCGTTGATCGCAGATGGCCGACATGCAATTCTTTCGCAATATTAGGGGAAGAAAATTCAACAATGACTTTTCTTCGGGGATGCGGCAAGGGGATGCCTAGGCGCACATCCTGCAGCACTTTATTGATCTCCGAGGAAAGGAACTGAGTATCGAGAAAAATATTAATAAAGCCAGGACCCGCAATCTCCATTTTGGCGATCATCGAATCTGAGAGATTCCAAGCGTCGATGATTTTTTGCGCAACTTCGCGTGGAGGGGCTTTAAGCTCTTTGGCTAATTTTAGTGCATTATTACATTGATAATGGCCAAATTGCGGCTGGGTGGAGACAGTGATCTCGGGAGAAATTTCTTGTCCGAACGCTTTTTGGAGCGCATCGCCTGCCTGCTTTTGGAGAATCTGGAGAAGATTATCCATGCCGTTTAGCAGATTCAAAATGATGGTAGCGGGGTGGAACAAGACGTTTGCTGACACCGTACTTAATACGATACTCAGCGAGCGCTACTGCAGCGTGATGGGTAGAGCAGTTGTTTTGTTCGGAGATTTCAAAGAGCCGGATGAGTTGGTCGTAAAGTTGATCGACTTTCTTTCTTGAAAGGATGGGGTTGTACCCGTTCTCTTCGATCTCGTAGCTCACATTGATCAGTCCGCCTGCATTAATCACGAAATCCGGCGCATAGAGAATGCCCCTTCTTCTTAATTCGTCTGCATCTTGATCGTTCAAGAGCTGATTATTGGCGCAGCCGGCAATGGCGCGGCAGCGGAGTTGAGGAATCGTGTCAGGATTGATAATGCCTCCCAGGGCGCACGGAGCTAGCACATCACATTTCTCACTGAGGATATCTTCCGTGGGGCAAGCTGTCGCATGGTATTTTTTAGCTATCATTTGAGTTTTTTCCCAATCGATATCACTGAGGATCAGCTTGGCACCGTGCCAGAAAAGGGTCTCCGCAAGAAGTGCTCCCACACTTCCTAATCCTTGGATCGCTACTGTTTTACCTTCCAAGGAAGTCGATCCATCGATCATTTGCAGGACCGCTTGAATCCCGCGAAATGTCCCCCAGGCAGTAAAAGGGGAAGGATTGCCGCTGCTTTTTTCTTGAGAGAGGCCTACCACATAGGGAGTATGTGCTCCAATCAGGTTGACGTCTTGGACAGCACATCCTGAATCTTCAGCACCTGTATAAAGACCTCCCAAGCGATGAATAGCTTCTGCAAAAGCAATGAGCATCTCTTTTGTCTTATTTTTAGGATTGCACATGATCACGCTTTTCGCGCCGCCCAGTCCGACTTCCGCCATTGCGGATTTATAGGTCATCCCTCGCGCCAGACGCGTCACATCCGTCAGGGCTGCATCAAAAGTGGGATAAGGATAGATGCGGATTCCGCCTAGAGTAGGCCCTAACGTCGAGTTGTGAACACAGATAATCCCTTTCAGTCCTGATCGTTCATCAGTGACAACGACAACTTTCTCATACCCTTCTACAGGAATTTCTTTAAGAACAAGAGAATCTTCAACGGTGCGCTTCATGTTCAAATCCTTCTTTAATAGAGGCTAAGAGTATCACAAAAACGGAAGGAAAACAACAATCAATTTCTGCATAAAGTTTTTTCTTGAAAAGCCTTTCTCTATTGAACATTAACTCTTTTTAAGCTACGATAAACCCTCAAATCTAAATTACGGATAAATTCATGGCAAATGTTGTCATCTCTGATAATCTGAAAGAAGAAGTTGTAAAATTTCTAAAAAAGATAAAGAAAGCGGATCTGATCACGACTTACCTCTATTTTTTAGAGAAAAAATTTAACATTAAGCCTGTTCTTTTTGCCCGTGAAAAAACAATTTACCAAAGTCAGGAAGACCTTATCCAAAGGCTTGAAAAAGAAGGAAAGCTTTGGAGAGAGACGGAGATCAAAATCCAAGTCGGACAACAGAGCGTCAATGACCAGACTCAAAAAATTTATATCTGTCCTTTCACAGGAAAAGTTTTTGGAGATAACACCCATCCTAACCCTCAAGATGCTATCTATGACTGGGTCTCTAAATGTCCTGAGAATACCGAAAGAGCCGGTGGCCTTCGTGTTAAAAGATTTTTTGTTTCCGAAGATCCCGAGGTGATCAAAAATTATATTGTGAAGCGCAAAGAGCCGATCACCAAGATCGTCTTCTCCTCTGTCGTCACGGGCAAACTTTTCAACTCCAAGCAAGCCGTGATCGAAGATTTTATTAAAAATCAGCTCAAACCTCTCGAACTTGTCGAAGTTCCTAATCAGAACCGCTACCAAATCGAAGAGCATTTCCTTTCATTCATTCAAACGCAGCTTGATGAAAGCAAAATTTCCTCTTTTGTGGAAGCCGCATCGAAAATCGAAGAATTTGCTCCTTACATGGATCAATGGCTCGAAGATGCCAGCGAAAATGAAGGGTAGTCTTTACACGCATAGCTCGGAAGAGACAGAGGCTGCCGGCGCTCGTTTGGCAGCATCTCTTCAAGGTCATGAAGTCTTAGCATTCTTCGGAGATCTAGGCGCGGGTAAAACCACCTTTTTAAAAGGGGTTATCAGCGGCTTGACAGGCTGCAGCCCCCATGAGATCACCAGCCCCACTTTCAACTATTTGAATATTTACGAGGGAGAGTTTCCTGTTTACCATTTTGACCTTTATCGGTTGACCTCAGCTGAGCAATTCGAAGGAGCCGGTTTTTCGGAATACATGCGAGGGGATGGGGTCTGCTGTTTGGAATGGGCTGAAAAAATTGAAAGCAAACTTCCACCCGCAACCATTCGGATCACCATGCAACACCAAGGCAATGATTGCCGCCTCATCACTATTCTATGAAAAAATGTTCCTTTAACGAAGCTCGGTTTCTTCTTTCGACACTGGATGAGGTCCCTCCCTTCGTCGATAAAGACAAAAAAATCTTGCCGGAGATTGCTTTAGTGGGTCGGTCCAATGTGGGAAAGTCCTCCCTGATCAACCATCTGCTCCACCGAAAAAAACTTGCTAAAGTTTCGGCAAAGCCCGGCAAAACTCAGACGATTAATTACTTTAATGTCGATGATCAATTGATCCTTGTCGACTTGCCCGGCTACGGATTTGCCGCCCGATCTCAAGATATGCAGATCAAATGGAGCGGAGCTATCGACAACTATCTCCAAAAGCGAAGTTCTCTTTCGTTGATTGTCTTGCTGATGGACAGCCGACGGCTTCCGACGGAAGAAGATGAGGCGCTCGTGCAGTGGGCAAAGCACCATAAAAAACCTCTTTTGCTCATATTTACCAAATCCGATACACTCGATGAGCGCGAGAGAAAAAGCAATCTAGAAAAAACCTTGCAATTGCTACCGGTCGAACATACTCTCTCCTACACCATCAAGGATGCTCGTTCGCGCCAAAATTTGATTTTAACCCTCAACAAGTTGCTCCATGGGCCTGCTGAATAAAGATACTTTCATTTGCCTCGATTGCGAGACTACAGGCCTCGATGCAAAAAATGACCGGATCATCGAAATAGCGGTAACGAAATTTACCTTTTCGGAAACTTTGGAAACCTTCGAATCGTTGATTGATCCCGAGTGCCCGATCTCCGAAGCTTCCATGGCAATTCACCACATCTCCCAAGAAATGGTGAAAGGCCAGCCCAAAATTTTAGATGTACTGCCACAAATTGCCAAAATGATCGACAAACATATTGTCGTGGGGCATGGGATCCGGCTCGATCTTAATTTCTTAAGCGAATCGGCTAAAAGATGCCAGTTTCCCTCATCTTTTGACACAGCTGTCACTATCGATACGCTCCGCTTAGCCCGTCTTTACGGAGAAAGCCCGACCAATTCTTTAGAAAAACTCCGCGAGCATTTCAATATAGAACCGGAAGGTGCTCACAGGGCCATGAGCGATGTGATCGTCAATATCAGCGTTTTCAAATACCTTTCTCAAAGCTTCAAAACAACAGAGCAACTCCTCGAACGTTTGAAAAAACCGATTCTCCTGAAGACGATGCCTCTCGGAAAATATAAAGGCCGTCCCTTTAATGAAATCTCTCTCGAATATCTGCAATGGGCCTCTCATGCCGACTTCGACCAAGACCTTCTTTTCTCTGTCAGGACAGAACTGCAGAAGAGAAAAAAAGGGGATCGTTTCCTCGAAGCAACAAATCCATTTTCACAATTATAGTTTTTATTGAATAATCAGGATTGATGAAGCTAACAATCCAAGACCTTTTGCTCACGGGCAAAAAAGTTCTCATCCGCGTCGACTTCAATGTCCCGCTGAACAAAGACGGTACGATTGCCGACGATACACGCATCCGTGAATCTCTCCCGACAATTCAGCTTGCACTCCAGGCAGGCGCCAGCGTGATCTTGATGAGCCACTTAGGCCGGCCTAAATCGAAAAAAGATGTGCAATTCTCTCTCGGCATTTGCGCAAAAAGATTATCGCAGCTCATTTCAGCGCCCGTTTTTTTTGCTACCGATTGTATTGGAAAAGATGTCGAGAAAATGGTCCAAGATCTGAAAGGTGGACAACTCCTCCTCTTAGAAAACTTAAGATTTTATCCTGCGGAAGAAGACCCTGCTTCAGATCCTAACTTCGCCAAAGAGCTCTCTAAGTTTGGAGATTTTTACGTGAACGATGCGTTCGGGACAGCTCACCGTAAACACTCGTCAACCGCCGTGATCGCACAATATTTCTCCGGCAGAGCCGCGATGGGCCTGCTTATGCAAAAAGAAGTGGCCGCGTTAGAGCCTCTGCTTAAAAAGCCGCAGCATCCTTTCTTTGTTTTGATTGGCGGAGCAAAAATTTCTTCCAAGCTGGGTGTCTTAAAATCTCTCATGAAAAAAGTCGATGCCCTGTATATCGGCGGAGGGATGGCTTTTACCTTTCTCAAAGCTCAAGGCGTGTCTATCGGGGACTCCATCTACGAGGAGAATTCCCTTGCGGAGGCTCAAAATCTCCTCAAAGAATGTGAAGCAAAAAAGATTGCCCTGCATCTTCCTACCGACGTTGTGATCGCCGATGGGTTCCGCAACGACGCGACTTTTAAGATCGTCCCTCTTTCAGAAGGAATTCCCCCTGGATGGATGGGGATGGATATCGGGCCCCAAACCATCCAAGCTTGGTCGGCTGATTTTCAAAAGGCCTCGACCATTTTTTGGAATGGTCCTGTCGGTGTTTTTGAATTTCCCCATTTTGCTAGGGGGACTCAAGAGATGGCGAAAACTCTGGCAAACTTGAAAGCGATAACTATAGTGGGAGGAGGCGATTCGGTCGCTGCCATCAACCAATTAGGACTTAGCTCGAAATTCACTCACGTCTCGACAGGCGGGGGAGCTTCCTTGGAATACCTCGAGCTGGGGAAACTTCCCGGCATTGAGGCTCTTTCCGATAAGCCATGACAGATTCTCAACACCAGCAACATTTGCCTCTCAGCATTTTCTTTGCCATCCTGGCAGGCGTGAGTTATACGCTCATGAGCTTGCTTGGAAAGTTCATTGGCGGCCAAACTTCCACCGACACCATCCTCTTTGTGAGGTTTGCGATTAGTTTAGTCCTACTTGTTCCCTGGCTCATCAAAGATCCGCATAAAAAACTCAAAGTCGAGCATCCAAAAAAGCTGATTTGGCGGAGCTGCTTTTCACTCCTGTCGTTTGGTTGCTTTTTTTATGCTCTCAAATTCGTCTCTCTTAGCAACGCTCTCGTACTCAACAACACCTTCCCTCTATTTGTACCGCTCGCCGCCTTAGTCCATTCCAATGTCAAAACATCTCCTAAAGTCTGGCTAGGGATTATTGTTGGATTTCTGGGTGTGCTACTGATCATCCAGCCCGATATCCATGCTTTGGATCCATATGCTTTGATTGCTTTGGCATCGGGCATTTTTGCCGCCGTTGCGATTGTGATGATCCGTTATTTAACGAAAACAGTCTCCACGCTCCAGATTCTCTTTTATTATTTTCTGATCAATACCATCGTCACAGCCGTCATCCTTCCTTTTCAGTGGCAATCGTTGCCTTCGGATATCTTGCTGCTTCTATTAGGAGTGGGGATCTTTGGAGCTCTTTATCAATTATTCAGTACCCTTTGCTTTGCTAAAGCTCCTGTGAGAGTGACTTCTCCGATCATGTCCATTTGCACAGTCGTCAGCGGCCTCATTGCCGACTACTTTGTCTGGCAACAACTTCCAAACCTGCTGAGCTTTTTAGGTATCTTGTGCGTGCTGGTCGGAGGAACCCTCTCGATCTACTTTGGTCAAAAGGAGTTGGCTACGCGTTGAAATAGACGAAAGCTCCACCTGCCGCGATTAATATCCCAGGAATAGCCGGAATACCGCCAAAAAATGTAAAAGCGCAGGCACCACATAGTCCGTTGGCGACAAAACCACCTACAGGGAAAAAAAGAATTGTCCAAAAAATAAAGTTGATAGTCCCTGCCACACATAGAAGTCCGAAATTATCGAGTGCAACAGAAACTAATTTTGACAGCCCTTTGCCGGCCCCATATAGAGCAAATAGAGACCCAACTAGCATCATGGAGCCCCCAATAATTTTTTTGAGGTCACGGTTCGGTATGCCAGGACTAGAAGGCCCGCCGTACGGGCGATAAGGGGGATTCCCGCCCAGGGGATGTGATCGACCAGCCATATAAAACTCCTTTTTGATGGGCAAGTGTATAAAATATCTTCAATGGGTCAAAGCTAAAACATTCCTTGAAAGATATAAGAAATACTTTTATGGATAGGGGTAGAAGGTTTCTGTAAATTTAGGTTGTCTTTATAGGTTCCGACGCTATAGAATATAGCGCGACTAACATAGGGGCGCATGAGCAACAAGGCATTTGGCACCATACGTGCCTTTTTATGGCCTGTACATCGGGAAGAACACCGAAAATTCATTCCGATGCTCATCATTTCTTTTCTCGTCTGTTTTAATTATTATCTCTTAAAAATCATTAAAGACGGTGTGATCATTACGGCTCCCAATTCTGGAGCAGAAGCCCTTCCTTATATCAAAGTCTGGGCAATCATGCCCGCAGCTTTCTTAATGATGTTCCTGTTCACCCGCCTTTCCAATTTTTTCAATCGACGTTCGGTCTTTTATGCGATGATCTGGCTCTATATCGCGTATTTTGTTGTTTTCACTTTCGTCCTCTATCCTAACCGAGACTCTTTACACCCTGATGCTTTTGCCGACTATTTACAGGCCCACCTGCCCACAGGCTGTAAAGGGCTGATTGCCATTTTCCGCAATTGGACCTTCACGACGTTCTACGTCATGGCGGAAATGTGGAGCACCATGATCATGACCGTGCTCTTTTGGGGCTTTGCCAATGATGTCACCTCGGTGAAAGACGCCAAGAGATTTTACGGACTTCTTTGCGTAGGAACGAGTCTTTCAGGTGTTGTGGCCTCTTTTTTAATTAAAAAACTCTCTGCGCATACTTTTAACCCCTCTCTTCCTTTTGGCAATAATAGCTGGGACCAGTCGTTTACCTTGATGAACTTAATTGTTATCGGAGCGGGTCTGGTTAGCATGGGGCTTTATTGGTGGCTGAACAGGCAAGGACTCGGCTACACCGAAGAGATTTTGAAGGCGCAAAGAGAATCTCCCATCAAAATGGGACTCCGGAAGAATTTTGCCTATGTCGCTAAGTCTAAATATCTTATCTTTATTGCTATCTTAGTGGTGACGTATAACATTGTGATCAACCTGGCGGAAGTCGTCTGGAAAGATCAGGTTAAGCAGCTTTATCCGACGACGGCTGATTTTAATTCTTATATGGCCGGCATCAACTTCTGGACAGCGCTTCTTGCTGCTTTAATCTCCCTGTTCATCTCGGGTAATCTGATCCGAGCCTTGGGATGGACAAAGAGCGCCCTGATTGCTCCGATTTTGACCCTGGTGACGGGAGCTCTCTTCTTCGCCGCTCTCCTGCTTCCCAAAGAGACGATCATGACAATTTGCGGAGCGATCGGAACAACGCCTCTTATCCTGGCTGCTTCTTTAGGATCCTTGCAAAATGGACTTCTGCGAGGAACCAAATACAGCCTTGTCGATCAGACCAAAGAGCTAGCTTTCGTCCCCTTAAGCCAAGAATCGAAACTAAAAGGGAAAGCTGCCATCGACGGTCTTGGCTCCCGCTTAGGAAAATCGGGCGGTTCGCTCATGTATCAAGCGCTGCTCATCATCTTCGGGTCGATTGTCGGCAGCATCCATGTGGTCGCATTCCTTCTGCTTTTCGCTGTCATTGGATGGATCTTTGCCGTCAAAGTCTTGGGCAAGCAGTTCAATCAACTGACTGCAGAACAGCCGCCTGCCCAGGAACCAGCACCTGCTGACTCTCAAGAAACGGAAAAAGCAGAAGCGGCTCTCACCACTTCCTAACTAAGCTGCATCGCGGCTGAGCTGATCGATATCCTTGATCGCTTTTTGGAGAATTTGGTCGTTGACCTTCTCAATCCGATCCATGTCATTGACAATGTTGCGGATATCTTGAGCGATTTTTATCGGCATATTTTTTTCATTCGGATAGAGACGCTTTAAATAGTTCTCAATGTAGACCTTACAGCTGGTAAAGGCGGCTGCATACGCGGCGATCGATTGATATTTTGATTGCTCGTCGTGGGCATTCTTCCAGTGATTCCAGCTTTTCATCATTTCTTGGACGGCCGATTTAGCTGCAGCAATATTGGCTTCCAAGGACCTGTTTTTTGTCATAGCTCTCCCCCTGCTCTTTTATGGATCTCTATTTCTAGTTAATTACAATTTATTTTAATTTTCAATAAAATAATTAAGCAGATAGAAATCTAGCATTATATAAAAAGGAAGCTGAAACATAACCCACTACAAATAGAAATAAAGACAGACCTATGAGCCAAAGCCTTTTTTTAGGGTCTAGTTGAAATCCTTTTAAGACCATCCACGTCAGTCCCACGATTAAGATATTCACTAGAAGCGAAGTCCCTCGGGGAAGAGTGATGGCAACCCCTAGACACCGGCAGGGAAGCCCGAATAAGGCTGCGTAGAGCGAATACCCGCCCCATGTGGAGAAGATCAATTCCATGAAAGCCCAAATGAACCAGCGGTTCCAAAATAGCGGCCAAGCAATCGCCAGAACGATCTCTACCACACTGATGGCTAAGAAAAAGTCATATAAAAGTTGGCTGGGATATAAAAATTTAATTATCGCTGCCCCACATAATAATAATGCAAGCATCACAGCCAATAACAATCGAAACAATTCCCTACTATCTCTACTTTTGAACATAACCTTATATTTACATATTAATTATTTTAAAAAAATTATTATTTTCATAATTTAAAAGGAAGAAGGTAAAATGAGGAACTATGGACACGCTCATCGAATGGCTCTTAAGTCACTCCCACCATGCCCACTGGTATATATTTGGGGCTATCCTTTTGGCCGGCTTCAATGTGCCGATCAGTGCGGACATTCTGATCGTGCTGGCAGGGTTTCTAGCAGCGGCAGTAGTCCCCGAACATCTTTGGCATCTTTATTTCTCGATTTTCTTGGGATGTTATTTTTCGGCTTGGATAGCCTACTGGGTGGGCCGGCTGCTCGGCAAGCGGCTATGTAAGTATAAGTGGTTCAACAAGATCATGCCTGCGCCGAGGTTGGAAAAAATTCAGCGCTTTTACAGCCGGCATGGACTTTGGACGTTACTGGTGGGAAGATTTATTCCGTTTGGGATCCGGAATTGCCTGTTCATGTCGAGCGGCATGAGCCGTGTCTCTTTTTTGAAATTCGCCCTTTGGGATCTTCTTGCTTGCTCAGCCTGGTCGTCTCTGTCTTTCTACTGTTTTTATCTTTTGGGACAGAATTATCAAGCCCTCTTTAACCACCTTAAGACCATCAACATGTTAATTTTTTTAGCTTTCAGTGTGACGGTAATAGGGCTCATTTGGTATAAGCAAAGGAAAAAAAGAGCCGTCGAAAATTTATAAAGACAATGTTTAATCTATCCAACAGCCTGTCCCTCTTAAGGGCCCCTTTAGCTTTCCTATTCCTGTTCGAAAACACGACGATTCGGATTATTGCTATTCTTTTAGCCATGCTCACTGACAGCATTGATGGCTATCTCGCAAGAAAATGGCACACAGCAACCCGGTTTGGGGCAGTTTTAGATCCTGCCATGGATAAGCTCTTTGTCGTCTTTTGCCTGGGGGTCTTGCTTTCTGAACATTCTTTGCAACCGTGGCAAGCTCTCATGATGATCGCCCGCGATTTTGCCCTCTGTCTCTTTGGGCTTTACTTAAGCCTTTCAGGACTTTGGCAAAGTTATGAATTCCGAGCGATCCGCTGGGGTAAAATCACGACGGCCTTGCAGTTTGTCGTGCTGATTGCTTTAACTCTGGGATTTTCTATCCCCTGGTATCTCTATACTTCGTTCGTCGTCTTTGCCGGCCTGGCCCTGATCGAACTCTTTCAGTTTAAAAAGTCTGCTTCCACGACATTGTAGGAACAGCAAACGGAATTTCAGCTTCGGACAGAATCGCTTGGATCCTGAGCAAAATTTCTTGCTGAAATTTATAGTACCTTTCATTATCCGTGAGGGTAGAATAGGCTTCGATTTCAATTTCACAGGCATAATCGCCAAAGCTCTTTAAAAAGACGTGAATCGGAAAATGGTTATCAACCCCGGGAAAATGAGCGATCGCATCCCGAATTTTAGGAACAACGCCGGAGATCTTGGCAACAGCGTTTAAAGGGAGTTTGAGGGTCTGCTTGAGACGCTTGTGCGTCATCCTTGAAACATTGACGACAAGCGAAGTTGAGAAATAATTATTCGGAAGATAGACAGCTCTTTTTTCCGTATCGCGGACCGTGGTGCGGAACCAGCCAATATCTTCAATATGTCCTTCTAAATGTTTTTCAGGGAGGAGGATTTGATCCCCGCGGACGAAAGGACGGCCAATCTGAAGTATAATGCCGCTGCAGAAATTTGCGATGACATCTTTACCGGCAAAACCGATTGAAGCAGCGCCAATACTTCCGAAAGCTAAAAGCGGGGCGGTGCTAACTCCGAATAGCTGCATAAGGATAAGGCCTGTAATAATGGCGATGGCCAGCGTGGCAAGACGTCCGACCATTTTTACTGTGGTGAGGTCGACTCTTTTGGCTGAATCGGCAAGAAGTGTCACCTCAATCTCATTTTTCCATCTGAAAAAGAGCCAGGCACAGCAAAGCACCACCGATGCCTTACGTAAAAGGCTTAAGTAACCCACATCATAACCAAAATGGCGTCCAAAAACCTTCAAAAGAAAAATGACTAAAAGAACCCATATTATAGCAGTCAAAGGGGGTTGGAAAATTTTCGCGATGCGAAGCCGCCAGCTCTCTCCTTTCGTCTTTCCTGCATTGGAAATAATTCTTTTAATGGCGTATTGCAACCCGAAAAGGGCACAGACGCCGACAAGAGCCTCAATCAGCCAAAAATAATTTGAAGTCATATCCTAACTCGGTTAAATTTTGCCGGATTATACCATAAAAACATGATTCGCGCTTCTACATCCTTACAGTCGCTTCAACTTCGCTCCCTTCCTCAAATCTCGGAGGAGGAAATTCCGGAACCTCCCGCGTCAGCAAGTCCCTCTTTTTGCTGGCGGGATTGGGCCCGCTACGCTTGGAGTTTTGTTCCTTCTTGGAGTAGCTCACTCCCTTCGGATTTACAAAAGATAAAATTTACACCCCGATCTTATGAAAAAAACACGGAGAAATTTTTTAACGAAAAACGAGACTCCTCCTTCTTACTCGCCTTTGTCAACAAGGCATTAAAAGCAATCCCCTTAGGACATCTTATAAAAACTAAATATTTTTGGATGGACCGGCATCTTGACTATGTGTGCTCCACCATAGAGGATGAGCCGTTCAAAATCCTATTGAGATTAACCCCTCAAGAAAATTTCATCCAATATCCTCTTCATTGTAAAACAACCAAGCAAGTCGAACTGCTGCTAGAGATGACCCTAGAGAATGAACAGAATATGACAGACATGACCGATGCTGTATTAATAGCACTCGGAGATGATCGGAATACCGCTGAATTAAACCAGCTCCTTTATTACTATTTGCTATTACTGATTCAAAAGAAAAAATCCGATCAATTTATAGCAGAGAGGGTTTGTGCTAACTGGCCTGCACTCGACGCACTCCAAATCACTGCTCTTCAAAAAATAGAAAATGCTCCGCATATTCAAAAGGTTATAGCTGAAAATCTCTCGCGATCATAAGATAATGTTTCAATCTTTCAATACGAAAAAGGTAGGTATATGCATTTCACACGCGAATCAATTTTTATTGGCGCCATCCGTTCGTTTTGCACATCTCTGGCTACTATCTTAGGGATTGCTTTAGCTATCGGAATCATTGGCATTGCGCTGGCTTTCATCCTAGGGCCTCAATACCTTCCCCCTAAATCGAGCCCCCTGATCATGCCCGATGCTCAAGGCAGCCGCGCTATGTTGTCTGGAAACTCCCCAGCGATTTTACGCATCGACATCCGCGGGGTCATTGGTGTAGGCGATTTAACGAGCGATAAAATTGAGAGCATCCTTCTAGATTCCCGTGAAGATTTCCTTCAAGGCAATCGTGTGAAAGGAATTCTGCTGTACGTCGACACCCCCGGCGGTACGACGACAGACGCCGATAGCATTTACCATGCCCTCATGACTTACAAACAAAAATATAATGTTCCTATCTATGTCTTTGTCGATGGCTATTGCGCTTCAGGAGGAATGTATATTGCTTGTGCGGCGGATAAAATTTATGCAACTCCACCTAGCGTGATCGGCTCTGTAGGTGTCATCCTGGGCCCTATGTTTAATTTCTCCGAAGCCATGACAAAGGTCGGGGTCGGCTCTCTGACTTTAAGCGAAGGTAAAGGCAAAGATGAACTCGATCCTTTTAGACCTTGGAAACCCGATGAAGCAGCCACGCTCCAAGATATCATCACTGTTTTGTATGACCGCTTCACAACCCTTGTCTCGACTGCCCGCCCTCAGCTGACTAAAGAAAAGTTAATCAATGATTACGGCGCTCATGTGTTCGTAGCGAAAAAAGCCGAGGAGCTAGGGTATATTGATGTCGCCAATACCGATTACTCGGATGCCCTCCGAGGATTGACTGCAGCTGCAAATATTGATCCTCAAACCCCTTATCAAGTGGTTCAACTCATTCCTCCTCATCCGCTCCTGAACAACTTGGCGCAAGTGGTAGCACCGAAGAGAATTTTAGAATCCCTCGGAATGACCTCCCCGCTGAAAAATCCGGAGCTGAGTGGAAAATTGCTCTATCTGTATCAACCGTGAAAAATGAAACAACTATTCGTCGTCGACGCTGTTAACTTCCTTTTTCGGTCTTATTATGCAATCGGGCCGATGACAAATCCTAAAGGAGAGAGCACCAATGCTCTCTTCGGGTTTATTCGGTCCATGTACAAACTCATCGCCGATTTTTCTCCCGATTTTATCATTGCTGTGTTCGATGGGCCGGACAATAAACAAAAACGGACCGAAATCTACGCGGACTATAAAAGCCATCGCAAAAGCATGCCTGAGGATCTCTTTCCTCAACTGGAAAAAGCTCATTACTGGTGCGAACTTGCAGGAATCCCTTATCTTTCTGTTCCAGGAGTCGAAGCCGATGATACTATTGGAAGCATTGCTGTCTGGGCCGAAAAGCAGGACATTCAAGTCTATCTCTGCAGCAGCGATAAAGACCTCTGCCAACTCGTCGATGATAAAATCTTCATGATCCAGCCTCATAAAGACAATCTTCTCATCGACAAGAAAAAAGTCGAAGAAATTTACGGCATCACTCCACGGCAAATGGTCGATTATCTTGCAATTGTGGGCGATAGCTCTGATAACATTCCCGGATTGGAGGGATTTGGTCCTAAAACAGCTTCGGCTTTATTGCAGCAGTTCGGGACTTTGGATGAAATTCTGGCCAACCCCGATAAAATTCCCGGAGCAAAAAAACAAGACACGGTCCGTCAAGGCAAAGAGATTGCACTTTTAAGCCGCAGGCTGGCCACCATTGATACCCATGTCGACTTTCCTAAAGAAGAAACATTTTTCCACCTTAAAGAGCCGCATTTAGATCAGCTCAAGGGTTTTTATCACGAGATGCATTTCATGTCTCTAATCAAAGAAATGGAGACGCCCGCTCCTGCACTTAACCCTGTCGAAGAAGAAAAAACCGCATATAAACTCGTTAATGATACGGCCTCTCTCCAGCAGCTCATTGAAAAGCTACGCGCGGGAAAAGAAATTTGTCTTGATGTCGAGACCACCAGCATACGTCCGCTGCTAGCGGAATTAGTGGGCATTGGGTTTGCCGTCAAACGAGGCGAGGCTTGGTATGTTCCTCTCAACGGCCCTCTCGAGCGGAGAGAAGTTCTCCAAAAGCTTGAAGAGCTATTAACAAGTCCGGGCCTTTCTTTCTTTGGACATAATATCAAATACGACTGCCATGTCCTCCAAAATGAAAATCTTCCGGCTTTTTCCATTTCCTTCGATACGATCTTAGCCTCCTATTTACTCACCCCTCAGAGCCAGCGCCACAATCTCGATCAGCTGGCCTTGGAGCGTTTTCATAAGGTCAAAATTCCTATCGATAGTCTGATCGGGAAAGGGAAAAAGCAGATTACGATGAAAGAGGTCCCTATTGACCAGGTTTCTCTGTATTGCTGCGAGGATGCCGATTACACGGTTCGTCTTAAAAACCTCTTCGAGAAAGAACTTGCAGAGAAAGATCTTACCGCGATCCTGACCGGCATCGAGCTCCCTTTGATTCCCGTTTTGATCAAGATGGAAAGGCGCGGCATTTATGTCGATGCCTCCATCCTGCACAAAATGTCGCATGAGCTCGCTCTTCAAATCACGGAAGTGGAGCAAGAGATCTATCGCATGGCGGGAGAGCAGTTCAACGTCAGCTCTCCGAAACAACTCAGCAAGATCCTTTTCGAGAAAATGGGGATTTCCCCTCCCAAAAAAACAGCGACAGGTTTTTCCACTAGCGCGGACGTTTTAGAAGACCTTCAAGATACTGTCCCTATCGTGACGAAAATTTTAGACTTCCGGACGCTGGAAAAACTTCGCTCTACCTATGTCGATTCTTTGCCGGAGGAAATTAATCCTAAAACTCACAGGATCCATTGCACGTTCAATCAATCGGTAGCTGCTACCGGACGACTCTCGTGCCAAGACCCCAACTTGCAAAATATTCCCATCCGATCTCCTATCGGAAGAAAAATCCGGGAGGCTTTTAAGCCGCAAGAGGGCTCCTGGAGTTTTTTGGCAGCCGACTATTCTCAAATCGAGCTCCGCCTGCTTGCACACCTGAGCGAAGACCCTGTGCTGATCAAAGCCTTTAATGAAGGGGAAGATATCCACGCTTATACCGCTTCTTTAGTTTTTGATGTCCCTTTACAAGATGTCACTGACGAGATGCGCTATAAGGCCAAAGCTGTCAATTTCGGCATTCTCTATGGCCAGCAAGCATTTGGGCTGTCGCAAGGGCTCAAGATTGACTATCGAGATGCTGCCTCCTTCATTGAAAAATATTTTCAACGCTATAAACGCGTCAAAGAATATCTTGAATTTTGTAAAGAGAATGTCCGCAAAACGGGCCGCGCTGTCACCATGACCGGACGGCAACGACCCATCCCTGAAATTTCCGCTAAAAATCCCATGATCCGTGCTGCCGCTGAAAGGCTTGCGATCAATACCCCCCTGCAAGGCACAGCAGCGGATCTGATTAAAATCGGCATGATCCAAATCGACAATATGATGCAGCAAGAAGACCTGGGCTATATGCTCCTGCAAATCCATGATGAACTTTTATTCGAGGCCCCCGACAGCAAGGTGGATCTGCTATCAACTAAAGTTAAGACTATGATGGAAAACGTCATGACACTCAAAGTCCCCCTAGAAGTGCATATTTCCATTGGAAAAAATTGGGGGGAGTGTTAAGTTTGAGAAAAATTGCTATAACAGGCAATCTTGCCTCGGGCAAGTCGACAATTGGACGTATTCTTCAAGAATATGGAGCGTATGTTGTCGATGCCGATGAAATCGTGCACAGCTTGTTATCCCCTCATACGCCGATAGGGAAAAAAGTTATTGAGCTTTTAGGCCCTGAAATCCTTGTCAGAAATCAAATCGATAGAAACAAGATTTCAGAAATAGTGTTTTCCGATTTTAAAAAGTTAAAAAGTTTAGAAAAAATTTTACATCCAGCTGTGAGAGAAGAAATCCACCGACGTTTTGACAGCGTCAAAAACAATTCCTCTTATAAATTTTTTGTTGCAGAGGTTCCACTTCTTTACGAAGCTGACATGGAAAAAGATTTTGATAGGGTGATCGCTGTGATCGCTGATGAAACTATCGCACACGCCCGTTTTAAGGGGACGCAAGGGGCAAAGCGACAGGCACGGCAGCAATCTTCGGGCGATAAAGCCTCTAAAGCAGATTTTGTCATCACCAATAACGGTGATCTGAGTGAACTAAGATCCTCGGTCGAAGCGATCATTGATAGACTAATTTAAGGAGAAGGAATGAAACCAGAAGACCCGAATCATCTAACCGAAACCCCTAATCAGGAAGTCGAGCAAAATACTCCACCTGTTCAAGGACAGATTACTAAAATTGCCGACCTCCAGCGCATGAATATGGACCAGCTCAATGTCGTCGCGCGAGAAATGGGGCTTAAGCATCTGGGCTCCTTGACCAAGTCGCAGATGGTTTTTGAAATTGTCAAAGCTAAGGCCGAGCACCCGACCGAAATTCTCGTCGGCGAAGGCGTCCTGGAGGTCCTGCCCGATGGATTTGGATTCCTCCGGTCTCCGAACTATAATTATCTCCCTTCGGCTGAAGATATTTACGTCTCTCCCGCTCAAATCCGACGGTTTGATCTGAAAAAAGGGGATACTGTCTACGGAACCATCCGTTCCCCTAAAGAGAAAGAAAAGTATTTCGCTCTCCTCAAAGTCGATAAGATCAACGGCCGTCCTCCCGAAGAAGCCCGCGAGCGGATCCTCTTTGAAAACCTGACCGCCCTCTATCCGAACAAGCGGCTGGTGATGGAGACTTCTAAAGAAAAAATGACCACCCGTGTTCTCGACCTTGCAGCTCCTATCGGCAAAGGGCAGCGCGGACTCATTGTGGCCCCACCCCGCTGCGGAAAAACCGTCATCCTCCAAGATATTGCAAACGCCATCACTACGAATAACCCCGATGTCGTCCTCATCGTTCTTTTGATCGGCGAGCGGCCTGAAGAAGTCACCGATATGATGCGCAACGTGAAGGGGGAAGTCATCTCTTCCACCTTCGATGAGCCCCCAGAACGGGATGTGCAAGTGGCCGAAATGGTCATCGAAAAAGCCCGCCGCTTAGTCGAATATCACCATGATGTCGTCATCCTGCTCGACTCTCTGACTCGCCTTGCAAGGGCCTATAATACTGTCCAGCCGCATTCAGGTAAGATTCTAACTGGCGGTATCGATGCCAATGCCCTTCATAAACCTAAGCGGTTCTTCGGCGCAGCACGCAATGTGGAAGAGGGAGGCTCTCTTACCATCATTGCCACCGCCCTTATCGAAACCGGCTCGCGTATGGACGAGGTGATCTTCGAAGAGTTTAAAGGCACTGGCAACATGGAGCTCGTGCTTGAAAGACACCTCTCCGATCGACGCGTCTATCCTGCAATCAACCTGATGAAGAGCGGTACCCGTAAGGAAGAATTGCTCTTCCATAAGGATGAGCTGGATAAAGTTTATATGATGCGTGGTGCTCTTGGAGACCTTTCACCTCTCGACGCCATGAACATTCTCTTAGGCCGTTTAAAGAAAAGTAATAATAACATTGAATTCTTACTTTCTGTGAAAGAATAATTTCAATTCCCTGTAATTATTAATTGCAGGGAATTCTTTTTCTCTTTAGCATCTTACGTAGACTGATTCAAAATTATCTGATTTTTGATTCATCTAAAGAGAGGAAATAATGAAACTACTTCATCGCTGGGCCCCTCTCCTCTTACTTGTCACTGCTCTTTCTTCCTGCACTCGGCAAGAGCCTCAGCAAAAACCGCCTAAGAAGTTTCATACCCTACGGATGAATATCAGCCGCGAACCCACGACGATGGATCCTCGCCAAGGCAGTGAACTCGTGGGGTCTACTCTGCATTTCATGCTCTTCGAAGGACTCGTCAGGCTGAATCCCGATAATTCTATCACTCCCGCTCAAGCACAATCGATTGAAATTTCCGACGACCGTAAAACCTATATTTTCCACCTGCGCAAAACAAAATGGTCCGATGGGACTCGCGTCGTTGCCGCCGATTTTGAAAACGCATGGAAAAAAATCCTTACTCCTAATTTCCCCGCTGCCAACGCCCACCTACTTTATCCCATTAAAAATGCTGAAAAAGCAAAAAGAGGTGTCGTGCCTCTTGACCAAGTAGGGATTCGAGCACCTGATTCTAAAACTCTTGTCGTCGAGCTGGAAAATCCCACTCCCTACTTTCTCGATCTGATCTCTTTTTGTGTTTTCTTTCCAGTCAGCCATACAGTGGATGAAACCGATCCCGCCTGGATGCAGGAAGCAAGCTCTCACTTTATCTCCAACGGACCCTTTAGACTTGTCTCCTGGAAACATCACAATGAGCTTGTGCTTGAAAAAAACCCTTATTATTGGGAAGCGCCCCAGATCGATCTCGACAAAATTCAAATCAGCATGGTGTCGGATGAAAATACCGTGCTGAATATGTATAAGAAAAATGAACTCGATATCATGGGCCTTGGCATTTCACCTCTACCTAAGGACGCCCTGCTCCAATATCAACAATGGGGGGAGCTGAAAACCTATTCCATTCCGGCCACGACGATCCTCTGTTTCAATGTGAATAGATTTCCTTTTGACAATAAAAATATTCGGAAGGCTTTTGCCTATGCTGTTAACAGGAAGGAAATTGTCGATAACATCACTCAACTCGAAGAAGAAGTGGCGACCAATATTATTCCCTCCGGACTCAAATACAATCCTCACCTTTCTTATTTTCAAGACAACAATATTAAAAGAGCTCAAAAGCTTTTCCGTCGAGGACTTGAAGAGCTGCATATAACTCCTCAGGAATTTCCCGTGATCACTTATTACTATTCGCACGACAGCTTAAATCATAAACTTGCACAAGCCCTCCAACAGCAATGGTCAAAAATCTTAGGTGTTAAGGTCCACCTCGAGCAGAGCGATCACAAAGTTTTTTTAGATCGTTTAAAGAATCGGAACTACGATTTAGCCCAGTCTTTTTGGTTCGCGCAGTATAATGATCCTTTGAGCATCTTAGAACGATTCAAGTATCAAGCCAATGCCAAGAACTACTGCGGCTGGGAAAATCCCGAGTACATCCGCCTCTTAGAAAAGTCTTATACCGATGCCACTGAAGAGGAAAGAATGAAGACTCTTAAGACCGCGGAAGCTCTTTTCATGGAAGAAATGCCGCTGACACCTCTTTACCATTGGAAATCCGCTTTTATGATAAAAGATCACTTGGATTATAAAGAATTTCCCGCTGACGGTTTTTTTGAACTGACGAGAATAAGCGTTAAAAAATGAAACACCCTTCAACCTTACTTTTCTCCTCTCTTGCTGTGTTTATTTTATTGCTGGCTAAAGTTGATCGACTTAACTTGAAAGCCGCGCACGGTTTTTGCCTTCATGCTGTAGATGTTCCCCTGACTCCTAATCTTTCTTGGCAAACACTAGAGCCTTTCCCTACTAAAATCTTGGAACAGACTTTCACCTATCTCGACAAAGGAGCTCAAAATTTTGTCTTCGAAAGCGAGGATCAAAATTATGTCCTCAAGTTTTATCGATTCCCTTCCCGGCTCCGTCAATTCAGCTTTGTCAGCCATCCTTTTAGTTTTTTAGTGCCGTCTAAAACAGCCGAGGCAAAAAGTTATAGTGAAAGGCGTGTCCAATTCTCTTATAACAGCTATTTCCTAGCCTCCCGCTATCTGAAACAAGAGACGGGCGTGATCTATGTTCATTTAAACCCCACACCCGACCTAGATCCCAAAGTACGCCTGAAAGATCGGGCAGGACATTTTTATGAACTTCCTCTCGCGAATATCGGTTTTGTCCTGCAAAAAAAAGGGCAGCCTTTCCTTCCACTTCTAAAGTCCAGAATCCAGCACCAACAAATTCATCTTGCAGAGCAAATGATCGACAGCCTCATCCATTTGATCGTGAGTCGGTGCTCTCGAGGAATTACCGATCTTGATAATATGGCCAATGATAATTACGGCTGGGCCGAAGACCATGCCGTCCATCTCGACATCGGCCGGTTTGTCCCCCATGAAGAAATGAAAAAAATTTCCGTCTATCGCCAAGAAGTGATTCGAGTCACCTCTCCGCTGGCTCGCTATTTGAAAAAAAACTCTCCTGAGTTATCTCAATACTACGAGCAGCAAATCTCTAAGATAGGAGCTTGATCACTTCCTCATCGGAAGTTTGATCGAACTTGCGATAAAATTGCCCCACCGCCCTAAAGACGGCCGGTGTATAGAGGCAGACTGTTTCATCCACCATTTTAGAGAACTTTTTCAAAGCCTCAGCAGGAGCTACAGGCACAGCGAGAATAGTCTTTTTTGCCCCTTTTTGCTTCAGCGCATAAAGGGCGGCTTTCATACTCGCTCCTGTCGCAATGCCATCGTCGACAACAAGGACTGTTTTCCCCTTCACATCGGTTTTCTTTCCGCCTTGCCGGTAAAGGGCAGCTCGCTGCTGGGCAACTTTTTTTTGTTTTTCTATCTCTTCTTGCAGATAGGACGGGCTGATATTCAGAGCTTGGATAATCCCGTCATTAAAAAATCCCTGCCCTTCTTCATCAATAGCCCCGATAGCCAGCTCATCCTGCAAGGGAGCGCCGATTTTACGGATGACAACGACATCTAAAGGAAGATTCAGAGCTTGGGCCAAAGCATAGGCCACCACGACACCGCCGCGGGCAAGGCCCACAACCACAGTCTGCGATGGATCTCGATATTTCTCGAGCTTTTCAGCGAGCTTCAGCCCCGCCTCAAATCGATCCTTAAAAAGCATTTCAAGGAACCTTTATTTCTTGGACTTCATTTTCTGTCTTCCGGCGTTTAAAGCGTACCATCGCATAAAGGAGGAGGAGACTTGCGGCTGCAAAAGAGATAATTTTCGCATGGCCCATATCAGGAGCATTCCGTTCTTTGATTTCATCATCCCGCCCAAGAACTTTGGCGACGACCGTCTGAGGTTTAAGATAAGCTTTAAGAACCTCATTGAACACTTCGTGATCACACTTATCGCCGCAGGTGAAAAGATCGACAAAGCATTTGCCGTGCTCCGGATAAGTGTGGAGGCTCGCATGGCTCTCGGAGAGCAAAATCGTCATTGTAAGACCATGACCTGGAAAAACATAAGAGTTATGATTCAAAATTTGGGCTCCGCACTTTTCGACCGCCGTCAGCATGACTTGCGTTAAGGCTTTTTCATCTGCAATGGCCCCGGAATCGCATCCTAAATAATTGGCGACCATATGTTTTCCCCGAAACTCATGCACTTCCTCCGCCGATAAAAAGGAAAAAAACAAAATAAAAAAAGAAAAAAATACCGCCCGCATCTCAAATCCTTTGAGTAAATTTAAAGACCTGATAATAATCATGTACCTATTTTTCGAAAACATTTGAACTGATATATACCTTTCATATGAAGATTATTGGAACCGTTCTCGCAATTTTGGCGGCAGGCTATGGCATTTGGATGGTCTCTCATAGACATCCTGATGTTAAAAACAAAGTCGCTTCCCTTCTCGATATGGGACACTTTCACACACTTGAAGTCCGCTATAACGCCAATCAGATCATGGATAAACACCGCAAGCACCTGCTCAAAGACAATCGGCATCGCTTTATGGATCCCGTGCTCGAGTTTTATCCGTACCTCCTGATGGAGGTGAAATACACCTCGTCCGATGATAAAACGCACGAGAGCATCATGCTGTGGGATATGACCGACGGTGAAATGGTTCTTAGCACCAAGGACTGGGAAAAAACCCACGGCTTCGGCGATTGCATTAAGGCCGATGCCACACCCCAAGAGTTCAAAGTCCTAAATCTTCTCGCTAAAAAAGGAGGAGCACTCGATCGCGACGGCCTTTCCAAAGCCTTGCATGTCGAGCCCGAAGTCCTCAATGCCTGGCTCGACAGCTGCCGGAAAAAAAAGCTGGTGGTTCAGGCAGGCAACCATTTTAAACTCCATTTTCAGAAACCGAAACTTTGCACCACCCCCGAAACCAACCTCGATGAAAGGCTCGTCACCAAGCCCTATAAAGATGCGATCCGCTTATCCCGCCACTTCACCCCCAACCAAATCGAGAGAGTCGCCCGGGCAGCCTTTGGTCAAAATTTTGCTATACGAACCATGAACGACGTCTACCTGCCTGTTCACAGCATCGTCGTCCAAAATCCCGATGGCTCTGTCCATACCAGCCATTGGAATGCCCTCAATGGCAAACGGCTCTCCCGCTCCCACTTTATTGACTAATTCTTCCCCAAAGGATAACATTGCTCTCCTTTGGAAAGATGGCTGAGTGGCCGAAGGCACGTCCCTGCTAAGGACGCGTACCCCGTTAAGGGGTACCGTGGGTTCAAATCCCACTCTTTCCGATTCTCTCTCACATCGAAAATTAATTTTTCACTTAATAGCCTGTCTTAGAGCACTGCCAAATTCTTGCGCTCAAAAAAAGTGTTAGTGCGACTGCCTGGCCTAAATGCAGTCTTGTCGAACTCGGAGGCTGGCTCCAGATTGCACACGCTGCAGCACAAATATTGACGACTTTAATCGCATGACCCAGCATAACTTCAGCTTCTCGCATATTGGCATCTCTATGATCATTAAAATCCCTTAGATTCGAGAAATAAAATTCTCGACGAATTTTCAGAGCCAAAGGAGTGATCATGCAAGCAGCTGCTGCTGTATACCCGGCAACTCCTCTTCCAAAAAAAGACCAGGCAGCAAATCCTGCTGCAACAGCTTGAGGATAGTCGATCCAAATGTCTACTTGCTGCCCTATCTTACCCCATTTACGATCAACGCGCGCTACATTCAACACTTTAAAAATAAACTCCGCCGTACCTGCAGTGCAGGCGAGATTTAGAGGTGTATTGATAAGAGCCATGCTCATAATTTTCTCCCTTTTTGAGTTAGAGAATGATCTCTGAAAAATTATCTAATAAATGTCCTTTCCTGACGAACAAATTTAAAGCTCCACATTGAAATAATCGGGCGCATGCGATAACTTAACGTGATATGGCAGACGCAGCTGCAACTAAAATTCCTCCGAATTCCAAAGAATCGGAAATGATCGTGCTCGGATGCATGCTCACTTCGATTGGCAGTCTTAACATTGCCGCAGATTCGTTGGAAGAACATGATTTTTATTACACAGAGCATAAGACCATTTTCGATGTCTTGAAAGGATGCTTTCTCCAAGATAAGCCTGCCGATGTTCATCTGGTCGCTGAGGAGCTGAAAAGGCGCAATCAGCTCAAAGCTACGGGCGGAATTGCTTACTTAACAACTCTGGCCCAATATGCGGGAACGGCGGCTCATATCGAAGAATATACCGAGCTCGTGCGGAGCAAATCGCTGCTGCGCCGCATGATCCATGCTGCACAGGAAGTGGAGAAGGAAGCCTTTAACGATCCCGACGATGTGCAATCATCTTTAGATGTAGCCCAACAGAAATTTTTCCATATCAGCCAATCGGCCAATACGATGGGCGGCACCCTGATCAAAGACATGATCTCGGGAGCCAAAGCCTCTTCCAAGCTTCCGTATTTGAAAGAACTCCAAGAAAAGCAAGAAAAATATCAAGCCCGCGGACCCGAAGACAGCGGCATCACCGGGATCCCCACTCATTTTTTGGAGTTCGATAAGATGATCAATGGACTATCTCCTTCGAACTTAATGATCCTTGCCGCGCGCCCTGCAATGGGAAAAACTGCTCTCGCTTTGAACATCGCCGAGAATGTCTGCTTTAGAAATAATATCCCTGTCGGCATCTTCTCCTTAGAGATGACGGCAGAGCAGCTCCTCCACCGGATTATCTGTTCTCAAGCGGAAGTCGAATCGGACAAAATCAAGACAGGATCGCTCAACGGCATTGAATTTCAGCGGATTGTCGGTGCAGTTAACACCATGCAAAAGCATACCATGATTATCGATGACCAGCCGGGCTTAAAAATCACCGACTTACGAGCTCGGGCACGACGGATGAAAGAAGCCTACGGCATTCAATTTCTCGTCATCGACTACCTGCAGCTTCTCACAGGCTCAGGAAATTTTAAAAGCCAAGAGAACCGGCAGCTAGAAGTTTCTGAAATCTCGCGACTTCTGAAAACACTCGCCCGTGAGCTCAATGTTCCGATCCTTTGCTTATCGCAGCTTTCCCGTAAAGTGGAAGAGCGCGCAGGTCACCGGCCTATGATGAGCGATTTAAGAGAGTCAGGATCTTTGGAACAAGACTCCGACTTGGTGATGTTCCTGCTGAGACGTGAATACTACGACCCTTATGACAAACCGGGAACCGCAGAACTGATCGTGGCTAAAAATAGACACGGTTCGATTGGAAGTGTTAACCTAGCCTTCCGCAAAGAACTCGCGCAATTTGCCAATTATGCCCCTATCCGAAACCCGAATAATCCCGATAATGAAGAGGCGTTTTCCGCTTTTTCCCCCTAATTAAAAATTTTACTATCAGGAATTTTAGGCGGTGCAATAGCGGTTAGGTTATAATACAGTCCAGAATGCCTAACTGTTCCAAAAATTTCTCATAAGCCCATCGATTGTAATAGCTGAGAAAATACCTTATAGCTCTCATGTGGTTGATAAATAGTTTGGAGAGGGCTACGGTCTTTCTCACAAGTCGGCTTATTCTCTGTCGTAGAATGCAGTTAACTCCTTCAATAAGGCTTGTTTTCCCGGACTTTTTTTACCGCAAAATGCACTTCTTCTGGGATTGCTGCTTTATAGGCTTCCCATTCATCCGTATAGACATCACATCCAGAGCGATAAGGCTCGGGGACTTCTGCCCAAAACGCCTTTGCATCTCGCTCTGAGCGTCCTCCAGCATGGACTGCTACCCCTTGCCGGGTGAGGGCGTCTAATGCTAACCAGACCCACACTTGGTTTTTCTTTTTACCCACAAAAGACCAAAGTTCATCTGTTTCTATTCTTTCTAATACAAGCCCTAGGGAGTCAGGAGGTGCTTGTACATTCAAATTTCTCGGAGTTTTCTCATACTTTTCCTTAATAAAATTTAAGAGCTAAGGCTGACTCACTTGAGCAACTCGACAGAGTCCTCGAAGAGACAGTTTTTCTAAGAGAAGTCTACGGATGAGATTTTTGGTTTCTTCGGAGATAATCTTGTTTTGTGGATCGAGAACAAACTGCCGATTGCAATCTAGACATTTGTGATTTTGGTCACCGTGCTGATTAATGCCATTTCATTTAAAAGCTATAGAGCCACAAGAAGGACAACAGCTACGCATATTCTTAACCTCTGTAAATGGTCAAGATTATAATTACTAAATAAAAATTAACCTAACTATTTATACATCGACATTTATCAAGCTCGATTCCTAGAAATAATTTAGCTTTTGAGGGAAGTATTTTTCATCAAGCGGCTTTCTCTTTCAATTCTTCTTCCATCTGCATTAGTGGTTTGTAGCCTAAGGAAAAGTGCAAAATAGCTGGTGTTATATAACCGACCCAATGGAAGATAACGTTTTCGAGTTGGGCCATGTTATTATATTTTCTTGTCCAAACGATCTCTTCTTTCAGTGTTCTAAACAACAACTTTTGCTTACAACATTTTCCTAAAGATTGTTATAGCTGGTGAATATGAACCTATTCCACTAAATATTTAGATAGGCTATTCTTTTTCTTCTAAGAAGGAGAAAGAGATGAAGTTTACAGAGCTTTCAGAAGCTCAGTGGTATAAGATCCAGCAGTTGATGAACTGGTCACCACCTTTGGTGAGAGGAACTCAAAGGACTGATCTTAAAAAAATCTGGAATTCGATTTTTTACATGAACCTATTCCACTAAAAGGTTTCAGTCTGTTTTCTCTTCTAACGAATTGCTAATCGTAGATATTTCCTCTGTAACTATCCAATACCTATTTCTACTTTCCACCGTATTTTCACTAAATACAAGAGATGGTTTCTTTCCTCGATAGAGAATTAACGGAAAAATTTTTCTCTGTAACCTCTTTATACGAAGTTCTCTAGAGTCATACCCCTTGTCCGCTCCCACAATCGGTGTTATTCCTTGATCTGTCAGGCTTTTTATCCAAGTAGCTACCTTGTAGAGGTTCTACTTATTTACTCTCGCTACCAGAAGCTCCAATACTTGTCAAAGCGATGGGACTCCCATAAATATCGACCAAGGTATGGGTTGTGAGTCCTTTTCCTTTGTATCCATAATCAACCTCTTCACCTTCTCCCTTTTCTGCGGAAAAAAACTGGACCTCCTGAAAATTGTAGACACTATTTTGCTAGCCTTTTCATTTCTTCTTCGTACTCATATGGACTTTTATTCCTAGAGTTGACTGTATCCGTTTTTTATTATAATAAATCTCTATGTATTCAAAAATTTTCAGCTGAGCTTCTTGAAGGTCTTCAAATTTCTTTTGTCCTCTCATGAGCTCTTTTTTGAGGGTTGAGAAAAAGCTTTCCATTACTGCATTGTCATAGGCTACTTTTCCTTTGCTCATATGGATAGCATGCTTTTTCAGCACCTCTTTGACTGCCCATGCAATATATTGACTTCCTCGATCTGAGTAAAAATCATTTCTTTTTCACTCCCATATCTCTTAAGAGCTTGGCTCAGTGCTTGTAGGACCAGACTATGCTCCATATGTTCAAGAACACAAGATCCTACCACTTTTCTCGAGTAAAGATCCAAAATAACAGCTAAATAAACAAAACCCTTTTTCGTTGGCAAATACGATATATCAGAGCACCATTTCTCATTGGGCTTTTTAGCTGTAAAATCTCTTTGAATAAGATTTTGACTGCTTTAGGAAGGTATGGTCGTTTTAACTCTTTTTTTCTTAGGTCCAGAACTTAAGCCATTTTTTTCAACTTCTCGACATGGTGGCGACTCGTATGGATGCCTTGCTTCTTTAGCTCTGCATGAATACGAGGGGCGCCATAGCGCCCCTTGTTCTCCTCAAAAATCATCTTGATTTGGGTGAGTAGATTCAGTTTCTCTACTGTTGGAGGTCTTTGTAAAAAACGGTAATATCCACTACGTGAGATTTTTAAAACCTCTGCCATCTTCTCAATATGAAAAATATCTTGATGGGCCCTCATAAAAGTGAACCTCTCTTTTGTGGAGACGAGAAGATGGCCATGGCCTTTTTTAAAATATCACGTTCTTCCTTGAGAATTTCATTTTCCCTTTGCAGCCTCTTGATCTCCTTTTGCTCAGGAGTTAATCCAGAGGAGATCGGATGACCTTTTCTATGCTGAGACATCCATTTATTGAGAGTGGATCTTCCAATGCCAAGATCCTTAGCAAGGTCGTTTAGCTTGACTTTTTTTTCTAGAGCTAAACATATCGCGTTGTCTCTAAATTCTTGATCAAATTGTTTATACATCTTTCACCTTCATCTTGTTTTAGTTTCTGAAGGCTAGCATTTTTTTGTCTATTTTTTTATGGAACGTTTTCCAACGAGCTCCGGTAAAAGCCCATAAAATCGTATTGAGAATTTTACATGGATGAAGAGGAAGGTTACCTTTATGCTGAATCTCCCATTTGAAAGGGATATGAGTTTCAATAGCATTCCATTGCTCATCCGTTAGACCATTAAAACCAGACATTCTTGACTCTTTTTTAGGGAGAAAAGAATGGCCAGTTAAAGAATTTACTGTCTAGATGGAGATAGGTTCATGGAAGAGTGTAATCTGCTTTTGAATCAGAGTTTTCGCTTGTAAAGCCTTCAGCCCATGATTGCTCTGTCTTAATCTCAGCTTTAGCTAGTTGTAATTGACCTAGAAAAAGACTTTAATAAAAGTCAAACTTGTTTTATCCTTTTTATCAATAACAAGTTCAAGTGTTTCAATTTGGATTTTTTATTCCTAAAAGGAGGGTTTTATGTCTGCTACATTATCTAGCCACCTACCTCATCATTTAACAGCAGCAGCATGAGTACCAGCAGAATATTGACAGATGGAGGATTTGTTAAAATTCCTCTCGGTATAGAAAGTCCAAAAAATCCTAAAGTTAGGCTTTACTATCTACAAGATCTTACTCAAGAAAAAATAAAAAAAGCAAAAGCTGCTCTGTTACAGGAGATAACGAAGCAGAGAACCTATCAGGGAGATTTCGAAATCTTTGAAGAGGAAATCAAAAAAACCCCCTACCTCTTGAAAGAAGGAAAAAACCTTGAACTTACCGAAGGAAAAGTAACGCAAACTTCTGATCAAATACATCAAATAAAAATCTCTCAGAAAGCTAGTTATCTATTTGAAAAATTAGTTAATGTTGGTAGAGATTTTCATATCAGTGACGCTTCTCTTGTTATCACTATAAATATATATCAAAACCTTCATAAAGCTTTAAAGTCTCACTATAAATCTTACGATCAAATTCCACTCATTTTTGATGAAGATGAAAAACTGCCGATTCAAAATTATGCACAGTTAGCTATCATTGGAGAAAGCGAGAGAAATGAAAAGCGACAAGGCGTAGAGAAAAAAGAAACTAAAGAAAGCAAATCTACTTATGAAGCTGTCTTTGAACCCAAGAAAACGATCAAATTAGAAACTCTTTTTGAAGGGAAAAGCCTTAAAGACGTTAAAGAGAAAAGAGTGCTAATTTTAGGAGGAGCAGGCACAGGAAAAAGTACTCTCTGCCAATATATCGCTTATCAGTGGGCTATTGGAAAACTCTGGCGTCAATTCAAAGCCGTTTTCTTGGTGAAACTTCGAAACTTGAATAAGGATTTCTATTCAGGTAACACGTATTCAGCTTTTGATCTGCTCACAATCGGCGGTTTTAAGCTTGAGGATTATAAGTCTCTTTTAGCTGATAAAGATTTTCGAGAACAAACACTTCTGATTCTAGATGGGAATGATGAACTTTCTCCTGAAGTAGAGCAAGGTTATTTAGGCGAGAAGTTTAAAGAGCTAAAAAAAAATTTTCCCCATATTTTAATCACCTCTAGACCTCAAAGTGTCTCTTTTGGAGAAGAAAAAGAAAAGTGTATTCTCGAAATTTTAGGATTTGACACAGTTAGTGTAAACAAGTATGTTACAGAGTTCTTTCGCCACCATGAGAACAAGTTTGGTGCAGCAGAACAAAACCTTCGAACTTATTTAAAAAATCCGCTGATTCATAGTCTTGCTCATATTCCCCTGATTCTTGCGATTTTATGTCGGTTATTTAAAGAAAGAAAAGATCCCTTTAATGATAAGCACTTGACGTTAACTAGACTCTATGAAGAAATTACAGACTGGTTCTGTAAAAGCTTTTTATTGAGGCCTGGCGTGTGTAAAAGACAAAGAGCCGGTATTCTTGAAGAATTGAATCCTCAAAGTCTCAAAGAAGCTAGTCCTATCATTCAAGCACTTCAAACACTAGCTTGGGAAGTCGTAACAATTGATAAACAATTTCTTAATGAGGGTGAAATAAAATCAATTTTCGGAAAAGTTAGACTGACTATAAGTGAAAATAAGAACTTCGGATTATTTAAAATTGATAATGGCGTCGGATCTTTCATCCATTTGACCTTTAATGAATATTTCGCTGCTCGTTATCTTGCTGACCTCTATTTGAGTGGCAAAAATAATGAAGGTCAGCAGTTGATTGCTGAGAATAAATTTTCATTACGTTTTTTTTCAGTTTTTTGGATGACTGCAGGCTATCTTTCCATTAAAGAAGATACAAAAGCTCTGCAAGCATTCTTCAATGATCTATTGTCTGAACCCTATGATTTAGCAATCGGCTATGAGCTTAAGTTGTTTGCCCGCTGTTTTGAAGAGTGCGAAGATCCAAAAGTTATTGCTCAATATGAGGATTTCATCGAACAGGTGATTACTTATCTGCAAGAGAATCCAATAGAAGAATCGAAGTTTAAAATGCTTATCGGCAATTCAAGGCTTTTAGGTCATAAAAAGATTATAGAGTTTTTTGCTTGCGCTCTTAACGATAAGGAAAAACAATATAAAGCACTTTCGCTTTTGACAATGTTAGCTAGTCAAGGACAATTCCTTGCGCAGGAAATTATCCTAAATATTATCAAAATTTTATCAGATCCAAAAGCTGATTCTGATGACAAGAGCTCCGCAATCTTTGCTCTAGGAGAAATAGCGAAAAGCAGACAAGTCTTGTCAAAAGAAGTTCTGAATACACTAGTCGCATTTTTAAAAGATCCAAAAGGTGACTTTGATGGCAAGAGTTCTTCTACTCTTGATCTAAGAGAAGTGGCGAAAAATAGGCAAGCGTTGTCAGAAAAAGCTCTGTATACACTAACCGTATTGGCAAAAGACCCAAAGGCTTACTTTGATGTCAAGTTGTCCACAATCTCGGTCAGGCGCTCGGCAATTCTTGTTCTAGGAGAAATGACGAAAAGTGGACAAGAGTTGTCAAAAGAAGCCCTGGACACACTAATCGCATTTGCAAAAGATCCCAAGACTGACGAGGATGTCAAGAGTTTCGCAACTCTTGCTCTAGGAGAAGTGGCAAGAAGCGGACAAGCATTGTCAAGAGAAGCTCTGGGCACATTAATCGCATTTGCAAAAAAACCAAAGGCTGACAAGGGTGTCAAGCGCNNCGCTCGGCAATTCTTGCTCTAGAAAAAGTGGCAAAAAGCGGACAAGCGTTTTCAAAAGAAACCCTGGATATACTGATCGTATTTGCAAAAGATCCCAAGACTGACGAGGGTGTCAAGCGCTCGGCAATTC